>NZ_VTVA01000046.1 GCF_008638345.1 Pseudomonas saliphila | reverse complement strand
TTGGCGTAGCGCAGGCGAGACTGTGAAAGTATGTCCTCTCCTTCGCTCTCGAGCCCAACAGACCGAAAAGGCGGCTGTTGTCTGCTATTGAGTCGCTTGCAGGTGCCAAGCGCTTCTCAGAGGGAGCCCATACGCCAACAGCGCCCACAAAAGGGCCACAATACACGCCAACAGCTCTGCCAGCCGTTGGCAGACCTCCAGGAACCGCTCCAGTCCCAGTAGATTCAACACGCGACTGAAGTTGTACGCCCACGCCATCAAACTCCACTCGCCACGGACCTTCTCCAGACCCCGTACCAGGAAGTGGTCCCAGCCAGCCCGTCGCTTGAGGGTGCCGAACGGGTGTTCCACCAACTCACTGCGCTGTGCCAACTGCTCGGGGCGGGCCATCGCCCTCTGCCGAACCGCTTCGGTATCGGCTTCGTATTGGTCGCGCCATATCTCCCGGACCTGCCCCTTGGCCGGCAGGCACTCGACCCGGCGCGCACAATCGCGGCAATCACGGCGCCGACTGCGGTAGCGCTGTATCCAATGGCCCGCCTGCTCCTTGGGCTTGGAGGAGGCGATCAGATAGTATCCTTCGGGACAGCGATAGCGATCGTGTTCAGGCTCGTAGACAAAGGCTTCCCGCGACAATCGACCCGGTGCGACCGTACGACCCCGCGCCGACGGCACTGGCAAGTAAGGATAGATCCCGTCCTCGTGGCACTGGTGGCATTGCACGCTGTTGACATAGCCTGCATCCGCCACCACCTCCAGTGTCTCGACGCCCAGCACGGCCTTGGCCAGAGCGCTCATGGGGTGAAGTAGATGCAGGTCATTCGGTTCGTCCGTTACCTCATCGGTGACGATCAGCTTGTGCCGGGCATCCGTGACAATCTGGACATTGAAGCCCGCCACCCTCTGCCCCCGCTTGCTCAGCAAACGGGCATCCTCATCGACCGGCGAGTGCTGGCTCTTGCCTCGTTGCTCGAGGTCAGCTCGTGCCTCGGTCTTCTCCTTCAGAGCCTCACGCAGTGCGTGCAGCTTCTCGGCCAGATCACTCTCTTCTCGGCTGGTTGGCTCTCCAGCCTCCTCGCGATCCGCCGCGTCCAGAGCCTGATGCCACTGCGCCAGCTCCTCTTCCAGCTTGGTAATTTGAGCCGTCAGCCCCCTGTGTGTCCGAAAGCTCCCCTGGCTGACATTGCCCTTGAAGAAACTGCCGTCCACCGCCACCAGCTGGCCACCGAAAAGCCCCAGCGCCCGGCACAGCGCGATGAACTGCGCCTGCGCCCCGCGCAATGCCCGAGCGTTGTTCTTGCGAAAATCTGCGATCGTTTTGTAACTGGGTTGCAGACCTTCCAGCAACCACATCAGCTCCACATTGCGCTGGCATTCACGCTCCAGCGCCCGGCTGCTGCGCAGCCGGTTGAGGTATCCGTAGAGGTAGAGTTTCAACAGCATCTGCGGCGCGTAGGCCGGTTGGCCAGCCTGATGGCGTCCCGGGGCGCTGTGCGTGAAATTCAAGGCATTCATATCCAGGCTGCCGATATACGCATCAATCGCCCGGACCGGATTATGCTCACTGACGTAGTCCTCCAGCCGGGGCGGGAACAGCGTCTCTTGGGAGCGATCAATGCCTGACTTATAACGGCGTTGGGTCATGCTTTACACCAGAGAGAGTGGGCAACCACCAGCCTACCGAATAATGGAAATACTTTCACAGTCTCAGGCGCGCTACACCCCCAGGA
>NZ_VTVA01000045.1 GCF_008638345.1 Pseudomonas saliphila | reverse complement strand
TGGTGCGCCCGGCAGGGCGCACTCACTCGGAGGTGAGAGTCCTCTACACACCCGGCAAGGGGAAGTGTTAGCCAGAGGCAAGGGTGTCGCGGGCGACTGCGAATCTGAAGGAAGCCCGAGGCAAAGCGCTGGCCTGACGAACAGGAAGCGGATACGAGGCGACGCGTTGGGGTGAGGCAGCCATAAAGGCCAAAGCCCGATACTTGCACGGAACGACGCGGCGTAGATCCGACAGGCATAAGCGTGAAGGTGGGTGCGTCATACCCGGGGAGGTCTGCATAGCTGCCACTGTGCTACTGACGTTGCGAGGCGTTGGGATGGTTATGCAGAAGTCAGCAGAGGTCATAGTAGGTGCGGTTTGACCGAAGGGCCGAACATGAGTGACCGCGATTAGGACGGCAGATACTCGATGCAGTCGATGAGACACAAGTGCGTGGAATAAGCGCAGCCATGACAGCAGAACCGGGGCGGAACTCTGGGGGAGATGATCGTGGTGTTGATGGCTGCACGGCGGTTGTCGGGCAAACGAAAGCGGAGGAACCATCGCTGATGGAGGCGGTGGTAGATCGAGCCAATGTATGGCAGGCGTATCGCAAAGTCGTTGGTAACCGAGGCGCCCCGGGAGTCGATGGACTCTCAGTCGAGCACTTCGGTCAATGGCTGACGGTACACTGGCCAAGCATCAAGGCAGCATTGCTAAGCGGGCAATACATGCCGCAGGCGATACGCGCAGTGGACATTCCCAAGCCTGCGGGCGGGGTACGGACGCTGGGCATCCCGACGGTACTGGATCGCCTGATCCAGCAAGCGCTGTTGCAGATACTCCAACCTGTATTTGAGTCGACCTTTTCCGAGTCCAGCTACGGCTTCCGGCCGGGGCGCAGTGCCCAGCAAGCCGTCCTTGCGGCACAACACTATGTGCTGGAAGGCCGACGTTGGGTGGTGGACATTGATCTGGAGAAGTTTTTCGACCGGGTAAACCACGACATCCTGATGTCACGGATTGCCCGACAGGTAAACGATGCACGCGTGCTCAAGCTGATCCGCCGTTATCTGGAAGCGGGATTAATGCGCGAAGGGGCGGTTACGCGGCGACGCGAGGGCGCGCCGCAAGGCGGGCCCCTCTCTCCGTTGCTGTCAAACATCCTGCTCACGGACTGGGACCGCGAACTTGAACGACGGGGTCATGCCTTCTGCCGGTACGCAGACGACTGCAATATCTATGTCCGAAGCAAAACGGCGGGCGATCGGTTACTGATGCAGATGAAAGTGTTCCTTGCGGACCGCCTGAAACTGCAGATCAACGACGCCAAAAGCGCATGTGCCAGGCCTTGGACGCGTAAATTCCTGGGCTACAGCCTGACGGCCCACCGTCAGGTGCGACTGCGTATTGCACCGCAAAGCTTGCAAAGGCTAATGGAGCGGGTCAAGGAGCTACTTCGACAAGGACGAGGAAGAAGTCTGACGCATACCATCGAGACACTGAATCCGGTGCTTCGAGGATGGATCGGCTACTTCCAGTACACGCAGACCAGGAATGCACTGGAGAATCTGGATGGTTGGCTAAGACGGAGACTGCGCTGCCTGCTCTGGCGGCAAGCGAAGCACCGACAAGGCCGGACCACGATGCTGCGTCGGCAGAGGCTGGCGGAAGATCGTGCATGGCGCTCGGCCCGCAACGGACAAGGTCCGTGGTGGAACTCGGGTGCATCACACATGAATGCGGCCTTCCCGAAACGCTTCTTCGATGCCTTGGGCTTGATCTCGCTGCTGGACACCCAGCGACGCCTTCAGTGTCAGTCATGAACCGCCGTATGCGGAACCGCACGTACGGTGGTGTGAGAGGGCGGCGGGAGTAATCCCGCTCCCTACTCGAT
>NZ_VTVA01000044.1 GCF_008638345.1 Pseudomonas saliphila | reverse complement strand
GTGTCACCGCCGGAGTAATACTGACCCACCAGCGTCGACTTAAAATTGACCCACCTGAAGCAAAATGGCCGCCTAATCAAATGATCAGAGCGGCGGCCGATGTTGACTCAGGAGAGACTCGTGGAAATTCATGTATTACATGGCCAAGGCAACAGTATTCGCTCCATCGCACAGCAACTGGGAGTGTCGCGCAATACCGTACGACGGTACCTGCGGGACCTGTCTGTTGTAGCTAGCTATCCGGACCGGGGCCCGCGACCAACGAAGCTGGAGCCCTACAAGCCCTATCTGTTAGAGCGAATCGAGGCGGCCAAGCCGCACTGGATACCGGCCACGGTATTGTTTAGCGAGATCCAAAACCGTGGCTACACCGGCGGAATCACCCAGCTCAAGCACTACACTGCCGAGTTCAAAACGGTCGAGCCTGATCCGGTGGTCCGCTTCGAGACGCCGCCAGGCAAACAGATGCAGGTCGATTTCACGACCATCTCTCGCCACCGGCGTACGATTAAAGCCTTCGTTGCCACGCTGGGCTTTAGCCGCGCCACCTACGTCCGATTTTCCGAGCACGAACGTCAGGAGGACTGGCTACGCGGTATCGAAGAGGCGTGCCAGTACTTCGGAGGCGTGCCCCAGGAGATCCTGTTCGACAACGCCAAGACCATCATGATCGAGCGCGATGCCTACGGCGAAGGCCATCATCGTTGGAATGCGCAACTGCTGGCGTCCGCGCGGGATTACGGCTTTATCGCCCGCGCTTGCCGACCTTACCGGGCCCGCACCAAAGGCAAGGTTGAGCGCTTCAATGGCTACCTGAAGAACAGCTTCATCACGCCTCTGGCAGCTACCCTAACCCAGGCCGGCCTGCGGCTGGACGTGGCAACGGCCAATGCTCACATAGGCCCATGGCTTGAGCGTGTAGCACATCAACGTATCCACGGCACCACCGGCATCAAGCCCCAGGTATTGCTGGATCAGGAGCGCTTCCAGCTCAGACCTTTGCCACGGCAGGCAAAACGGGGTCCAGAGCAAATGCCAGTCACCGCACGGCCTGTGCCCAGGGAGAGCTTCCAACATCCGCTGAGCACCTATGACCGGCTACTGGAGGCGCATCCATGAATCTGCAACATCAGCGTATCCAACACGCCTGCGCGAACCTAAAGCTCGACACGCTAGCTAGCGAATGGTCAGCCATGGCCGACCGTTGCGCCTCGCAAGAAGACACCTTTGCCGTCTTCCTCGAGCAGCTATTGCGCTTGGAACTGGATGCACGGTCCCTGCGCTCCCGCGAGACCTTACTCAAGTTTGCCGGCTTCCCTGGGCGCAAGCTCTTCGAGGACTATGACTTTAAATTCGCCAGCGGAGCGCCGCGCAAACAGCTGAACGAACTGACAAGCTTGGCCTTCGTGGAGCGAGCAGAGAATGTCGTACTCCTCGGCCCTAGTGGCGTTGGCAAGAGCCATCTCGCCATCAGCCTGGGTCACAAAGCCGTCGCTCAAGGCATCAAGACGCGCTTCATCGCCGCAGCCGATCTGATGCTACAGCTGGCAACAGCCCGCAAACAGGAACGCCTAGAGCAATACTTGAAGCGCAGCGTGCTAGCTCCGCGGCTGCTGATCATCGACGAGATTGGCTATCTGCCGTTTGGCCGCGAAGAAGCCAATCTGTTCTTCAATGTCATCGCCAAGCGGTACGAGCAAGGCAGTGTCATCGTAACCAGTAACCTGCCGTTCTCGCAGTGGTCCCATGCCTTCGCCGATGACACAACGTTGACGGCAGCGTTGTTAGACCGGTTGTTACACCATGCGCATATCGTGCAGATCCGTGGCGAGAGCTACCGCCTGAAGGACAAGAACGCTGCGGGTATCGCGCCGGTCTCGGCCAACAGCCAAGATCTATTAAACAACAATTAATCGCCAAGGGTGGGTCAGTTTTAAACCGACGATATCGCCGATAAGTGGGTCAGATTTGAACCGTCGTTGACA
>NZ_VTVA01000043.1 GCF_008638345.1 Pseudomonas saliphila | reverse complement strand
GCTGTTGCAGGCCGCGGCGCACGTGTAGGTATGCTAACGCAGGCACGTAAGACAATCCATAGTCGGCATTAAATTGCCGAAACCGGGCAGAATAAAGCCAGTTACAGATTTATATTGCCGATTAAGCCAGCATAATCTAGATTAGTCAGCATATTAATGCCGACTGAGCTCGCCCTAATGTTCGAAGCGCTAACCATACAAACCTATGTAAATGGTCAATGGCACGACGCCCTGGATCTCAGCATCTCGGATACGCAAAGTGTTGCGGACACCCGCGTTACGACTTCGTACAAGACAACATATCTGCATGACTTCTTTGACGTGATAGATAGCGTTTTTGAACATGCCGTCAGCGTGAACTTGCCGGTCAACTGGAGCCCTGAGGATAGCAGAGGCTTCCCAGCCTTCATTCTCGACATCATTCCTGCTGGTCATGCGCGGAAGTCCCTGATCAAGCGATTTAATGATGAAAAGCCCCCAGAAATAGATCTTGATCTGTTTCTGCTGGGGAGATGTACGCCATCGCCTATCGGCAACCTACGTATAAAAGAGTCCATTGAGGCTCTTGAGGACACCGGGGCTGAAGCCTTTGCTCGCCAGGAAGTGGTTGAGCGTACCAATGATTTTCTTGAGTACGCTTACGAGGCTGGGGCTGCACTGGGCGGCGCGACTGGCGCTCAGGGTGAAGCACCAAAGCTATTGTTGGCCGAGGGGCGTGACGGAAAGTTTTACGCTGATGCCATGCTTGATGATTCTCGCGTGCAATCACACACATTAGTTAAGTTCGCTCGGAACAAGGTGACGGAGAACGACAAGAACATTCTTCGCGCTGAGTACCAGTACTACAAAGCGGTGTCGCGTCTGGGCTTGAATACCGTTTCGACTCATGGTTTGAGCCTGGAAGAAGTCGAAAGGCCCAGTCTTTGGATGCCGCGTTTTGACCGCATCGTGAATGGCGAGAGCGTCGAGCGTATCGCGGTTGAATCCGTCTACTCCTTACTCGGTAACACAGAGCCTGGATCGAGACTCAAGCATGAGGTTGTGTTGTCGAAGCTGATTGAGTTGTGGTGCTTAAGCGGGCAAGCCGATGAGGTGCCAGAGCTGATCTTCGAATACATACGTCGAGACCTGCTCAACCGAATTCTGGGCAATAGTGACAACCACGGTCGTAACACGTCCATATTCCGGTACAGGGAAAGGTTCGATCTGGCCCCGATCTATGACCTGGCCCCGATGGTGTTGGATGCAGACGGGGTAACCAGAGCAACGAAATGGGAAGCCGAAAAGAAAGGGAGTCCAAAATGGCGTGAGATCTGTGCCTGCTTCCCGGACTGGTATGCCCCGGATCATCTGTATGAGCGTATCCGTAGCGCCGCCAATGAGTTCAGAGCGCTGCCGGATTTTCTCGTAGATATGCCTCTACAAATTCGCCAATCAAGAGCTATCCCAGTGAACAATCTGGACTCAGAACTTGAGTTATGGGAGCTGCTATGAAAGCCACGACCGGAGAACTGCGTAAACAACTGATCGAAGAGATCATTCGGCTGCACACTGATGGTGAGTTAACCCTGGGCATGGCTATTCGCAGGCTTCGTTTGGAGATTACTGGTTTCGATCAGGAAACCTTTGCTCAAATGTGCGGCATGTCCACCAGAGCGCTGTATCAGTTGGAAACAGACAAAGGTAATCCGGCTTTAAGTACCGTGGATTCGATACTGCGTAAGTTTGGCCTACGGATGGGGCTCATGGCTGCGACGCCTGCAAACAGAAGGGGCGTTATAGCTGGCGAACGCAGCGGCGTATCTCCAGTCACCCACGCCATTTCAAGGGGGGCGAAGCCTAAAGGGAGAACTGGAACCAGGCCTGAAGCTGGCACGTCACCCAATGCCGCCACGAAAGAGACTCATAAGGATGGGCCGACCAGCGAGCGCGATGTCAGTCAGTAGTCGCGAGTAACGTTGTCGAGGGGCAGCCCGCAAATCGCACCGTGTCGACCCTCCACAGAGCAACCCAAACGCACTCCTGGGGGTGTAGCGCGCCTG
>NZ_VTVA01000042.1 GCF_008638345.1 Pseudomonas saliphila | reverse complement strand
TTAACTATTATTTATTTTTCTTATTTTATTTTTAACCCTTTAATTATTTTTTTTTGAGATAAAATATTAAAATGACTATTTAGTTTATAAAAATAAATGTTTTGAAAACATTAGAAAAGAATATAATTCTTAATAGTTGATTAATCTACTATTTTAGTTAATATTATAAACTAATAATTTATAATAAATAAAAAACTTTTAAACCCACAAAAAAAATTAAATAATTAATAGAAACAGGCAAAAATCTTTTTCAAGCCAAATATATTAATTTATCATATCGTAATCGAGGTAATGTGCCCCGAACTCACACAAAAATAAAAGAGATAACTACTCCTTTAATAAAAAAAAAAATTGAACAAACTCTCCTACCTAAAAAAATAATAACAAAAAGAATTCTTATAAATAAAATTCTTGCATATTCAGCCATAAAAATTAAAGCAAATCCTCCTCTTCTATACTCAGTATTAAACCCAGATACAAGTTCAGATTCTCCTTCAGCAAAATCAAAAGGAGTCCGATTAGTTTCAGCCAAACACCTTCTAAATCAAATTAATCTTAAAGGAAAAGCCAAAAAAATAAATCATACATTAGATTGATATTCAATAAATAAATTTAAATTAAACCCGGCTACTAAAATAACATACGATAGAAGAATCAAAGCTAGCCTTACTTCATAAGAAATAGTCTGAGCTACAGCTCGTAGTCTCCCTAATAAAGAATATTTACAATTAGAAGACCACCCTGCAATTATTACCCTATATACTCCAAATCTTAAACAACAAAAAAAAAACAACACTCTTATATCAAATTTTCTTACTAACCCAATATCATAAGGTAAAACAACTCATACTAACAAAGATAAAAATAATCTAAATACAGGAGAAAAATAATAAGGTAAAAAATTAGATACAGTAAGAGTTATTTGTTCTTTAGTAAATAATTTTACTGCGTCAGAAAAAGGCTGTAAAATACCTATGTAACCAATTTTATTAGGACCAAATCGAATTTGAATAAACCCAAGAATTTTTCGTTCTAATAAAGTTACAAAAGCTACCCTTACTAAAACACAAACAATTAAAATTAAATAATTTACAAATATTATACTCCTAAACATTAAGTATTAACCAACTACTTTATTATTTTACAGTTGTTTTTATTAAGTTAAAAACTTAAAATATTTTAATTTATTAAAATAATATTTAATTACTAAATTATTAGCTATAATATTATTACTATTTATAGAATTCCTTTCTATCTTAATCAAGTCCTAAACCTGGTACATATTATCTGCCAAAATAGTAACTTTAACTAAATTATTAACTCTAAAAGTTATTATTTTAAACTTATTTAAATATAAATTCAGCTATAGAAATTTTCTAATTATTCAATCCTTTCGTACTAAAATAATTTTTTTAAATTAAGAGATAGAAACCAACCTGGCTTACGCCGGTCTGAACTCAAATCATGTAAAGATTTAAAGGTCGAACAGACCTTCTTTTTATAACGGCTACACTATAAAGATTCTTTAATTCAACATCGAGGTCACAAACTTCTTTTTCAATAAGAACTCTCAAAAGAAATAATGCTGTTATCCCTAAAGTAACTTAGTCTTTTAATCTTTAAATAAGGATCATTTATTTTACTCATAAACTTATGTATTATATCTTGACAGTTAAATAATATATTTATATCTATGTCGCCCCAACAAAATAAAGTAATTTTACTTTATTTTTATAAATTATTTCAAAAAAATATTATTTCATTATAAAGCTTTATAGGGTCTTATCGTCCCCTTAAAAAATTTAAGCCTTTTCACTTAAAAGTTAAATTCAATATAAAATAAAGAGACAGAACTTCTTTTGTTTAACCATTCATACGAGTTCCCAATTAAAAAACTAATGATTATGCTACCTTTGCACGGTCAATATACCGCGGCTCTTTAAGTTTACTACTACTCAGTGAGCAGGCCAGACCATAAATATCTTTCATATGGACATGTTTTTGATAAACAGGCAAAGAATTATTTTGCTGAATTCCTTTTTATTATCTTTTTCTTATAAAAATTATTTTTATATTTTATTATTAAATTTTTTACAAAATTTTTAG
>NZ_VTVA01000041.1 GCF_008638345.1 Pseudomonas saliphila | reverse complement strand
CGATGTAAGGTACGCCAACCTGGCGGGACAACAGGATGTGCTCGCGCGTTTGCGGCATCGGGCCGTCAGCAGCGGAACAAACCAGGATTGCGCCATCCATCTGCGCAGCACCGGTGATCATGTTCTTCACATAGTCAGCGTGACCAGGGCAATCAACGTGCGCGTAGTGACGAGTCGGAGAATCGTATTCTACGTGCGAGGTGTTGATGGTGATACCGCGAGCCTTTTCTTCCGGCGCGTTATCGATCTGGTCGAAACCACGGGCAGACCCACCGTAGGCTTCGGCACAAACGCGAGTCAGTGCTGCGGTCAGAGTGGTTTTGCCATGGTCAACGTGGCCGATAGTGCCCACGTTCAGGTGCGGTTTTTTACGTTCGAACTTCTCTTTAGCCATCGAGAGATCCCCTATTCCTGAGTGCAATCGGTCACGCGACCATTAAATAAAAGGCAGATATTTGCATATCTGCCTTGATGCTGGAGCTCATGAGCGGAGTTGAACCGCTGACCTCACCCTTACCAAGGGTGTGCTCTACCAACTGAGCTACATGAGCTTGTTACCTGTTGCAGATCCAAACTGGAGCGGGTAGCGGGAATCGAACCCGCACCATCAGCTTGGAAGGCTGAGGTTCTACCGTTGAACTATACCCGCCGACTGCTCGGCTCTTGCTAAATCTGGTGGAGGGAGAAGGATTCGAACCTTCGAAGGCTAAGCCGTCAGATTTACAGTCTGATCCCTTTGACCGCTCGGGAACCCCTCCGTAAAAGAGGCGCCATTTTCATCACTAAGCGCTTATGTGTCAATACTTTTGTTAGAAAAAACCGCTACTTGAGCAAGACAGACCTTAGAACTGCAATATTCTGCTCACACGACGCCATAGCAATCCGGCTCGCGCCGCCCCAAATCGCCACACGAACCAAAACAACCCCCACATTGACGCGCTGCGGGGGTTCGGGTGCCAGGGCTTTTGCTGGTCGACTACTTACTCGCCGATGTCCTCGGCGCATACCTGATACTGTTGTTGTAGCTCAGGAAAATCCATCTGAAGACGCGAAAGCAATGCCTGATCGACCAGACGACGAGCGCTCGGATCAACCTGTACAAGATATTCAGTATCCATATTCTCGACGCGCTGCACCCTTGCAGAGAATCCCGCACCTTCGAGCTCTCCAAGTCGATTCTCGGCCTCGTCCTCGCTATCGAATATGCCAAACGACACATCATCAGCAAGCGGCCCCTCGGTGATCAAATAGCTATCAACATCTCTGTCTTGAAGGATGGTGATCTGAGCCAGCGCCTCGCGCCGCCCACCCTCGACGTCCATCACTACCCAGAAATGAGGCTGCCCAGGAATCTCACGCTCCACTACAGTCGATTGAATACCCAATGCCAGCAGACGCTGCAACAGTTGCTCGGCTCTAACCGCTCTGTCGAAGATACCAAAGTAGACACACAGAGGGGCTGCTGCTTCGCGCACAGGCGGGACCAGCGGAATAACCTCTGTGTCGGCCGAGCCAGCCGGCAGCCCGTCCTCCAGCGGCTGATCAGCCGCCTCCCGCAGCGCACGCTCGGCGCTACGATCCTGCAACTGCCACAAACCGTATAGAAGATTAAGCAGCAGCAGACACAGGAATACCGGTTTCATCAATCCACCTCCAGTGGGCATGCAAGAGCCAGTCCTTGGAACACCAGATCACCGATCACATGACAGCCCCCTGGCAGGAGCTCGGCCATCCGGGCCGCATCGCCTCCGGTAAGAATGACCACAATGCTGTCGCCTAGCAGCTGATGGGCTATACGCAACTGCTCTCGAACAAAACCCGATAGCATGAGATCGCAACCGTACTCCACCGCTTCGCCTGTCGACGTCCCAGGCTTGGGGAGCTGAAGATCACCCAGTGGCTGCTCATCGTAACGAACCAAGCGTGTATGGCGCACCAGAGCAGTTCTCAATAATTTGCTCCCAGGCGCGATATATCCTCCCAGGTGCATGCCCCCCGCATCAACGAAGTCGACAGTTACCGCTGTGCCCAGGTCGATTACAACACAGGCTCTTTTGCAGAGCTCATAACCGGCAACCAACGCCAGCCAGCGATCCATACCCAACTTCGCGCAGTCTTCGTACCCATTTGTCACACCAGCTAGGGCATTGCTCGCTCGCGCAAGCAAGGGATGCAATTTGAGCCAGCTCGTGAGCTGATCCATAATCAGCTGGGTCTCTTCGGCAGAGCGGACACTGACCAGACGGCATCCTCGGATTTCCCGCTCCTGACCACCCAACAGCCGTTGAAGCTCTACCAGGTCTGGGGCCATGTCCCGGTCGCGCACACGCCCCTCGCGATCCAGAAGACGCCATTTGATCAGGGTATTACCGCAATCCAGCTCAAGAAGCATCATTTAACCTCAAGCTCACCTCGCCCCCGTTTATATGGGTCTCACCTTGCGTCGAGACCAGCCTTAATGCGCCCCGAGCAGTCACGCCGCGACTGACCCCTTCCTGCACCAGGTCACCTGCGATAACTCTCACGGCACGATTTCTCCAGGCATCGCGGTGCTCCCACCGCGTAACAAAGGGCGCAAAGCCCTCGCGCTTGAACAGCCGAAGCGATTCGGCTAGATGCGAGAGGAACCCGGCTATCAAACGATTTCGGTCTAGCTCCTGCTTTTGCCCTGACATCAGCAAAGATGTCCAAGGCTGGTCTAGTTCTGAGGACTCATTGCGCATCAGTACATTCACGCCCACACCGATTACGACCAGACACTCGGCGGTGAAGTCTCCCGATAGCTCTACAAGAATGCCAGCCAGCTTCTTCCCTTCAAGCAATACATCATTTGGCCACTTCAGATTACAACCGCGATACCCTGCTTCCTCTAACGCTTCGACAAGTGCCAGACCGACTACCAGGCTCAAACCTTCCAGAGCCTGAGCGCCACCCTCAAAAGGCTCGACGACAGAAAGGTATATGTTCTGGGCAAAGGGGCTAGCCCAAACGCGCCCGCGCCTGCCACGCCCTGCGAGCTGTTGCTCACTTAGGCAGATCAGTCTCTTTGGCCCGTCCAGCTGAAGGAGACGCTGGGCCTGGGCGTTAGTCGAATCGATCTGCTGGGACACATGCCACTCCCAAACATCTTTCAATGATTCAGGAAGCGAGGCACGGATTTTTGGAAGATCAAGGAGGACGGCATTGGGCGGGATTCGATAGCCCTTGCCTCGTACACGCTGGATCGGGAAGCCTTGTTTTTCCAGACGGCTGAGCACTTTCCAGATTGCCGCCCGACTCACACCCATTTGTGCGCCAAGCCGCTCTCCGGAATGGAAGCGGCCGTCAGCCATCAATGCGAGCAAGTCGTTGAGCATATTAATTAGCCATCTTGATTTAACAGCACGCATGATAGCGCCCAGGGGGCTCAGATTGAATGAATATGTTTATTCATCCCCTTGCTATTCGAGCGCTTGCAAGCATTGCTCGTGAGTACGGAGCTGCGATTGGGGCAATTCAGATTAACCTGCAACCGCCCACAGCTTGCTGGTAGAGAGATAAGATAATAGGGCATGGCAATGGTTCAGAGCGCTGAACCATACATCGTAACAAGGCATAAGAAGTGGCTTGATGCCAAGCCGGTATCACGCCCTGCCATGCTTTTGTCTGGCGCACA
>NZ_VTVA01000040.1 GCF_008638345.1 Pseudomonas saliphila | reverse complement strand
GGATAACAGCCGGATCCGTAATAGCCGCTTCTCGGATACCGCCGGGCGGCTGATGTACCGGCACAGCCGTTCGAGCTTCTTGCGTTCATCGGCCCTGGCCGCCACGCCGGCGTGCAGGCTGAACCCGGCTACCTTGCCAATCCCGTCACCGAACGGATCACCACTGGTCGGCAGAGTTTGCAAAGTGAACACCTTTCGCCCCGCCTGTGAACCGACAGCGATACGGTAAGTGATCGAGTGCCCCAGCAGGGGTGTCATCGGGTCGTCATCCACCGCATCCGAGGCCAGATAGCTGTTTTCGACATCCCGTTCCAGCAGGCCTTGCCGTTCCAGATAGCGACCCACCCGGTGGGCGATGGTGTGCGTCAGCTGGGTGAGCTCTGGGCTGGTCGGCGCCTTGACCCAGCGGAAACGCGCTGAGCCGTGGGATTGCTCGACATACACACCGTCGAGAAACAGCATGTGGAAGTGAACATTCAGATTGAGCGCCGATCCAAAACGCTGGATCAGGGTGACCGCGCCCGTCTTGGCCACTTGGTGGGTATGGCCCGCTTTCTTGACCAGGTGCGTGGCAATGACGCGGTAAACGATGCCCAGCACCCGCCCCATGATCTCGGGCCGGCTGGCAAACAGGAAACGCAGCTGAAACGGGAAACTCAACACCCACTGACGCATGGGTTGTTCAGGCAGTACTTCATCAACCAGCAAGGCGGCACTTTCGGCCATCCGCCGCGCCCCACAGCTCGGGCAGAAACCGCGACGCTTACAGCTGAAAGCGACCAGGTGCTCGGCGTGGCAAGACTCGCAGCGAACCCGTAGAAAGCCATGCTCCAGCCGCCCGCATTGGAGAAATTCTTCAAATTCCCGTTGCACATAGCCCGGCAATTCCTTTCCCTGCTCTGCCATAAGCGCAGCGAATGCCGGGTAATACTCGTCAACGATCTGATAGAGAAGGGTTTGCTCGGGTCGGTGGCTCTGGTAACGACCAGTATCCCGATCCCGGCTGGCCGTCCTGGCCGTCCTGGCCGCCACATGAGGCATGTTCCGCGTCCTTGCAATACTGTGTTTACATACAGTCTATCGCTTAGCGGAAAGTTCTTTTACCCTCAGCCGAAATGCCTGCCGTTGCTAGACATTGCCAGCCAGTGCCCGTCACTCCCACTCTATTGTAAACAAGACATTTTTATCTTTTATATTCAATGGCTTATTTTCCTGCTAATTGGTAATACCATGAAAAATACCATGCTCAGAAAAGGCTTAACAATATTTTGAAAAATTGCCTACTGAGCGCTGCCGCACAGCTCCATAGGCCGCTTTCCTGGCTTTGCTTCCAGATGTATGCTCTTCTGCTCCTGCAGCTAATGGATCACCGCAAACAGGTTACTCGCCTGGGGATTCCCTTTCGACCCGAGCATCCGTATGAGACTCATGCTCGATTAGCGGGCTTTAATACTACATCAAGTCTACAGGCGTGCCCAAAAACTGCTTTTACGCCCATGCGCTGACTGCAATTGTTGCACGAATGCGTGATGCTCCAGCAGAGGGTCGAACACCTTGATTCGCCCGGCCAGCGCTTCCAGCTGCTGAAGAGGAAAAGCACTCCGCCCGAGGGCGGAGTGCTGTCCTGAAGTATTATTGATTTACGAGAGCAGCTTTGGTGGCAAAACGCTTGGAAAAGCCGTTGAGTTTCAGCTTGAAATCATCTCCGGAGCGAAACTGGGCCTCGGTCATATGGGGTTGCTCGTGATCCTTGTACCATTCCGCGTACTCCTTGTGATCGGTACTTTGAACATCGTAATGGGTGGAGTACGTCCTGACATGGACGACCGGGTCCTTACCGCTCATATCAAACTCCATGAAGCGCATCCATCCATCTCCTATGCCGATTCCCAGGTCTGATTCGACCTTGACGCCGGCGTCAATGGCGGTTTGGGCCCGACTCTGGTAGTCGGAAAGTAATTGCCAGACCGGATTGCCATGGGCATTGCTATCCATGCGGGTCGCCTGGGCGAGTTGATGGCCGCAAAGCACCAGGAAAATCTGGTCGTGCTGGCTAATAAACTTTTGCCATACCATTTCGGGGTTATTGTGAATGGGATCCACCACATGACCATCAATCACCGGATTGGCCTTTCGTTCACCGTCGGTGTTGAGGTAGTCGTGCGTGGACACAATGGTTGGCAGGCCCGGGTGTTTCTCCACCACGCCGGCGGCCCATTCCAGCGACGCGTTGGGGGCATCGAACTGGAGAGCGATATGGAGGAACCTGTAGCCTCCCGCCTCGAATATTTGAGCGCTGTCGGCGCCGCCATCGTTGTACTCCACGTACCAGGGTTTGTCCTTGAAAAATACCGAATTAGCGCCGAAGACAGACCGGAAATTGTCCAGGCCTCCGGGATGCAGCATGCCCAAAGTAGCTAGATCGTGGGGGTCGGGATTGGCAGACGGAGGATGATTGGCATCTGTCCACATGGCGTCGTAGTCATGATTTCCCGGTGCTACCGAAAACGGTACTTTGCCCGCAATCAGGGAAAAGCCTTCATGGGCCTTGGGCATTTCAACGGTTTTGGCCTTTTCCGTGGGAGCGAAGTGGCTATCCACAATGGGGTTAGGCGCAATCTTGAATCCCCGCGCCTTGTGATCTTCGTCCATGGACAAGGTCTGGTGTTGCCAGACATCCCCGAGGGAGGTGACGAAAGCGATGTCACCGCCCTGGCTTTCCAGGTTGTCCGCGATGTACTGCATCTGTTCTATGAAGAGCTTGTTGGCATCGAAGGGAAACCCTTCAGCTTTCTGGTGGGTATAGTCCAGGTAGTTCTGGGTATCCGGAATCACCGCGATGGTGAACGTTTTATCATCCGGTGAAGCCGCCAGAGACAGGGGTGCGGCGGTGGATACCGCGATAAATGAGGCAAGAATCCCGCTCTTGAGCGAGGCATTGATCATATTCATGAAATTGCTCCGTTTTGGGGTTGATCAGAAATTGACAGTGAACTCGGCGCCGCCATTCAGTGCGGATCTGCCGTGCAATGTGGATTGAGGCCCCTTTTCGACTTCGATGCGGTCTATATCGAAAAGCTCGCCATAAGAGGCGGTGGCATGGGTAACGGCCACGCCGTCCTGGAAAATCGCGACCCGAAGTTCGCTCTCCGGGTTGATATCATTGGTAGTGATGCCCCGTATGGAAAACCCTGGAGCGAACCTATCCTGAAGCTGTATCACGAACCCGGGAGTAAGTTCAGCGACCCTGTTCAGCTCGGAGCCGCCGATTTTCTCCAGAAACTCGCCGCTGTAGGCGCTCATTGCCATGGGAACATCGGTGATCTCCTGTTCTCTCTTCTGAGCAGTTACTACAATCACCTCCATTATATTACTGGTGTTCGTGTTTGAGGGCTCACCGGTAGCGGCAAGTGCTGTTGCGGAAAGGGCAAACCCCAGGGGGCCGGGGAGCCATTTCAAGTTTTTCATGGTTGTGACCTCGTTGTGAGTAAAAAAAAGGGGGGGCATCCAATAACGATGCGATATAGTATCGTTATTGGATTGCAGAAGTTTGAAGGAAATATGACAACATGAAAGAAACAGGCTTTCCGGATTGTCCCGAAGGCGACACTGGACCAGCGGCGTAATATCCGGTCTGGCCAGTCGGGACTTCATTGTGGAATTGTCATAAACTTGAGCCTCGACTTCGTGTGAACAGGCCCTGAGAGTGAGTCTCTGACGATACGTGATGATATTGGAAAGAAGTGTCATTCGTATGACTCGACGGGAAGTGAAAGGAGTGCCCGAAAGTGACACAGTCTAGAGGACGCCCACGCAGCGCCGGGGTTGGCGATGCCATCAAGGCAGCGGCTTGGGAGTTGCTGGCGGAAAAAGGCTACGACAGCCTTACCATGGACGACGTCATCGCCAGCGCGGGATGCGGTAGAAATACCGTATATCGGCGCTACAGTAGTAAGCGGGAACTGATTCTGAGTTTATTCCAGGATATGTACCACGATGATCTGCCTGCCATGGGCCCCGATGATGACCCCCGCGAAGTGCTCATTGACTACACCGGGCGTATTGTCAGATTTCTTACGGGAACACCAGGCCAGGCCATGGTGAAGATACTCGAGGTGGTGCCTCGAAACCCCGAGTTGGCTGCGATAAGGCATCAGTATCGTCGCCAGTTCAGTGAAAAGCTGTATCAGCCCTTGAAGCGAATCAGCGCATTTACGCCGAGCCGGGAAGTGCTTGCGTTTGTCGAGGATACTCTTGCAGGAGCGCTCCATTATCACACCAGCGTCGTCAAGAGAGAACTGAGCGATCGGGAAATCAGCGGTATAGTCGATAGCATTGTCGGGAGTATAAGAAATATTAACGCTA
>NZ_VTVA01000004.1 GCF_008638345.1 Pseudomonas saliphila | reverse complement strand
CGGGCTAGGGGGGATTCGGGGTTCCCGCCAGCTACCCGGGATTGATCCCGCGAATCCGCGAGGCGATATCCGCTGCATACAGATCGGTCATGCCGGCAATGAAGTCGATGACGCGCATATAGCTGCTATACAAATCCCAGTCCTGACGCGGGGCGTTATTGCCCATCAGGTCGAGGATGCGTTCGTGCTTGAAGCTCAGGTGAGCGCCGGTGTGCAGTTCGTTGACCGCGCCGCAGAAGGCGTCCAGCAGGGTTTCAAGGGTGCTGTAGGCGCCGATCTCATGCAGTGTCTTGCGCTTGTCCTGGAATATCTTCTTACGGGCAATGTCTTTGGCTTCCAATACGCAGTGGCGGGCCTTGGCGGGCATGTGTTCAACCAGATCGCCACGCAGTTTGCCGGCGAGTAGGGCCGGTTGCTGATCGACGAAGGCTTCGGCCGCTGCGTTGACCAGATGCTCAATGGCCTTGCCACGCAGTATCGCCAGCTTGCGCCGGGTGGAATCCTGCGGCCCAAGCAGACGGTAGGTCTCGGGCAGGTCATCGCCGACCAGATCCAGCAGCAGACGCTCGACTTCGGGATAGGCCAGCAGCTCCATTTCCAGCCCGTCTTCCAGATCAATCAACGCGTAACAGATGTCGTCTGCCGCCTCGACCAGATAGACCAGAGGGTGCCGGGCCCAGCTGTGTTCGTCCTGGATTGGCAACCCTAGTTTGTCGGCAATCTGTTCGAGTAGAGCGAACTCGCTCTGATAGCAACCGAACTTCTGTTTCTTGTAGCCAGGGCTGTCGGCGTAGCGCGAGGTCCAAGGGTACTTGAGATAGGCGCCGAGGGTGGCATAGGTCAGACGCATGCCGCCTTCGAACTGGTGATACTCCAGCTGCGTCAGCACCCGGAAGCCCTGGGCATTGCCCTCGAAATTCAGGAAATCCAGTTTCTGCGCATCGGTCAGAGGATCCAGCCAGCCCTGTGCGGCGGCCTGATGGAACCAGTGTCGGATGGCATCTTCTCCGGAATGTCCATAGGGTGGGTTACCGATATCGTGCGCCAGACAGGCAGCCTGCACGATCACGCCGATGTCGGCTGGTTCACACCATTCGGGCAATTCGCCGCGCAGCATTTCCGCCACGCGCATGCCGAGCGAGCGACCAACACAGCCGACCTCCAGGCTGTGGGTCAGCCGGGTGTGGATATGGTCATTGCTGGATACCGGATGGACCTGGGTCTTCTTGCCTAGCCGGCGAAAGGCGCCGGAAAAGATGACCCGATCATGGTCCTTGTGAAAGGGCGTGCGCCCGAGTTCCTCAGAGCTGGCAACCGGTTTGCCGAGACGTTCCCGGCACAGCAGTGTTTCCCAATCCATTCCGTTCTCCCCGTATTTGCCCGGAGTATGTGACATGCCTGCGGCACTGCCAAGCGTCGGCGGAGATTTAGCGCGCCCGCTTTCCGGAGTAGACTAGTGGGCTTTGGCATAATCCCCGGGACCCTCATGACCTCAGCGCTGACTATTACTCTGTACGGCACCACCGCGTGCCACTTGTGTGAAGCTGCGGCCGCGCTACTGCGACCCTTTGCAGGCAATGGTGTGCGGGTAAACGAGGTGGATATCACGGAGGCGGCGGCGCTCATGGATCGCTACCAGCTGCGTATTCCGGTGCTCAAGCGAGAGGATACCGGCGAGGAGCTGGATTGGCCGGTCAGCTTCGAACAGCTGATGCTGTGGTTGTCCGACGTGATTGGCGAGGAGCACTGAGACATGGCACAGCGGGTAATGGATTTCTGGAAACGCAAGACACTTGCGCAGATGGATCAGCAGGAATGGGAGTCACTGTGTGACGGCTGCGGATTGTGTTGTCTGCAGAAGCTGGAAGATGAAGACGACCCCGCAGCAATCTATTACACGCGCGTCGCCTGCAAGTTGCTCGATCTGGATAGCTGCCAATGCAGTGACTATGCGAACCGGCGTAAGCAGGTGCCTGATTGCATTCAACTGACCCCTGAGGATGCGCAGGGTTTTAGCTGGTTGCCGCCCACCTGTGCCTATCGTCTGGTAGCCGATGGTGAGGATCTGCCGCCGTGGCATCATCTGGTGTCGGGTGACGCTCAGGCGGTACACAAGGTAGGTATTTCCCGGGCGGGTCGCATGCTTGCTGAAAACGCAGTGGATGAGGACGACTGGGAAGATCACATCATCTTTCGGGTGGGCTAGGGCTAGGCACCAGCGGTGCCCAGCGCTGGCCGCGTTTACTGACTGATCTGCAGTTCACGCAGCTTGGTGTACAGGTAACGCACCTGGTCATACTCGAAGGGGCTATCCAGTGCACCGTAGCGGAAGGGCGTCCGGTAGCGCAGATTGACTGCCTGCAGGCCATAGGTCCACTTGTGCTCGTTCATGTGCTCTCGGTTGTTGAGGAACCCGGCCTCGTCCTGAATGACCCAATCGCCCACCCGGCCGGTGCCATCGCGCAGGGAAGAAGGCCCAAGGAAAGGGATAATCAGGTAGGGGCCAGGCGGCACGCCGTAACTGCCAAGTGTCTGACCGAAGTCCTCCGATTCCTGCGGCAACCCCATGGCCTTGGCTACGTCAAAAATGCCCAGCACGCCCAAAGTGGTGTTAAGCAGCAGCCGTGAAGTGGTTCGCATACTCTTGTGCACCTGGCGCTGCACGATGCTGTTTGCCAAATTAGACACGTCTCCCAAATTGCTGAAAACGTTTGAAACGCCCGTGCGCACGAAGCGCGGTGTGGCCCATACATACCCGCGAACAACCGGCAGGTAGACGTATTCATCGAAGCGCGCATTGAAGCGATAGACCCGGCGGTTGAATCCTTCGATAGGGTCGTGCACCTTCAGCGCGCGCAGGCTTGACCGCTCAAACTGGTATTCGGTGGCTTCGCGGTTTATCTCCAGGCTGTCCAGGGGATCACGGTATTGCGGTGCTTCGTCAGGCTGAGCATGAACACCGGTGGTGGCCAGCAGGGCGAACACGCCTGCAGCGGCGAACTTATTCATTAGGGGTGCCCTCCACGAAGGAAAGAATGCGCGCCACGACGTCCTTGTGCTGCAAATTGCCACCATGACCGCCACGTGGATACAGGAATGCCCGTTCGCCGAATAGCTGCACAAGGTATTGATAATCCTCGCCTGTGAGAATGAAGTCGTCAGCGTTGGTCACCACGGCAATGTCGGGGTTGTCCCGCAAATATGAATCGATACTTCGCAGACTGGTTTCTTCGGCCATTTGGCTGATGGACTGGTCAGCGTTGCGCGTCTGCCAGTCAGGGTACAGCTGCGTCTCGATATAGCATTTAAAGTTACAGAACAACGCCTGGCGCAGATACGGCGTCAGGGACGTGCTGACCTTAAGCTGCTGGTCAACCGGAACATACACGCCGCCCCGGGTGATCACGTCGGACATGAAGCTGAGATCAGCCGCCGCGAAGCGGAATACCGCGCCGATCAGCATGGCCAGCTCGGCATCGGTCAAAGCCTCATCCGATGCCTGTATGTCGGCAAAGAGCCCCGCCTGGACATCGATGCTGCCGCGCTGGGCGTAGTAACGAGAAAGCTTGTTGAAAATATGTTCGTAGAAACTGTCGGTGCCATCGACACCTTTCACTCGGGTGTAGGGCAGGGCATCCAGGCGTGTGATCGATGTGTAGAGGTCGACCGGTGGATTGAGTAAAACGATACGCGAGAAATCGAATTGGCCAAGCTGCTGATCCAGCTCGCCAACAAAGGCGGCGTTAAGGGCGCCCAGGCTGAAGCCGGCCATATGGTATTCGGTGATCTCGATGCCCTTTGTTTCCTGGGCTTCTTCCACAGCCATGGACATGGCTGAATGCAGATCACGCGCGTCACGCCTGCCCAGCCCCGGAAGCCCGGAACGTGACGCGGCGGCGATGAAGTCATGGTTGGACGGCGACGACAGCACAATGACATGCATGCCGGCCTGCCAGAACACGCGCTTCAGATAATCCATGCGCGCCGTATCAAAACCGGAACCGGTTCCTGCGATGAGAAACATCAAGGGCGCAGGCTGGTCCTGCCAGGCAAGCCGGAAATCCAGTTCGTCAAATCCCGACAGCACCGGTGGGAGCTTACGGTCAGGCAGCACCCGAATGGACAGATCGTCCTGTTGGACATCGAATTCCGAAGGGACCGGTGCTACTTGCTCCAGCGGTGTGCTGGCGATGGTTGCCATGAAGGCATTTTCTTCACTGTAACTGAAGTTGTCAGCCTGGGCGGTGTAACTCCCCAACAGCGTAAAGCTCAAAGTCGCGGTTGCTATGATTCGTTTCATATCTTCTTCCGGTTGAATGCGCCGACTATAACCCGAACGAGGCCCTCAAATGCGTCCTCCTTCGGTTAAGGTCTGCTAGCGTTTCGGCACGTGGTTACGAAACGCCACCAGATATGTGGCACAACCGTATGGTGATCAGGCATGCATCGGCTGATTGGCCCCCTCCCTACGCAGCAGCTTGCGATACTCAATCCGCTGCCAGAGCCGCTCGTGGAAGTAATAGGCAACAGTATTTACCGCTGGTTCCACCAGAGCAACCGCACCGCCCAGCAACCAATTACCGGTCATGGCGTAGACCACGCAAAACGCGATGGTGAAGTGCATTAACGCAAAGGTAATTGTCTTGGCCACGGGACACCTCGATATTAATAAGAATCATTCTTGATGAGGCGATACTAGGGGCTCAGGCATGAACAAGCAAAAAGAAAACGCTAATGGGGGTGATTGGGTTCCCTAATCGCACGGGGAAGGTCGTCCTGGCTGCCGGCAGGCACATACGCTAAATAAGGCAGGAAACAAAAAAGCGGAAGGGAAGGCCCTTCCGCCAGTGTCATTCGAAGTCGTAATCGGTCAATTGCTTCTGCAGCCGGCGCTCCTCAAGATAATTGTCGATCAAACGTCGCTTGGTCAGACTTGCCTTGGAGTTTGGCGCTGAGTCAGTCTCAGGCGCTTCTTCCTCTTCAACAAAATCGTCATCATCCAGTTCCACTTCGCCTTTCGTTTTGGCCATGACTCGACTCCACTATGAAGATGCCATTTGCGCACCTTATAGCGGCTGGTTGCGATCAGCGGAAATAGAATTTTTCAATCAGGATGCCCGGGATTTGCAATACGCCGTCAATCCTCGGTCTTGAACTTGTATTCGCACAGGTCTTCAATGCGGCAACTACCGCACAGTGGCTTGCGTGCCTTGCACACGTAGCGGCCGTGCAGGATCAGCCAATGATGCGCGTCGACCAGAAATTCCTTCGGCACGTGCTTGAGCAGCTGCTTCTCAACTTCTACTACATTCTTGCCCGGCGCAATGCGGGTTCGGTTGCTGACCCTGAATATATGCGTATCGACCGCCATTTCCGGATGCCCAAACGCGGTGTTCAGCACCACGTTGGCCGTCTTGCGGCCGACTCCAGGCAGGGCTTCCAGTGCGGCGCGGTCTTCGGGTACTACACCGCCATGCAGCTCGATCAGCATCTTGCAGGCCGCGATCACATTACGCGCCTTGGTATTGAAGAGGCCGATAGTCTTGATGTATTCCGAAAGGCCCTCCACGCCGAGCGCGTAGATGGCCTCAGGTGTGTTGGCGACAGGGAATAGCTTGGCGGTCGCCTTGTTCACGCCGACATCGGTAGCCTGGGCGGACAAGGTCACCGCCACCAGAAGCTCGAACGGTGAGTTGAAGTTCAGCTCGGTAGTGGGGTTTGGATTGTCTTCGCGCAGCCGCCGGAAAATCTCATAGCGTTTAGCTTTGTTCATCTAGCTGATGCTACCCGTTACCCGCACGCGCTTGCCGCCTGCTGCAGGTTTGGCTGCACGCGCTGCGGCGCGTTCCTTGACGCTGGCGTCGATCACATTCTTCAACGCAATCAGCAGACCCATGAAGATAAAGGCCCCCGGCGGCAGAATAACGAACAGCACTTCCTTGTAGTCAGGGAACACCACAATGCGCCAATCCGCAGCGAACTCCCCCAGCAGCAGATCCATGCCGCTGAACAGGGTGCCGTAGCCGATCAGTTCGCGTAGCGATCCCAGCACCAGCAGGACCAGAGCAAAGCCGAGTCCCATCATGAAGCCGTCGACAAGTGAGGGCAGCACGGGATGTTTCGCCGCATACGCATCAGCGCGGCCAAGGATGACGCAGTTGGTCACGATCAGCGGAATGAATATGCCGAGAATCTGGTACAGCTCATAGGTGAAGGCCTGCATCAGCAATTCGACGCAGGTCGTCAGAGCGGCAATGATCATAACGAAAGCCGGTAGCCGCACAGCATCGGTCACCGCGCTGCGGATAATCGACACGGCGAGGTTCGAGCCGGTCAGTACCAGAATGGTGGCAATGCCCAGGCCCAGCGCATTGACTGCGGTGCTACTGACGCCAAGCAGCGGGCACAGACCCAACAATTGAACCAGCCCGGGATTGTTGTGCCACAAGCCATCAGCGGTGATATCGGAAAACTTGGTGCTAGCCATTGGCGGGCTCCTGGTTGGGCAGTTCGAGCAGGCTGCCACGGTTTTCGTCGAAATACTGCAGCGCACGGTATACGGCCTGGACCACTGCACGCGGCGTGATGGTGGCCCCGGTGAACTGGTCAAAGGCGCCGCCGTCCTTGCGCACGCCCCAGTCTTCCGGCATCGGCATTGTCAGGCTCTTGCCGTCAAAGCTGAGAACCCACCGACTCTTTGACAATTCAACCTTGTCGCCGAGGCCAGGGGTTTCGCGGTGGTTGAGTACCCGTACGCCAGCCAGTTCGCCGTTAGCGCGTATGCCGACCAACAGGCTGATGCGTCCGCTGTAACCGTCGGGTGCAATCACCGGCAGGATGACTGCGACGACTTCTCCGTCCTGCCGGCCGCGATAGGCTTCAGAGGGGCGGAGCAGGTTCAGCAATTCACGATCATCCACCACAAAGGTGTCGTTGAGCATGTCGTTGTCATGCTGTTCGTCGGGCAGGATTTCCGTGAGCGCGCTCAGTTGCACGCGGCGGATTTCTTCGGCGATACGCTCGGCGGTACTCTGCTGCGTGACGGCGATAAGCCCGACGGTGACCATCGCAAAAATGCCCAGGATGATGCTATTGCGTGCAACCGAACGACCGGCTGTTGCGGGGTTTTCCATGTCAGTCCACCTTGCCCATGCCGCGCTCGGCCTTGCGATGGCCATAGGTCCGCGGAGTGGTGTAGTAATCGATGGTGGGAGCGGTGAGGTTCATCAGCAGCACTGCAAAGGCGATCGCGTCCGGATACCCGCCCCAGGCGCGGATGACATACACCAGCACGCCGACACCCGCGCCGAATACCACTCGGCCCAGATTGCTGGTGGCGCCGGACACCGGATCGGTAACGATGAAGAAAGCCCCGAGCATGGTCGCGCCGCTGAGCAGATGAAACAGCGGTGAGCCATTGGAATCAGACCCGCTGCCCCCCCAGAAAAGCAGGCTCATGATCACTAGCGCCGCGAGCATGCCGAGCGGCGCATGCCAAGTAAAAATACGCTTGTAGATCAACAAGATACCGCCTGCCAGATAGGCCAGGTTGATCCATTCCCAGACATTCCCGCCCAGCGCGCCGAATACCGGTTGGCTCGCGGCCAACTCGTCCATCGTCAGCCCGCTGTTGTTCTTGAGCAGATCAAGGGGGGTGGCGTGCGTCCAGCCATCGATGGCCTGCGCGGAAAATCCAAACACCTGGCGCAGCGCATCCAGCAGCCCAAGGGTGGCCGATAGGTCCGGAACGCTCTGTTCGATGCCGCGCCAGGCCGGCCAGGCCGTCATCTCCACCGGAAAGGAGATCAACACCACCGCGTAACCGAGCATGGCCGGATTGAATGGGTTTTGCCCCAGTCCGCCATAGAGCTGTTTGCCGAAAACGATAGCGAAACTGGCGGCGATGACCACCAGCCACCAGGGCGACATCGGCGGCAACGCCAGAGCCAGCAACCAGGCGGTGACCAGCGCGCTGCCGTCAGAGACGAAAAACGACACCGGCCGTTTGCGTATCTTCAGGATGAGTGCTTCGGTACCCAGCGCCACGGCACTTGCCAGCAAAATGTTGATCAGCGTGCCGAAGCCAAAGAACCAGGTCATGGCCAGCACGCCGGGCAGGGTAGCGCCAACTACCCAGAGCATTATGTTCTGGGTCCGATTATTGCCGCGGGCATGGGGTGAGGTCATACGAACCAGCGCCATCAGTCGGTCTCCTTGCTGGCCATATGGTCGGCCAGGGCCTTGGCGGCCTTGTTCAGCGCTTCTTTGCTACGATCCAGTTCGGCTTGTGCTGCGCTGGTATCGCCGTCGGTGTCCTGCGCCTGCTTCAGCGCCTGCTCGGCCTTTTTGAAGGCTGCCTTGGCCATGGCCAGCTCGGTCTTGCGCTCGCGGGTGGTTTCGTCGATGGGCGTTTTCTCGACCCGCTGACGTTCCGGCGTAGGCTGCACAGTGTTTGCTTCAGCCGCCTCCAGCGTGCGCAGGGCGTCCGTCAGTACGTCCCGGCAGCGCTCTACCTCCTGTTGCAAGGCGGAATCGTCGATGTGGTCTGCCAGCGCGCGCTCGGCTTTCTTCAGACCGGCCTTGGCCATCGCCGCATCGAGCTTGGCCTGTTTCAGATTCTCATCGATGGGCTTTTTGGCGGCGACGTCCTTGGGCAGGCGCGCCTCGGCGGCAGCGACCTGCTCGCGCAGGGCATAGATTTCCTTTTCCTGTTCTTCGGTTGGCGCATCCCCCGCTGCACGTTCGGCCTTTTTCAGGCTGGCGCGCAGCATGGCGGCTTCAATCTTGAGTCGTTTGGTTTCATCGCCCGCCGCCGCAGCGGGCGCCGGAGTGGTTTGCACCGAGGCTTCACCAAGGCTGGCGTCGAAGCGTTGCTGGGCTTCGCGCCAGGCTTGTTCAAGCACCGGCACCTGCGCCTTCAGTTCTTCGTTGTCCGGGTTGGCTGCTACCTGCTTCTGCGCCTTCTTCAGCGCCATCTGCGCCGTAGCGGCGGCGATTTTAAGCTGTTTCTGCTCGGCGTTCAGGCCTGCTGGCTTCTGCGCCGTGACCCGGGCAACGTCCGGCTCGGCGGGGGCCGGCGTGCCAGGCGCGGCTGCCCCGGCCTCCTTGGCCGCTTTCATGCGGGCAGCCTTTTCAGCGCGGGCCTTGCGGTCTGCTTCCTTCTGTTCGGCTTCATGTTGCAGACGCTGTTGGCGCTGCTCGAAGCGCTGTTTGGAGTGTTCAGCCTTGTGATGTTGCAGTTCCAGCGCACGAATTTCGGATTTGGCTGCACGGTAATACTGCACCAGCGGAATGCTGCTGGGGCACACGTAGGAACAGCAGCCGCATTCGATGCAATCGAACAGATTCAGGCGTTGAAGCTGGTCATATTCCTTGCCGAGGGCAAACCAGTGCAACTGTTGCGGCAGCAGCATCGCCGGACAGGCCTCGGAGCAAAGCCCACAGCGGATGCAGGGTTGTGCTACCGGCGGCGGGGGCAGCTCTTCGAGCGTGCCGGCCAGCAGGCAGTTGCTGGTCTTGATGATGGGGGCATCCATGCTCTGCAGCGTAAAGCCCATCATAGGCCCGCCCATGACCAGTCGATACAAGCGATCCGGTTGTAGCCCAGCAAACTCGAGCAGATCGCGGATGGGCGTACCAATCAGCGCCTCGACATTGGTGGGACGTGTCAGAGCTTCGCCGGTCAGGGTGGTAATGCGCTTGATCAATGGCTGACCAAGGATCACTGCATCGTGGATCGCGAGCAAGGTGCCGATATTCTGGCAGACCATGCCGATATCCGCGGGCAGACCGCCGCTGGGGACTTCTCGGCCGGTCAGGATCTGGATCAATTGTTTTTCGCCACCCGAGGGGTACTTGGTGGGGAAGGGCACGATCTGCATCTCGCGATCGCCCACCGCTTCACGCATCGCGGCAATGGCCTCGGGCTTGTTATCCTCGATCCCGATCAGTACTTCGCCGGGGCGCAGGATGTGCATGAGGATTTCGATACCGGCGACGATCTCTGCCGCCTTGTAACGCATCGCCGTATCATCGGCAGTGATGTAGGGCTCGCATTCGGTGCCGTTGATGATCAGCGAATGCAGCTTCTGTTCCGGACGCGCATTGAGTTTGACCGCGGTCGGAAATCCCGCACCGCCGAGACCACTGACGCCCGCCAGTCGAATGGTTTCCAGCAGCGGCGCAGCATCCAGTGCCTTGAAATCCTCGATCGGTTCAAGGTCTGTCCAGACGTCCTGGCCATCGCTTTCCAGTGTTATCGCCCATTCTTCAAGGCCGGAGGCATGTGGGTAGGGCGCAGGCCCGATGGCACTGATGGTGCCGGAAGTCGGTGCATGCAGCGGGCAACTGACCAGCCCGTTGGCTTCGGCCAGCAACTGCCCCTTGAGGACTTTGTCGCCGACACTCACGACGGGTTCGGCTCGCGCGCCGATATGCTGCTGCAGCGGCAGTATCAGCCGTGGGGGCAGTGGCGCGATTTCCAACCCGTGCGCCGTGGACTGATGCTTGTTTTCCGGCGGATGAATGCCGCCGGGAATGTCCCAGATCTTGATGGGCGTGGCGTGGCTCATGCTGCGCCTCGCTGGGCGTCGGTGGCGATCAGGGTTTTGCCAGGCAAGGGATAATCCCACTTCCAGTTCTGCGGTGTAGTCGGTAGCGGCAGCATGTCGATGCAATCCACTGGACAGGGTTCGACGCACAGATCGCAGCCGGTACATTCGTCGACGATGACGGTATGCATCTGCTTGGCGGCGCCGAGGATGGCATCGACCGGGCAGGCCTGAATGCACTTGGTGCAGCCGATACACTCGGCTTCGCGGATGTAGGCGACGGTACGCGGCTTTTCTTCACCATGTTCGGCGTCGAGCGGTAGCGGTTCGACGTCCAGCAGGTCGGCCAGCGCCTGGATCGTCGATTCGCCACCCGGCGGGCATTTATTGATGGGCTCGCCGCCATTGGCTATCGATTCGGCGTAGGGCTTGCAGCCAGGGTGCCCGCACTGGCCGCATTGCGTCTGGGGCAGCAGCGCGTTGATCTGATCGACGATAGGATCGCCTTCAATCTTGAAGCGGATTGCGGCATAGCCCAGGATCGCGCCGAAGATCAGCGCCAGGCCAAGCAGTACCAGGATGGCAGTAATGACGATACCCATGCTTACAACCTTATGAGTCCGGTAAAGCCCATGAACGCGAGTGACATCAGGCCGGCGGTGATCATGCCGATGGCCGCTCCGCGAAAGGGCGCTGGGACGTCCGCAATGGCGATGCGCTCACGCAAACCGGCGAACAGAATCAGCACCATGGAAAAACCAATCGCCGCGCCAAGGCCGTAAAACGCGGACTTCATGAAGGTCTGCTCGGCGCGGTTGGTGTTCAGCAGCGCAACGCCCAGCACGGCGCAGTTGGTGGTAATCAGCGGGAGAAAAATGCCCAGCACCCGGTACAGCAGGGGGCTGGTCTTGTGCACCACCATTTCGGTGAATTGCACGACCACGGCAATCACCAGGATGAAGGAGATGGTTCGCAGAAACTCGAGCTCGAAGGGCACCAGAATGTACTGGAAGGTCAGATAGCTGAGGATCGACGCCAGCGTCAGCACGAAGGTCGTCGCCATCGACATGCCGATCGCGGTTTCCAGCTTGCCGGACACGCCCATGAACGGACAGAGCCCGAGAAACTGCACCAGAACGAAGTTGTTGACCAGTATGGTACTGACCAGGATCAGGGCAAATTCCGTCATATTACCCAACCGTGTTGGAGTCGCTGTGTCTGCGTGCGAGCGGCATTATCAGTCGCCTGTCTCGGACACGCTGTAAATACATCCCTGTACGCTCGGCTATTACCGTCCCGACCGCCAATGCCGCAGAGTATGAGCTAGCTGAGGCTCACTTGACCCGCTGGCCTGGCTTGGCGCCCGCGTCGGGACTGAGCAAGTAGATGTCTTCGCCGCCGGGCCCTGCCGCCAGAACCATCCCTTCGGATACGCCGAATTTCATCTTCCGTGGCGCCAGGTTGGCAACGTAGAGCGTCAGTCGACCTTCGAGCTTGCTCGGTTCAGGATAGGCGCTCTTGATCCCGGAGAATACGTTGCGCTTGGCATCGCCGATATCCAGCGTGAGGCGCAGCAGTTTGTCCGCGCCTTCGACAAACTCACATTTCTCGATCAGTGCCACACGCAGATCCACCGCCGCGAAGGTATTGAAATCAATCTCGTCGCCAATCGGCTCCTTGGTCAACTCGCCATTGCCGGTGGCTACCGCTGTTGCGGCAGCCGTTTCGGTTGCGGCTGCTTCCAGGTCTTCCTTGGACGCTTCGACCATGGCTTCAATTCTGGCTGGCTCGATGCGCGTAAGCAATGGCTTGAACGGGTTCAACTGGTGATCGGCAAGCAGTGTTTCGTGACTGGTCCAGGTCAGCTCCGGCACGTTGAGGAACGCCTCGGCGTCGGCGGCCAGGCGCGGCAATACCGGCTTGAGGAAAATTACCAACTGGCGGAACAGGTTGATGCCCAACGAGCAAATCGCCTGCACTTCAGCCTCTTTGCCTTCCTGCTTGTTCAATGCCCAGGGTGCTTTGTCGGCAATATAGGCATTGGCCTTGTCCGCCAACCCCATGATGTCGCGCATGGCGCGGGCAAAATCACGTTTCTCGTAGGCCTCGGCGATGCCGGGCGCGGCCTTGGCGAAGGCATCGGTCAGCTCAGGAGCCGGGTTCGCCGCGACCATTACGCCGCCGTTGCCCTTGTGGATGAAGCCTGCGCAGCGGCTGGCGATGTTCACTACCTTGCCGACCAGATCCGAATTCACCTTCTGCACGAAGTCATCAAGGCTGAGGTCCAGATCTTCCACGCCACGGCCAAGCTTGGCGGCGTAGTAATAGCGCAGATATTCCGGCGACAGGTGTTCGAGATAGGTGCGCGCCTTGATAAAGGTGCCGCGGGACTTGGACATTTTCTGCCCATTCACCGTCAGGTAGCCATGCACATGCACCGCCGTTGGCTTGCGGAAGTTTGCACCTTCGAGCATCGCCGGCCAGAACAGGGTGTGGAAATTGATGATGTCCTTGCCGATGAAGTGATACAGCTCGGCGGTGGAATCGGCGTTCCAATAGGCATCAAAACTCAGCTCCGGACGACGCGCGCACAGATTCTTGAAACTGGCCATGTAGCCGACCGGCGCATCCAGCCACACATAGAAATATTTGCCCGGCTCGCCAGGGATTTCGAAACCGAAGTAGGGCGCATCACGGCTGATATCCCACTCGTGAAGGCCGGAATCCAGCCATTCGGAAATCTTGTTCGCCACTGACTCCTGCAAGGCCCCGCCGCGGGTCCATTGCTTGAGCATGTCGGAAAAGTCCTGCAGGCGAAAGAAGAAGTGCTTGGAGTCGCGCAAGACCGGCGTAGCGCCGGAGATGGCCGAACGCGGGTCTTTCAGCTCGGTGGGCTCGTAGGTGGCACCGCATTTTTCGCAGTTGTCCCCGTACTGATCCTCTGCCGCACATTTCGGACAGGTGCCCTTGATGAAGCGGTCAGCCAGAAACATCTTCTTCTCGGGATCGAAGTACTGCGTCACCGAGCGGGTGCTGATATGGCCGGCTTCTTTCAATCTTTCATAGATAAGCGACGACAGCTCGCGGTTTTCTTCCGAATGGGTGGAATGGTAATTATCGAAATCCACCAGGAAATCGGCGAAATCAGCCGAGTGCTCGGCCTTCACGTTGTCGATCAATTGCTCCGGCGTGATGCCTTCCTTCTCGGCGCGCAACATGATCGCCGAGCCATGCGCATCGTCAGCGCACACATAGATGCACTGATTGCCACGCAGCTTCTGGAAACGCACCCACATGTCCGTCTGAATGTACTCAAGCATATGCCCCAAATGGATCGAACCATTGGCATAGGGCAGGGCGCTGGTTACAAGAATCTGGCGTTGGCTGGCATTCTGAGACATGGGCGTTTGGGTACTTTCCGGTTAGCTGATGAAAGGGGTGCGATGATAGCAGAAGCAGGCGGGCGGGGGGATACGGATCAGGCACGGCGCTACCGGCCGCCTACGGGTTAGTAATGCCAGCAATGCTGTTATATGCTCGAAATCGGCAAGGGACGCCCTCGACTTACCCGCCTAGCGGCAAGGACAGCCGTCTCCTATCTCAAAATGTGTGATCAAGACACGCCTATGCCCGTTTTGAAGAGGTAGAGCGGTAGCGTGGCCAGAGTTCGTCATGCGGCTGTCATGGCAAAACCGACCCAGGTATTGAAATCATGAAATGCGGAAGTCATGCAATTACGGGCAGTATCACGCGGGCAGTTCTAGGTTATTGATATTAAGAATTTTTCGTGCCTGGAGCTGTCCGGCGGACCGGAGTTATCTGGAAGTAACGAATATGCCATATGATGGAATTCCGTCTAATCACTGTTAGGTGAATGCAGCACATGGAGAGGAGCACCCGGTGAGCACATACCCGCTAAATATTGAAATTCCATCGCTGAAATCGATTTATATTGAAATGTGTTTTGGTGATCAGCTGCTAAGTACTGGAACAGCAATATTGGCAGCCGTTGATAAGGGTTCTCGTTGTGCTGTGATTACCAATAGACACAATGTAACAGGCCGACACCAAGATACTGGAGAGTGCCTCAGCAAAACCTTGGGAACCCCCGACAATATTGTTATTTACTTTCATCGTTCCGAACCAAACGTAGGCGAATGGTTAAAAGTAAAGCTCCCGTTATATCGAGACGATGAAACACCATACTGGATCGAGCACCCAACATTAGGAGCATCCGCTGATGTAGTTGCTTTAAATGTAAAATGGGGTGCTGATGTTTTGTGTCTACCTTACTACATCGAAGAAGACAGTGATCGAATTAAAATGGTCATTAATCCAGCAGAAACTGTAAGCGTTATAGGATTTCCATTTGGGCTTTCAACAACAGGGAAGCTTCCGGTCTGGGTTACAGGGTTTCTTGCTCAAGAACTCGACTTAGTGACAGAGGAAAATCCAGTATTCCTTATTGATTGCCGCTCTAGGCAGGGGCAATCGGGCTCACCTGTTATTGCCTACAGGGTTTCAAACTACAGGTTTGTTAATGGCGATAAAATTACAGCACAACTCTCACCAAAAATCGCTTGGGAGTTTCTAGGCATCTATTCTGGGCGTATCAACCCTGAGTCTGACCTTGGTCGAGTATGGCATGTGAGTATATTAAAAGACCTATTGGTAGCCGCCGAAAACGAATATAACTTACGTAGCTCAGAGAGTCGTGATGTTGAAATCACCTAACAAAGCCAGCCAGAGGGACCAAAAAACCGCCGCTTCACTCTGGTTTTTCGGCCCCTGCTGGCGGCGTTAGGCGAATTTAAGGACAGAGTATGAGTAAAGACGAAGCGCTATGGGTTGTAATACGAGGGGGCGGAGTAGTGTTCTTGGTTTTGACCGTAGTCAGCCTCACGAGTGTAGTCGGCATGGGAACCTATTGGCTGCACCTCGGTGATATTGTCGATGCGGCTTCATCCGTCCCAGATGGCAAGATGATGGCGGAAACAACGGCCAAAACGTTAGTTTCAAAAAGCATTGGAGAGTTTATTCTCTATGGGATTTCGGCGTTTTACTTCATGCGCAGAGGAAATCTTGTTCATCGTTTTATATCGAGGTGATTAGCCTAACCAATCGCTTTTGCCGGACAATTTCTCCACCGCTTCGCGGCTACAAAATTGCCGCAAAGCTCTACGTTAGCACTACAAGGAGGTATTGAGCATGCCTGAAAGATTAGAACTCACAAAAAATGCACAATTCTATACACCAAAGAACGCCATTGATGATTTAATCATAAATGATATTCTCGGTGCTGCAGTCGACAATATGGATACGGGCGCTCAGTTTGTTGTTGACCTTTTCAGAGCTGATAAGAGAGTTGATGAATCAGAGTTAGAATATAAATGCTCAGTTAGAGTATTCCCTTCTGTTAGGCCCGTATATTTTATTGACGCAGAGCTCGAAGATAGGGTGTACGCATTTATTATATTGATCGAATATCAGAATTATTTGGCAATCTTTAAGAAAAGCTGTGCAAATATATCCGAGTTATTAAAAGATCAGTTCACACTTGTTGATAGTAGAGATTTGACAAGTACATTTGGCGATAACGATGTTGAGTTTCAAAAAATCGCTTTAAGAAATATGACTATTTCAGATAGGGCAATGAGAGCAAGGTCTTATGAAGCTGCAGATTTAAAGGGACTTCTTTCGACACACTCTGCAGGAAGGTCAATTCCATTTTATTTAAAGTTACGTCAAGGCGCTATCACAAAAACAATTTCTGGAACTGGGCGATTAGTTGAGTCTTCTCAAAGAAAGTCCCTCGACGAGATAGCTGTTTGGGTGAAGGAGCAAGTTGAGCTTATTGAAAACCCTTCGAACGATAATAACTTCCTGGATTCTTTTGCTAAGAAAGTAGAATTAATCGATGTTCTAAACGCATGTGAACCTAATGCAATTCTTGTGGAAAGCACTCCGTTACAGGAAAGAATTGAACGGGACGGTCTGACTTTAAAATATAAGACAGCTAGAGGTGTAAATGTAGTTATTTCTTCTCGGGTTAAGAACAAGCTTTTTGCAGGCCTTGAAAGAGTATATGAACTTGACTCAAAGTGTAAGGTTATTGGAAGAGAAAACTGCACGCGCCTTAGAAAGAATGAAAAAAGCTTAACATTGACGTCGAAGGCTTTGACAAAGTTTCGAGTAATCGAAAACGGAAAGGAAGTAACCTTACAAAAATTTATCGTGAAAAATGGTTACTATAGCGTCACATTCACGGATCCTAAATACATGTACTTCATGGGGGCATGCTTTGAAGACCAATCAGGAGTTTCTGAGATAAATAGTATCTTAGAGATAATGCATCCTAAAATTGAAATACCTACAGTAACTTCTGAAAAGGGTGGTTTTACTGATACAAGTACGGCGTTTGAGGTTGACTCAATGTTTGGTGTAGTTGAGAGCTTACATCAAAACGACGACTATATATTCTGTGATGATTTGGGTATTGAATGGGCCGATCACATCACATTAAACCGTGCCGAATCTAATATAAGCTTCATCCATTCTAAGCATGGCAGTACTAGCACTTCAGCAAGCAACCTTCATGATGTGGTTGGTCAAGGAATTAAAAATCTGGGAAATATGTATTTTACTAAAGAGCAGATGCTCGAAAGAATCAATGGTAAGTTCTCAGATATATACTCAAATAGTGGCTGCAATACTAGTATTGCTAGAATTAGAAAAGGCGACCCAGCGCAAGCCGAGGGTTATCTTGATGGATTGTTAAAAGATTACAAGCTTCATAGAAAATGTATTCTAAGCTGTTCTTTTATATCAAAGTCTTCTGTGACAAATGAATTTTCTAAGATACAACGTGGTGAATCAGTGCCGGGACACATTATTCAATTGCTCTGGATTATTTCATCATTTGCTCATGCTGTTAGAGATATGAATGCGATACCAATAATATATTGTGCAGATTGATAGTGCTAACAAGCCACTGCACGCGGAAATTTTACTCGCTTCGCTCCTAAAATTCCGGTGAGTGGGGCGTTAAATCAGTAGTGATACCGGAGCTGAGCGATAAGCAAAGCGTCATCCGTGACCTTGTAAACTACTCGGTGTTCTTCATTTATCCGGCGAGACCAGTACACGGCAAGACTGTGTTGAGCGGTTCTGGTTTGCCAACACCTTCGAACGGTTCTCGCTTGGCCTCTTTGATCAGCTTGTTGATTCGGTTAAGAACCTTTTTGTCGGTTTTCTGCCAGCACAGATAATGTTCGCAGGCATCCTCGGAGAAGATAAGTCTCATTCAAGAAGTTCCTTTTCCGGACCACCACCTTGCTCCAGCTCGGCAACGGATTCCAATAAGCGCCGTGCGTTTTTTGGTGCTCGCAGAAGGTATGCAGTTTCTTGCGGCGCCTCATAGTCCTCAAGAGAGAGCATTACCACGGACTGCGATTTGCTTCGGATGATGATCACAGGGGAATGGTCTTCTCAGACCTGCGCCATGGTTTTTGCTAGATTGGTTCTAGCGGCTGTATAGCTAATGGCATCCATAAGGTTGCTCCTGTACAAGATGTTGACCATGGTCAGGATGCCGTACGCAAAAGGATTTCACAATCGGCTGCACAGCGACCAATTTTCCGCCGCTTTACTGCTCCAACCCGGCGCGTGAGCCGGGCGTTAATTTCTTGAACTCCAATTATTTTTGATGGCCGAAAGAGAGAGTCCTGTGCGGCGAGCCGTTAGCACAGCCACTAACTCCGCTGGTCGGCCAGAGCATTTGGAAGAACGAGCCAAAGGATGGATGTAAGACTAAATGCTTCGGTGAAGCTGGTAGAGGTAAAGGCCGGAGTGCCACCACTGGTGTTGCTACGTTATGCGGAGCTATTGTGATCGAGAATATTTTCAGAAGTAGTCGGTTTCTTGTGCTGGTGGCGGTGATTACTAGCGCAATATCATGCGTGCTCCTGTATGGCACTTCTATTAATATTATCTTGAATATTGGGCTGGATGTTGTTCGCGACATACCTGCCTCTGGTGATGGGGGAAAGAGTCTCGCGGTCAAACTCCTTAAATTACTGGATCTTCTGTTGATCGCTATTACTTTTCAAATCATCACGGTCAGTCTTTACCGTTTGTTCATCCGTCCGATACCCATTGAAGAAAGCAAACTCCTCGAAACTCTGGATATCAAGAGCTTCAATGACTTGAAGGTCACACTAACCCAGGTGGCTGTGGTAATTCTGGTTATTCTGTTTCTTGAACAGGCGGTAGAGACTGGCGCCACGATCGATACGTTATACTTTGGTGCTGCCATTGGAATAGTGATTGTGGCCGCGGTATTCGCCTGGGAGAATATGAAACACTGATTTGCTTCAGTTGGAAGATTAACAAATGGAGGCCAGGGACGCTCCTGACGTCGCGCCCGTGCTGCTAGCATTAATGGCTGGGGATTGGGCTTGCCAGTGGTGATTGCGGAGCGTCGGAGTGCGACTTTAGTGCCTTGCGCGCGGGGCGGGGTGCTACGGGACGTCAGTGCAGAGCCAGGGCGCACGGGATGAGCGCTGACTACTGCTGGGTAAGACCGGGCATATCCTGCCCGGACTGACTCGCTTCAAGCTGGATGCGCTCGGCTTTAGATAAGCCGGGCGCAACATTGTCCAGCCGAAAATCCACTTAGTAGTTGCGATTTTCCCGGGACTCTCTTTCGATGCCTTCGCCCGCCGCTTCGATGTCCTGGCCAGCGCCTTCCATCGTGTTGCAACCGGCAACAGCAAACAGCAGTGTGATACTCAGCAGAAATGTTCTGGTTACTAGGTTCATAATTTATCCTCGATAGGAGAGTTGTTGGATTGCTCTCACTTGTACTGACAGCGAGGCGGCAAAACCGTTCATCGTGATTCGATTGGTTGTCTGGGCCAGTGCTGAAGTGTCGCTGGCGCAATGGCAAGCAATCGACCTGCGGCGGTTATCGCCGGTTCACCATGGTGGGGACGAAATCCACTTCGAATACCCTGCCGTGGAAAAGCCGGCAATCACGGGTGCCAGTAGCAACCACCTGGTCGCCAGTGCACAGTTGCTTGTAGCCGTCATTGTCTAGAGGGTTAAACGGCATGTCGTCCACTTCGACGGTGGTGAGCGCACGCCCCTATGGTGCGAGAGCGTAGGCGACGGCCTCGTTGACATGGATTTGAGCGGTGTCGTACAGCGGTACCTCGGTGTGTTGCTGCTGTACCAACAAAGCGATCTCGGTGCAGCCCAGGACGATCGCTTGAGCGCCTTGTTCCCTAAGTGAGTCGATCACCCGGAGATACCCGGCTCGGGACTCGTCGCTGACTATTCCCTGACATAGCTGCGAATAGATCACGTCGTGAACGAAGGTGCGGTCGTGCTCGTTCGGCACCAGAACCTCAATGCCTTGCGCCTCCAGGCGCTCGCGGTAGAAATCCTGCTCCATGGTATAGCGTGTGCCGAGCAGGCCCGCGCGCGTTACGCCGTCTGTTGTCAGCGCGCGCGCTGTGGCGTCGGCAAGGTGCAGGAGCGGAATGTCAATTCGTTGCTGGATGGCGGGGGCTACCTTATGCATGGTGTTGGCGCAAATCAGCAGGAAGTCAGCACCTGCTGATTCGACAGCTGCAGCGGCGTTTCCGAGAATCAGCGCGGCCTGATCCCAGTCATCCCTGGCCTGTAACTCGGCAATCTCCGCGAAGTCGACGCTATGCATAACGATTCTGGCCGAATGAAGGCCGCCGAGGGCCTGGTTTATGCCGCGATTGAGCGCGCTGTAATAGCTTTGGGTGGATTCCCAGCTCATCCCGCCGAGCATGCCGATTGTTTTCATGAGATCTCCCCGGTGACTTATCTGAAATAGAAGCTTAGCTGCCGTACTCAGATCAGAATAGTCAGAACAGAGTAGTTCGAGACGCCGGCAATGACCGGCAAAGGGCTCAGGGCAGCTCCAGGCCTCCGGCCGCTTTGTGCAGCTGGCGAAGCAGGTCACCTAGGCGGCCAATATTGCTCCGGGTGGCTTCTAGCTCTGCGAACTGCTCAGGCGTGAGCAGGCGTTGCACGCGTTGATCGACGGACTCCAGCAAGTTCAGCAGCTCCTGCTGGCGCGCATCGCTGGAACGTTGCAGGGCTTGCCGATCGCCTGGCTGTGGCAATCCGTACCCGTTCGATAGCAACTCCGCCGGGCGGCTTAAAAAGGCACTCTCGGCCATGGCCTCACGCATCAGCTGGGCGGTTTCACCGAGCTCGTGATCAGCCAGATGCTCGGCGGATAGGTAACGCTCCTTGAGTTCGTGCCTGATGGTTAGCGCCAGGCGATGCATCGCCGCCTGTTCCAGCAGTAGCAATGCCGCTGCGGTGCGGTGATCGGCTTTGGCAAACCAGCGCTGGCGATCGCTGGCGGACCCATCCAGCCAGTCTTCGACGTCGGTCGGTGGCACCTGCAGCCGTTCACGTACCACGGTATACATCTGCTGATAGCGTTCGCGATAGGAATCAAAATACAGGCCTGTGCGCATCGCTTCGCTGCGGTCCTGCAACGCCGCTGTGTCCGCCAGACCGCGGGTTTCAAGGCTGCGCAGCAGGTCTATCGGGGTGATGCTGTCGAGGTCCCGCAGCGCCTGATGATCGCTGCCGCTGCGCAGCAGTTTTAGCGTTTCGACCGCACAGTTATTGGAGATGAAATAATAGGTGCCGTCATAACTCCAGTGCATCTCTGCGGCGCGGGCGGCCAGCGCGATCTGCTCTCTGCGGCTCAGGCGCAGCGGAATGGAGCTCAGGCTGCGCAATTCCTGTTTGGTGTATTCGTCCACTACCTGATTCAGGGGCAGCAGAAAAAGCCTGGACGGGTAGTTGCCGATCAGCCCGTCCCAGCTCGACAGCTGCACGTCATTCACGAAGGCGCGGAATGACAGCACCAGATGATGCTCAAGATCGAGCAGGCAGTCTGGGCCTCGGGGTCGGCCGGGCGCGCAGACAACCAGACGCAGCATGCTGTGGCCCCAGCGGCTGGCCCAGGCGTCGTTTGGCTCGGCCAGCAGATAATGCACCTGATAGATGCGCTCGGGGTCCAGCCAGCCTAGCGCCGGGCTGGAGGCGTCAAGGCCGGCATTGATGAACGGCAGCTCATCGGCACAGCGCTCGGCGAAGGTGGGCGCCCAGTCAAAATGCTGGGCGAAGTAGGCCTGCAGCGCCGGTCGACGGCAGCGGTACTGGGGATCGGACAGGAAGTACTCAAGATTGACGGCCACGAACTCGCGTGGACTGGTCAGTTCGTAGGCGTCTGGCGTGCGGGCCAGTTGCCGGTTTTCCGATTCTCTCTCGCCGCGCGTGCCCACCCGTTCTGGCCAGCCGGCCAGATCCAGCAGGCGCGGATCATCACTCAAGGTGTAGCGCCTGGCGATCTGCCCGCGGCATTCGGCCGGTAATCCGATGTCACCCAGCGTGTCGTATTGAGTCTGACATCGGCGCAGTACGCGCTGAGCGTCATCCGCCAGGAACCTGCCGCGGTCATAAAGGTGGGCGATTTCATGCACCAGCGTGGCGATCAGTTCGTTTTGCACGCTGCCGTGGGAGCGGCCCTGGGGCAGAGCCGCTTGATCGCCGGTAATCAATGCCGGCAGAAAGCGCTGATTAAGCTGCAGCTGACCACTGGGAGTCGCTCGGCCGATCACCCGTGCCGGCAACGTGCTGGTCCAGCTGATGGAAATCTCACGATCAAGCTGCTGGGCCAGACGTGGCGGCAGGGAGCTTCTCGCGTAAGTGAGGAGTTCGTGGCTGGCCAGGGCTTGGTCGGGTGTAAGCCCGTTCTCAACCAGCCTGAGTTCCAGATCGGCCAGGGCAGGGCTGCTGACCAGAACACATACAAACAGTCCGGCGCCCAGCAAAACCGAGCGGGTGAAGCGACCGGGCGGGCTGCCCATCAGCGTGCTGATGTGGCAGCGTGAGCCTGCTTTCAAAGTGCCAGAATGGCCGCTGCCAGTTGCATATCAGTTGCTTCAAGCTCGGGGAGCTCGCTGCGAATATGCATGAGCGCTGCTTCCAGACGGACACCACGAACGTCACCCTCGCTGCCCACGAAGCTTGCTGCATCTTCGCGCGCTTCCAGTACCACCTTGTCATCGCCTACCGATGAGGTGATGTCGCTGGTTCCTTCGACGGTATTGGCAAGGGACGAGCCGATGGCATCGGTGGTCCCGACGAAGCTGCTGGCGGTAGCAGCGCCGGACAAGCCCAGAATACCCGCCGCGATGAACATGGATAGACGATGCATGGTAGATCCTCGAATAGATGAGACAGGTAGGCCTGAGCCTGCAAAACGGGCGGCTACTTTGCGCACGCCGCGGTTCGGATCATACCTCTTTCGCCACGGCATTCGAACCCGGTGTGCGCGTTTGATGGAATGCGTCTGCTGCATCGACGGTGAGTACTGAAAATCGGTGGCGACCGATAGCCGTCAAAATCCGGCTTCGAATACTGTCGATGAATCTCTTAACGTCAAGTGTTCTCAACTGCCAACCGGATCCTTGATAACGGCGTCACATTTGTGAAAGACAGCCGTGCCTGCAGAGGAGGTATTTTTTATGCTAGGCGATATGGATCTGCACCGCGCATGAGGCGCGATGCTGGAAAAGGGCAGAATGGACATGGGTTCTAAACGGGTTTTGATTGTCGACGATTCGCGCTCGGCACGCCACGTCTTGAAACGCCAGCTGAAACAGCACGGACTCATAGTGGATGAGGTGGATTCAGCCGAAGACGCATTGCAGTATCTTCTCTATCGAAGGCCACATGCGATTTTCATGGATCACACAATGCCGGGCATGGATGGTTTCCAGGCCGTGCGCATTATCAAGGGCAATCCCGCAACCGGGCTGATCCCGATCATGATGTACACCTCAAAGGAGGGTGGCGACGTCTTTCTTGGTCAGGCCAGAGCACTGGGCGCCGTCGGCGTGATCCCCAAGGGTATCGAGTCGCCGGATCTGGCGGCTGCCCTGGAATCGCTGCGGTTGCTGGAGCCGGAAGAGGAGGCGGCGCCGCTGCCGAAGGCGGCAACCGAAACCATAGCGGCGCAGGCTGTGGCGGCTGAAGGCCAAAGCCTGGGCCGCGAGGCTGCAGAAGAAGCGATGTTCCGCTTTATGCGGCCGCACCTGGATGCTCATGCACGGCGCATGCAGTCCATCGTCAAATCGGAATTCAAGGTTATGCGTGAGTCGATCAAGCCAGCCACTTCACCCGTTCAAAGCCTGTGGCCGGCTGCGTTGGGCGGGGCGATCATTGGCGCTGCATTGGCAGCTGCGATCTATGCCATGATCTAACAGCGTTGGTTGCCGTTTCGCTGCGAGGCAAGCGAAACGGCATGCAGGCTGTGTTTTCCTAGTTCCCGGCGCGACGTAGCGCCTGCGGCGAGAAATCCCTCGGATCGAGGTCGACGCCGAAGTCGTACATGGGTTCGTTGTTATCCAGCCCATCTGCGAAATAATCACCGGTCTTCAAGTGATACAGCGTTTCGAGGGTACTGCTGAACATGGGCACCTCGTAGTAGTTGATCGGGTGACTTTCCTGCAGACCAATCAGGTCGCCATCCTTGTCACGCAGATCCACCGCAAGGATTTGCCAACTGTCCTCATCGATATAAAAACGACGACTCTCATAGGGATGGCGCAGGCCGAATCTCAGCTGAGCGTCAACCACCCACACGCGATGCAATTCGTAGCGCAGCAACTCCGAATTGAGGGTTTTCGGCTGGATGATGTTGTCGTACGGGATGCCCTGCTGATGCACCGCATAGCTGTTGTAGGGCACCAGCATTTCGCGCTTGCCGACCAGCGTCCAGTCATAACGATCGGGAGCGCCGTTGTATGAATCCACCACATCGGCAGTCGCCAGGCCGCTGGTATCAGGCTGGACCGAGTCGTAGGCCAGTGATGGCAGGCGGCGTACCCGACGATTGTCCGGGCTATAGCGCCAGGCGCGGCGGGTCGTCAGCACCTGATCCATCGGATCCTGCACGACCAGGGAGGTGCCTGATAACTTGGCCGGGGCGGTGACGACATACTTGTAGTACAGCAGAGTGTTGTTCAGATCCGCTTCGGTCATGTCTTCGCGGCCGTAAACGTAATAGATCTCGCGGTCGCGCTTGATCAGGTTGCTGTTGCCGTTGATCACGACAGCCTGGCTGTTGATGAAGTGATTCTGGTCGCCTTTGTAATGCAGGATGTGGTTCCAGATAACTTCCATTCCGCTCTGCGGGATAGGGAAGGGAATGCCCGCGGCGGCGCCACCAACACCGTTACCGTTGGACATCAACTCGCCATTCACTGCGTTTTTGCGGGTGGCGTCGTAGATGCGTTGCGGAGCCGATGCGCTGCGGCGAGTCGGGAATACGCGCAGATAATAGTCAGGATTGCGTTCGAGCAGATCGAGCATGCCGGCCGGGAGTTGTTCAGCATATTCCTGGATATTGGAACTGTTGACCCGATATAACTCGGCGTCGGCCTTGTAGGGGTCCGGGTGGTGCATGCCAGACTGGTAACCAGCGGGTGGTTTCACACCCCCGGTCCATTCCGGAATGGTGCCGGCGGCGTTACCCGCGCGCTCGGCTCCAAGGGGTGTCAGATCCTGACCCAGGCGCGCGGCCTGCTCGGGGTCAACCTTGGCCTGTGCCTGCCCGATGAATACAGCCAGCAATGCTATGCCAAACTTCCTGTACATTATTTTCTCCTTTACGAGCATCCTCTCCGGAGAACGGAAAGCCATGTTCGCCTCGCCATGAAACAATTTGATCGTGCGTCGAACCTGTCCTAGGGACCGTTCGCGGGCGAATTGTATCCGGCAATGGCGGCGGATAATGGCTCGGCTACAAAAACCATACAAATCCCCCGTCTCGCTGTATTGCCAACCCAGCCGGACGAGACTTTTCGCCATTACCCCATACAGGCGATAGCATTTTTATAGTGATCACGATTCTGTTCCAGGGCGGTATTTCGGTCGCGCACACCGTCACAGATTTACAACAAGGTGTGTGCCGGTAACCGGCGCGTTCCCTATGCTGGCGGAAATAATACGCCATCGGGCAACGCGCCTGATGCCAGCTCAAAAGCGGATATGGCCATGGCTTCTAAACGCGCATTGGTGGTCGACGATTCCCGGTCGGCCCGTCTTGTCCTGAAACGGCTCCTCGAGGAACACGGCATCATCGTGGATGAAGTAGAGTCCGCAGAGGATGCCCTCGAATACCTTGTCTATAACAAGCCCCATGCGATTTTCATGGATCACATGATGCCCGGCATGGATGGTCTTGAGGCTGTCGCAATCATCAAGCGTGATCCGGCCACCGCGCTAATTCCGATCATGATGTACACCTCGAAGGACGGTGAGGAATTGTTCCTGGGGCAGGCGCGTGCGCTGGGCGCTGTGGGTGTACTGCCCAAGGAGGTAAAGGCGGCCGATCTGGAGGTGGTACTCGGCGCACTGCGGCTGATCGGCACCGCAGCGGAGGAGCCCGACCAACCCGACGCGCCTGCAACAGTACCGGCCAGCCCGCCGCTGGAGATAACCAGCCTGGCGCGCGAAGCAGCGGACGAAGCCATGATCGAGCTGCTCAAGCCGCAGCTTGAGCAGCAAGTAAGCCGCTTGCATCAAAGTTTGAAGTCGGATTTGCGGCGCTTCTTTGACGAGATTCAAACGCCACCACCTGAGGCGCCGGTGCAACACGGTTGGCCCTGGTTGATTGGTGGTGTGGTGTTAGGCGCGGTATTGATGATTTTGACCTATAACATTCTACTGGGAGACCCGGACGCCCAGGCCGGGCCTGTTGCTGAACTCAGTAATCCTGGCACCGGTGCTGAGCAGGGCAGCGTGCTGCTGGGCGCGCTGGCGCAACAGCGTGGTCGCGCGGAGCATGAGAAGGAGTCCTTGCTGCGCGGATTGGAATGGGCATTGAATCGCGAGGGGCAGTATGGCCCGGATGAGATCCCCTTCAATGATCGTCGGCTCAGCTTTGTCAGTGAACTGATACAGATGCTGCATGGTGGCGGTTTTCAGGGCGTTATCCACCTGACCGCGCACGTTGGGGACTTCTGCCTGGTGCAGAATGACCGCGGCGAAATGGTCTTGGCGCCGGATAATTTGCCGCTGGGCGATTGCGAGCTGTTTGGTGTTGAGGCCGCTCGCTGGGGCCGAAGCACAGAGCTGTTCTCCATGGGTTTCGCCAACTTTGCTAATCGGGACCCCCTCGTCGAAGGTAGCCGCATCCGTCTGATAGCCAAACCTGCCGAGCAGCCAGAACCGCTTGTTGAATACCCGGAAATGGACGATTTTCTGCTCGCCGGAGACTGGAATGCCATCGCACGCCAGAATCAGCGCATTGAGGTTCGATTACAGCCGTGAAGGTGAGCGTTAAGGCCTGTACTCCTTCTATGACCGCGGTGGACGGCGGGCGGGTGCAGGTTTGGCGGCCTTGGAAGGGGGCGCGGCTGGCTTCGGTTCAGTGCCCGGCGCATCCGTAAACCAGTCCCCCAGGTGTATTCTGCTGCGCGCCGCGCTGGTTGCCTCGGGTGCTGATGGGCTCGGTTGAGCTTCCTGTCTTGGTATTTTGGGCTTCTTCGGCTTCTTAGGTTTCTTGCGAATCAGACCATCCGCTGTTGTGACCGGGAGTCGATGCTCTGCGATAAAGTGTGGCTCTTCATGGCGCGTCAGGACCTCACCGAGCAGCGATTCGATGGCCGCCAGTTGCGAGACCTCATCCGCGCTGACCAATGAAACAGCCTCGCCCGCAGCGCCGGCGCGGCCCGTTCTGCCAATCCGGTGCACATAGTCTGCCGCGGTAAGGGGCAAGTCGATGTTGACTACCAGGGGTAAATCCTCGATATCCAGCCCCCGCGCCGCAACGCTGGTGGCTATCAGTACCTGGATCTCGCCAGCCTTGAATCGCTCCAGCGCGCGCAGCCGGGTGGGCTGTCGCTTGTCGCCATGTATCGTCTCGACACTGATGCCGATGGCCTGCACCGCCTGGACCAGCTGCTCTGCTCCTTTGCGGGTATTTACAAATGCGAGCACCTGTCCCCACTGTCTATCCTTTAATAGATGCAGGAACAGCTCGGTCTTGCGTTTGCGGTCCACCGGCACCAGCCACTGCGCAATAGTGCTGGCTGCGGCGTTGCGCGTACTGACTGCGATACGCTGGGGAGCCCTGGAAACCTGCACGGCGAGCCGTTCAAGCCGTTGGGAGAAGGTCGCCGAGAACAGCAGCGTCTGACGTTGCTTCGGCAGTACCGCGATCAGTTCGTTGAGTTCGCTGGAAAAGCCCAGATCGAGCATGCGGTCTGCTTCATCCAGAACCAGGATATCCAGCTGGCGGAAGCGAACGGCATTCTGGCGGTGCAGGTCGAGCAGACGCCCAGGTGTCGCCACCAGCACATCGACGCCCTTGCGCAAGCCCATCATCTGCGGATTGATTGAGACGCCGCCATACACAGCCAGTGAGCGCAGCGGCAGATTCTGGCCATAGGTCTGGATGCTCCGGTGTACCTGTTCGGCCAATTCGCGGGTGGGCACCAGAATCAGCGCGCGCACCGAATTGGCGCTCACTGGCGCACCTGCGAGTGTCAGGCGTTGCAATATCGGCAACGCAAAGCCGGCTGTTTTACCGGTGCCGGTCTGCGCTGTAGCGATCAGATCCTGGTTGCCTAATATCGCGGGGATACTTTGCAGTTGCAAAGGCGTTGGCGTCTGATAGTTCAGGCTGGTCAATGTTTTCAACAGGGGCTCAAACAGACCGAGCGAGGCGAAAGTCATCCGGGTACCTTTGGAACGGGAGTAGTCTCGAGTTTACCCGCCCACGCCCTGTAGCGTCTCTGCTTTCCAGCGTGGCGCTCATGAATCGCTATGGCACTATAGGTGACAGGCCGCTGCCAACAGCCGGCTGGAAAGGGACGTATCTGGCCCGTTCCACCGCGGCGAACTCGTCAATCAGAGAAATCATCATGGATTACAGAACACACACCAGTCGCCATTTGACACGCCCTGACAACGACGAGGCGCAGAAGCGCCTGGCGGTGCTCATCGATGCGGATAATGCGCAGGCGGCGATTATCGATGGGATCTTTGAGGAGGTCGCCAAATACGGGGTCGCCAGCGTCAAGCGCATCTATGGCGACTGGACCGCGCCGCAGCTTGGAAGCTGGAAAAAAGTGCTGCTCGACTATTCAATCCAGCCCATACAGCAATTTGCCTATACCAAAGGCAAGAACGCGACCGACAGCTCGTTGATCATTGATGCGATGGACCTGCTGTATACCGGTCGCTTTGATGGCTTCTGTCTGGTTTCAAGCGACAGCGATTTCACCCGCCTGGCCGCACGGCTGAGAGAGGAGGGACTGGTGGTATACGGTTTCGGGGAGAAGAAGACGCCGTCACCCTTTGTGTTCGCCTGCGACAAGTTCATTTATACGGAAATCCTGCGTGAAGTGCCGGCAGGCCATGCGGATGCGGCCGAGCGCGATCCTGAGCTCGCATCGGCGCGTGACCCGTCAAGTTCGGCGTCCAGCAAGACGCAGCAAAAGGAGGCTGTGCCGCCGTCCGCCGCCTCAGCCAAGAGTAAAAGCAAGGCGCCGCTGGAGTTCATCGCCAAGGTGATCGATGATATTTCGGACGAGGACGGTTGGGCAAATCTGGGGCCGGTCGGCAGCAATATCAGCAAGTTGCGTCCTGAATTTGATCCCAGATTGTATGGTTACAAGAAGCTCAGCGAGCTGATAAAAGCGTTCCCGAAAAAGTTTGCCATTGAGGATCAGAAAACCTCTGGCGGCAAGGCTTTGCGAGTGCGGCTCCGTTAAGCGGGCTGCGGCTGAAACCGGTTTGATTGATATTGGAGTGCGCATGAGCAATATGACAGCCCCGCGATTTGGCTTGATTCTGATTGGTGACGAGTTACTTAACGGCCGCAAGCAGGACGCGCACCTTCCGGCAATGATCCCGCGTTTTGAGCAGCGGGGGCTTGAGGTGGCCTGGGTGCGTACCATCACCGACGATCCGGAGTTGATCACCCGTACGCTGGTAGAGACCTTCGCCAGTGGTGACATCGTGTTCAGCTTTGGCGGAATTGGCGCCACCCCGGATGATCTGACGCGGCAATGCGCTGCGGCGGCTCTGGGCGTGGACATCCTCCTGCACCCCGAAGCCGAATCCGAAATACGTGCCCAACTGGGTACGCAACTCAATCCACACCACCTGCGCATGGGTGAATACCCGGCGGGCAGTCAGATCATCCCAAATCCGATCAATCGCATCCCGGGCTTTTCCATTCAGCACCATCATTTCGTACCGGGGTTTCCAAAGATGGCCTGGTCAATGGTGGAATGGGTCCTGGATCATCACTATGCCGGTTTGCAGGCGCCTGGCGTTAAGGTCAGTCAGACGTTGTTGTTGACCGATACCAGTGAAGGGCCATTGATCCCTGCGATGGAGTCGTTGCTCGGTGAATTTCCGGATCTGCGTCTGGCCTGTCTGCCCAATGCCGACGGCAAGCGCGAAGTGGAGCTGAGCCTCAAGGGCGAGGCTAGCCGGGTGGCGCAGGGGATGGACCGCTTTCGCCAGCTACTGATGGCGTTAAAGAACGGTTGAATATTCACATGCATCGGGCGCCCCATCCGGATAGAGTGTGGCGCGAATCCAGACAGATAGTGAGAACCATGATGACTAGCCAACGCAGCCGCCGCCTCCGGAAGAAAATGCGCGTCGATGAATTCCAGGAAATGGGTTTCAATTTTTCCGCGACGCCCAAAGAAACATTGAATGATGAACAGGCAGACGCGCTGATTGACGCGCTGATCGGAGAAGTCATTGCTCCGCGCGGACTCGAATTCGGCGGTTGGGTAGGCGGTGGGTTTATCTGCAAGTCCGGCCCCGGCTCTGCCACCGATGAGGATCGCGAGGCCGTGGTTACCTGGCTGCGCCAGCGCCCGGAGATCGAAAGCGCTGAAGCCGAACCGCTGGTTGACGCCTGGCACTGAAGACTCCCCGAACTCACACAGCGGCGGATAGTCTCTGTTAAGGTGACTCTTAACGTGACTCTTTGACTGACTCTATGTGACTGCGAACTCTGACGGACGGACGATCATGCTAATAAAGCGCTATCAGTACACCCTGAAACTGGCTGTCATCATGTTGATGACCTCTCTGGTCGCAGGGTGCGGCATCAATAAGATCCCCACCCTTGATGAACAGGTGAAGTCGGCCTGGGCACAGGTCGAGAACCAGTATCAGCGTCGTGCCGACCTGATTCCGAATCTCGTAGAGACCGTAAAAGGCTTCGCCCGTCAGGAACAAGAAACCCTCACTGCCGTGACCGAGGCGCGCTCCAAAGCGACCTCGATTCAAATCAGTGCAGATGACCTGGACGACCCGGAGAAGATGCGCGCCTTCGAACAGGCACAATCGCAGCTCACTGGTGCGCTCAGCCGCCTGATGGCTGTTTCCGAGCGTTATCCCGATCTGAAATCCAATCAGAACTTTCTGGCTCTGCAATCTCAGCTGGAAGGCACCGAGAACCGGATTTCAGTAGCGCGTCGCGACTATGTCACCGCCGTTGAGCAATATAACACCGAGATTCGCACCTTCCCGGGTCGGATCTGGCACACCATCATGTATAGCGATCTGCCGTTACGTGAGAATTTCGAGGCAACCACTGAGAACGCCGAACAGGCGCCGCAAGTGCAGTTCGAATGAGCGTGCGTTTTACCGTTGTACTGGGCTTGCTCCTTTGGGCATGCGGGCTCGCTGCGCAAGAACAGGCAGGTGAGCTGACGTTGCCGGAGTTGACTGGCAGGGTAGTCGATCAGGCAGAGATGCTTGACACCCAGGCTGAGGCGCGCATCACCCAAATGCTGGCGGGGCATGAGGAAGCGACCACCGAGCAGGTTGTGGTGGTCACTATCCCGAGTCTCGAAGGCCGTAGCATCGAGGAATTCGGTGTTGAGCTGGGCCGCAAGTGGGGCATTGGCCAGGCCGGGGAGGATAACGGTGCGTTGCTGATTGTGGCGCGTGATGATCGTCGCCTGCGTATTGAAGTTGGCTATGGCCTCGAAGGGCGTCTGACCGACGCGCAGTCGTCAGTGATCATCAATAGCATCATCACACCCGCATTTCAGCAGGGGCAGTTCGAGCGCGGTATTGTCGAAGGCGCCGAGGCGATAGTGCAGGTGCTTGGCGGCGATCCGCTTCGCGTCGCTGCACCCCGCTCAGGCGGTCCTGAATCGGAACAACCCCCTGTCGGCATCTTTATCCTGCTGCTGTTCATCTTCCTTGGCCTCATCGGTGGCGGCGGGCGGGGCGGCGGTGGTGGACGTCGGCTGGGAGCTGCGATGTTGGCCGGTGCCTTGCTCGGCGGTATGGGCGGCGGTCGCGGTGGCGGCGGTATGGGCGGCGGCGGTTTTGGTGGTGGTGGCGGTGGCTTCGGAGGCGGTGGCGCTTCGGGAGGCTGGTAATTCAATGATGGAAACACAATGACTCTTCTCACCGAAAGCGAACAACAGCAGGTAGCCGAGGCGATTGATCGCGTCGAGCTACACACCGATGCCGAGCTGGTAACGGTTCTGGCGGGGCAGGCGGATGACTACCGCTATATACCTTTGCTCTGGGCCAGTCTGATCGCCTTGCTGGTCCCGGGCGCGGTGGTGTTCTTTACGCAATGGCTGAGCGCTGGTTATATGCTGATCGCGCAGTGGGCGGTTTTTATAGTACTGGCGTTGCTGTTCCGCATCCCGGCTATGACTACCCGGCTGATTCCGAAAACTGTCCGGTACTGGCGAGCGAGTAATCTGGCTCGTCGGCAGTTCATCGAACAGAACCTGCACCATACTGATGGCGAAACCGGCATCTTGATCTTTGTCTCGGAAGCCGAGCATTACGTGGAAATTCTCGCGGACCGGGGTATCTCAAGCCGGATAGATAACGCCGTCTGGGAGTCCATTGTCGCGCGCTTCACCGCGGATGTGCGCAACGGTCAGGTCTTGCAGGGCTTCCTCCATTGTATTGAAGCCTGTGGCGAGCACTTGCAGCGCGAAGTGCCGGCCACCCATGAGCGTAACGAACTATCCAATCGCCTGGTTGTGCTGCCCTGAGGGTGGCGATTCGCGATGATTCCGACTGGCGGGCCGACCACGACCTACTACGCCAACTGTATGGGCTACCAATAGATTGGATGGATTGACCTTGGTCCCCAGCACAGCGGGTGGCTTGAACGACTAGCATCAAGAAGAGCGGTAACGCCGGGATACATTCTGGGTTCTACCGGGACGAGGTTTACCGGTAAGCTGAACCCAGAACCGCTTGGCGGCCCGCTACCCCTGTTCCATTCAAGTTACCTGATGCCTATGTCCGACAAGTCCTTACCTACGCAGTCCGACAAGAAAGCCCTCGATCAGTTTATCCACCAGGTGCGAACCCTGCCCAAGGGGGCCGGTGGACAAGCCAGGCTGATCTTTGCGCTGGACGCGACCGCCAGCCGGGAAGCCACCTGGGATCAGGCCAGTCATCTGCAGAGCGAACTGTTTCTGGCCGCGAAGGATATCGGGGGCTTGGCCATACAGCTGTGTTATTACCGTGGTTATCGAGAGTTCAAATCCACCCGCTTCGTTCGTGAGACCGGCCAACTGCTGGGGTTGATGAATGGCGTGAAGTGCCTGGGCGGCATTACCCAGATCAGCCGCATTCTGGCGCACGCCCGCAATGAAACCCGTACCGAGCCGGTGAAAGCCGTTGTTTTCATCGGCGATTGCTGTGAAGAGCCAATCGATGAGCTCTGCCATATCGCCGGAGAGCTGGGCATGCTGCGTACGCCGGTGTTCATGTTTCAGGAGGGCAGCGACCCGCATGCATCGGCGGTGTTTAAGCAGATCAGCAAGCTTTCAGGTGGTGCTTACGCGCCCTTCGATCGCAGCAGTCCCCAGCTGTTGAAGGATCTGCTTGCTGCGGTTGCCGTGTACGCTTCGGGCGGGGCCAAGGCTTTGCGCGATTATTCCCAGCGCAGCTCGAACGAGGTCAAACGCTTGACCGGGCAGATCCGCTGATGATCGGTTTACTGCTGATCGCCGCCTTGCTGAGCGCCATCGGTTGGGCATGGGTGCGCAGCCAACCGCCGGCCCAGCGCGCGCGGGCGGCGGCGATGCTGGGGGCTATAGCGGCTGTGCTGATCATTGCCGTCCTCGCGCTAAGTGGCCGGTTTTATCTGGTGTTGGCTTTGCTGGCGGGCTTGTTACCTCTGGCCCGGCGACTGTTACCGGGAATGGTGCTGGGACGGCTGCTTCGCGGCGGTATGCCAGGCATGGGCGGGCGGGCGCAGCCCAAGCCAGGCAATAGCTCTCGCGTGGCGACCTCCATTCTGGAAATGACGCTCGACCATGATTCCGGTGATATGTCTGGACGGGTACTTGCCGGCCCCATGAGCGGGCGATCGTTGTCTGATCTGGGCGAAGCCGAATTCATCGAGCTGCTGCGTTATTGCCGACAGAGCGATGAGGATTCCGCGCGGCTGCTGGAGTCCTATCTCGACCGGCGTTTCGGTGATTCCTGGCGTGAAGACGATCCGTCCTCGGCAGGAGATGATGCACAGGGTAAGCAGGGAGAAGGCTCTCCTTCACTGTCAGAGCAGGACGCGTTGGAGATTCTCGGGTTGGAGCGGGGTGCAACGCGGGAAGATATCGTTCAAGCTCACCGGCATATGATGCAGAAGATGCACCCGGACCGGGGCGGTAGCACCTATTTGGCAGCACTGATCAATCGTGCTAAAGAGGTTCTGCTGAAATAATCTTCGGATTGAATTCCGGTGTAGCGCGGATGCGCTGCACCGGAGTCAGGCAATGGTCGTTACGGCGTAGGTCCGATAACTGAACAGTTACCCTTGCCCACGTACTTCTTCAGTACGTCCCACTGGGCTTTGTCCGATCCATCCTTGTTAGGCTCGACCGACAGTTTGTAACTGCCCCAGGCAGGACCCGCCGCCCAGTAGGTCATGGGGATGCAGTTCTCTTGCAGGTAAGCCAGAGTGTTATCCATTGCTTCCAGCCACTGTGGATGGCTAGGCACTCCGAGCTCGCCGATATGCCCGCGCTTGTAGTTCTTCTTCAGCCAGTTGACGAAGGGTTTCACCCGCTTGACGCCGATCATCGGGTCGAGATCTGCTGCCGGCCCATTCTTGTAACTGCCGCTGGCGTCTGGATCAAGGTAGACGTGCGCTGAAAATACCAGGTTGTCCACCGGATCCTCCAGGGCGAGCAGCTTGTTGCCGTGCCAGTTCCAACGCTCGGCGCTGGCGTAGGACATGCCTTCGATATAGATAGCCGTCTGACGATCATGTTTTCGGATGCCGTCGATGCCGGCCTGTGCTGCCTTCGCCCAGGTCTTGTCGGCGCTGCCAAAGGGCTCGTTCATGATGTCATAGCCGAGCAAGGCGCTGCGGTCGCCCCAGCGTTTGGCGAGGCGTTCGTTGAGGTCACGGTAAGCGCTGTAGGGCACGGCACTGCTGCCGATGATATTGCCGCGGTAGCGGGCGTAATTGTGCACGTCCAGCAGGACGTGGATGCCGTTTGCCGCTGCATCGGTGAACAGTTTGTCGATCAATCCTGCGTATATCGGATCAAACTCTTTGTTCAATGCAGGTTGCAGGCGCTCCCACTTGATCGGGAAGCGAATGGACTGGATGCCCTTGTCTCGCCAGTTCTCCAGGAGCGTGCGAGAAGGGAAGAAATAGTGTGTGCCTGCCTTGCCCGGCAACGCACTACTGGTAAATTCTGCGCCGGCGATGTTCAGACCAACCAGATCAACCGCGGCAGAAGCCACGCTGGTGGTTGCAAACAGGCCAAAGGTGACGACTGCGATCCATTTGCCGACTGCTTTCGAGGTTGCCATTCTGGCATATCTCCCTGAGCGTTTGTGCCTGCCTATGCAGGCCCGCGCTGTGTTTGGTGTAACGTAGGAAATGACTGGTTTGTTCGCGCTGTCAGCAATGGCTAACCCAGCACGTTGCGAACAACCAGAATCCTAAACGAAGCGGTTGGCAGGCTCAACGAGGGCGAATTAGACACCTCGCCGCGTATTTAGTTCACTCGCGTGATAAATAGCTGATGGCCAAAGGACGGTTTTTTCGTAAGGTGCGGCGAGATAAAAATGTGCATGCGGCAGACGAAGCGGAGCGGCGAGGCGCGCAGAAACGATGGCCTCTGGCCGGCAGAGAGCCGACCAGGTAACGACAGGAAGTATTGCGGGGTGTGTTTTTTAGTGTGAATTACCCGACGGACGGTGCGCCGGTGGCCTTAATTAGCCAGATTTGCTGGAAAGATTGGACGGGCCAGAGGGCGCTTCATAGTCACTAAAGTACTCTGCCCCTGCGTTCAGACAGTGTTTGACCCATGCTGAATCGGGTTGAATGCTGAACCACTCCGGTGGGCCAGAGCGAAGTGCTGACGCCGCCTCCTCGTAACGATTAAATCGCACAGGCAAATGGTAACCGGCGGATTCCAGCTCATCGAGGGCAAGAATCCGCGTTCCGGGACCGTCAGCAATACTCCAGCCCCCGTCTTGCATGAGTACCACGAACAAGCCGCGTTCTATCAGCTCTGCCTGATCGTAATCGTTAGTAATCTGCAAGCCGGTCTCCTGCTTATCAGTCCTTGTTTCGATCGTGGGTTACATCATCAAGCTCATGATCGTCGCGGGGCTCTTCGACATCCTCGCCAACATCGTCATATGGAGTCGTTTCCTCGGCACCGGTATCCGAACCCGGTACCTCGACGGAACCGCCAACGCCTTTATCACCCGGGGTTCCGCCAGCATTCGTTGCGGGTCGCTGATGTTCCGCACTGGTCTCAGTGCCGTGGTCAGCATCGCTGTGGTTCTCGGCAGCGGCCGGTAAGCTCAAGCCTATCGAAGCGAAAGCAACTGCAGTGGCTAGTGATTTCAGAATGGCCATTGATCTCTCCTTCGGTATGTTCGTATTCGATAGACCCGTCAGAATCGCCAGCGTTCACCTTCAACTCAGCGGGTGCGCCTCATGAGAATGAGTCCAGAACGGGAGGGTCGGTTGGAACGGCTAGCCGCCGAGGGTCTGATCCTGCTTGCGAAACCAGGCCAGCGCTTCGTCAAAATGGTGTGGCTTGAAGTCCGGCCAATACTGGTCCAGGACAAAAAAGTCGGCATACACGGACTGGACCGGAAGAAAGCCACTGAGCCTCCGGCCACCGCCCCAACGCACAATGAGGTCCAGGCGCGAAACGGCGGTGGAACGCAGCTCGCCCGTTCGCATACCCGCCAGATCCCATTCCCATCCATAATTGATCAGCAGGTTTACCTTGATTCCTTCGCCCTGGCGCTCCCTGAACTGGCGAAGTTCTTCGGGGAACTGGGCCGACGTCTCATCACCCACCACCAATAAGGCGGCGCCTCTGCGTGCTACTTCCAGTGCAAAAGCGACCGAGGCATCACGGAAGGCCTGTTTCTGAGTGGCCGGGCGCTTGGTGTTGTCCTGGGTGAAGCAATAGATGGATGCTTCTTCAATGCCGAGTTTCTTACATTGCTCGAACAACTGAAGCCCCGGTTCGATACCGTAGCCATAGCCTGCTTCCCTGTTCATGCCGTGCTCCACCGCCCACCGTCGATTGCCGTCCGGAATGAAACCCACGTGTCGTGGAAGTCTGCTTTTTGCCATGGGATCGGGTGCTCCGGGTGAAGGTCGTCTGAGATGAATGACAAACGCTTGCGGGCGAAATCTGAGTATCAGAGAGCCCACATGGCGATACGTTCAATAGGGGAGGGAAAAGCTATCAGCAGGATAGCGCTAATTAATTTTCGCAATACCCTCGTTTCCCTGATCATTCACCCCTGATTCATCAACAGAGGCATTGATCATGAGCATTATCAAAAACATTATGCAGCGCGTTCGTCCAACCTTCCAGAACAGCGGGCAGCCTCCAATGGACCATCCCAATTTCTGGATGTACCAGTAAAGGCGCTGCCCAGAGCAGGCGGTTCAGTTCAGCACGTTCACCAGAATTTCCTGAACCAGACCGGTTGCGGCAGCCACCAGTACCATGTCAGAGCCCGCTCGGCGCCATTCATAACCGGAGTAGTGCGGCAAATGTCTGGACTGCTCACGGCTCAGGCGCTTTCCCCAGCCAGGCGGCAGCGGCTTGCCGCGCATGATATATACGTGCTGCGGCAGGGCTCGGCCCTTGCCGATATGGTGTCGTTGCTGACGCACATGAGTATGCAGGGTTTGCATCGGCGGCAGAATGATCACCTGGCGTTGACCTCGCCGATCATCAAAGCGGCGTGTCTGATGCCTGGATTTCTGTTTCGAGTGTGGCGCATGCCCGTATTTCTGATGGTCCTGTCTATGTGACTGCTGGTGCTTTTCAGGGCCTCCGTGTTTTGCTCTGGCGGCCTGGTTAGAGTCGGCTTGAACAGTACTGACGGAGAGTGCAGCGAGCAGTCCTGCGATGGCAGCAATCTGAAATATTTTCATTAGCGGGTCTCGTTGATCGGTTCCCCTGGATACTATGCCGCGAGCAGGCGGTTGGGTTGATTGTAAAGGCGGCTTTACCAAGCTTTACAGAGGGGTACTGGCCGAGGCGGCGCAGCGCAATAGGGTGAGAATGTTGGCCGATTGAGAACTGCACCGCGAATCAGCAGTGCGGAGATTGAACTTCCCACCATCGGGCAACACAATCTTGACCCGCTGGGGACTCACACCAAGCCCGTTAAGTGAACCTGCTGCGCCTGTATTCCCGCTCTGATTTCAGGAGTGCGCGGACGACTCCTCAATGACGACACGCTGTATTCAACATGGAACGGATATCCTATGTTCTTCAGATTTGTCCACCGCCAGTCGAGCTGCCATCACCTCCCTGTGCGATACATGATAGGCGCGCTCATCGCATTAGCCTGTCCTGCTCTGATCGCGCTGGGTAGCTTCAATGACGAGCCGGTAACCGCATGGAGCCAACCTGGTCTTGCTGCCGAACCAAATATAATCTGGTCTACCGCAGATACAGGCGAAGCCAACGGCTTGCCTCGCTTTGAGATCAGCACCGATTCCAGCCCTGAAATTCAAACGCCGATTCGGTTCGTATTCTGATTTCTAGTCCTTGCGTAGTACTCTCACTGGTGATGCGCGGGCCAGCCGCCAGATGATCCCAGGGAAGAAGATGACCACTACTACAGAAACACAACTGGATTCTGCAACGCGGTATGGGCTCGTGGCGTTGGCCATTACCCAGGGGTATGCCCTGTATTTCCTGCATTTCGCGGTCGAGAACTCAATGTGGCCGGTCACCGAATTACCCTGGCTCAAAGCATTTTATTCGGTGGCGATCGGATTGCCGGTCTTTTTCTACCTGGGGATGGAGCGGTTAAAGGATCGGCGAACCCTGATCGCGGGCGCTGGGCTAGGTGTGCTGTTGTTCGGCCTGGGTTGGCACCTGGGATGGGTCGAGGAGGGCGCAAGCACTTCGAGCCATAACCGCCATCCATTCACTCCGGCCTTCGTGGTGTCGGTTGGCGTCGCACTATTCATCGTGAATATGCTTGTTCGGACCTGGAATGCGGACGGCGACCCGCGTCTGCGTTACGAGAGGATGTTGTCGTTTTCCTGGCAGCAGGCACTCACCATTGGCCAGCTGGGATTGTTTGTCGGTGCCTTCTGGCTGCTGTTATTCCTTTGGGGCGGTCTGTTCTCGGCGATCGGCATTGGCTTCTTCAAGGAGCTCTTCGACAGCATTGCCTTTATCTATCCGGTCACCTGGTTGGTGATGGGGCTGGGGTTGATTCATATCCGCGAGCGCATCCGTTTTATCGCCACCGTCCAGGTCATGTGTGAGGTGCTGATAAAAGCGTTGTTGCCATTGGCTGCCGGCATCGTTTTGCTGTTTTTGGCAACCTTGCCGTTTACCGGTGTTCAGCCGGTCTGGGATACAGGTAGTGCTGCGACACTGATGATGCTGCTCACTCTGGTGTTGCTGTTCTGCTTCAACGCTGTGCTGCTGAACAGTGATCGGGACTATCGCCCTTCACTGCGCTACCTGGTCATGGTCGCTGTTGCGTCGCTACCTGTGAGTAGTGTGCTGGCGGCCTGGGCCCTCTGGTTGCGCATTGACCAGTACGGCATCACCGTCGATCGGCTGTGGGCAGCCACTGTCCTGTTGTTAATCTGCGGTTTCAGTTTCAGTTACGCGATATTGATTGTCTGGCGTCGGAACGACTGTCTGGCTCCGATCCGCGCAGCCAACTGTTGGCTGGCTGTATTCGTCGTCGGGGTGCTGCTGGTAGTCAATTCACCCCTGGCAGATTTGCGCAAATGGGCCGCCAAAAGCCAGGCAGAGCGACTGCTTGATGGACGTACCAGCCCCTCCAGCTTTGACTATGCGTACCTGCGCTTTGATCTGGGGACCTACGGCATGCGCGCGCTGAAACAGATCGAGGGCAGCGAGCTGGCGAAACGCGATCCGGAAATAGCCAGCCGCGTTGCGGCGGTGCGCAAGCAGGAACACCGCTGGAGCCGGGAGCCCGAGGTTGACCTCACCGATATGACTGCCGTGGCGTCCATGCTGCGCTCAACTGAGGCGCTGCCAGAGACGTTATTGGCCAGGATCGCGGCATCGCAGAAAGACTGTATGCAAAGTGAAGCGGAATGCATGGCTATCCGGCCCAGCCTCGCACCGGAACAAACACGAGCGGTCGACTGGCTGGTATTTCGTACCGCTCGGTATATCTCCGGATCAGCCTATAAGCTCGAGGATGGACAATGGCTGGAAACGGGCACGGTGAGTTCGAATTGCAGACCAGAAACGGACTTCACGCGCCCCGAACACCTCGACCGTGTTGACGGTCCTTTTCTTGCCTACTACTTCAAAAACTGCTTTTACACCGTGACGCCTACTGAGGTGCATCTTCGACAACTGGCAAGGCAACCGCACCAGAGCGCGGCAGCTGAGTCGGATTGATAGTCTGCAGCCCAGATCGTTTCCGCGACTATCCCCGCTCGGCGCAGAAAACCAGCGAACCAGCTCTCAGTCCTGGTCTTCGAAGCTTGGCCTGCAGGCGCTGCAGCTGCAAAATCCTCCTGTGGTCAGGGTCAACCTGAAGCCAATATGTGAGCGAAGGACGGCTCAAAGCAAAGGGGAAGGGAATTCACAGTGGATCAAGCATCTAAAGCGATCAGGCTCCGGGACCTTCCCGCGGAGATCCGGCTGGCAACAGCCAGGCCCACCACAACATGGATCAGCCTGATCAGCTGTGCCGGGGTTGCTTTAATGGTGCTGGGTGTTGTATCGCTGATACTCGGTCCTGATCGAAACTACTACACCGAAGCCCATGGCTTCGATTTCGTCCAGTTCTTCCAGGTATTTCCAGGCCGTCTGCTCTGTATTGGCATCGTGCTCACCGGCGTGGGGTCTGCGCTGGACTCCCAGGTCATGAGCCGGTATCGCGCGGCGCTGCAGGATGAACTTGACGCCGCCATTGATATCGCCGAAGACGCTCTGCCTGAAGGCTGCATGCTGACCGTTGCACAGAAGACTGAGCATGTGTATCTGATTTCTCTGATCCGCCAGCAAGCGCCTGCTGCCGCCGAGCGTGATATGGAGCCTGTCCCGGCAGGGGAGCAGTAACCGATGCAGCTCTCCGTAACCCCTGGCCGACTCGTTGTGCTGCGTAGCGTGCTGGCCGATACCGGACGCGTTCTTACTTTCCGCCAGCCCTCCGGCATGTTCCTTGATCACTGGCGTGCCTATCTCATCTGCGGGCTGGGGATGACGCTGCTCGCAGGTATGGGCCGCTACTGGAATAATCCGCGCGCCGAGCTCTGGCAGCAGCTGGGTATGGGTTCGGTGGTGTATGTCATAGTGCTCGCTCTGGTATTGCGCGTGCTGCTTGTGCCTTTCAAACCACGGGCTTGTACGCTGCGTAACCTGTTGCTGTTTCTGCTGATCACTTCACCTCCCGGTCTGCTGTTTCTGATTCCGGTTGAATCCTTTTTTTCCCTGCGAGGCGCCCAGCTTGCCAACGCGGGGCTGCTGGGGTTCGTCGCATTGTGGCGGGTCACCTTGCTGATGTGGTTTTTGCGCAGCATTGCCAGATTGTCGGGCCTGGCTATCGTGATAGCGAGTCTGGCGCCGCTGATTTTTATCGCTGCGACCTTGACGCTGCTGAACCTTGAGCATGTAGTGATCGACTACCTGAATGGGGTCCGGCCCGAGCAATACTCACCGAATGACCTGAGTTATTCGATACTCACGCTGCTTTCGTTTATCTCGATGTTTGCCGCGCCCTATCTGCTGGTGGGATACGCCTGGGCCTGGTATCGCGCTGATCGAATGATGATAGTGCAGCCCACACGGCGCCAGCCTTGACGGGTGGAACAGCTGACAACAAGGATGCAAAGATGCGTGACGACAACAAACGGCTCCAGCCACGCCTGGTTGCAGGCACCAGTACTCGCTTCTCGTTGCCATCAGTTCCGGATTGGGACGGCTACAGCTGCGCGGATGCCATGTATGAGGCCGAAGCGCGAAAGTACGCCCGCTATGCAGCGCTGCGAGGCAAACTCCGGATGCCGGTTTCAATTACCGACGCGATAGGTGAAGAGCGCGCTCGCCGGCTGTTAACTGAAGCGTTGGAGGAGCTGTGCGCCTTTGAGGCGAGCGCTGAAGGATTTGCTGGGTAGGTCGCGGCCAGTACGGCTCAGCAGCGGCCGATCGAGTATCAGCCTTTGCAGGCGTGATCTGATCCAAAGCGCTCCAGCTGCATTTCCTGCAGTCGACTCAAGGTACGGCGGAAGGCGAAGGTGAGATGACCCTCGGTATACAGCTCCGACAGCGGAACCGCTGCCTCGATATACAGCGGGACACGTCGGTCATAGCACTCATCGACCAGCCCAATGAAGCGTCGCACGCTGTCATCGTGGATCGACAGTTGCGGTAGGTCGCGGTCACCGGCATCAACCCGGTCCACACCATCCTCAGTTCCACGGGCTATACGTGCAGGCCGCTGGGCGGCGCTGAGGGCGGGAACCTCACTTAGCAGGATCGCCTCGAATCTGTCGCACAAACCGATGAAATCAAGTGTCGACAGGGCTTGTCGGCATAGCGCATCGAAACTGAACCAGGCTACGGACGGACCATGCTTGAGCGCAAGCAACTCGCGGTTGCCCAGCTGTAATGCCCCAGTTATAGCTGGTTCGTCAGCATTTAACTGCTCAAACACCTGATGCAAAGGATTGCTGTTGTCCGCGCTGACCTCCCAGTATCGCTGGTGGTTGTGCCCCGCTCGCAAGCGATGATCGAGCGCTCCGTCCACGCTTACAATCTGCATATGCTGGTTGATGGCATCGATGGCCGGAAGAAAGCGTTCGCGGTTAAATCCATCGGCGTACAAGTGCTCCGGCGGCTGGTTTGACGTCGCCACCAGAACGACCCCGCGATCGAATATAAGCTGGAACAGGGTGCCAAGCAGTATTGCATCGCCAATGTCATTGACGAACAACTCATCAAAGCAAAGCACCCGCACGTCGCAAGCCAATTCATCGGCAAGAGCATGCAGTGGATTGGCGATGCCGTTCAGCTGGAACAACCGCTGGTGAACCCAGCTCATGAAACGGTGAAAGTGCTGGCGCCGCGCTGGTACTGCCAGGCCCTGGTAAAAAGCATCCATCAGCCAGGTCTTGCCACGCCCGACCGGCCCCCACAGATACACTCCCGTCATCGAGGCTTCGCTGCGGGAGTGCAAGGCTTGGTGGCAGTCATCCAGCAACTGAACGGCGCGTTGCTGCGCGGGATCAGTTTCGAAACCCTGGTGCGCCAGGGCCCGTTGATAAGCAACGGATGGGGGGACGGGGGCATGCTGAGTCATGCGGGAATGGTGCCCGAATATCAGTCGATCAGCCAGTCTCGGAGACCGGTTGCCCGTGCTCAGGTACCGACGCGAGCCCCTATGACCATCTCACTGACCCATCGCGTCAGGATCTTGGTGTAGACCTCCTGACAGCCTTCGCCGCTCAGGCCATGGTCCGCACCGTCAATGATCCGGTGGGTGAGCGAATGGGCGCTGACGAAGGAAGACCGGTAACTCATGATCGTCGCATGGGGTACCCGATCATCATACTGCGACTCCACTAACAATACGTCGCCCTCGAATCCGGCGCAGGCGGCCAGCGCACGATTATCGTTAGGGGTTAATCGTCCGTGCCGATAATCCATCAGTCTGACCTTGTCCAGAGCCTGTTTGGGCGTTGTCCATTCATCGTCCCAGTACAAGGCGGGTACGCGAAGAGCAAGCCATTTAACGGGGCGCAGGGTAGTCAGAAAGGCGGCCAGATAGCCGCCGTAACTGGTTCCGATGACTGCAATACAGGAGGGGTCCACCGCGGGGTGTTCGGAGAGCTGATCGTAGGCGGCCAACAGGTCCGCCAGGTTGTGCTCGCGAGTCACCGTTTCTTTTTGCACCTGCGTTGCAACGTGGCCGCGCATATCGAAGGTCAGGCAGACGCAGCCTAGCCCTGCCATGCCCTTGGCGCGCTCAAGATCTCGCTCCTGGCTTCCGCCCCAGCCGTGTACGAACAGAACGCCCGGCATTTTTGACTCAGGGGCCATGAAGGTGCCGGCAATGTGTTCATTCTCAACCAGGATATCGATGGGGTCCTTGTTAGCTGTCATGGTTCGCCTTTACGCATTTGGTCAGGTAGCCGACCTCGCTGTCTTCGCCGCTGTACACCACAGTCGCGCCAGCGGGCGGTTCAGCGTCCTTGCCATAGATTTCCAGTGTCGAGGTTTGCACCTGAGCGAGTGATTCATCGGCGGTCAGCAATTCGATGGCCAGCACCTCGGCACTGCTCGCTCCGCCGATACGCCAGGATTGTTCCAGCACACCGGTCACGCGTTCACCGCGCTGGTTGGTGCCTTCGGCCACATCGTAGTTGCGGCGTGACAGAACAATGCCCGGCAGAGTCTCAAGCGCGGCGCGTTCATATTGCTGTGCGCGCGCGACCGCCAGCTTGAAGGCAGTTGATAGACTGAGCTCTTGCAGCGCCGGGTAATCGCCGCGGACCACACGAAGATCCGAACCGCCGTATACCAGCTGGCCGGCATTGTCGCGCGTTAACCGCTGCGTCCCGCAATAGCTTGCGACCACGCCGCACAGTCTGACCTGGCCCACACTGTAAGTTATAACATCGGTGAGATTTTCTTCCAGGACCAGGCCCCATATTGCCAGTTCCGATTCATCAATCTGGTCCATGAACGCCTTCAGTTCCGCCCGGCTGGTAATCACGCTTTGGCCTTTTCCCGCGCGCGCCAGAACCGGCTTCAGCCGTATCGGTCCCGCGCGAAGCATCGCGGCCCCGGCAGCAAGTGCATCTTGTATACCGAACGCGGTATAGCCGGGCAGCACGGCATCCGCTGCCATGGTATGAAAACGATCTGTCCAGCCCTCGGGCCGAGCGGTCGCCGAGCTGTACAGGGGGTGGGAAATGGCTTTGGTGCTCATGAATGGCTGGGCCACCAGGCCGCCGAAAAAATCGTTCTCACTATGAATGGCCAACTGGCGGTAGTTCGCAGCGCCGACCAGCGTATCGGATGGAATAAAGTAGGGTAGGGCGGCAGAAGGCGTTGCGGCAAAAATGCCCTGATAAGGCAGGCCTAACAGCCTGGCAATTCGAGTACCGATGGCTTGAAATGTCTGTCGTTCATGCTCGGGTGTGGCTGTGTTCGAGAACAACAAGGCGACACCGGATTTATTGGACATGCTGGCTACTCCTTCGGCAGGACTGTTACAGCCATTTGATTACCTGGTCGCCCCGAAAAACATGCCACAGTCACCGGTGCTTTATTCCAGCACGGGCCTTGCGTCATGTGGACGAGTAGCTAATGCAAGCGACGTGATACGCCCTCGGTGACGATCTCTCTGCCCGCGGCGGCGAGTATCCGCAGCCACTGATCCAAGGCTAGGCCAACTATTATTGTTGGGCCAGCCGCTCTATCGTTAATAATTATTGCGGTAACGCAAACACCACGACACTGTCTCCCATGCTGGTGTCGAGGCGAGCATCCCCGCCGGAAGCGATGGCAACATACTGCCGCCCCGCGTGAGTATAGGTAATGGGTGGGGCCTGTCCCCCAGCCGGTAGCCGGCCGTTCCACAGCTGCTCACCGGTGCGTGTATCGAAGGCGCGCAGGTAATTGTCACGCGCTGCCGCGATGAATGTCAGGCCGCTACGCGTATTCACCGCACCACCCAGGTTTGGCATGCCAATACGCAGCCTTACGCGGCTAGCGATGCCCAGCGGACCTGCATCCTCCGCGGTGCCGAGCGGCTGGCTCCAGAGTAACTGGCCGGTACGCATGTCGGTCGCCGACAGGAACCCCCAGGGTGGCGCCACGCAGGGCACTCCGAGCGGCGATAGCCACATCGAGTTATCAACGCCAAAGGGCGCACCGGCCTGCGGTGCGATGCGCTGATCTGGCCTCGCGCCGCCACTGCCCACGGGCGGATCCAGCACTTGCCCGCGCGGATAGAGTTTTACCCGGTTCGGCAAACGATTGCTGTTGGTAATCAGAATCTGCTGTTCGGGATTGACTGATAAACTGCCCCAAGTCAGCCCGCCCAGGCTGCCGGGAAACACCAGCGTGCCGTCGCCCTGATCCGTCGGAGGCGTATAGATGCCCTCATAGCGCATGCGTTTGAACTGGATACGGCAGAACAGCGCATCGAGGGGTGTGAGGCCGAACAGGTGTTCTTCGGCAATCAGCTCGGGCTCGCGTCCCGGTGCGCCGGCAAAGTTGGGAAATCCTGTGGAGTACTGCTGGGTCGCGGAGGTCCAGTCGCCCTCGACGGTGCCTTGTGGTGTGGCACGCCGTTCAATGGGCGTTAACGGCTCTCCACTGCTTGCATCGAGTACATAAATCGAGCCGCTCTTGGTGCCCTGTAACAGCACGCGGCGCCATTCACCTTCTATCTCCATGTCGGTCAGCGTGGGCTGAGCGCCCAGATCGTAGTTCCAGAGGTCGTGATCCACCGTGCGGAAATGCCAGCGTGTATCGCCAGTCCGGGCGTCCACGGCAACGACGGCGGCCGTGTATGCTTCTTCCTCCTTACTGCGGTCGCCGCCCCAATGGTCATTTGCCGGGCTGCCGGTGGCCAGGTAGACCAGCCCCAATTGCTCGTCGGCCGAAATCACTGTCCACACGTTCGGCGTTCCCCGTGGCCAGATCTCGCCGGGACCCAGGCGATGGCGCGGCCGGTCGACACGCTTGGCGTCCCACGCCCACACAAGCTCGCCGGTGGTTGCACTGTAGGCACGGGTGACGCCTGAGGGGGCGTCCCGGCGTTGGTTGTCGCTGATCTGTTGGCCGACGATGACCAGATCGCCCACCACAGCCGGTCCTGATGTGCTTGAGGAAAATCCGGTTTCCTGGCTGTCCAGCCCTTCGCCAAGGTCTACCGTACCGCTATTGCCGAACCCGCGGCACTGCTCCCCGGTGGGTGCATCAAGCGCAATCAGGCGACTGTCTGCCGTGGCCAGCAGCACTCGCCGCGAACACAGTTTGCCATCCTCTGACGCATTGGCTGTTTCATGATAGGCCACGGCACGGCAGGCTACGCTCTGCATGGATTCCATGGCATCGGGCGAAACCCGTGGGTCGAAATGCCATTGCGCCTGACCGGTAGCAGGATCCAGGGCGAACACCTGATTGCTATTCGAGCACACGAAGAGGCTGTTGCCGATTTTCAGCGGGGCATTCTGAAACGCGTAGGTGACCCGTTCGTTAGGGGGCAGGTCGCCAGTATGGAACTCCCAGGCCAGGGTCAGTAGGGCGACGTTTTCCGGGGTGATCTGATCGGCCGTGGAGAAGCGTTGTCCCTGATTGGTTCCCCCGAAGGCTATCCATTCCTCCGGGTCGGTCGTTGATTGAATGGTGGAGGTAACAGGTGCCACGCCGTCCGTAGCTGCCACTGCTGAAGCCTGCGAATTATCAGCTGAAGCGCGTACCAGATAGCCTCCGCCAGCCACCAGCGCCACCAGCAGCAGCGGAATTCCCAGGATCATTGCCGCCAGCCCATGATCCGAGCGGCGTGTTGACTCGCTGCTGATGAACGCAAGCGCTAACAGCATTACCAGCAGCAGACCAAGGTGTAGCCCGGTACGCCCGGCGAGATCAAAGCCCCAGGCGTGCATCCAAGCTTTGAGATCGATTTCCCAGAGCGCCCAAAGCAGGGTGCCAATGGTGACCATGGCAAAGAGTCCGACACCGGATGCGTAACGTCCGCTGAGGATCCACAGGCAGGCAAGGGCACCCGCCGCGCCGGCGATGGCGTAATAGAAGGAGCCACCAAGCATTGCCAGCCATATCCCTGGCAGGGCTATCGAGAGGCTGACCAGCAGCGCCACAAATGCCGCCAGCAATAACATCCATCGTGCGAGAAATGGACCGGGCTTCCGTTGCATCGTCATGACCTCAGGCTTCGATTCAATTGCGGCTACGGCTCGACATGTCGACCCCTCTTGTCGACACAGGCATGTGTTTAAAATTCATAGCGATGTTCCATGCTTTGACGTAGGTGGCATTTTGAGATGGTCGGCCCGCAGAATAGCTGATTGAAGCGCACTTGCGGTGCGGCTGCGGTAGCTGCAGGCCACGCGCAGGGGGGGCTGTTTCAGAACGATTGCGGTACCGCCCGTGTCGAACCGTATCTACCGTCGCGTCTGGCTGCGGCAATCAAAATCGGTTGAAGGAGACGACATGAAGGGTGTGGTGGAGCAGAGTATTCGATCAAAGCGCGTCAGTTTGTATGCGTTTGGTTGTCTGTTGCTGGTAGGCAGTTTTCTTGCCCTGTCGCTGGTCATTGCCAAGCTTGCTGATGAGGCCGGGGCACCCCGGCTGACCTTCCTGATGACTGCTCTGATCGGCGCCGCGCTGATTCTTGCTGGCTCGACTGCCATACGCGGGCAGCCGATGCCGCTGAACCGGCGCACCCTGGAATATGCTGTCGTATCGGGGATCCTGTTTGCCGTACCCAACGCCGTATCCTTTCTCGCCGTGCGGCACGTTGGTGCGGGATTCGTAGCGCTGAGTCTGGCTTTTCCGATCCTCGTTACCTGGCTGCTGGCGGTGACATTGCGCATGGAGCAACTGCGCGTGCTCCGGTTGATTGGTGTGTTATTGGGGCTTGGGGGTGGAGTGATACTGGCGTTGTCCAAAGGCACCGATGCGGAGGGTGCACTCGGCTGGGCAGCGCTGGTGATGCTGATGCCGCTGGTGCTGGCAGTCGGCAACATCTACCGCACCTGGCGCTGGCCGCAGAACGCAGCGCCAGTGTTCCTGGCAGCCTTGATGATGCTCGGCGGCGCGGCGGCCCTGTCACCCTTCGTGCTGACATATGAAGCCGGTCGCTTCGGCGAGCTGTTCGGATCATCGCAGGTCGGGTTGCTGTTGCTCGGCGAAACGGCGGTGTTTGCCGTGGTGTACTTCTTCTTTTTCGTTCTGCAACGCCTGGCGGGCCCGGTCTATCTGAGCCAGATTGGCGTGGTAGCCGCTCTGGCCGGCAGCCTGATTGCGATTCTGCTCCTGGGGGAAAGCATGCCTCCCAACCTCGGAATGGCTGTCGCGCTGATTATTCTGGGTACCGTTATTTTTCACCGGGCAGCCTGAGCATTTGTCGATTTTCTGACCCTTTGCACGACTAGTGTGGCAGGTCATTCATTTCGGATGACTCTCGAAACAGCGAGGATATTGTCATGCCATATGTCGATGGTTTTGTTGGCGCCGTTCCCAACGCCAACAAGGAAGCCTACCGTAAACACGCCGAGTCTGCGGGCCACGTATTCAAGGAATTCGGAGCCATCAGTTTCGTTGAATGCTGGGGCGATGACGTGCCGCCGGGCGAGGTGACCTCCTTCCCCATGGCAGTCAAATGCAAGGAGGACGAAACGGTGATTTTTTCCTGGATTACCTGGCCATCCAAAGCCGCCCGCGATGAGGGTATGCAGAAAGTCATGGCCGATCCGCGGGTGCAACCGGATGTGAACCCGATGCCGTTCGATGGCAAACGGCTGATTTACGGTGGGTTTGAGCCGATCGTGGAGTTGTAGGGTTGGGCGGTGTGATGATTGTCGAGAATTGAAAAGCACGCCGCGCCGCCTGATTGCGCCCCCTGGGATGGTCGAGCACCAGCTCGACTAGCGTGCCGCCGCTACCACAATCATGAACAAACCCTCGCGCAATNACTAGCGTGCCGCCGCTACCACAATCATGAACAAACCCTCGCGCAATGGAGTGTCGAGTTCCATCTCGACGATGAGGGTCGCAGGCAACTCCGCTGGCCAGGATGGAACCTGGCCCTCCATTGTTGCGTGTCTTATTTGTAGGAGACCAGTGAAACAGCTTTAGACCTGGGCGTCCTTCGGTCGCCCACGAAAGCGGCGAGGCGTCTGGTCTGGGGTGCTCCACTTCCCGTTTTTTTTACGAATCCTTCGGCGGCAACTCACGCACCGGTCTGACTTCAACGCTGCCAAGGTGCGCTGGCGGGATATGGCTGGCCAGTTGTAGCGCTTCGTTCAGGTCGCGGGCATCAAGTAGATAGAAGCCGGCAAGTTGTTCCTTGGTCTCGGCGAAGGGGCCGTCGGAGACCACCGTTTCGCCGTCACGGACGCGGATGGTGGTGGCGTCTGTTGTCGGCTGCAATGCCTCACCAGCCAGGTACTTGCCCTGGCTGGTGAGTTTCTCGACGCAGCCGACGCATTGCTGATTGAGGTCATGCCATTCCTGTTCCGACATGGCATTGATCAGGCTCTCCTGCAGATACACCAGGGCGACGTATTTCATCGTTATATCCTCCTTATGTTTAGTTCAGGCAGGCTGATCGACCAGGCCGCAATTGAGCATCCAGCTGACGCCATAGCGGTCAGTCAGCATGCCGAAACCCTCGGCCCAGAAGGTCTTGTCGAAGGGCATCTTCACCGAACCGCCTTCAGCCAGCAGGTCGAAGATCTGCTTGCCCTGATTCGTATCGCCATACTCGAGGGCTATGGTTGAGCCACCTATCGATTGCCCGCAGTCACCTGCCATGTCGCCGCCCATGAGCAGGTACCGGCCGAGGCGCATCTGCACGTGGGCGATCAGTTCATGGCTTTCAGTCGGGAAATCGGCGGCCATGGGTGTTTCGCCATAGGTAAGCATGGCTTCCAGGTCGCCGCCCAGGGTGTCAGCGTAGAACGCGAAGGCTTCCCGGCAGCTACCATCGAATTCCAGGTACACACTTACACTCTGCGGACGTTTGGCCCGTTGCTGCTCAAGCTGCGTATGACGATCCAGTGCGGCGCCAGGGGCGAAGTCCGCCAACTCGTAATAGCGCCGTAGCTCCAGCGCGACATTGCCGTCACCATCCATCACCGGCCACTGTTTAGCCCACTCGATGGCCTCTTCCGCTGAGTCGACCTGCAGCACACTGTAGCCGGCAACGACCTCGTTCTGCTCGAACGGGCCCTGCGTCTCCACCGGCGTACCGTCGGCAAAGTTGATCCGATAGCCTTTAGAGCTTGGCGTAAGCCCGTCGCCGGTCAGAAACACGCCGGCGCGTTGCATCTTCTCGTTGTACTCAGCCATCGCGTTGAGCATGGCCTCCGATGGCATGACGCCCTGTTCGGTCTGGGCATCGGCTCTGCGTATAAGCATGAATTTCATGGTCCCCTCCGTCGTTTGATCAGCAAAGCTGTTGCTTGCATGAATAGTCGCGGCGGGGTAGCGCAAATCGACACTCAACCGACAATTTATCCCTGAAGGCTGGATAGTCGCCGTTGCAGTAAGCGGCGCTCAGGCTCCTGGCGGGTGAGGGTAATGGCCTGCTGGTAGGCCTCGCGTGCAGTATTGGTGTGGCCGGCGCGCCGGCACAGATCCGCCCTGGCTGCGTGATACAGATAGTAGTTTCGCAGCTCCGGAGCATTGGCCAGCTGCGCTAGCAGGGTCAGGCCGACTTCGGGTCCGTCGCGCATGGCCACCGCGACGGCGCGGTTCAGGGCAATCACCGGGGAGGGATCAAGGCGGATCAGTACATCGTACAGTTCCACGATTTCGTGCCAGTCGGTTTCCCCAGCACTGGCGGCACGCGCGTGTTCGGCGGCGATGGCAGCCTGCACGCTATAGAGCCTGGGGTGCGGCAACTGCATCGCTGTATCGAGGCAGTGCAACCCTTCCTGGATTTTGCGGCGATCCCAAAGACTGCGATCCTGCTGCTCAAGGGTGATCAGATCGCCGTCAGGACATTGCCGGGCGGCGCGACGGGAATCCTGCAGCAACATCAATGCGAGCAGCCCGTAGACCTCGGCCTGTGGTAGCAGCGAACTCAATAGCCGGCCGAGACGAATCGCCTCATCCGCCAGGCTGACGTTAGTCACAGCCTGACCTTCACTGCTGGAATAGCCTTCATTGAATACCAGATACACGACGCGTAACACGCTGTGCAAACGCTCGGCTAACGCCTTGCCTTCGGGCACCTCGTAGGGGATTGCCGCGTCACGAATCTTGCGCTTGGCCCGCACAATCCGCTGGGCTACGGTGGCCGGTTGTTGCAACAGGCCGCGCGCCACCTGTTCGGTGGTCAGCCCACACATTTCACGCAGCGTCAGCGCCAGTCGGGTTTCGATCGCCAGACTCGGGTGACAGCAGGTAAAAATCAGCCGAAGCTGATCATCGTCAACACTGCTGTCATCAAACGCGTGCGCGGGGATCTCGCCGAGCTCTATCTGCTGCTGCATATGCTGATTGGCGGTCTGTCTGCGGCGGATCTGATCGATCCCCTTGTGCCGGCCGGTGCTGATCAGCCAGGCGGTTGGATTGTCTGGAATGCCCTGGGCAGGCCACTGCTGCAGGGCGGCGGCAAAGGCTTCCTGCATGGATTCCTCGGCCAGCTCGAAGTCACCCAGCAGTCGAATGAGGGTTGCCAGTACCCGACGCGAGCGGGTGCGGTACAGGTTATCAAGGAGACTGGGGACGGGCATGGCAGCAGCTTCCGCTGGTAGTCAATCGCTCGGTGGCGGCCGGTCCGGGCCGATCAACCAACCCTGATCGCGATCTGTTCGCAAGCCAATAGCATAGCCGGAATTGCAGGCAATTCGAGGAGCCAGTATTCAACCTCAATGTTGATCTGACCCATCGGGTGTATTGCGTTGAGGCCCGCTGAGCGTGAAGGAGAAACGGGCGCTTACCTGATGGAGGTAAGCGCCCGCGATACAGCTTGTTGCCCCGCGTTTATCCAAAGTCCTGCTTTTCCATCCAGGGGATAATCCGTGCGAAGGCTTCTTCGATATTCTCCAGCGAAGTGGAATAGCTCAACCGGATGGCGTTACTGCAATGGTTGCCGAAGGTTTCGCCGGGGATGGTGCAGACCCCGGTTTCCTTGAGCAGCCGCAGTGCCACGTTCGTGCCATTGACCCCCTCGGGCAGCGCGGGGAACAGATAGAAGGCGCCCTCGGGTTTGTATCCGGTGAGATAAGGGGTCTGTTCGACCAGTTCCACCAGGCGGTCACGGCGTTTTTGGTACTCGGTGCGCATGTGATCAATAAAGGCATTGTCACCATGCAGGGCGGCCACGCCCGCCCACTGACAGGGCGTATTGGCGACCGTGGTGGTGAACATGTGATAACGCCGCAGCTTCTTGATTGCCGCCTGGCTGGCGATCATCCAGCCGATACGCATGCCGGGCATGCTGTAGGTCTTGGAGAAGCTGCTCATGACCATCACATTGTCGATATCGCTGGCACAGGACAGTATGGACGGGTACTCCTTGCCGTCGTAAATCAGGTGGTCGTAGACCTCGTCACTGATGATCTGAATATCGCGATAGGCTGCTTCCTCAAGAATGGCTTCCAGAGTCTCCCTGGGGTACACGGTGCCAGTCGGGTTGCTCGGCGAGTTGAGCACGATGGCATAGGTGTGCGGCTCGATCGCGTCTATCACTTCCTGCGGGTCAAGTTGGTGATTGTTCTCGACGCGCGTGCGCACCTCCGTTACTTCGCCACCGTTCATGCGAATAAGCGGGGCGTAGAGGGTGAAGGCCGGGTCGGGCACGATGAAGTGGCGACCGGGAGCCGATACCGCCGTCAACGCCAGATAAATGGCCTCCGTGGCGCCCGTGGTGACCAGGATGTTTTCCGAGGTCAGTTTGCGCTGGTAGCGATCGCTGTAATACACCGCCAGCGATTCAAGTAATTCGGGCAGCCCGGCATCCATGGTATAGCCGGTCTGGCCCGCACGCAGCGCCTCGATGGTCGCATCGATAATATGGGTCGGCGTTGGCAGGTCGGGCTGACCGATCGACAGGTGAATCACGTCCTTCATGCCCGCGGCCATATTGACCATACGGCGTATGCCGGGAATCGGAATGGTCAACAGCGCCGGGTTCCAGATCGGGTCTTCGGATTCGTACAGCTCGATGTCCATGGTGTTCAATGACATGGTGACCTCCTGGGCGCTTAAGCGCTGAATAACGGTGGACGGCGGTCAGTCAGCGGTGCGGCCTGCTGATAGGCGTAGCCGGCCTGAAGCACCAGCGCATCATTGAAGCGCGCGCCAACCAATTGCAGGCTGATCGGCAGATCATTGCTGTCAAAGCCGCAGGGCACGGCCAGACCGGGTTGGCCGGTCATGTTGAACGGGTAGGTAAAGGGCGTCCAGGTGGGCCAGCGGGTGCTGGGCCAGTCCTGCGGGACTTCACGCCCAGTGTCGAAGGCCGTCAGCGGCAGGGTAGGCGTCAGCAGCAGATCGTATTTCTGGTGGAAGGTCGCCATGCGTTCACGTAGCGCCATGGACTCGTTCACTGCGCCCAGGTAATCAAGCATGCTCAAACGGGCGGCTTTTACCGCGACGGCGACCAGTTGTGGATCCATCAGCTCACGTTTCTTCGGGCCCAGGTCGCGCATGGCATTCGCTGCGCCGCCATAGAACAGATGGCCGAAGGCGGCCAGCGGATCGCTGAAGCCGGGATCCACGCGGATCACCTCCGCGCCCAGCTGCTCGAATACCTTCGCCGCTTCGGCTATCGCCGCCTCGATTTCCGGGTCCACGTCGACATAGCCCAGGTTAGGGCTGAAGCCGATCTTCAGGCCTTTGACGCCCTTTTTCAGGTTGGCCAGGTAGTCGATGTTGCGGCGGGGTACAGCATTGGTGTCGCGGTGATCGGCTTCGGTGAGCACGTTCATCATCAGTGCGCAGTCCTCCACCGTCCAGGTCATGGGGCCAGCGTGGGCGAGGGTACCAAAGGGGCTGGCCGGCCAATGCGGTACTTCACCAAAGGAGGGTTTAAGACCAACGATGCCGCAAAACCCGGCAGGGATCCGGATCGAGCCGCCAGCATCGGTGCCCAGTGCGAGAGGTGCCATGCCCAGCGCCACAGCCACGCCGCTACCACCGCTGGAGCCGCCAGCGGTTTTCTCAGGGTTCCAGGGATTGTTGGTGGCGCCATTGATCGGGTTGTCGGTGACACCCTTCCAGCCCATTTCGGGAGTGGTGGTCTTGCCAATGGGCACATAACCGTGGCGCGCCAGGGCAGCTGTGGCCGGTGCAGACTTGTTCAGGGTACTGGCTGGATCGACGGTTTTTGAGCCCTTCACCGTGGGCCACATCGGGGTAAGGAACACATCCTTGACCGCTACTGGCACGCCATCAAGCAGGCCACGAGCTTCGCCGTCGTGGTAACGCTTTTCGGATTCGCTGGCCAGGCCCAACGTGGTGTCCCGATCAACCAGACAGAAGCCGTTGGTATGCACATCAATTCGCTCGATCTGGTCGAGCATCGCACTGGCTGCTTCTACGGGCGACAGGCTTTTGTCCCGGTAGCGCGCAAGTAGTTCAACAGCGGTCAGCTGCAGTATGTCTTTGGACATGATTGTTTCTCCTGTCGTATTGCTCGATACGGAAAACACGTCCTACGACGGATGCGCGCAGTGGCGCAACGGATTGCGCACTGCGTGTCCGTATCAGCCCTTTTTCACCTGGTTGAAAAGGGCCTCTCCTTTTTGCCAGCGGTTGAAGTTGGCGACAAACTGCTCGCCGAGTGCTTGTTGCCAACCGATGAAATCGCCGGCCATATGCGCCGATATCATCACGTTGGGCATGTCCCACAAAGGGTGCTCCTGGGGTAATGGCTCCTGCTCGAACACGTCCAGTGCCGCACCTGCAATCTCGCCTGCGCGCAAGGCGGCGACCAGATCATCAGTGTTCACGATGGCGCCGCGCCCGACGTTGATCACGCGCGCGCCGGGCTTCATTGCCTGAAAGGCGCGGCGGTCGAACAGACCTTGGGTATCCTCGGTCAGTGGCGCCGTGATGATCACGTAATCAGCCTGCGGCAGTAACGCGTGCAGCTGATCGTTGCTGACCACCGAATCGAAGCGTGGATCGTCACGGCTGCTGCGCGCGGTGCCCGTTACGGTCAGGCCCACCGCTGACAGCAGTGTAGCGACCTCGCCGCCGATGGAGCCGGCACCGATAACCAGCGCCTGCGTACCGGTAATCATCTCGGTATCACGGTGTTGCCAACGGTGCTGGCGCTGTAGTGACAGGTTGCCCAGGGTGTCCTTGGCGAACATGAGCACAGCGCCCAGCACATACTCGGCAATGCCGCGATCAAACACGCCGCGGGCGTTGGATACCTGAACCTCACTCGCCACCAGGGCGGGAAACATCAGGGCATCCACCCCCGCGCTGGCCGTGTGCACCCACTTGATGCGGTGTTCCGCGGGCCAGCAGCGCTCAAGCAGACCGGTGCGAAAGTCGGTTACTAGCAGCACATCGGTCTCCGTCAGGGCTTCTCGCAGCTCGGACTCTTCGCTGACCGTGCGCACCCGGACCTCCTCCGGCAGGGTTTCAAGCCCGGGCAGGGTGTCGTCGCCCGGGGCGACCAGCACCAGTACCTCGGTCATGGCTGGACCTCGGCCAGGGCCTTGGCAAACCGGTCGACCGCATCAGTGATCTCTTCAGCGGTGACCACCAGTGGCGGCAGCCAGCGCACGATCTGGCCGTCGATGCCGCAGCGCAGTAGCAACAATCCCTGCGCTTCTGCCGCCTCGGTCAGACGCAGGGCGATTTCCGGCATCGGTTCATGCGGACCTCGGCCAATTTCCATGCCCAACATCAGGCCCTTTCCGCGGATGGTGGAGATGAGCGGATAATCGCTCTGAAGGGCGTGCAGCTGATCCCAGAGTTCGGTTCCGCGTGCGGCGGCGTTTTCGATCAGGTTCTCCTGTTCGATCACCTTGAGAGTGGCCAGCGCCGCGGCGCAGGACACCGCGTTGGCGCCGTAGGTGCCGCCCTGCGAGCCGGGTGCACCCTTGGCCATCAGCTCCGCCGAGGCTGCAATCGCCGACAGCGGGAAGCCGCTGGCCAGACCCTTGGCAGTGATCAGAATATCCGGCTTTACGTCGAAATGCTGATGACTCCAGAACTTGCCAGTGCGGCCATAACCGGCCTGGATCTCGTCGCAAATCAGCAGGATGCCGTGTTTCTTGCAGCGTTCAGCCAGTCCCTGCATGAAGGCAGTATTGGCCGGGTAGTAGCCGTACTCACCTTGCACCGGCTCGATCAGTATGGCGGCAGTATCGCTGGGGGCGGTCTGCGTCTTGAAGATATGGTCCAGCTCGCGCAGGCAGAACTCGGTGGTCTGTTCTTCGCTCCAGCCATAGCGCCAGCTGTGGGGGTAGGGCGCTACCACCACGCCAGCCATCATGGGATGAAAGCCGGTGCGCACTTTGGTGCCGGAGGTGGTCAGCGAGGCGGCGCCCATGGTCCGACCATGAAAGCCGCCATTGAAGACGATAATGTTCGCGCGGTGGGTGGCGTGCCGCGCCAGGCGCAGGGCCGTCTCGACAGCTTCGGAGCCGGAGTTGCTCAGGGCAATCGAGTCGATGCCGTCGGGCATCTTCTCAACCAGTCGGTCGGTCAGCTCCAGCATCGGGCGATGGGTGACCGTGGTGTACTGGGCGTGGATCATCTTGCCGACCTGCTCCTGTGCAGCGGCAACCACTGTCGGATGGCAATGTCCGGTACTGGTGACGCCGATCCCGGAGGTGAAGTCGAGATAGGCTTTGCCATCGGTGTCATATAGCCAACTGCCTTGGCCATGGTCAGCGCAGACTCGGCTGGATTGCTTCAACAAGGGTGATAAGTGACTCATATAGAGACTCCTGTCGGGTGGACGGGGCCTGGGTCCCGGTGAAGCGATAGCGACGGTGGCACCGCCGCGATTAGTTCAAGTGCTCAGCCATTGAGGCGATCGATCACGCCAGCGGTAATTGTCTGGCAACTTCGGGGTTGATCGCCGACGGCCTGCAAGTCCTGCGCAACGGCGTTACGCAGCAGCTCCGCAGGCTCCGTAAAGCCCAACCATTCGAGCATCATGGCGGTGGTCAACAGCATGGCCGCCGGATTGGCCTTGTCCTGGCCCGCTATGTCAGGCGCACTGCCATGAGTGGGTTCAAACAACGCCGGTAGCTCCCGGCTGTCCGGATTGATATTGCAAGACGGCGCGAGACCCAGACCGCCCGACAGCACGGCAGCCAGATCGGTGAGAATATCCCCGTGCAGGTTGCTCGCGACTACCACATCAAACTCCCAGGGATTCTGTACAAATTTCATACAGGCCGCATCCACCAACTGATGGGTTACCCCTATATGCGGAAATTCCTTGGCTACCTCGGCAAACACCTCGGTATACAGCTCGCCCCAGGTAGGTTGCGCGTTGCGCTTGGTGATCAGGCAGACCTGCGCCGGTGCGCTGCCTTTTTCGGCGCAGTAGAAGGTTTGGGCGCCGTTGCGCTGGGCCATGCGTTGTTCGGCCCGATGAAACGCATGCCGGATCAACCGCTCGGTACCGCGATGGGTGAATACTTCCAGCTGAGTGGCCACCTCAAACGCGGTGCCCTTGTTCATCCGGCCACCCTGGTTCACGTATTCGCCTTCGCTGTTTTCACGGATGACCAGCATGTCGACGTCTGCAGCACGTGGGTCGGCCAGATAGCGTGGAGCTCCGGGTAACAACCGTGCGGGTCGCTCACAGGCCCACAGATCCAGTCCCTTACGGAAGGTCAACAACGGGGCGAGAGAGATGCTGTCGGACAATTTGTAGCGCTCCGGATCGCTCACCGGGCCGGGGTCGCCCAGCGCGCCCATCAACAGCGCGTCATAGATGCATACCCGGCGCAGCGCATTGGCCGGCATCATTTCGCCGTATTCCTTGTGCCAGGCGGTACTTGGCCAGTCGAGGCGATCCCAGTTCAGCGGCAGCGAGAAGCTTTCACGCAATACCTCCAGCACCGATTCGGCGGCTTTCATCACCTCCGGACCGATACCATCCCCGGGCATCAACGCGATGCGGATATCGGATTGCTCGGTCATAGGATTACTCCGTGCCCATGCAGATATATTTCAGCTCGGTATATTCTTCGAGGCCATGACGTGACCCTTCGCGGCCCAGACCCGATGCCTTGACCCCGCCAAAGGGTGCCATGGGATTGGATATGGCGCCTTCATTGACGCCGACCATGCCAGCCTCCAGCGCATCGGCTACGCGCCAGCAGCGGTGAATATCACGGCTGTAGAAGTAGGCGGCCAGGCCGTAGGGGGTGTCATTGGCGATCTGGATGGCCTCTTCTTCGGTGTCGAAGGTCATGATCGCTGCGAGCGGCCCGAAGGTCTCTTCGTGGCACACCTGCATCTCGGTCGACACATCGGAGATCAGCACCGGATGTACGAAACTGCCTTTTTCGCTATCCGGAGCGGGGCCGTAGAGGTGCGTGGCGCCCTTGTCGATCGCGTCCTGGTAATGCTGCTGGACCTTTTCCGCTGCCGCGCGATTGATCAGCGGCGCCTGGGTTACGCCCTCGTCCAGGCCGTTGCCGAGCTTCAGGTTGCCCATTGCCTTGGCCAGCAACGAGGCGAATTTCTCATGCACGCTGCGCTGGACCAGGAAGCGGTTGGCACAGACGCAGGTCTGACCGGTGTTGCGGAATTTACAGATCATCGCGCCTTCGACTGCACGATCCAGATCCGCATCGTCGAATACGATGAAGGGGGCGTTGCCGCCCAGCTCGAGTGAGACCTTCTGAATATGTTCGGCACACTGGGCCATCAGCTGGCTGCCGACGCCGGTCGACCCGGTAAAGCTGAGCTTGCGGACGATCGGGCTGCTGGTCAGCACCTTGCCGATCATCTTTGAATCGCCGGTGACGACGTTGAATACTCCAGGCGGAATGCCGGCTTCATGGGCCAGTTCAGCGAGTGCCAGCGCGGTATAGGGGGTGGCCTCCGAGGGTTTGACAATCATGCTGCAACCGGCGGCGAGGGCTGCGCCGGCCTTGCGGGTGATCATGGCCGCCGGGAAGTTCCAGGGCGTGATGGCCGCCGTGACGCCCACTGGCTGGCGCGTGACAATAATGTGCTGGCCGGGTTTGGCGCCGGGGATAGTTTCGCCATACATGCGGGGCGCTTCTTCGGCGAACCAGCGCACGAAGGACGCGGCGTAGGCGACCTCACCACGGGATTCGACCAGCGGCTTGCCCTGTTCCATGGTCATCAGGACGGCGATATCCTCCTGATGATCAAGCATCAACTGATACCAGCGCATCAACAGATTGGCCCGCTCCTGTGCGGTGGTGCGCTTCCACGAATCGAAAGCCGTCTGCGCCTTGCCGATGGTGGACTCGATTTCCGCTGCGCTTAGCGATGGAATGTTGCCGATATCCTCGCCGGTGGCGGGATTATCCACGGTGATACGGGCCTTATCCTGGGCATCTACCCAGTTCCCACCTATATAGCATTGCTGACGAAACAAGCGTTGTGAACTCAAGCGGGAAAGTGACATCAAGCCTCCTGTTTAATAGATGCGCCATTGGACGCCTCATCCCAGCGTAGGCAGGTTAATGGGGGGATGCAACCCCTGCTAAAGAACCACGCTCATGGGGCCTCAAGCGAAGCGGCGGGGCGTCTGGAACGGACGTCTCCCTCCACGCATATTCGCGGCGCGCGCGCTGTGCTTCAGGTTGCAGGTCCCCCGAATGCGCCCGCGCTAGCGGTGGACTCCATACTGATGGCAGGCTATACCCAACGGGTGAATCAGGCGTTGCGGTTGTTCCGTCGGGCTGTTGTGCGCCGCGCCTTCTGTACAACGGAAAAAAGGAACGCTGGATATGAGCTTTGATTTCGACCAGAACATCCACCGCGAAGGCACCCAGTCGGTGAAATATGATGCGCGGCGGGTGGTTTTCGGCGGCGAGGAAGTAATGCCTCTGTGGGTGGCCGATATGGATTTTGCTGCCCCCGCAGCGGTCACTCAGGCATTGATCGAGCGGGCACGCCATCCGGTGTATGGCTACAGTCTGTTCCCCGAAAGTCTGTATCAGGCAATGATCGATTGGTTCGCCTCCCGCCACGGTTGGCGCATCGAGCGCGACTGGATACTCATGGCGCCTGGCGTCGTACCCTCGATCCACGCTGCAATCATGGCCTTCGTCCAGCCGGGTGAGGGCGTCATTGTGCAGTCGCCGGTGTATCCGCCCTTCTTCAGTTCGGTGCAAAAGACCGGGCGCCGTCTGATCAATAATCCGCTGCGTCTTGATAATGGCCGCTATCGCATGGATCTGGAGCATCTCGACCGCTGTGCTGCCGAGGGCGCGCGCATGCTGATGCTGTGTTCGCCGCACAATCCGGTGGGCCGTGTCTGGGATGAGGGTGAATTGCGCGCTTTGCTGGAGATTACCCGACGCCATGGGTTGATCCTGTTATCCGATGATATCCACTGCGATCTGGTGCTGCCGGGCAAGCGGCATCTGATGCTGGCTGACCTGGCCGAGGAAGGCGATCGGATCGTCACTGCGGTGGCGCCGAGCAAGACGTTCAATATCCCGGGGCTTGGTTTATCGGCCTTGGTGGTTCCGCATTCAGAACACCGGGATGCTTTGAAACAGGTATTCGAAACCCTGCATATGGAGCAGGCCAATCCGTTCAGCCTGACGGCATTCGAAGCAGCCTATCGGGCCGGTGGTCCCTGGCTTGATGCCCTGCTGATTTACCTGCAGGAAAATGCCCGTTTCGTCAGTGACTACCTGCACCAGCATATACCGCGTATCACCCTGATCGAACCGGAGGGCACCTACCTGCTATGGCTCGATTGCCGCGAGCTGGGCTTGAGCGATGCCGGGCTCAAGGCCTTTTTCATCCAGCAGGCCGGCCTTGGGCTCAATCCCGGGACCAGTTTCGGTGAAGGCGGCAGCGGTTTTATGCGGCTGAACATCGGCACCCGTCGCGCCAACCTGCAGCAGGCCATGGAACAGCTTCGCCTGGCTGTTGAAACAATGACCTCGAAGTGACGAACGGTTCGCAAACTGCCGCCGGCCGGGCGGCACTTTTCGAGCTGTGTGCCGTCATAGCGCTACGCTTGCAGCGATAGTGTGATAGTCAGTCGTTTCAGGAAAATGTTTGGTAAAACGTCGTGTTTCCTAGCGTGCAATCTGCTCCACGCCAGCTGCTGCCCGCCGGATACGTATCCGGCTGGACACGGGGAAAAGGACACATGATGACGAAGACCAACCTGGTGTGCTGGATGGCGTTGGCACTGATGACGACGGGCTGTGGCGGGGGAGGTGGAGGGGGATCGGATGCCCCTCCGGATACGCCGGTAGAAGAGCCACCAGCAACCGAACCGCCGCCGATAGACGAACCCCCCGCAACAGACCCACCGCCCATCGATGAGCCACCTGCAACGGACCCACCAGCCGAGGAACCGCCGGTCAGCAACCCGCCACCCGGCGGCGCGGTATCGCGCCCAGCGCCGTCTCTCGGCTGCGGTGGGCCGGCGCCGAAATCGGGCACCCGTACCATCACCCTGGCCGGCACTGACCGGCAATATCTCCTTGATCTTCCGACGGGCTACGACGCAAACACAGCCTATCCGCTGCTTTTCAGCTTCCATGGCCGTGGACGCACGGCAGTCGAGTTTCGCGGTAGCAACGAGCTGAAGGAGACTCTGGGTGACGCCGTGATAATGGTGCATCCCCAGGGGCTGCCTGACCCGACTGCACCGGTTGAACCGGAGCGCGCTAGCTGGGAGCGCGCCGGCGATCGCGATATCGACTTCTTTGATGCCATGCACACCGAATTGACCACCGAAGCCTGTGTTGATGAGAACCGCATGTTCACTACTGGCATGAGCATGGGTGGCTTCTTTGCGGCGAGACTGGCTTGCGAGCGCGGCGATGTGGTACGAGCATTTGCTTCAGCAGCTGCGGGGCCGCCGCTCAAGAGCAACAGCGAATGCGTGGGGCGCGCCGCCGCCTGGACGGCACATGATCCTCAGGATCAGCTGATCGACTACACAACCGAAGGGCTGGCGCTGCGGGATTACTGGTTGGATGCCAACGTCTGCGGGGAAGAAACCCGCCCGCTCAGTAACGGCTGTGTGGAATACACCAACTGCGACGCCGGTTATCCGGTGCGCTGGTGTCAGTACAGCCAGGCAGACAAGCCCTATTCCAACCATCATGAATGGCCGAGTTTCGCCCCCCAAGAAGCGGGCGACTTCTTTCTGACGCTGGAATGAGTTGATGATCAGGGAAGCGAGCCAGTGCAGGCCTCGCTTCCGTCAGTCTCGATTCCTGTAGTTGACACCAGTCTCATCGATACACCCCCCACCGTTACAACCTTTGCTGATTCGAAGCCTGTCCATGTCTTCGCATCCGTCTTCTCTCCGGCTGCAACAAAGACTGGACCAGGTCCGCTGGAGCTATATCAGGGCCTCGAAGTTGATGAGTTCATCACAACCCGAACGGTCTGGTCTGCACTTTACAGCGAGGTCAGCATCAGATTCGGCTGACGCTTGTGGCCTGAGCGTGAGAGTAAGTCGTATTGGGAAATGTTTGAGTAAAACGTCGTGTTTCCGTTCGTGCAGTCTGCTTCCACGCCTGCCGCTGACCACCGGACTTTTCCGGATGATAAGGGGGAAACGATGACAAAAACCAAACTGATGTACTGTGTGGCGCTGGCGATTCTGGTGACCGGTTGTAGCAGTGGGGGTGATGATGACGATTATGAAGCCCAGCCTGAAGTAACTCCGACGGGACCGGGTGCCGAGGATACCGGTATCGATCCCGACGCCGACACACCTGCTGCCGAAGATCCCGCTCCGGCCGACCCGATAGATCCGGTAGACCCACCGCCGGTTGACGATCCGATAGCCGAACCGCCGCCTCCACCCATCGCGGGACCAACACCCGCCGCGCCCTCTATCGGCTGCGGCGGTCCGGCACCGAAAGCAGGTGAGCGGACCATTGCAGTGGGCGGCGACAACCGTCGCTATATCCTTGATCTTCCTACAGGTTATGACCCGGCCAAAGCCTACCCGATGGTATTCAGCTTTCACGGACGCGGAGACGAACAGAAGGACAAGACCAAGAACTACAAGGCTACCAATGGCGTAGTCGAAACCATGGGTGACGCGGCCATTGTGGTCCATCCGCGGGGTATGCCGGTGCCCACCGCTGCGGAGTATCCCGAGCGTAATAGCTGGGAAACGGTTGGTGAGCGAGATCTGGCCTTCTTCGATGCGATGTATGAAGAGCTGCGCGGGGAAGCCTGCGTGGATGAAAACCGGGTATTTACCATCGGCATGAGTATGGGCGGTTTGTTCGCCTCGCGCCTGGCCTGTGAACGGGGCGACGTCGTGCGGGCATTCTCTGCAGTGGCTTCCGCTCCCCCGCAGAAGAGCGCGGCAGAATGTGTCGGACGCGCAGCCGCCTGGGCAGCCCATGATCCCGAAGACAAACTGATTCCCTTTGAAAACGGTCTGGCCCAGCGGCAGTACTGGCTGGACGCGAATATGTGCGGGGAGGAGACCCGGCAGCTGAAAAATGGCTGTGTGGAATACACCAACTGTGATGTCGGGTATCCGGTGCGCTGGTGTGAATACAGTCTGGCCGAGCAGCCTAGCTCGAGAAACCACGAATGGCCTGGATTCGCGGCCGGTGAGAGCGCCGTGTTCTTCCAGTCGCTTGACTGATTTCAGTTGACCACCTGGAACGCGGGCCGCTCATGGCCCGCGTTCTGATCTAAACCCTGTCAAACGGTCGCGGCGCCAAACTGCAATTCGGCCAACCGCGCATACAAGCCATTACAGGCTACCAGTTCCTCATGCGTGCCAACCGCTACCAGCCTCCCTTTATCGATGACCGCAATGCGATCTGCGTTCTTTACTGTGGCCAGGCGGTGAGCGATGACGATGGTGGTGCGGCCCTGGGTCAATCGGGGCATTGCCTGTTGAATCAGGTACTCACTGCGCGCATCCAGCGCGCTGGTTGCTTCGTCGAGCAGTAGGATGGGCGCGTCGGTCAACAGTGCGCGGGCGATGGCAAGGCGCTGCTTTTGCCCACCTGACAGGCCTAATCCGGCATCCCCGAGTTGCGTGTCATAGCCGTTGGGCATGTCTGCGATGAACTCGTCGGCGTGCGCGGCGCGGGCAGCGGCCTCGATGGCTGCTGAGCTCGCTTCCGGCCGGCCGTATCGAATGTTGTCGCCGACGCTGCCGTAGAACAGCGCCGGGTTCTGCGACACCAGGGCGAAGCAGGCGCGCAGCTGTGCCGGGTCGAGTCGGCGAATATCGAGACCCTCGATCGTGATGCGTCCGCCGGAAACATCGAAGAAGCGTAGCAGCAGATCAAACAGTGTGGACTTGCCAGCGCCGGAAGGACCGACCAGGGCCAGGGTTTCGCCGATGCGTATGTGCAGTGACAATTCCTGGATCACTGTTGCGTCCGGACGAGTGGGGTAGGCGAATCTCACCTCTTCAAAGGCGATGCCCTCGACCAGTTTGTCCGGCAATTGCGCCAGGCCTGTCGCCGGTGGTGCAATTTCCTGCTCTGTCCGTAGCAGCTCGAGAATGCGTGCACCAGCGCCCGCCGCGCGTTGGAGTTCACCGATGACCTCGCTCAGCGCGCCTGCAGCGAGCCCCACGATCAGACTGTAAAACAGGAAGGCGGCCAGCTCGCCGAGGCTGATCCTGCCGGCGAGCACGTCCATTCCGCCGACCCAGACCATCATGCCGATTGCACCGAGCACCAGCACAATGACGACAGAGGTCAGCCAGGCCCGCTGACGGATGCGGCTGCGGGAGACTTCAAAGGCCTGCTCGACGACGGTACTGAAACGCGCTCGGTCCTGCGTCTGATGGTTGTAGGCCTGGACCGTCTTGATCTGGCCGAGCACTTCGCCGACATAGCTGCCCACGTCCGCAACGCGGTCCTGGCTCAGGCGCGACAATCTGCGTACGCGTCGACCGAAGAATATGATTGGCGCGACGATCAGTGGCACCGCCAGCATGACAATGCTGGTGAGTTTCGGGTTGGTGATGACCAGCAGAACGATCCCGCCGATCAGCATCAGCCCGTTACGCAGCGCGATGGACAGGCTTGAGCCGATTACCGATTGCAGGACGGTGGTGTCGGCGGTGAGACGCGACTGAATCTCCAACCCCCGGTTGGTTTCGAAAAAGCCGGGATGCAGATCAATGACATGATCAAACACCTGCTTGCGGATATCTGCCACGACCCGCTCGCCAATCCATGACACCAGGTAGAAGCGGGCATAGGTGCCAATCGCCAGCGCCACCACCATGATGAGGAACAGCCCCACACTCTGATTGAGCAGCTCAGGTGAGCCGGTAACAAAGCCCTGGTCAACCATGAGACGGAGTCCCTGGCCGAGCGACAGGGTGATCCCGGCAGTGAACACCAGTGCAAGCAGGGCGCCTGCGACTCGCCCCCGGTAGGGGGAAACAAAGCGCAAGGCGAAGGCTAGGGAGTTAGACCTGGACATGGGTGCTCCGGCTAAGGTGAGAGCGCTATGCTACATCGGATTGACCCCGTTCCGGTGCATGAGTGCAAAGGTCTGTTGCAGGCATGCGTCTATTCTTTCTGTCATCATGTGCGCTTTGGTTCCGGCTGGTCTATGCCGGGATCTGCCTCCGGAATAGTCTATGCCGTTTAAAATTCTGCTCATTCTGGGTGGACTGAGTGCCTTTGGTCCGCTCGCCATTGATCTGTATCTGCCAGCGTTTCCGGCAATGGCCGTTGCCTTGGCCACCGACAGTGAACATATTCAACTGAGCCTTTCGGCCTATTTCGTCGGCTTGGCCCTCGGCCAGCTGTTTTATGGCCCCGTCGCTGACCGGTTTGGTCGCCGCAAGCCGTTATTGTTTGGCATTGGGCTGTTCTGTGTGGCGTCGCTGGCCTGTGCCCTGGCGCCTACCATCGAATGGCTGATTGCCGCGCGTTTTGCGCAGGCGCTGGGCGGTTGCGCCGGAATCGTGGTGAACCGGGCGGTGGTGCGTGACTTGTGTGAGCCGATTGAGGCCGCCAAGGCATTTTCCCAGTTGATGCTGATAATGGGCGTTGCGCCGATCCTGGCCCCCCTGGCTGGCGGTTTGCTGCTGGAGCTGGGTAACTGGACCTGGATCTTCCTGTTCTTGACATTATTCTCGGCAGTATTTTCCTTTGCAGTGTTTTTCGGACTAAAAGAGACGCTTGCACCCAGCGCCACGCCGCCGGCCCTCTCCAGCGCCCTGGGTCGCTATCGCCGACTGTTCAGTGAGCCGCTGTTCATGTTTCATGCGCTTACCGGCGGCATTGCAATGGCGGGCATGTTTGCCTACATCGCCGGCTCACCCTTCCTGATCATCGAGCTGTACGGCATTCCCGCCGCACATTTTGGCTGGTTCTTCGCCATCAATGCCTCAGGTTTTATCCTGTTTGCGCAGGTCAATAGCTGGTTGTTGCGTCGGCGCCCACCGATGAAGCTGCTGCGTGTTACTACCCTGTTCTTCGCCGTAAGCAATCTGATGTTGCTAGGCGTCGCGATCTATCAACCCGATACCCTGTGGCCATTCCTGCTGCCGTTGTTTGGCAGTGTGGCAGTGATTGCCCTGGTGCTGCCCAACTCATCCGCCGAAGCCATGGCCGGGCAGGGGCATCAGGCCGGGGTGGCGTCGGCATTGATGGGCACCATGCAATTTGTCATCGCCGGTATCACCTCAGCGTTGGTTGGCCTATTGCACGACGGTACAGCCGTGCCCATGACGGCGGTCATGGCAGCCTGCGGTATCGGTGCGCTGGTTATGGCGCAGCTGGCTCAGCGCACGGCTGCGCGGAAAAAACAGGCGGCACTGGCCATCTGAATGCAGCTGATCAACGATTAGCGATAACGCCGCTCTGGCTGGTGCCGCTGAAGCGGACCGGAATCGTGCATCTGCGGTGGCCGGCGCATCTGGGTGTTGCCGGTGCCTAGCCGGTTCTCACCGGCACGTGGATTACCCGGCTGTGCATGGGGATTGTACTGTTGCGGACGTTGACGGCGGTATTGTTGGGAGCCGTCATAGTAGCGGTGCTGCCGCTCGGACCGTTGGTGCCGGTTACGGTCGAACTTATCATTTCCATAGCTCGGGCTGAGTCCCGGGCGCGATTCGCCGGAGCTGAAGTACAGTCGATAACCGCTGGATTGCACCTGGACGGAGGGTGCGGAGCGGTAGTGGCTGGGCGCGCGATAATGCCTGTCGCGGACGCTATCGGCCTGGGATGGAGCGGCTCGATAATATCCGCCGTCGGCGCTGGCCGGGCTGCCCAGCAGGAGTCCGGTGATAAGGGCTGGCAGGCACAGTAGCCTGGCGGCACGAGGAAAGTTCATGAGCGGATCTCCCGGGGAGGTTATACCTCATAGGACCTCCTGAGCCGGCAAAGGTCAATGGCCAGCGCAGGCTTTGTGACGGCTGGCCGGTAGACCTGCTGCAGACTTAGCCAAGCGGGTACTGCTTCAGCTGTGCAAGCAGTTCCGAGTCCTCATCGAGACAGCGCAAATCGAGAATCAGACGACCGTCATTGATCCGCCCGATGACAGGTATGGGCAGATTTCTCAGCGATTTCTGGGCCGATTGCAGGCTGCGATTGGCGTCGCGTTTGCTGGCGATGGGGGTCAGTACCAATGCCTGGCTGGGTAACTGCTCGACGGGCAGGGCGCCACTACCAATCTGGCCCATGACCGGTTCCGAGGTCACTTCATAGCGTGTGCCAGCCCAGAGCTGGATGGCGGGGATCAGTCGCTCAGCCTGTTGCGCGATCGATGGTTGCGACCGGCTTAGCCAGCGCAGGCTTGGCAGGCGGTGGGCGAGCTGCTCGGGGTTGGCATAAAGGCGGAGCACGGCTTCGAGGGCGGCGAGGGTAACCTTGTCGCAGCGCAGCGCCCGCTTCAGGGCATTCTTTTTCAGACGCTCGATCAAGACGCGCTTGCCGACAATTATTCCGGCTTGGGGGCCGCCAAGCAGCTTGTCGCCGCTGAATGACACCAGATCCGCGCCGTTGGCCAGACTGTCCATCGGCGTCGGCTCATAAGGCAGTCCCCAGCGACGCAGATCCACCAGACTGCCGCTGCCCAGATCCACGACATAGGGCACGCCATGCTCGTGCGCGGCTTGCGCCAGCTGAGCCTCGGGGACGCTGGCGGTAAAGCCCTGTATCACATAGTTGCTGGTGTGCACCGTCATCATCAGTGCGGTTCTGGCTTCGACGGCCTCGTTATAATCCCTCAGGTGGGTACGGTTGGTGGTGCCTACTTCTCGCAGCTTGCACTGGGCGCGCTGCATGATGTCCGGCACGCGAAAGGCGCCGCCGATCTCCACCAACTCGCCCCGGGAAACGATCACCTCCTTGCTACGCGCCAGGGTATTGAGCATCAAGAGTACGGCTGCAGCATTGTTGTTCACCACCGTAGCAGCTTCAGCGCCGGTCAGACGGCACAGCCAGGCCTCGACATGACTGTCACGGTCGCCACGTTTGCCGGTCTCCAGATCAAACTCCAGATTGCTGGCGCCGCGCGCAACCTCGCACATCGCCTTGATGGCTTCTTCCGGCAAGGGCGCGCGCCCCAGGTTGGTATGCAGAACGGTGCCGGTCAGGTTGAACACCTTGCGCAGGGATGGACTGAGTACGCGCACCAGGTGCGACTCGATTGCCGCAGCAAGCAGGTCGGGTTCGCAGGGGGAGTTGTGTTGTCTGAGCAGATCGAGCTCTGCGGTCACTGCCTGTTTTACCAGTGGCTGGCCATGGTCCTGCTGCAGCTGCTGAATAAGTGGCCAGGCGAGGATCTGATCGACTGAGGGTAACAGGCGGCGGATATCTGCTTGCTGATTCATGGGACCCCAGGTTAACGACCGATGGTAGGAGCGGCTGTGACGCTTTTGTATGTGACCTGACCATAGCATGGCGGTTCGATTGGTGCTGTCGGAGCGCAGGCGCGCTACAACCCCAGAAAGGGCATACAAAAACGCCGTCATCCCGAAGGACGACGGCGCTAGTCGGTCACGCTGACGGTGCAGGCAAGATCAGCCTGCAGGCATAGTCAGGCGTTGGCCCAGCGCTTGAGGATAAGCGTCGCATTGGTGCCGCCGAAGCCGAAGCTATTCGACATGACCAGGTCCACTGCCTGGTCCAGACGCTCGCGCAGAATCGGCAGATCGCCAGCGTTCTCGTCCAGCTCTTCGATGTTGGCTGAAGCGGCAAGGAAGTTGTCGCGCAGCATCAACATGCAATAGATGGCTTCCTGTACACCGGCGGCGCCCAGAGAGTGACCCGACAGACTCTTGGTCGAGCTGATCTTGGGTGCCTTGTCGCCGAATACTTCACGGATGGCCTTGAGTTCAGCCACATCGCCCACTGGGGTGGAGGTGCCGTGAGTATTGAGATACTCGATGGTGCCATCAACGGTGGCCATCGCTTGCTGCATGCAGCGAATAGCGCCTTCGCCGCTGGGTGCGACCATGTCGTAGCCGTCAGAGGTCGCGCCATAGCCGACCACCTCCGCATAGATTGTCGCGCCACGGGCCAGAGCGTGTTCTAGCTCCTCGACCACGACCATGCCGCCGCCGCCAGCGATGACGAAACCGTCACGCTTGTTGTCGTAGGCGCGCGAGGCTTTCTCGGGCGTCTCGTTGTATTGAGTCGAGAGTGCACCCATGGCATCGAACAACATGGACTGTGACCAGTGCTCTTCTTCGCCGCCGCCGGCAAACACCACGTCCTGCTTGCCGAGCTGGATCAGCTCGGCAGCATGACCGATACAATGCGCGCTGGTGGCGCAGGCAGAGGAGATCGAGTAGTTGACGCCCTTGATCTTGAACGGGGTGGCCAGACAAGCAGACACCGTGCTGCTCATGGTGCGCGGCACACGATACGGCCCGATCTTCTTCACGCCTTTTGTGCGCAGGATGTCGACCGACTCCATCTGGTTCAGGGTCGAGGCACCGCCGCTACCGGCAACCAGACCGGTGCGGACATTGCTGACCTGATCATCGGTCAGACCTGAGTCGGCAATAGCCTGTTGCATCGACAGATAGGCAAATGCCGCGGCATCGCCCATGAAGCGCTTGATCTTGCGATCGATGGCCGCATCAAGATCGATCTTAACGCTGCCGGAGACATGGCTGCGTAGCCCCATTTCAGCGTATTCTGGGTTGAAGGTGATGCCTGGCTTGCCCTCTTTGAGGCTGGTAGCCACGGATTCAACATCCTGGCCGAGGCAGGACACGATACCCATACCGGTAATCACGACGCGTCGCATAGTGATGATCCTCAGAAACTGTCAGTAGAAGTGAAAAGACCCACCCGCAGACCTTCGGCGGTATAGATCTCGCGACCGTCAACGGCCATGGTGCCATCGGCAATGCCGAGGGTCAGGGACCGGTTGATGGTGCGTTTGATATGAATAGTATAGGTAACCTTCTTTGCGGTCGGCAGGACCTGACCGAAGAACTTCACCTCGCCGGAGCCGAGAGCACGACCGCGTCCCTCAAAGCCCAACCAGCCAAGGTGGAACCCTACCAATTGCCACATCGCATCCAGCCCCAGACATCCGGGCATGACCGGATCGCCTTCGAAGTGGCAGGCAAAAAACCACAGATCAGGATGGATATCCAATTCGGCAACAATTTCACCTTTGCCAAAGCGGCCGCCGGTCTCGCTGATGTGGACGATCCGGTCGATCATCAACATGTTCGGGGCGGGCAATTGCGCGTTTCCGGGGCCGAATAATTCACCGCGGCTGCACTGTAGCAGCTCTTCCCGGCTGTACGCGTTTTGTCTAGACATAGAAGCTCCTGCTCATCCCCAGAAGGTTGGGGCGCTAATGATTCGGCTTGGCGGTAATAATTGTGTGATGACTCCGCCAGCGTAAGCTCAGACTGCTGACCAGGGGCGAAAGTCACACCATGTCAGACCAGAGGCGCTAGAGGATACCCGCAAGGCCCGCCAAGGACAAAATTTCTTGCCGTCGGCGGGCCGGGGAGGCTGCTGATCAGTCCAATTCGCCATAGGTCGCCTGGAAATTATCCCGCAGTTCGCGCTTGAGTACTTTACCGATAGCGCTGCGCGGCAGCTCGTCCGTCAATATCAGCCGATTGAGCCGCTGGGTCTTGCCTACCCGCGCATTGAACCACTGCAATATCGTTTCGGCGTCAGTTGTTGCGCCCGGTTTGAGTACCGCATAACCCACCGGCGTTTCCCCCCAGCTGCGCGACTGCACGCCGATCACGGTAACTTCCTGCAGATCCGGGTGCTGGCGCAGCTCGGCCTCCAGATCGCTCGGGTAAATGTTGAAGCCGCCACTGATGATCATATCCTTGCGTCGATCCATCAACGTCAGGAAACCATCCTCGTCGAAACGGCCGACATCGCCGGTGCGGATGAAGCGTTTGCCAGTGCTGTCGTACCATTCAGCTTCGGCGGTTTTCTCCGGTTTGTTCAGGTAGGCGGTCATCATGGCTGGCGAGTGTCCCACCACCTCGCCGATCTCGCCGCGCGGCAGCTCGTTACCTTCTTCGTCGATGACGCGAATGTCGTGGCCACTGAGCGGTTGGCCAACCGTTGCCAGCTTGTCGGGGTGGGCGTGGGCGGCAAGCATGCAGGAGCCACCGCCTTCGGTCATGCCGTAGAACTCGAGCAGGCCGCCGGGCCAACGCCGCAGGATGTCTGCCTTGAGTTCAGCGTGGAAGGGTGCGCTGGTGCTGAACTTCATCCTGAAGCTGGACAGGTCGTACTGATCGAAATCGTCACGGTCCATGATGCGCTGGTATTGCACCGGAACCAGCATGCTGTGCGTGGCGTGGTGTTTGGCAGCCAGTTCGAGATACTTTTTCGCGTCGAACTTGCTCATCAGTACCAGTGAGCCGCCCAGACCCAGCGTCGGCAGGAAGGAGACCAGCGTGGTGTTGGAATACAGCGGCGTCGACATCAACGTGACGCACTCCGGTCCATAACCGAACGCCAGGCCGCGCTGGATGTGCGACCAGCGCATGCCGTGGGATTGGACAATGCCCTTGGGCTCGCCGGTGGTGCCGGAGGAATAGATGATGTTGAAGGGCATATCCGGTGTCAGCTCAACCGGTTCCGGGGTGCCATCGCCCAGCCATTGAGAGAAGCCCTGCGCGGGACGGCTGTCATCCAGCGTAAACAGCGGCGCCGTTATGCGCTCCTTGAGATCAGCCAGCTCCCGGTCGCTGTGTTGATCTACGAAGAATAATTTCGCCGCCGAATCCTTGAGCATGACCAGCAGGCTTTCCGGCGTCGAAGAGGGCGCCAACGGGGCGACCACCACGCCGGCGCGCAGCGCGCCGACGAACAGGATGGCGTAGTTGATTGAATTGCTCGCGCAGATCGCGATGCTGTCGCCGGGCTGCAGGCCGTCACGCTGGAGAGATGCCGCCACCCGGTCGGCCAACTGGTCCAGCTCACCATAGGTAACCCGGCGATTATCCTGGATCAGTGCCGGATGATCCGCCCGGTCGCGCCCGTGCTGGGCGATCAGTGCCGGCAGTGTGGTGAAAGGAGAGTCGAGGGTAATTGGCGAAGCAGCATTGGCACTCATCAGTTGTCTGGCCCTGTTTGATGGTAGATGCCCTAGTTTCGCCATTTGCCGGACAAGTTTCCATCACCGCGCCTTCTGGCGTCCGGGCAGAATGATGCTCGATCAGTCCGGTAAATGGCGCAGGCTGCTGCGCAGCGGCAGCGGTGACTTTCTGCCGTCGGTGATGGTATGGGCGAACGGCAGGCGCAGCGTAAAACAGGAGCCTACATTGGGCTCACTGGTGGCGATGAGATCGCCACCCATGCTTCGGGCGAATGTTCGGGCGATGGAAAGCCCCAGTCCGGTCCCGCCGAACCGCCGCGAGGTGCTGCTGTCCGCTTGCTGGAATGCGTCGAACATGTTTTCCAGGCGCTCCGGTGCAATGCCAATGCCGCTGTCGCGCACTTCACAATGCAACAGGACCTCTGTGCCCTGCTTATGCCACCGGGCATGGACCTGAATGTCGCCTTGCTGGGTAAACTTCAGTGCATTGCCGATCAGATTAAGCAGGATCTGGCGCAGCCGGGTCGGATCGCCCGACACCTCGCTGAGTTCGGGAGGACCATCAAGGTCGGTGACCAATTGCAAACCCTTTTGCGTGGCAGCAAAGTCGAAGGGGGCTATAACGCTGGCGAGCTGCTCGCGCAGGTTAAACGGGATACATTCGAACTCGACGGTGCCACTTTCGATCCGTGATAGATCCAGAATGTCATTGATCACGTGGAGCAGATGGTCAGTCGATTCTCCGGCAATATGTATGTACTCGGCCTGCTCGGCATTGAGCTCAGTGGTTTCGAGTAGCTGGAGCATACCCATGACGCCATTCATCGGGGTGCGCAGCTCATGACTCATCATCGCCAGAAAGTCTGATTTCGCGCGGTTGGCACGCTCGGCCTCTTCCCGCGCGGCGATCAACTGCTGCATGGCTAGTTCTTGCTGTTCACGGGTTCGCTGAAGCCTGTCTGCGAGCGCGTTGATATGCGCGCTCAGGCGCCCGATTTCATCGTCGCTTTCGCTGACAAGGCGTGTTTCCAGCTTGTTCCGCTTCAGTGCCAGGACCGCTTCGCTCATGTTTGCCAAAGGTATCGCCAGGCCACGGGCCAGCCGCACCGCCAGGAGCAACGTGGCCAGCATCGCCATGCCGACGAAGGCGGCGCCCCATAGGATGTCCTGTCGCCGGCCGCTCAGTGCCTGATGGTTGAGGACGACCTCCACTCGACCCAGAAAATCATGCTGAGTGTCAGGGTTTGTTGGAAGGTCGAGCATATAGAGTTCATGGGCCAGCGTGATGCGTTGGCGCAGGATATCGGCGCTGAATACCAGATTGTTCGGCTCAGATACCATGTCGCTGGCGTCCCGGGGCAGGCGGATAAGCAGTTGCCCCGCACGGTCATATACGTTGATTGCGACCACATCGCGAATCTGCAAGGCACCTGTTATGAGGCTTTCAAGCGTGGCCAGATGTCCGGTCATGACCCCGAATTCTGCGGTGGACGCCAGCTGCGTAGCGATCAGCTCCCCCGTTTCATGTTGTTGGCGCTGGACATCATCCAGCCGGGCATTGACGAAGTAGAGGAACAGGGTGATCCCCAGTATGACGGCGGGCGCCAAGGTCATCAGAATCAGGCGATTATGAAAGCTGCCTCGTTTCCAGTGCTTCACCGCGCGGTCTCCATGTGCATCAGCGCCTGCGCCAGTGCGGTATCGTCCGGCGTCGGGAAGCCAAGCGACCGAGCGAGGTGTGGGTTGCTGATTACCGAGAAATGTCTGGGGTAGCTCATACCGGCAGGAATTCCTTCAGTCAGTATTTTGCTAACGCTGTGTGCCGTATCGCCAGGTGAGCTGAATGTCGTGCTCAGGCTGCCGGCTGCAATATAGGGCGCGCTTGGGCCGATCATCACCTTGTCCCTTGCGTAGCTGGTTAGCAACAGGCTTCTGAGGTTGTCGGCGTGGAAGATAGTCTTGTCGTCGAGCGCCATGAGCACGTCGCTGCGAGAAAGCACCTCAGTCAGGCTGCGGATCAGGTCGTCCTGGTCGTCGATGTTTTGCGCCGATAGCCCGAGGCCTGCAGCGTCCGCAGACTGTTGCCAGGCGGGTAATTGCAAGCGGCTGGAATCGTCGTATAACAGGCCGAGTGTCATCATGCGCGGCATCAACAGGCGAGCAAGGGCCACCTGCCGCGACGGTTTCGGACTGACGAGCAGGATGTGGAGTGAGTCCGCAGGTGAATCGGGTTGATAGTGCTGGATCTGCTCGAGACCCAGATAAGCGGCCACCGTGGGCGTTCTGGCAAGATGTTGCTGTTGCCATTGGAAAGCTCGCCATCCCAGGGTCACAACCGCGTCCGGAGTTCGATCCGAAAGACGTTCGCCAAGCGTACGGAAAACGATCTGGTCGTCTGGCCGAAGCTGTTGCAACGCGGCAGTAAATTCATCAGCCAGTTCTGTGGGTTCGGCCGCCAGGACTGTCAGGTTGGCTGCCCAGACAGGGTGTGCCAGCAGCGCAAAGCAGGCAGGCAGCAACCATCTCAGGCGGCTCACCGGTAGCGTTCCAGAGGGGTGGTAATAGTCATCAAACATCCTTGTCAATGATCTATAAGTGTGACCTGGAGCGCAATCATACCGGCATCGCGCTCAGAAACTCAGCTGCGCGCTGAGATAATAATGGCTGCGACTGTCAAACCTGTTATCAGACCAGGTCAAGCCTTCGTCATCCAGCCTGTATTGCCAGGTCAGCGCCACGTCCAGACTGCTGTTGCGGGTCAGCTCCAGGCGTTTGGACAGGCGCGAATCGACCCGCTCGAATCGCCGCTCGTTGAGCATATCAGCACCGTAATAGATCAGACTGCTGTGAATCCCCGCTGGCCATTGCCGCAGCCATGCGGCTGATCCGCTGTTGCGCGGTGTCAGGCGCCGGTCCAATTTGTGCCTGGCAACCAGATCGATATACGCGTAGGTCAGGCGCAGACGATCTCGTCGCGTGGCCTGCCAGTCAAACTGGCCTTCGACACCGGTGAACCGCACGAAGCCTTCATTGGTGGGTACGAAATTTTTCAGCTGCAGCGGCTCGCTCATCATGTCGTGCACTTCCTCGTGAAACGCACGAATGTCGACGGAGAGCCCTATGCCGTGGAATCGGCCGTTATAGCCCAGCTCACCGGAACGCATCTTTTCCTGTTCGAGATCTCCCGGGCCACGCGCGTGTGCGTAGTAGGTGTTGCTGAGTGTTGGCGGACCGCTCAGATTGGCCGGGCGGTAGGTCCAGGAGGCGTTGTTCTCATACATGTCCGGAGAGCGGACCGCTTCGGAATAGACAGCGCGCAGACTGTGGCTGGGCCTTACAAAGTAATGCACCGCCAGGCGCGGAGAAAATGAAAAGCCGGTCAGCTCGCTGTCTTCTGCCATGCCGGCGGCATGCAGGAGCCATTGGGCGTGCGGTTTGTATTCTAGGTTGGCAAACAGCTGCAGCGTTCTGTTGTCCTCCACGCCGCCGAAGAAGGTTTCCGAGCGAACCCGGTCATACCGCAGGTTGGAGCCGAACACGGTGCGCAGTTTATCGGTGAGCTGCAAGGTGTCCTGCAGCTCCACCTCGTAACGCGTTTCCCGCATCGTTTGGTTGATATCCCAACAGCTCGGACCGGCGTCGAGGGCGGCGTCATGCTGGGCGATAACGCGCTCGGCCAAGGGGAAAAGCACGGCCTTGTCTCCCGGAAATAGCCTCCGCAGGTCATCGACCGTATCCAGCTTGCCGCGGAAATACTTGTTCAGATGGCGCGCCAATTGTGGATCAACCTCATAGATAGCTTTCAGATCCGGTGAGAAGACCACGGGGGAGTCACAGGCACGCCACTGTTGTAACTGCTCCATATGCTGGAGGGAGCCACTCAACTGGAGGCTGTGGGTCGCGGAGAAGTCATTGGTCCAGCGAGCAGAGGCCACCCAGGTACGATCCTCGGTATCGGACGATGGCCCGTGTGTGCTGATCTGGCGCTCAAAGGCTGATCCGGCTGCGCCGGGGTAGCCCGGATTGCCTGGAGCCATGGCTTCGTAATCGTAGCCAGCCTGGTCGGAGCTGTCGGCCACACCCAGCTGCCAGTTCAGCGTCTGGTTCGGATCCAGTTGACTGGTGCCGGCGAGTGACAATGCATCGGTGCGCTGGCCGTCGCGAATCGCTTTGCCGTCTTCGTCATGATCAAAGCCGTTATGGCGCCTGCCGAGCACGCTCAGTCGCATATGGGTGTTGCCCGCTGCGAAACCGTGACTGCCGTAACTATCGAGCACTCCACGGGTGCCGCTGGTGACTTTCAGCCGGGTGCCCTGGCTTCCGGAGGGATCACGGGAAATGATATTGACCACGCCCAGCAGGGCATTTGCGCCATAGGCCGCTGTGTTAGGACCGCGAAACACCTCGATACGCTCGATGTCTTCCATCGCCAGCGACAGGCTGGACCAGTCGATGGTGGCCAATCCAGAGCGGTATATCGAGCGGCCATCTACCAGCACCTGCATGCGACGGGCTTCGCTTACATTGGTGCCATGGTAATTGACGTTGGCCTCGTTGCCTGAGTGATAGCCGACCATCATGCCCGGCACCAGCCTGAGCAGTTCGGGAATATCCCGTGCTCCGCTGGCGCGGATCAGCTCGCGATCGATTACCGTCATGCTGCCAGGTACGTCCGCCGGCGCTTGTCTGAGGCGCGTGGCGCTGAGCACGGTAGGCAGATCGGCGTTACTGATCGGGCCGTTTTCCCTGGCTTGTACTGCACAGGTCGTAGCTATGGTCAATAGAATGACCAGACTTCGCGTTTCGAACATGTCTCATCCTGGAGGTTGATTTCGCGGCGCCATCATAACGGCGGTCACAGGTTTTTCCAGTTCCGCATCGCTGTTATCGTGCGCTGAACTTATAATGCCGTTTGTCATTTGAACAAGGGATCCTGCATGACTGAGCAAAAACAGCCCGTTTGCGTACTGGGCGGAGGCAGTTTCGGGACCACGCTGGCCAATCTGATGGCGTCACATGAAGTGCCAGTTACCCTATGGCTGCGTGATCAGGCCGTGGCGGACGAGATTAACCGTGACCACCGGAACAGCCGATACCTGCCGGACATACCGCTGGACCCGCGCCTTGTCGTCACCACTGATCTGCATGCAGCTCTGGCCACAGCCCAGCTGGTGTTTCTGGCCATACCCAGCGGCGCGTTTCGCAATGTATTGCAGCAGATCGGTCCGGACCTGGCGGGCAAGGGCGTAGTCAGCACCACCAAAGGCATTGAACAACCCGGCTTTGTGCTGATGAGTCAGATTGTCGAAGCCGAGGCGCCCGACGCGCGCGTCGGGGTCTTGTCCGGACCGAATCTGGCCCGGGAAATGGCCGCCGGTGCGTTGACCGCGACCGTGATTGCCTGTCGGGACGAGACGCTCTGCAGCGAAGTACAAGCTGTGCTGGGCAGCAAGAGCGTTCGCGTGTACGCCAGCCAGGACCGGTTCGGTGTGGAGCTCGGCGGTGCGCTGAAGAACGTGTACGCGATTATCTCCGGCATGGCCGCTGCAATGGGCGTCGGTGAAAATACCAAGAGCATGCTGATCACCCGGGCGCTGGCCGAAATGACTCGCTTTGCGGTCAGCATGGGCGCCAATCCCATGACCTTCCTGGGGCTTGCCGGGATCGGGGATCTCATAGTCACCTGTACGTCCCCCCAGTCGCGTAACTTTCAGGTCGGTTTCGCCCTCGGCAAGGGGCAGACACTCGAAGATAGCGTGGCGCAGCTGGGGCAAGTGGCAGAAGGCGTGAATACCTTGCGGGTACTCAAGCAGAAGTCCGACGAAGAGGGTATCTATATGCCACTGGTGGCTGGTCTGCATGCCATCCTGTTCGAAGGCCAGCCGATGGTGGATGTGATTGGTCGTCTCATGGCCGCTTCCCAGAAAGACGATGTCGAATTCGCCTCCTACGTAAACAACGATTCCGGGAACACTGCGCAATGAATCATGCCAAGACAGCTATCACCTCCGCCGATTTCTGGCTGCGGTTACTTTACGTCCTGCTGTTTGCTATCGCCTGGCAGATTACTGAAGTGCTATTGGTCGTGGTGGTTGTACTGCAGATCGGTTCGCAACTGCTCAACGGCGCGTATGAGACTCGGTTGACCGGTTTCGGTAACAGTCTTTCCCAATATGCATGGCAGATCGGGCGATTCGCCACTGGCGCCACCGAGCAGAAGCCCTGGCCCTTCATGGAATGGCCGGATCCTCAAGCACAATGGCACCTCACTATCGGCGAGCAGCCATCCGACGCAGACAACCAGACCCGTGACCATACCGCTGACACCTCAGGGGGATCGTCAGACGGTCCAGCTCAGCCATGAAGCTCTGGATACTCAGGCACGGTCAGGCCGAGGCGCAGGCGCCGGCCGACTCCCTTCGTCAACTGACTGCGGCGGGTCAGAAGGAGGTGTTGGAGGTAATGTCCGGTCTGGCTGGGGAGCCATTTGAGGCGGTGCTTGCCAGCCCCTTCGTGCGCGCCCAGCAGACCGCCGAGTTGGCGTGTCAGGCCAGCGGTTTTCCGGGCGGGATCATCACTGTCGATTGGCTGATACCTGAATCCGACCCACACAGCGTGATCGGCTGCCTGGAGCAGCGGAGCGAGCAGAATCTGCTCCTGGTGAGTCATCAGCCCTTGGTCAGTCAGCTGATAAGCCTGCTGGTTGAAGGGCACCGTCGCGGCCACTACCCAATGCCTACCGCCGGGCTGGTCTGTCTCGAACTGGATCACGTAGCAGCCGGGCTTGCCCGGGTGATCAAATGATCTGACATTCATCGGGACAATCCGCGCGGTTGCCTCTGTTCCGCGCTTGTTTGGGCTTTTTGACCGTGGGATAGTGAGTATCGATGCGGTCAATCGAGTGGCTCCGGGGCCTGTTGCCGTTCAGCGCGATGAAACGCCAACGGGCCTTGAACATTCAGCGCAAAAAAGAAGAACAAGAGACCATGAGGTACTGCATATGCCTGATCAGGTGAAACTGGCGGTTTCGTCTGCGCTCGAAAGCTTTTATGAGCGGGAGCGGGCGCACCCCGACCGGGTGTATCTGGTCCAGCCGCGCGCCGCTGGCGGTGCTGACGAATTCACCTGGGCTGAAGTGGGCGATCAGGCGCGCCGGATTGCCGCCTATCTTCGCTCGCTGGAGCTGGACGCAGGCAGTCACATTGCGCTCTTCTCGAAGAATTGTGCTCACTGGATCATCGCCGATCTGGCGATCTGGATGGCTGGTCACGTGAGCGTGCCGATCTATCCGACCCTGAACAACGATGCAGTCCGCCAGATTCTGGAGCACGCGCAGTGCCAGGCAGCGGTGATAGGCAAGCTCGATAGTTGGCAAACCGTCCGCTCCAGCGTGTACCCCGACGTCCCCTGGATTGGCCTGCCGTTGGCGCCGGAAGATGCCGGTTCGCTTTCCTGGCAGCGCCTGCTCGATACGCACGAACCGCTTGGTGACGATCGTCTGCCGGATCCCGCCGCCGTGGCCACCCTGGTCTATACCGCTGGCACCTCGGGCCCGCCAAAGGGCGTGATGCTCAGCTTCAGCGCCATGTACCACGCCGCCAATAACTGGCTTCGTCTGTTTGTGATTGACGACGAGGACCGTCTGTTGTCCTACCTGCCGCTGAGTAATGTGGCGGAGCGCCAGTTCGTTGAAGTCGCGTCTCTGCTGGCCGGTGACACGGTGTTTTTCGTGCACAGCTCGAACACCTTTATCCGCGATATGCGGCGCGCGCGGCCGACGGTGTTTTTCGGTGTGCCACGCATCTGGTCGAAGTTGCAGCGCAGCGTGTACCGGCGAATTCCGGCGGTGTTGCTGGATACCCTGTTGAAAATACCGCTGATCCGCATTATTCCGGCACGCATCGTCTTGTCCAGGCTCGGGCTTAATCACATACGCTACGCCGTTAGCGGCGGCGCGCCGCCCACTGACAGCATGCTGCGCTGGTTCCAGCGGTTAGGCATGAATCTGGTCGAGATATACGGCATGACCGAGAACTGCGGCTACTCGCACCTTGGTAGACCCAAGCGCTTCAAGTCCGGATGGATTGGCTTGCCCAACCCGGGAGTCGAATGTCGACTTGCGGAGAACGGCGAACTGCTGATTCGAAGTCGCGCGACCATGATGGGCTATTTCAGAGACCCGGAAGCGACCGCGCAGATGCTGGACGAGGAGGGATTTCTGCACACGGGCGACCTTGGTGAGGTGGACAAGGAAGGGTTTCTGCGGATCATTGGGCGAGCACGGGACCTGTTCACTACCCGCGCAGGCAAGGTCATTTCGCCGGGCCCGATCGAGCGGCTTCTGGATGCCAGTCCGCTCATTGAGCAATCCTGTGTGCTGGGCGATAACCTGCCGCAGCCGGTCGCGCTGGTGCAGCTAATGGAGCGGGAAGCCGGTACTGCCGCCACAGGGGACTCGGTAGCCACCGAGCGTCTTACGGAACTGCTGCTCGAGATCAATAAGCGCCTGCCGCGGCACCAACAGCTGGCCAGTCTGGTCGTCATAGGGGACGAGTGGCGCATGGATAATGGATTCGTGACGCCGACCCTGAAGCTCAAACGTCACGTTGTCGAAGCGACCTATCAGGACCAGCTCGAATTGTGGTCGGTAAGCGGTAAGCGGGTGCTGTGGCAGGAAGCACCCGAGCCAGTCTGAGGCACTAGAGCCATTCACAGACGCCATACAACTTGTCTATGGATGCCGCGCCGTATAGATTCTCCCGCTTTTTACAGGAACCCCGGTCTCATGGAGCATGCGAGTCACGAAGTACGTTTCAACCTGCCGTCGGTGGAGGTGGCTGCCAAGGTATGGGGCAAGCCCGATGGTCTCCCGGTCATAGGTCTGCATGGTTGGCTCGATAACGCCGCCACCTTTGACCTGATCGCACCCGAACTCAATGGCGTTTATCTGATTGCTCTGGACTTGCCGGGGCACGGTCTCTCTGATCACCTGCCCGCTGGCGGTTACAGCCTGTGGCAGCAGGCCGCCACTGTATTGCAGGTCGCCGAAAGCATGGGATGGGAGCGATTCGCGCTGCTCGGGCATTCGATGGGGGCGATCATCAGCGGCATTCTCTCCGCCAGCATGCCGGAACGGATTATCGGCGCCGCGCTGATCGATGGTCTGGTGCCGATCACCTCAGAAGCCGAAGACACCCCGGCTCAGATGACCCGTTTTCTCAAGGCCACCCTGGCTACCAGCAAGAAGCGCAAGCCGATCTATGTATCGCCTGAAAAGGCCACCACGGCGCGGATTCTGGGCGGTAACATGCCTCTGACGCGGGCGGCGGCCAGTTGCCTGGTCGAACGCGGGCTGATGCCGGAGCAGGGCGGCTGGACCTGGCGGACGGACCCGCAATTGATGCTGCCCTCAGCGCTGCGCTTTACGCGTACCCAGGCCAGAGCGATAGTCGAAGCGATCCGCACGCCAACCTGCCTGGTAGTCGCCAGCGAGGGAATCTTCGCCAAACGCCCGGAAGCGACTGCTTTTATCGAGCAGCTTCAAAGCATCCAGATCCATCGCGTCGAAGGCGGCCATCACCTGCACCTGGAGGAACCTGCGAAGCAGGTGGCAACGATTATTGACAGTTTTTTCAATGACCTTGCTTGACCCGGTGCAGCCACTGACCGAGGCTATCAGAAGTTCCGTCTTTGCTATAGGCTCATGCCACCGCATGGCCAGCGCTGATTGATCTGCGTTGGACTGGTCCCCGTGAGCCCCCTTGTGAGGCGCGGTAATGCTGCAATGCTGAGGAGAACAAATGCCGTCAAGAAGACGACCGGCTCTGCTGTTAATGGGATTGAGTTTCGCTCTGGCATCCGCCGTCAGTCAGGCTGCCGACGCGCTTCCTGATGAATTGTTGATTCAGCCATTTCCCCGCGCCGAAGTAGCCAGGCTAAACATCGAGGAAAGCATCGATCACGGTGTCGCCATCGGCAGCGTGCGACGCATCAATAACAAGTTGCGAGCCGAGCGTGAAGTACGCACCATCGGTGACCTGTTGCAGGTTTCCTGGCTTATCCCAACGGGGCATGACAGCGATGAGGCCTTTGCCCACGCCACCAAGCAGTTGCTGGGCAGAGAGACCACCATGTTGTATTTCTGTGAGGGTCGCGAGTGTGGCAGCAGCAGTACCTGGGCCAGCCAGGTCATCGGCTTCTCGCGGTTATATGGCCCGGATGATAATCAGGCGTATCTGGCAGTGCGTGTAGACGAAGAGCCTCAGCGGTTTGTCAGCCTGTATTCGATCACCCGCGGCAATCGTCAGGTCTATCTGCATGTCGATCAGTTCACGCCTGACGAGGCCGTGGAGAGGCCTTTGTATCCGACCCCCGCGACGCTGCTGAAGGTGATCAACGCCGAAGGGCAGTTCAGCGTGCCCGCAGCCGATCTGGAAGACCTTGACGCGGACGCGGCGGAAAGCTGGCTCGATCTGTTGAACCGTGCGTTGCGCACCGACACCCGTCTGCGCGTTGTGATTCACGGAGCGCAGGCGCCGGCTGTTATTCAGGCGCTCGCTGACCGCGGTATCCGCAAGCAACGTCTTGAAACGGGCGATGCGACCCCCGAAACGGGCGTGCGCATCGTCAAGATCTGAGCGGTCTCAGCGTTTCCGGGAGGGCTCGACTGTCATGCGGTCGGGCAATCCCTGGATCGAAACCCAATCAAACAGTTGTGTCCGGTAGCGCCCTTCATTAAACAACTCGGCCTGATCAGCGTAATGCCGGTCGAAGGGATTGCCCGATTGGCCCAGCGGCAGTATGCCCAGCGTTCCGTCGAGATTGCCCAGGTCGATCAGCCGCCGGGCGGAAGGTCCCGCACTGACCTGAAAGATGTCCTGCTCCAGACCGAAGGTCATACTGTTGATGCTCTCCCGGCTACCGTCAACAGCGACCGGGTTGCTGTTCAACAGCGAGCCGAAGGGTAGTTTCTCTGCGAGCGGATGGGCATGCTCCAGTCGGATAACCTGCTCCCATTTCCAGCTGTCAACGTCCGCGCCCAATTGCTCATTCAAGGCTTCGATGGTGGTGACCCAGGCGTGCTCGATCGCCGCCTGGCGACCATCCTGGGATGGCTGCTGACGGTTGTCCCACCAGGGTGAGGCGGGCTTCCAGTAGAGGCTGAGCAGACTCTTCTCAGCCATGTGGGTATTTTTGAAGAACGCATACTGATCGCCCAGTTCATCGGCGAATAGCGCCCGCATCAGCTGGTCGTGCCAGCGTTGGTAGATGGTGGCGCCGACGCTATTGCGGTCGAAGCCGCCGTCCCATTGCTCGATCATTTCGGCAGCACGCGCCGCCGATGGCCGCAACTCTTCGCTTAACAGCGTGTCACCGAGCAGTGGCAGCGCGTCGGCAATCATGGCGGCCGATTGCGAGCGCTGGTTGTCGAGCTGGATATGGCGAAAATACGTCTGGTCCATCGGCTGGTCGGTGGCAAGCAGCTCGGCGAGACGCTGTGAACGCTCACTCGGCGCATAATATCCAGGAACCACACGGCGCGGGTTGTCATGCTCATAGGGATGATTGGCGCTGAATACATGCCCTGCGGACGGATTGACCGTGCGCGGATTGAGCGCGAAGGCTTGATAGCCGAGAAACTCGTCGCGTTTACTCCCGCCACTGAGCAGGGCGAAGCTGTTGTTGCTTTTTGGCCAGCGTTTCATGCGGCCTATGGCCCACGAGGCAATGTTGTCGTCCACGTCGGCATACACTACGTTCAGCCCGGGGGACCAGTGTTTGGCGGCTGCGGCCTCGAATTCAGCCATGGTGCTGGCCTGGGAGAATCCGTAGAAGGCTTCGGTCGAATCGCTTTCGGAGTCGAGGAAGGTCCAGAACAAACTGACCGGCAGGCGGTCTGCTTCGACCTCTTCAGACGCATCCAGTCGATCATTGATGATGGGCCGGTTTTGCGTACTGCGCAGGCGGATCAGGCGGTCTTCCTGACCGCGCACCTTGATCACTTCTTCATGGACGTCGAGGGTCTGCCAGCGATTGTTCGACCATACGCGGTCCGGGTTGTCCGGATTAACCCGCTCGCGGTAGAAATCCACTTCATCATTCATCAGCATGGTCAGGCCCCATGCATGATTGCGCGTCTGGCCGAGCAGGGCAAAGGGCAGCCCGGCGAGAAAATGGCCATAGACCTCGTGCTCAGGCGTGCGGATATGCGCCTCATACCATGTCGCCGGAACGGAAAAGCCGATATGCGGATCGTTCGCCAGCATCGGGGCGCCGCTTGCGCTACGACTGGCTTTGATGGCCCAGGCGTTGCTGCCGAGGAACTGGCCAACCGGCAGGCGTTGTTCAACATGCGCCACTTGCTTGAGCAACGGTGCCAGCAGTGCGCCGCTTTGCACTGGTGGTGCGGTGGGCGGCTTGCTGCTCGGCCAGCCGGGCACCAGATCCTGCATGTGCTGCTCGCCGAGCGTGCCCCGCACATGGTCGACCAAGGCGTCAGTCTTGAAGGCTTCGGCAAAGGAATAAGCCATGTAGCCCATGACATGGGCGATATCGGCCATGGAAAAATAATCAGGTTCGCTGAGCAATAAACGGTACTCGACCGGCACATTGCCCTGCTCAATGTATTGGTTTATACCATTCTGATAAGCCTGTATCAGCTGGACATGAGGTGCGTCGGCGTTCTGCTCCATGCGCTCGGCGTAATCCCGTGCGTAGCGACTGATACCCAGCGTGCGAAAGAAGCGATCGGTCGCCAGGGATTCCTGGCCAAACAGCTCGGACAGTCGCCCGGCACCAATGCGGCGCAGCAGGTCCATCTGGAACAGGCGGTCCTGGGCGTGCAGGTAGCCCAGGGTGCGGTATGCGTCCTGGTCGGTCTGCGCATCAATATGCGGCACGCCCCAGGTGTCGTAATATACGTGCGCCGGTTGTTTCATGCCCTGCAGGCTGATGGTGCCGCTGCGCTGTGCTTCTGCGTTATGAAATATCCAGGCTCCCAGTGCGGCCATCGCTATTCCAAGAATGAGTACTACGGCGGCCAGCTTCAACAGAAAGGTACGGCGATTATTCACGGGTTGCCTTGATATGGTGAAAATTATCCCGGCATCATGCTGAGAGTGAAACCCGCCGTCAATCGAGATTGATCAGAAGAGGAAAAGACACCATGGGACGCAGCGTCGCTTTGGTATTGGGCAGTGGCGGAGCCCGCGGCTACGCGCATATTGGCGTCATCGAAGAGCTGGAGCGCCGCGGGTATTCCATCGAATGCATCGCCGGTTGCTCCATGGGTGCCGTGGTAGGGGGCGTTTACGCGGCGGGCGGTCTGCCGGCGTACCGCGAATGGGTATCCGGGCTGGCGTACCTGGACGTGTTGCGGCTGCTGGATGTCGGTTTCGGCAACCTCGGGGCCATCCGTGGCGAAAAAGTTTTCGGGCGGGTCAGGGAGATACTCGGCGAGGTCCGAATACAGGACCTGAAGATCCCCTTCACGGCGGTGGCTACCGACCTGACCAACCAGCAGGAAGTGTGGTTTCAGCAGGGCTGTCTGCATCAGGCCATGCGCGCATCGGCGGCGATACCCAGTCTGTTCTCGCCGGTGCGGCAGGGCAGCCGGGTGCTGGTCGATGGCGGTCTGCTCAATCCCTTGCCGATCGTCCCGGTGGTCTCTTCTCATTGCGACCTGATTGTGGCGGTCAACCTTAACGGCACCCATACCTATGGGTACACCCTGCCGGTGATTGAGCGGCCAGCCCCCATACGCCAGCAGTGGGATCAATGGGTCGGCAGCATGAATATGCGCAGCTGGATCTCACGCCGGGGAGCCTCTGCCGACGACGTGGTCTCGCTGGAATCCGCTGCGCAGGAGGAACCGCCCGCTGAGATCGTCGCAATGCGTCAGCAGGATGAAAGCGCACCGGTGCGCGTCGAGCAGAACGTCGGGCCGGCAAGCATGCTTGAATTGGTCAACTTGTCATTCGAGACCATGCAGGCCTCGCTGACCCAGTACAAGATTGCTGGCTATCCGCCGGATGTATTGATAGAGGTACCAAAACGGCTGACCCGCTTTTTCGATTTTCACCGCGCGCCCGAACTGATCGAGCTGGGTCGAATGGTCGCCAGTGACACACTGGATCGTTTTGAAGGGGTCACGCCAGCGGTTGGCAAGGTGTCCTGATGGCTGCGACAAAAGGTCAACAGACTCCGGCCAGTTCATAGGCCGACCACCTCATGCCTGATAGAATGCCGCTCTTGAATTGGCAGGAGAGATGGCATGACAGCTTCAGTTCGCTTGACCGAGTACAGCCACGGCGCCGGCTGTGGATGCAAGATATCCCCGCAGGTGCTCGATGAGATCCTCTCGGTCGGGCAGCCCGGCCCGGCTTTTCCCCAGCTTTGGGTGGGCAATTCCAGCCGGGACGATGCCGCAGTGTTCGGTCTGGATGACGAGCGGGGCATTGTCAGTACCACCGATTTCTTCATGCCCATCGTCGATGACCCCTACGATTTCGGCCGTATCGCCGCGACCAATGCCATCAGTGATATCTATGCCATGGGTGGAACACCCATGATGGCCATCGCCATCCTCGGCTGGCCGGTGAATGTGTTGCCGGCAGCCGTGGCGGGTGAAGTGATGGCCGGGGCCCGTGCGGTCTGTACGGAGGCCGGCATGCCCTTGGCCGGTGGCCACTCGATTGACGCCCCGGAACCTATTTTTGGCCTGGCAGTGACCGGCCATGTTTCGCGCAGTCAACTCAAGCGCAATGACACCGCACGTCCTGGCGCCAAACTGTATCTGACCAAGCCCCTGGGTATCGGCATCCTCACGACTGCCGAGAAGCAGAAAAAGCTGCGCGACGAAGATGCCGGCGTGGCGCGTGATCTGATGTGTCGTCTCAATAGCATCGGCGCGCGGTTCGCGGCGCTGCCAGGGGTTCAGGCGATGACCGACGTCACCGGCTTCGGTTTGCTCGGCCATCTGGTTGAAATGGCCGAGGGCTCAGGGGTCAAGGCACGGGTCGAGTATCAGCGGGTGCCGCGTCTGGCCAGTGTCGATTACTACCTGTCGGCCGGCTGCATTCCGGGCGGTACCGGGCGGAATTTCGACAGTTACGGGCACAAGGTTGCCGATATGCCGCCAGCCTGGCGCAACCTGTTGTGCGACCCACAGACCAGCGGTGGTTTGCTGGTTGCGGTAGATCCGGCGGCGCAGGCCGAGTTTCTGGCGGTCGCGCAGGAAGCAGGCATGCATCTGGAGCCAATTGGCGAGTGCGTCGCCGCCGATGCTGGCGCCTGCGTCGAGGTGGTTTGATGCGCGCTGATACGCAGGATTATCGACAGCTGTTTCTGAATGATGTGCCGCTGCTGGATGCGCGCGCACCTGTCGAGTTTGCCAAAGGGGCTTTCCCGAGCGCAGTAAACATGCCGCTGATGCTCGATAGCGAACGCGAACAGGTGGGTATCTGTTACAAGCAAAGAGGCCAGCAGGCAGCCATCGATCTGGGTCATACACTGGTCAACGGCGAGATCAAGGCGCAGCGGGTAGCGGCCTGGAAGGCGTTTACCGAGGCGCACCCGGAGGGCTATATTTATTGCTTCCGTGGGGGACTGCGTTCGCAGCTCGTGCAGGAATGGCTGGCAGAGGCGGGGGTGCATTACCCGCGCGTGACCGGCGGCTACAAGGCGCTACGACGTTTTCTAATTGACACGCTGGATGATGCCATCCGTGAGTGTCCGTTGAAGCTGGTTGCCGGCTTGACCGGTACCGGCAAGACTGAGGTAATTACCGCCCTGGATTGCAGTCTCGATCTGGAAGGTCACGCTCATCACCGCGGCTCGAGCTTTGGCCGACGCGCTAATCCTCAGCCGGGGCAAATCGATTTCGAGAACCGCTTGGCGATCGAAGTCCTCAAGGCGCGCGCCAAGGGTAGCCAATGCCTGGTGCTGGAAGACGAGGGCCGTATGGTCGGCAGTTGCACGGTGCCGGTCGAGCTGTTTCGGGCAATGCAGGAAGCGCCGCTGATCTGGCTGGAAGACAGCTTTGAAAACCGTGTGGACCGGATCCTTCAGGACTACGTAACGGATATGCGGGCGGAATATGCGCAGCTGTATCCCGATCAACCTGAGGCTGCTTTCGCTGCCTTCTCGGAGTATCTGCTGGGTAGCCTGCTACGCATCCGTAAGCGTCTGGGCGGCGACCGGTATCAATCCCTCGATAGCATCATGCGCCAGGCACTGGAGATCCAGCAGCGCAGCGGTGAGGTGCATGCCCACCGCGACTGGATCGCGGGGCTGCTGACCCATTACTACGACCCAATGTATGCCTATCAGCGAGCAGGCAAAGAGGAGCGGGTCGTGTTCAGTGGTGACAAGCAGGCCGTCATTGAGTACCTGGCTGAGCAGTCGATTACCGAGGGGTAGCGGACTATTCGTCCCGGCCTTCCAGCATGGTTCGTTTCAGCAGTACATAAACCGAGCCGGTGCCGCCATGGCGCGGAATGCATGAGGTAAAACCCAGTACCTTCGAGTGTTGGCGCAGCCAGGTGTTTACATGGCTCTTGAGGATGGGCTTGCGGCCATCCTTGCGTGCCGCCTTGCCGTGGGTCACGCGTACGCAGCGAATCTCCAGGCGGTTGGCCTCGGCAAGAAACTCCCAGAGGATCTCCCGCGCTTTGTCCACCGTCATGCCATGCAGGTCGATGGTGCCATCGAAGGGTATCTGTCCGGATTTCAGTTTGCGCAGCTGGCTTTCCTGTACGCCGTTGCATGCCCAGGCGAGCTCTTCCTCCGGCTGCACATCCATTACAAACTGATCGGACAGGCCGTCGATCTTGATCCGGTTATCCGGGCGCACAGCCTCCTGGCGCAGGGTTTTGAGCCGTGCGTGATCGGTACGGGGCTTGCCAGTGTCGGCGTGATCAACCTTGATGGGTTTCACGCCCCGGATGGCCTGGCGGAACAGGTCTATGTCGTCCGAATCGTCGGAGTGGTGATTCATGGTCGTCAACGAATGAGTGTCAGGCGCGCATTGTACCAGCCTGACGGCGGTGATGAGACCGGCTAGAATGGCGACTCTGCCACCCTGGATGTTTTGCCATGACCGAAATCACCGCGTTAATCACCATCAAGGATCTCATTCGCTGGGGCGTGAGTCGTTTCCATGAAGCCGGCTTGTGGTTCGGCCACGGAACCGATAATGCCTGGGATGAGGCGCGCCTGCTGGTGTTGAGTGGTCTGGCATTGCCCTGGGAGACCCCGCTGGAGTATATGGATTGTCGGGTGACTGAGGGTGAGCGTGCCGCGGTGGTGGACCTGCTGCAGCAGCGCATCGAGCAGCGCATTCCCGCTGCCTATCTCACGGGCCATGCCCGATTTGCCGGCCTGGACTTTGTCGTCGACGAGCGGGTGCTGGTGCCGCGCTCGCCTATCGCTGAGCTGATCGGCAACCGTTTCGAGCCCTGGCTGGAGCGTGACCCCGTGCGGATTCTGGATCTGTGTACGGGCAGCGGGTGCATTGGTATTGCCTGCGCTTACGCTTTTCCCCAGGCCGAGGTGGTGTTGGCGGATCTGTCCACCGATGCGCTGGCTGTCGCCGAGGAGAACATCGAAGCCCATCAGCTTCAGGACCGCGTTGAAGCACGCTGGTCAGACGGCCTTGATGGCATGCCTGGCGAGCGCTTTGACCTGATTGTCAGCAATCCTCCCTATGTTGATGCCGAGGATATGGACGATCTGCCCGACGAGTATCATCACGAGCCTGAGATCGGCCTGGCCTGCGGCACTGATGGTCTGGATCTGGTCCGGCGCATACTCGCCGAGGCGGCTGATCACCTGACCGAGGATGGTGTGCTGGTGGTTGAAGTCGGTAACAGCATGGTGCACGTGATGGCTGAGTGGCCTGAGGTGGACTTCGAGTGGGTGCCGTTCAAACACGGCGGACACGGGGTGTTCGTGCTCAACGCGGGGCAGTGCAGGGATCATCAGGCGCTGTTTCGCCAGTCACGTTAACCCTGCTCAGCGCAGTACCACCCAGAGCAGCAGTATCGCCTGGAAGATGGCGAAAACAATCAGGCAGCCAATGGCGAAACGGTGCCCGATATCGTTGCGCTTGTAGCTTTCCAGCGCTGCTTGCAAGGTATTGAGCTGACGCTGTTGTTGCAGCTGAGCGGCTTCCTGCTCGCGTAGCTGATGCAGGAGCTCGCCCGGCTGGATGCGCTGGACGCGTTCGGTGTTCCAGCTACTGATCAGGTTCTGCAGGTGGCTGGTCTGGGCGCGTCCCTTTGCGGGTGAATCCTCATCGATACTGAGATCGAACCCGGCACGCTTGAGCAGTTTCCTGCGTACTTCCTGCAATTCGGCGTTGAGCCCCTGGTCGTCAAAGATCAGCGGCGTGACTACATACTCAGGCACTGTACGCTGGCACCAGTCGATCAACTGAGCGAGCAGGTAGCCTGCTAGGCCGCGCCGTGCCGGTGCCAGACGCACACCAGAGATCGGGCCGAAGCGCACCCGCTGGCGGCTATGATCAACCAACACCTCCAGCCGGTTGCCATCCTCCTGCAGCGGTTCGCCATCCAGCCGAACGTGCAGGCGATACAGCTCCAGGTTGCCGACCCGCTCGCGGGTTACCCCGACCTGCGCCAGCATCTCCGGCTGGATGATCTTGCGCAGGACTGATACTGGCCTGAGCAATACCCAATGAAAGTCAGTTGGCCGGGCGCGGGCAAAGGGATCCCTTGGCGATTTGGGTGCCGTTGCGTCAATGGTCGGTAGGTCCGCGCTGCTCATGAGTGGTGTCCGCTAGGGTTCACCGGCTTATCGGCAGCGGGGCTGTAAACTTTACCCGACTACCAGGTGCTCAGCGCCGTCCAGATCAGGCGAATGGCAAGCAATGTCAGTAACAGGTTGAAGATCAGCCCAAAGCGTTGGTCACTGAGGTTTTTCAGCAGCGTCAGGCCGAACCAGGTTCCGAGTGCGCCGGCCGCCACCATGGCCAGTATCAGCCCCAGCCATTCCATGAATATGAAGCCCGCCGCGCCGTATACCAGGGCTTTCGGAGCATGTTGCAATGTCATGGCCGCAGCGAAGGTGGCCACCGTGGCGAAGCGGTCACCCTGTTGCTGCTGTTTGACGAAGGCGGCCACCAGTGGCCCGGTGGCACCGACAAAGAGGCTGACGAAGGTGGTGAAGGTCGCCGCAATCAGGGTGCCGACCGGGCCGGTCGCAATCTTTGGGATCTGCGGCCCCCAGCAGAGCAGCAGAATGAAACCGGCGATACACAGCTGAACCAGCGCCAGCGGCAAATCCACCAGAAACAGGCTGCCGAGCCAGGCACCCAGCAGGACGCCAGGTAGAAACCAGGCGATCACCGACAGCCGAATATGGCGAACGGTCATCAGCGCCCGGTTGAAATTGGAGCCCAGTTGCACCATGCCATGCACGGGGATAATGGCGGCAGGGGGCATGACCAGCGCCATGATCGCGAGCAGTGCGACGCCGCCTCCGATGCCCAGCGAGGCAGTGATCACCGACGTGATACCCGCGGCAAGGATCAGCATCACCACCAGCCCCGGTGAAAGACCGGCGGGCAGAATGAATTCAAGCATTGCTTCCATCGACATGCCTGCCGCTGCGAAAACGCAAGCTTAGGGTCTGTTCGTCAGTTATCGCAACCTCGAGCGGCCGGGACGGGTAGGGCGCGGCGCCGGCCGCCCGGACAACGGGCTGTCGCCCACAAGTGCGGAACGCTATACTGCTGGCCCTCCAATATTCGACGTCGGGTTGCGCACATGTCCGGGAATACCATAGGCACACTTTTCACTGTCACCACCGCCGGCGAGAGCCATGGTGCGGCCCTGATGGCTATTGTGGATGGCTGCCCCCCAGGCATGGAGCTGAGTACAGCCGACCTGCAGCACGAGCTTGACCGGCGCAGACCAGGCACCAGTCGGCACACAACCCAGCGTCAGGAAGCGGATGAAGTCGAAATTGTCTCCGGCGTATTCGAAGGGCGCACCACGGGATGTCCGATCGGCTTGCTGATTCGTAACACGGATCAGAAGTCGAAAGATTATTCGGCGATCAAGGATCTGTTCCGCCCGGCCCACGCCGATTACACCTACCATCATAAATATGGCTTCCGCGATTACCGCGGAGGGGGGCGCTCATCCGCGCGCGAGACGGCCATGCGCGTGGCCGCCGGCGCCATTGCCAAGAAGTACTTGGCGACGCAGGGCATCACCGTGCGCGGTTACATGAGCCAGCTGGGTCCGATCGAAATCCCGTTTGAAACCTGGGATGCGGTCGATCAGAACGCCTTTTTCTGTCCCAATCCAGGCAAGGTGCCGGAGCTGGAAAGCTACATGGACCAACTGCGCAGGGATCAGGATTCGGTCGGCGCGAAAATTACCGTGGTCGCCGAGGGTGTTCCGCCAGGACTGGGCGAGCCGGTATTCGATCGGCTCGACGCGGAGCTGGCCTACGCGCTGATGAATATCAACGCGGTAAAGGGCGTCGAGATCGGTGCCGGCTTTGCCTCCGTCGCCCAGCGCGGGACAGAGCATCGTGATGAGCTGACTCCTGCGGGGTTCAAGAGCAACAATGCCGGTGGCGTATTGGGCGGCATTTCTTCCGGGCAGCCGATTGTCGCCAGCCTGGCGCTAAAACCTACATCCAGCATCACAACTCCTGGGCAATCCATTGATATTAATGGCAATCCTGTCGAGGTGATCACCAAGGGACGGCATGATCCCTGTGTCGGCATCCGCGCCACACCGATCGCCGAGGCCATGGTCGCCATTGTCTTGCTCGACCATCTGCTGCGCCACCGCGGGCAGAACGCAGAGGTTAAGGTCGGGACGCCCGTGCTCGGTCAGCTGTAATCCGTTCCCGGCGACCCGCTGTTGCACAGTTCAACTCTGCTGAGTTGAACTCGTTGTCCAGCCAATGAGCTTGCCGTACTGGCGCCTGTCGGGCTTCTATTTCGCCTACTTCGCGCTGCTTGGCGGAATCGCCCCGTTCCTTTCCTTGTATTTCCATCATCTGGGTTTCCCGGCCGCCCGCATCGGGGAGCTGGTCGCCATCCCCATGTTGATGCGGTGCCTGGCGCCTAGTCTGTGGGGCTGGTTGGGCGATGTAACCGGCAGACGGTTGCTGATCGTTCGCTGTGGTGCGCTGGCTACTGCAGTGACCTTTATCGGGATATTCCTGCGCCAGGATTACCTGTGGCTGGCCATGATCATGGCTTTGCACAGCTTTTTCTGGCACGCGGTGTTACCTCAGTTCGAAGCGATTACCCTTTCCCATCTGGGGGATCAATCAGCGCGCTACAGCCAGGTACGGCTGTGGGGGTCGGTCGGCTTTATCGCCACGGTGGTGGGCTTGGGCTGGCTTCTGCAGTCGTATGATATGGATGTTTATCCGGCCGTTATGCTCGGGATCATGCTGTCAATCTACCTCTGCAGTCTGATGGTGCCCGCGCCGCCGATCCGTGTGGCCCGGGGGGAGGGTCGGTTGGCGGTGGGGTTCCTGCGGCAACTGCTCAGGCCGGGCGTGCCGGCTTTTTTTATCTGCGTTGCGCTGATGCAACTGTCCCACGGGCCTTACTACACCTTTCTCACGCTGCACCTGGAGGCGCTCAGTTATACGCGCGGAGCTATTGGGGTGATGTGGGCGCTGGGGGTAGTCGCAGAGATTCTACTGTTCATGCTGATGACCCGGATATTGGCATTCTGCAGCCTGAAATACATGCTGATAGCCAGCTTCGCCCTGGCCGCGTTGCGCTGGCTGCTGCTGGGTGCGCTGGCCGACCAGCTGGCGGTTCTGTTGTTTGCACAGCTGCTGCATGCCGCCACCTTCGGCAGTTTCCATGTGGCAGCTATCCACTTTGTCCAACGGAGCTTCAGCGAGAAACTGCAGGGACAGGGCCAGGCTTTGTATGCCACGCTTGCGGGGGTCGGCGGCGCACTGGGAGCGCTGTATTCCGGTTACAGCTGGACCACTATCGGGCCGTTCTGGACCTTTGTGATCGCCAGTTTTGCGGCGCTGCTCGCTGCACTGGTGCTACTGTGGCGTCTGCCTGGGCGATCCGCCGTGGTCACTAACAACGAACAGATTCATTAATCAGATAACAAGAGGCGGGTGGCATTCATGAGTTTTCTGGCGGTGTATCACCACGACAATCTGCTGAATCCGATCAAGCTGCTGACGCACAGGGAAGACATTGGGGCAGTGCTGGCAGACGTATCTGTTGCCTACGAGACTATCGATTTATCTGTCGAACTACAGGCTGATCAGGACGACGCACAGCTGGCGGACAATCTACGGACGCGCTTTGGCCAATACCCGCACCTGAATGTTCTGCGCCTGCCTCGGATACCCGCTTATGCTGCAGGAGCGCAGCACCAAGGGGAGTCCGAACAGAGCTGCGGCGATACGGGTCTGCGACTTTTTCTCAAGGGTGCAGGCGTACTCTGTCTACACATAGACGACCACCTGTATGCGCTGGGCTGCGTGCGCGGAGACCTGGTGTCGATCCCTGCCAATGTCATGCACTGGTTGCGCCAGGGCGTGGGGTCTGAATGCATCATCATCCGGCTGGCGAAGACGTCTGTCGGAGTTGAATGTATTCCCTGCGATGGTGGGCTAGCCATGAACATGGACCTGCCGGAAATCCAATAGCTACCCTGTTGAAGACGTGCGCAACGCGCCGGCCTGACGATTTGTGCTGTAATTTCTAACAAGCGAAGCCATGATGTTAGGCTAGACTGAACAAGAACTTTCTCAAAACAAGGACTTAGCGATGGATAATATTGGCGGTGGTTTGGTTGGTCTGGTGATACTGGTCCTGAGTATTTGGGCAATCATCAAAATTGTGCAGAGCGGTGCAAGTACGCTTGCCAAGGTACTCTGGGTACTGTTCATTCTGATTGTGCCGGTGATCGGTTTGATCGTCTGGTTTTTCGCCGGCCCGCGCGGTGGGAATCTCACCTGAATGGTGCCACTCGATGGTAGGGTGGCGCTGGTTACCGGCGCTGCTCGAGGTATCGGACGTGGCGTGGCGACCCGACTCCTGCGAGACGGGTGGTCAGTGGTGCTGGCTGATATCGACGAAACCGCCGGGCAGGACGCCGCCGAAGAGCTCGCCCGCCTGGGCACGGTAGAATTTGTGACCCTGGATGTGGCAGACGAAGCCAGTGTCATAGCCTGCATGGAGCGCATCGAAGAGGATTTCGGACAACTCGATGGGTTGGTCAATAATGCGGGCATTGCCGACCCGGACAATGGCCCGCTGGAACAGTTGAGCCTGGACAGTTGGAATCGCCTGCTGGCGACCAATCTGACCGGTGCTTTTTTGCTCTCGAAGCACGCGATCGAGCTATTGCGCCGTCGCGGCGGCGCCATCGTCAATATGGCGTCCACACGGGCAATCCAATCGGAAGCCCAGACCGAAGCCTATGCTGCGAGCAAAGGCGGCCTGGTTGCCCTCACCCATGCCATGGCTGTCAGTCTCGGACCTGATATCAGGGTCAATGCGGTCAGTCCCGGCTGGATCGATACCCGTCCGCCGGTTCAGCAGGCCAGCGATCCGTTAAGGGTCGTCGACCACGAACAACATGCAGCGGGCAGGGTAGGGCAACCGGCGGATGTCGCCGCGCTAGTCGCCTTTCTGCTTGGACCGGATGCCGGTTTCATAACCGGACAGAACTATGTGATTGACGGAGGCATGACCCGACAGATGTTTTACGTCGAGTAAGGTCAGGATTCGACCGAAGCCGGCCCCGTCTGAAGCCGGCGGTTGCAGCACCTGTTGCGTCGGGCAGCAGTGCGGATTACTTCTCCACAAAAGCCCGCTCAATTACGTAGTGCCCCTGATCGCCATGGCGTGCTTCCTTGAAGCCCCGGGCATCAAGGAGCTGGCAGGTATCCTTGAGCATGTTCGGGCTGCCACACAGCATGAATCGATCGTTCTCCAGGTCGAATGCTGGCAAGCCGATGTCATCGAAGAGCTTGCCACTGCTCATCAGGTCGGTAAGCCGGCCCTGGTTACGGAACGGTTCGCGGGTCACGGTGGGGTAGTAGATCAGCTTGTCACGGACCATATCGCCAAAATATTCATGGTTCGGCAGATCCTGACCGATCAGATCCTGGTAGGCCAGCTCCCGAACGTAGCGGCAACCGTGAATCAGGATCACCTTTTCATATTGCTCATAGGTTTCCGGATCCTGCACGATGCTGATGAAGGGTGCCAGACCAGTTCCTGTGCTGAGCAGGTACAGATTGCGCCCCGGGATCAGATGATCCAGCACCAGCGTACCCGTTGGCTTGCGGCTCAGAATGATAGGGTCGCCTTCCTTGATGTTCTGCAAGCGCGAGGTCAGGGGGCCGTCAGGCACCTTGATGCTGAAGAACTCCAGGGTATCCTCGTAATTCGGGCTGGCAATACTATACGCCCGCATCAACGGCCGCCCTTCGACTTCCAGACCGATCATGATGAAGTGCCCGTTCTTGAAGCGGAAGCCCGGGTCGCGAGTCGTCTTGAAGCTGAACAGGTTATCTGTCCAGTGATGCACGCTGAGAACGCGTTCGGTGTTGAATCCAGCCATCTGTTAAGACTCCTTAAGCCCGTCTGATGGCGTGAAGTCTACGCTCTGTTAGTATATCGGCTAAGCGACTTGTATCTCTTTGTATAAACGGTAAAACCGATAATGAAATTCACCTTACGCCAATTGGAGGTTTTCCTCGCGGCCGCCTTCCACGAGAACCTGACGCGCGCAGCAGAGAGCCTCTCCATGTCGCAATCGGCCGCCAGTAGCGCACTGCGCGATCTGGAAAAACAGTTCGATGTGCAGCTATTTGATCGGGTGGGCAAGCGTTTACAGTTGAACGAACTGGGCAATACCGTAAGGCCCAAGGCGCGGGCGTTGATCGATCAGGCCCAGAGCCTTGAGCTGGCTCTGACCAGTCACGCGGATATCGGCGATCTCAAGGTCGGTGCGACCCTTAGCATAGGCAACTATCTGGCGGTGGAGATCATGGCGCGCTATATGGTTGAACAGCCCGGTGCCCGGGTCGAGCTGGAGGTCGCTAACACCGCGACCATAGTGCGCAAGGTCGCGAGCTTCGAGTTGGATATCGGTCTGATCGAGGGTGAAACCCATCATCCCGAGTTACAAATGGAGCACTGGCGTGATGATGAGCTGGTGGTTTTCTGCGCACCAGACCATCCGTGGGCCGGCAAGCCGTGGTTGACGGATGATGAGCTGGTCGAAGCCGAATGGATTGTGCGAGAGCAGGGATCGGGCACCCGTCAGCATTTCGAATGGGCGATGCATGGCCTGTTGCCGCGGCTGCAATTCAAGCTCGAGCTGCAGCACACCGAGGCGATCAAGCGGGCAGTGGAGGCGGGCCTGGGGATCGGCTGCCTGTCAGCGATTACGTTAGTTGAGGCGTTCAAACGCGGCAGTCTGGTGCCCTTGTCGGTACCCCAGCGCGACTTCAAGCGCAGCTTTTACTTTGTACTGCAGCGCAACAAATTTCGCAGCGCAGGGATAGAGCGTTGGCTTGAAATGTGTAAAGACTCCAGCGTGGTTTGACGCCTCGTCATTAAGCATCTGATCTGTGGAGGCGCAAACGAAAAGACCGGGCTGAGCCCGGTCTTTTTGAATTGCTGTCTCAGCGCATTTACAGCGTACCGAGATCCAGCTTGCCGTCTTCGGTAAGGGCGATCTGCTTGCCTGGGTGCTCGTCCAGACGCACGCTGCCCTGTTCCTCGCCGATGCGGTAATCAACCTGATAGCCCACCACCTTGCTGGAGGTGTCGTAAACCGTCTCGCAACGGTTTTCGATCGTGGTGTAGGTGTTATTGGCCTGCATATTTTCCTGGGTCTTGTTGCCAGCGTAGCCGCCTGCTGCAGCACCTGCCACGGTGGCGATCTTCTTGCCACTGCCGCCGCCGACCTGGTTGCCGAGAAGGCCGCCTACCACAGCTCCTGCGACGGAGCCGAGAACCTGATGTTGATCCTTGACTGGCTGCTGCCGGGTGACGGTTACGTCCTGGCAAACCTGCCGCGGCGTGCGCTGGTCTTCGTTGATTTCTGCCACTTTGATGACTTCTGCATGGCTTGGAGCCTTGGTTGCCATTGCGTTATATCCGGCAAAGGCGCCGCCTGCAGTGACTACAACCGCGCCAATGATAATGCCCGACAGCATTGATTTATTCATGGGTAACACTTCCTTTTTCCATATCCCGGCATTTATGCCGATGCATTAGACATCATCCCACAGGCGTTAGTTCAGCACAGGCTTATTTATAATCAATGTGGACGACGACGCGTTTCAGGTCGATCGCGGCTGCGTTGGGCGGCGCGGAATACCTTCAGCATGTGTTCGAGCCGCTGGGCATCGACCGCAGGGCAGAATAACGGCCCCTGAAAGTAATCGCAGGGGAGTTGGTCGAAAACGGCCAGTTGCTCGCGCGTCTCGACGCCTTCGACAACGACTTCGATATCGAGGCTGTGCGCGATGCCGATAATGGCACGCACCACGGCAGCGTCGTGTGGGCTCGCTGCGCAATCCTGAACGAAGGATTGATTGATCTTGAGCACATCGACCGGCAGGCGCTTCAGGTAATTGAGCGACGAATAGCCCGCTCCTAGATTGTTGATGGAGAGCAGCACACCTCGTTGATGCAGTTCAGTCATCCTGGCCAGGGTGGCGCTCATATCCTGGATCACGGCACTTTCCGGTATGCCTAGTTTGAGGCAGCGAGGCGGAATGTTGTGAATCTCGAGAACCTCCGTGAGGTGCCCGACGAAGCTTGGGTGGTGTAACTGTTTGGGGCTGACGTTGATGCTGACGCGGAAATATTCCGGCTCGGCCAAACCTGTCGCCAGCAAATGCGACACCACCTTACAGGACTGCTCGAGCTGCCATTCCCCGGTTTCAATAAGGATGCCGCTCTGCTCAAGCGCTTCCTCAAACGCACTGGGGGCAAGCAGACCCCGGGTCGGATGATTCCAGTAGAGGAAGGTTTCGACGCCGATGATGCGTTGGCGAGAGACGTCGAACTGCGGCTGGTAGCGTATTTCGAGTTGGCCGCGTGCCAATGCCTGCGCCAACTCGGAATCCGTCGTCAGGCGTTCAACGGCCTGGGTCTGCATGGCTTCTTCAAAGAAGGCGATACCGTTGCGACCGCTTTGCTTGACATGGTAGAGAGCTATGTCGGCGCGCTTGAGCAGTTCTTCGGGATTGTCGCCATGATCGGGGATGAGCGCGATGCCGACGCTGGAGCTGAGTTGCAGGCTATGGCCATCGATCTCCATGGGCGCGGCCAGCACGCTCAACAGCTTGGTGGCACTGTGGCTGATCTGCTCCACAAAGGGTTGTTCATTTTCCTCAAGCCCGCTGATGAGTACCACGAATTCATCGCCACCTAAGCGCGCCACGGTGTCTTCCTTGCGTACCACCGAGAGCATGCGGCGCGTCACCTCGCACAACACGGCGTCCCCGAAGGCATGGCCGAGCGTATCGTTGATCTGCTTGAATCGATCCAGATCGAAGAACAATAACGCTCCCTTGAGCCTGTGGCGGTTATACAGCGCGATATTCTGCACAAGCCGATCACTGAGCAACAGGCGGTTGGGTAGATCAGTCAGCGCGTCGTGATAGGCAAGATGTTTGACCCGTTCCTCTATATATTTCTGTTCAGTGATGTCGCGTGCTGTTGTCAGCAGGCAATCGACACCATTGATATCGAGCGACTCGACGGATATCAGGACGATACGAATCTGATCGTATTTATCGCGCATGCGCAGTTCGCGCTGCCGGATTCGACCGCAGCGCTTCAGTTCCGCCAGGATTGCAGCGCGTTCCTGTGGGTCAGCCCAGATTTCGAGCTCTGCACTGGTGCGGCCGATGGCTTCCTGGGGCGTGAAGCCGGTAAGCCGCGTGAAGCCCTCATTGACGTCGAGGTGTCTGCCCGAGCGTTTTTCAGTGATGCTGATCGAGTCGGGGCTGGCCCTAAAGGCCTTGGAGAATTTGGCCTCGGAGGCGCGCAAGGCACTTTCCGCCTCCTTGCGCGCAGTAATATCCCTCAGGCTGACCAGGGTGCACTGTTGGCGATTGATCGTGAACAAGGCGCTCGATAGCTCACAGATATGCACCTTGCCATCGAGGTGGCGCACGTCGATCTCGTCAACGTGCACGGCTTTGCCTGTCAACAGCTCGGCAATTGCCGGCCGGGATTGGTCTGAGGCGCGTATCAACCCGGTATCAGTCAATGAACGTCCCACCACCGCCTGGGGTTGATAACCGAAGGTGCGGATGAAAGCCCGATTCACTTCGATAATGACGCCGCTCTCGGTATATATCAGCAGGTAAGGCTCGGGCGCGCCCTGGAACAACTCGGAGAATTTTTGTTGGCTCTCAGCCAATGCCTGCTCACTGCGCCGTTGTTCTGTGATATCCAGCAGCGTGCCGGTCAGGCGCAAGGGGGCGTCCTGGGCGTCCCGGTCCAGGCGTGCGGTTGCTTCCAACCATCTAAGGCTGCCATCGGGTTGCCTGACTCGGTAGGTAAGGCAATGTCGGCGGCGGCGTCCACGGCAGATGGCCACGAATGCACGGCGCATGGCGCGCTGATCCTCCTTGGGCACCCTTCCCATAAAGGTTCTGAGTGAGCCTTTCCAGGCATCCGGCGAAAAGCCGTGGAGCGCAGCGGATCGCGCTGAGGCATTGAGCAGTCCGCTGCGGATATCCAATTCCCATATGCCCATCTGTGAGGCATCCAGCGCGAGTGCCAGGCTGTCATGGTCGGGCAGGGTGGCGCTCAGGGTATTGGTCTGGATCAGGCGATTGTTGCGCTGCAGGCGAGAAATGGGCTGGAACAGATACAGGCGGTAGGACTGATCCGCAAGGGAAATGGCTTCGATGATCAGCGAGCATGGAAGCAAGCTGCCATTACGGCAGCGAAGCGGCAGTTCAACGGTTACCGGGCTCTGGCCGTTAGCCAGTCGCGCAAGCCATTGCCGGCGCCCAGCAGCATTCGGCCACAGTGGGAATCTCGCATCCTGCAAGCCTTTCAAAGCTTGCGAGTCCCAGCCGAACAGTTGCTTGAATGCCCCGTTCGAGTCGAGAATCTGGTCTGATTGATCCAGTACCAACAACCCGGCAGTGGGCATGCTATGGAACAGAACGCTAAATGCATCGTCCTGATATTGCCCGGTGTCAGCCCCTGACACATGCTCCATGGAGAATTCCCGCGGCGGTAGGTAAGTCGGTAGATAAACTGCGTCTGACTTGAAAATAGTCGGTTGAACTCAAGGGTACAAGGTCGGTTGTCTGCAAATTTACGCGGGGTGTTCTTTAAGCATGTCGATCATCGCGCGCCCTGCATTCGACATTGTTCTGCCACTATGCCAGATGCACCCGAGTTGCCTGACTAGGCGAGCGTCTGGCACGGTCAGGCTGCGGACCTGTTCATCCAGCATGGTGCGCGGCAGCACGCTCCAGGCCAGGCCGATTGCAACCATCATCTTGATGGTTTCCAGATAGTTGGTGCTCATACTGACCTGAGGGGTAATTGAGTGGCGCTCGAACAATTGGCTGACGATACGGTGAGTGAAGGTGTCCAGTCCCGGGAACACCGCCGGATAGCTGGCCAGCTGTTCCAGCGTAACCACCTGCTCGGCGGCGAGCGGGTGCTCCGGCGCAACGACAAACTCCAGCACGTCGTCCCAGATCTGCTCGGCGATCACGGGCAACTCAACGGCGGGTGCCAGGGTAATGACAGCCAGCTCGACCTCGCCGTGCATGACCCGGTCGTGGGCGATCTCGGAGTCGAGAAAGCGGATGTCCAACGCCACCCCGGGATAGCTCTTGGTATACTGCCTCAATACCGGCGGCAGGCGATGCAGCCCGATGTGGTGGCTGGTCGCGAGTGACAGACGCCCCTGCACCGTGGATGACAGATTGCTCAGCGCCCGTTCGGTATCACCTAATACGCCAATTATTTGTTCAGCGCGGGGTTGGAGTACCCGGCCGGCCTCGGTCAAGGTAATGCTCCGGCCAATACGGTCGAATAGCCGGGCGCTGAGTTGCGACTCGAGCGCCGCGATGCGTTTGCTGATGGCGGGCTGGGTCAGATGCAGTGCTTCGGCCGCCCGCGAAAAGGACCCGCTGGCCGCAACGGCAAGGAATGCAGAGAGGTTGGCAGTATCCATTGGTATTCCAGTTGGTAATCCAATCCATGAATATAATGAATTTGTTTTATTGAATGCCAGCTTTTACTATCTATTCAGATTAGCAACGCAGGTTCTGCGCGACGGCATCCGCCCGTTAGCGGCCTGATTCAGGAGATCAGCATGTCTGCCAAGACGCTTTACGACAAGCTTTGGGATAACCATCTGGTAAAGCAGCGGGACGATGGGTCCGCACTGCTTTATATCGACCGTCACCTGTTGCACGAAGTCACCTCGCCGCAGGCTTTTGAAGGTTTGCGGCTGGCCGGTCGCAAGCCTTGGCGCATCGATGCCAACCTGGCGACCCCGGACCATAACGTGCCGACCACCAATCGTGCCGCCGGGGTTTCCGGTATCGAGGATCTGGTCTCCAAGCTGCAGGTCACCACGCTGGACGATAACTGCCTGGACTTCGGGATCATGGAATTTCAGATGACCGATCGCCGTCAGGGCATCGTCCACGTTGTCGGGCCTGAACAGGGCGCCACGCTGCCTGGCATGACCATCGTCTGCGGTGATTCACATACCGCCACCCATGGCGCCTTTGCGGCCTTGGCGCACGGTATCGGCACCTCTGAAGTCGAGCACGTGCTGGCCACGCAGTGTCTGGTCGCCAAGAAAATGAAGAACATGCTGGTCAAGGTCGACGGTAAGCTGGGCTTTGGCGTGACGGCCAAGGACATTGTGCTGGCAGTGATCGGCAAGATTGGCACCGCTGGCGGCAATGAACATGCAATCGAATTTGCTGGTTCTGCGATTCGCGATCTGTCCGTCGAAGGCCGCATGACTATCTGCAACATGGCGATCGAGGCGGGCGCGCGGGTGGGTCTGGTGGCGTGCGACGAGAAGACTATTGAGTACGTCAAGGGTCGCCCCTATGCGCCCAAAGGCGACGACTGGGAGCGGGCCGTTGCGGCGTGGCAGGATCTGGTATCGGATGCTGACGCCCAATTCGACACTGTTGTTGAGCTGGACGCCGCACAAATCCAGCCGCAGGTGTCCTGGGGCACGTCCCCGGAAATGGTCGTCGCGATCGACGACAATGTACCGGATCCGGCGCAGGAAACCGACGCCGTCAAGCGCAGTGGTTACGAACGCGCCCTGCAGTACATGGGGCTTGCGGCCAATCAACCGATCAGTTCGATCAAGCTGGACCGCGTGTTCATCGGTTCGTGCACCAACTCGCGTATTGAAGATTTGCGCGCCGCTGCCGCCGTTGCCAAGGGCCGCCATGTGTCGCCCACCATCAAGCAGGCGATGGTGGTGCCCGGTTCCGGGTTGGTGAAGGAACAGGCCGAGCATGAGGGGCTGGACAAGATCTTTCTGGCTGCTGGCTTTGAATGGCGCGATCCGGGTTGCTCCATGTGCCTGGCAATGAACCCTGATCGGCTGCAGGCAGGAGAGCATTGCGCGTCGACGTCCAACCGCAATTTCGAAGGGCGTCAGGGTAACGGCGGTCGCACCCACCTGGTCAGTCCGGCGATGGCGGCGGCTGCGGCGATTGCAGGTCACTTTGTCGACGTCCGCGACATGCTCACTCAGGAGGTAAGCGCATGAAGCCTTTTACTCAGCACACCGGTCTGGTTGCCCCGCTTGATCGCGCCAACGTGGATACGGATCTGATCATTCCAAAGCAGTTCCTGAAGTCCATCAAGCGCACCGGCTTTGGTCAGAATCTGTTCGACGAACTGCGTTATCTTGACGAAGGGTATCCGGGGCAGGATTCGACCAACCGTCCATTGAACCCTGATTTCGTGCTCAATCAGCCGCGCTATCAGGGCGCAAGTGTTCTCCTGGCGCGCAAGAACTTTGGTTGCGGTTCGAGCCGTGAGCACGCGCCCTGGGCACTGGAAGAGTATGGCTTCCGCGCCATCCTCGCGCCCAGTTTTGCGGATATTTTCTATAACAATAGTTTTAAGAATGGCTTGTTACCTATTGTTTTAAAAGAAGACGATGTCGATGAGTTGTTCCGGCAGGCAGAGGCCGAAGAGGGCTATCAGCTGACTGTCGACCTCGAGGCGCAGACCGTTACCCGGCCGGATGGCGTCAGCTATTCCTTCGACGTCGACGAGTTTCGCAAGCACTGTCTGCTCAATGGTCTGGATGACATCGGCCTGACACTGCAGGACGCCGACGCAATCCGGAGTTTTGAAGAGCGTCACAAGCAGGCCAATCCGTGGTTGTTTGGGGCGATTAAGTAGTTCGACCCGAACGCGGCGAACTAGCAAAGGTTTAGAAATCAATGTTGCGTCTGGATCGCCAATTTCGATGGCTCTGATTTTCTAGCATGACTTATCTATAAAACAGTAGGTTAGAGGTTAATCTATAAGCTATTTCGAGATATCAGGCGACGGCTCATTCAGCACTTATGTGTTGGTGCTGTGGGCCGGACGCTGATTGGTTTTCATGAGACGCCGCGGCGTTAACAGAGAGAGATTATGAGCAAGCAGATTCTCGTTTTACCCGGTGACGGTATCGGTCCGGAGATCATGGCCGAGGCGGTTAAGGTACTTGACCTGGCCGTGGAGAAATTTGGTCTGGATATGCAGCGTGAGTCCGACGACCTGGGCGGGGCAGCCTATGATCGTTACGGTTCGCCGTTGGCCGATGAAACACTGGCGCGAGCGCGCAAAGCCGATGCGATCCTGCTTGGTGCGGTGGGCGGGCCGAAGTGGGACACCATCGATCCGGCGCTGCGTCCAGAGCGTGGCCTGCTGAAGATTCGCTCGGAACTGGCGCTGTTCGGCAATCTGCGCCCCGCCATTCTGTATCCGCAGCTGGCTGATGCCTCGACCCTCAAACCTGAAGTGGTTTCGGGGCTGGATATCCTGATCGTGCGGGAATTGACCGGGGGCATCTATTTCGGTCAGCCGCGCGAGCGTCGTACGCTGGAAAACGGCGAGCGGCAGGCTTATGACACCTTGCCCTACAGTGAAAGTGAAGTGCGCCGGATTGCCAAGGTCGGTTTTGACATGGCGATGGTGCGCAACAAGAAGCTGTGCTCGGTCGACAAGGCCAATGTGCTTGCATCGAGTCAGCTGTGGCGCGAAGTGGTTGAGGAAGTGGCCCGGGATTATCCTGAAGTTGAGCTGTCGCACATGTACGTCGACAACGCTGCCATGCAACTGGTGCGTGCACCCAAGCAGTTCGACGTCATTGTGACGGACAACATGTTCGGCGATATTCTGTCAGACCAGGCCTCCATGCTGACAGGTTCCATCGGTATGCTGCCCTCTGCATCGCTGGATTCCAACAACAAGGGTATGTATGAGCCGTGTCACGGTAGTGCGCCGGATATCGCAGGGCAGGGTATCGCCAATCCGCTGGCGACTATCCTGTCGGTGTCCATGATGCTGCGTTACAGCTTTAATCAGATTGCCGCCGCCGATGCCATAGAGCAGGCCGTCAGCCTGGTACTGGATAAGGGATTGCGTACCGGAGATATCATGTCGGAGGGCTGCCGTCGGGTAGGCACCGCCGAGATGGGTGATGCCGTGGTAGCGGAATTGAAAAACCTGTAATCTGTGCGGCTACGTGCGTTCGGCCCAGGTCGAGCGCAGCTGTTTTTTGAATTGTTACCCCCCGGGGGGCGAATTATGAAAAGAGTTGGACTGGTAGGTTGGCGCGGCATGGTTGGTTCCGTGCTGATGCAACGCATGCGTGAAGAAAACGACTTCGACAATATCGAGCCGGTGTTCTTCACCACTTCCAATGTGGGCGGTCAGGGACCGGATGTCGGCAAGGATATCCCGCCGCTGATGGATGCCTTTGATCTGGAATCCCTCAAGTCGCTGGATGTTGTGATCACCTGTCAGGGTGGCGATTACACTCAGGCGGTCTACGCCAAGCTTCGAGCCGAAGGCTGGAATGGCTACTGGATTGACGCCGCATCGACCCTGCGTATGGAAGACGACGCAGTGATTGTTCTTGATCCGGTCAACCGTCGGAACATCGACCAGGCGCTGCGTGACGGGGTCAAGACCTACGTCGGCGGTAATTGCACTGTCAGCCTCATGCTGATGGGCCTGGGTGGTCTGTTTGAAAACGGCCTGATCGAGTGGATGACGGCCATGACGTATCAGGCAGCCAGTGGTTCCGGCGCGCAGAACATGCGTGAACTGATCAATCAGATGGGCACTGTGCACGCGTCCGTTGCAGACAAATTGGCAGATCCTGCCAGCGCGATCCTCGAGATTGATCGCACTGTAGCTGCGACCCTGCGCGATGACAGCTTCCCAACGGAACATTTCGGTGTGCCTTTGGCTGGCAGCCTCATCCCGTGGATCGATAAGCAGCTGCCTAATGGTCAGAGTCGTGAAGAGTGGAAAGCCCAGGCCGAGACCAACAAGATTATCGGTCGCAGCGGGCGTCCCATCCCGGTAGACGGTATCTGTGTGCGGATTGGCGCCATGCGCTGCCACAGCCAGGCGTTGACTATCAAGCTGAACAAGGATGTGCCGCTCGACGAGATCGAAGCGATGCTTGATGCGCACAGCCCCTGGTCGAAAGTCGTGCCCAACGAGAAGGAGGCAACCCTCAGGGATCTGACTCCGACTGCGGTTACCGGCACTTTGACTGTTCCGGTAGGCCGACTGCGCAAGCTGAATATGGGCTCGCAGTACCTGTCCGCCTTCACCGTGGGCGATCAGCTGTTGTGGGGCGCGGCTGAACCGCTGCGCCGCATGCTGAATATTCTGCAGGAAGACTGAGGCAATTCCGGCTCGATAGCCGGAGCAGGCCTGACAGGGCATTCCCGTTTTATCGGGGATGCCCTTTTTGTTTTAAAACAAGAGGTTGTGATGACAAAGTCATGTGATGTGGCAATAGTTGGCGTGTACGGGATCGTCGGTGAGAACGTGATGAGCCTGCTGGAAGAGCACGAATTTCCCTTCGCGGCCGTGCATCTGCTGGAAACCGAGGAAGCCGCTGGCGGCAGGCTGATGGTTCATGGTCAGAGTCAGCGGGTCGAAATCGTTCAGCAGTTTGATTTCAGCCGTGTGCGCCTGGCGTTGTTCGTTGGTGATCCGGCGCTGGCGGCCGAGTGGGCGCCAAAGGCCGTGGATGCCGGCTGCCTCGTCGTGGATGCTACCGGTGCCTTCCGCGCTGCGGACATTCCGCTGGTCGTAGCGGACGTCAATCCCGAAGCCTTGGCCGGTGTTACGGCGCGGCGCATTGTTGCATGCCCTGACAGCCAGGTGGCGCAGGCTGCTATCGCGCTCAAGCCGCTGCTGAGCGAAGCTGGCCTGCGTTCGGTGAACATTGCGACCTATCAGTCGATGTCCACTCAAGGTAAAGAAGAAATCGAAGCGCTGGCACTGCAGACCGGGCGGTTGCTCAACGGTCAACCTGCCGAGCGAGGTGCATTCGAGAAGCAGGCTGCCTTTAACCTGATTCCACGCATTGGTGAGATCGACGATAACGGTGACAGCCAGTGTGAGCTGCGACTTGCCGACGATTTGCGCCGGGTGCTGGATCTGCCGGACCTGCCGGTGTCCGCCACCTGCGTACTGGTGCCAATCTTTTTCGGTACCGGACAGGCATTGCAGGCGCGCACCGAACAGGTGATTGCCCTCAAGCGCCTCGGCACACTCATGCGTAAAGCGAAGGGAATCAAGCTGTTGGACAAGCCCGCAGAGGGCGGTTATCCAACGCCGGTCAGCGATGCGACGGGCAGCGATCACGTATGGGTCAGCCGTCTGCGCCAGGATCGTCTCGACCCGCATTCCCTCAATCTGTGGGCCGTGTCGGATAATCTGCGAAAAGGTGTAGCACTTAACAGTCTTGAGGTTGCTGGGTTGTTGATAAAAGATTTTTTGTAATCAATACTTGCTGTGGATTTCGACTAAGCGGATAAGGTTTGCAGAAGCAAACTCACTTAAGACTCTAGCGAGCAATAAGGGCAGTTTCTATCGGATGGGGGAAGTACAGGGCCGATATAGAGACTGCCGGGGTCTTAGACGCGTGAAAAAACGATAAAGCAAAGGATTTTCGCTATGGTTCGCAAACTGGTTTTGGCTGTCACCGCGGCAAGTGCCTTGATGTCGTCGAATATGGCTCTGGCTCTGGGAGTAGGTGATATAAACCTGCGTTCAGCGTTGAATCAGCCCCTCGAAGCAGAGATCGAACTGCTTCAGGTAAAGGATTTGTCCAGTGAAGAAATACTGCCGACCCTTGCGTCCGCAGATGACTTTGGAAGAGCCGGCATTGATCGGGCTTTCTTTCTCACCGATCTGAATTTCACGCCTGAGATCAAACCGGACGGGCGTGCGGTGATCAAGGTCACGTCCAGCAGACCAGTCAACGAACCCTTTCTGAACTTCCTGATGGAAGTACGCTGGCCCTCGGGCCGGGTGCTTCGCGAATTCACAGTATTGCTTGATCCGCCTCTGTATCAGACCTCATCGGCCCCTGTGACCGCAGCGGCTCCGGTAACCCCCCCAAGTGCCCCTCGTCAGCAGGCATCAGCTCCAGCACGCCAGACTCAGCAAGCTCCTGTGGCGCGGCCCGCACAGCAGCAAGCCCAATCTGCGCCCGTCCCGACTGAAGGTGGGACTCTGCGCACCAGCCCCTCCGATACGCTGTGGGAACTTGCCCTGGCGCATCGGCCGCAGGGCGCGTCCGTGCATCAAACCATGCTGGCCATTCAGGACCTCAATCCCCAGGCGTTCCTGAACAAGAATATCAACACCATGCTGGCCAACCAGACACTGACACTGCCCGATGCCGAACAGGCAGGTCAGCGCAGCCGTGCTGATGCCCTGGAGGAGGTCGCTCAGCAGACGAGTACATGGCAGAGTGGCCGCAAGGCAGCCGAGCCAACCCAGCGTCAACTGGATGCACGCCAGCGCGAGACTGCTGCTGCCGCTCCGGCTGAACCGGATAGTGCGGATGCTCTGCGTCTGGTGGCTGGCTCCGAAGAGGGCGGCGGTTCCGATTCGGCGGGTGGTAACGGTGAAGGGCAGTTGCGCGATGCGCTTGATCGTACCAAGGAGCAGCTCGATTCTGCCGAAAGCGAGAAGGCCGAGTTGGCGACACGTCTTGATGACGTTCAGGGACAACTGGAAACCTTGCAGCGTTTGTTGACGCTGAAGGACACCCAGCTCGCCGCGTTACAGGAGCAGATGGGTAGCGTTGCGGGGCAAGACGCTATCGCGCCAGCTGCACCGCAGACCGCCAGTCTCGATCAGGAAGAACTTGTTGATCCCGCGCTCACTGACACAGCAGAGCCGGTCTTGGCAGGGGCGGCGGAGTCTGAGCCTGTCACCGAGCAGGACGAAGCCGCACAGGCTGACGAAGGGAGCAGCGAAAACGAAGTGGTAACCTCGGCCGAGGCACCTGTAACGCAGGTCGCATCGATCGACGAACCACTGTCAGCCGAGCCGGCTGAGCAAGCGGCAGTCCCGCAAGCAACAACCACGCCTGCCGAGCCTGCTGAGCCGACCGAAGTCAGGGCATCGCAAGAGACCGGCGTAGAAGGCATGCTTCAGCGCTTCCTGCAGAATCAAACCTTGATGTTGATCGCCGGTGCCGCAGCACTTTTCATACTGTTACTTCTGCTGATGGCAATCTCACGCCGCAACGCGCGTCGCGAGCAGGAGCTGTCGGATACCTTTCTGGGGTCTGCGGTTGATGCGGATATCGAGCCCGGTGCGCATGAAAACGAAGACTTCAATGTTGCCCTGGCGCACTTCGCGGAGCCGGAGGATGAGCAGCGCGTGGAGCGCGATGTCATTACTGAAGCGGACGGTCTGATCGCCTATGGCAAACTGGCCGAGGCGGCTGACGCTCTGCGGTCTGCCATTGATCAGGAGCCGGGTCGTACTGACCTGCGACTCAAGTTGATGGAAGTCGAGGCGCTTCAGGAACACCCGCAAAGCTATGCCGAACAGGCTGAAGCGGTGGAGCACCTGGGCGGCGCGGATAAGCAACTGGAAGACATGCATGCACGCTTCCCGGCGATGGCTGCAGGATTGCTTGGCGCATCGATGGTGATAAGCGACTTCGACGAAAATGACTTTGATCTGGATCTGGATACGTCGTCGAGCGCTGCTGATGAGACCAGTGATTCGCTGTTCGACGAAGAGCCTCGCCATTTTGATTTCGGCGACCTTGATGAGCCTACCACTCCTTCTGCAGACAGCTTGTTTGAAGAAGAAAAGACTGACAGTGACGCGTTCGACCTGGATTTCGACCTCGACGACTCACTTGCCGAGGAGCTGGCTAAGCCTGACCCAATCGATGAAGCCGCCGCATCGGGTTTCAGCCTTGATCTGGACGACGACCTCGAGTCTTCAGCCGAAACGTCCGCGTTCGATGCCGACGACGATGACTCTGATCTGGTGCTGCCTCCAAGAGTCGCAGGCGACGCACTCACCGAGTTCGATGTTATCGATCCGCTCGAAGTGGAGAGCTCTGTCAGCGCCGAGGAAGCGAAAGCCGATTCGCCGACCGAGGATTTTGGATTCACGGATGCAGACCTTGCCGACTTTGAAACAGAGATGAATGCGTCAGTCGAAGCCGAGACAGAAGCTGCCGAGGCAGAGTCTGCGGACCGCTCCTCACTGCCGGATGCGCTGGATCCCTTCACCGGAAACATCCCGACCGATCAGGCCATGAGCGAGAGCATGGAGGACGAATTTGACTTCCTCTCAGGTACTGATGAGTGTGCGACCAAGCTGGATCTCGCCCGAGCCTACGTGGACATGGGGGACGAGGAGGGCGCGCGTGATATCCTTGCTGAAGTGATTGAAGAAGGGAACGATCAACAGCAGAAGGATGCGCGCGAGATGATGGAGCAACTGGCCTGACACATGGTTTCACAAACCTTCGAAGCGGCCGCCCCTGAGGCGGCCGCTGTTGTTTCAAGGGTAGCCGCCTGTATTGAGTACCGCGGCACAGCCTACCGTGGTTGGCAGCGTCAGCAGTCTGGCGTCCGCAGCGTGCAGGAGGCGGTTGAAAAAGCCCTATCCAGAGTGGCCAATCATCCCGTCAAAACCGTATGTGCGGGCCGCACTGATGCGGGCGTTCACGCGTCCAGCCAGATCATTCACTTCGACAGCGATGCCACACGCTCTGTGGCTAACTGGTTCCATGGGGCCAACGCCAACTTGCCTGCTGATATCAGTCTCGCATGGGCACAGCCGGTAGCGCTGGATTTCCATGCCCGGTTTTCCGCAAAGGCCCGGCGTTATCGGTATGTGATCTACAACGACCCGGTGCGGCCCGCCCATCTCGCTCATGAGGTGACCTGGAATTATCGACCGCTGAATATTGAACGCATGCAGCAGGCGGGGCGGCTATTGGTCGGCGAGCACGACTTTACCGCTTACCGGGCGATCGCCTGTCAGGCCAAGTCACCGGTCAAGACTATCCACCATCTGCGACTGGTTCGCTTCGGTCAGTTCATTGTGCTGGACGTGCGGGCGAATGCTTTCCTTCATCATATGGTGCGCAATATCGCTGGCGTGTTGATGGAAATAGGCTGCGGTGAACGGCCGGTAGAGTGGGCCACCGAGGTGCTCGAAAGCAGGGATCGGCGTGAAGGGGGGTTGACCGCGCCGCCTTTTGGTCTGTACCTGGTGGATGTAACCTACCCGGAGCACTTCCAGTTGCCGACCCGTTACATGGGGCCGCATTTTCTCTCTGCGTTGAATTCGCTGGACGACTGACGCTCTCCAGTTGATCTGATACTATCGTCAGCCCTCGATTCATACGGGCATAGCGAATGGTACGAGTAAAAATCTGTGGCATCACCCGGGTGGAGGACGCGCTGGCCGCGGCGCACGCCGGTGCCGACGCCCTCGGTCTGGTATTTTACGCAGCCAGTCCACGTGCCATCAGTATCGAACAGGCCCGCGCCATCCAGCGCGCGCTGCCACCCTTCATTTCCACCGTGGGGTTGTTCGTCGATGCGACTGCCGAGCAGATTCGCGACGTGCTGGCTCAGGTTCGCCTGGATATGTTGCAGTTTCATGGCAACGAACCAGACAGCTTCTGCCAACAGTTTGAAATACCCTACCTCAAAGCCATTCGCGTCAAGCCCGGGCAGGACGTCAATGCAGCGGCTGCTCACTGGCCAGGTGCCTGCGGAATTTTGCTCGACAGTTATCGCCCCGGCGTACCTGGCGGCACGGGCGAAGTCTTTGACTGGACGATGATTCCTGCAGAGCGCCCATGGTCCCTGGTACTGGCCGGCGGACTTGACGCCAGCAATGTCCAGGAGGCGATTAGTCAGGCTCAGCCTTGGGCTGTCGATGTAAGCGGCGGGGTGGAGCTGTCCAAGGGTAAAAAGGATATCAACAAAATCAACGCTTTTATCAGAGAGGCCAAGCGTGTCTGACTCTAATCCGATCGACTTTTCAGCTGTTCCGGACCAGCGGGGGCATTTCGGGCCCTATGGCGGACGTTTTGTATCCGAGACATTGATGGATGCGCTCGAAGAGCTTGAGTCGCTGTACAACCGGTTGTCCGTAGATCCGGATTTTCAGGCCGAGTTTGATCGCGACCTCGCGCACTACGTTGGGCGGCCATCGCCGCTGTATCTGGCCGAGCGTCTGACAGCCAAGGTTGGGGGAGCGCAGATCTACCTCAAGCGCGAAGATCTCAATCACACTGGCGCGCACAAGGTGAATAACACTATCGGCCAGGCGTTGCTTGCCAAGCATATGGGCAAGCCGCGGGTCATTGCCGAAACTGGTGCCGGCCAACACGGTGTCGCGACCGCCACAGTGGCCGCCCGACTGGGCCTGAAGTGTCAGGTGTACATGGGCGCTGAGGATGTTCAGCGCCAATCCCTGAACGTCTACCGCATGAAACTGTTGGGCGCCGAGGTCATTCCGGTGACCTCTGGGTCGAAGACGCTCAAGGATGCGATGAACGAGGCGATGCGCGATTGGGTTACCAACGTGGATGACACGTTTTATATCATCGGCACCGTAGCTGGTCCGCATCCGTACCCCAAGCTGGTGCGCGATTTTCAGTGTGTGATCGGCCGTGAAGCCCGTCAACAGTGCCTGGATCAGACCGGTGAATTGCCGGATGCGTTGGTCGCCTGCGTGGGTGGCGGCTCCAATGCGATAGGCCTGTTTCATCCGTTCCTCGAGGATTCCGCGGTGCAGATGTATGGCGTTGAAGCTGGCGGGCGCGGTATCGAGACAGGCCAGCACGCAGCGCCCTTGTGTGCGGGACTTCCAGGCGTATTGCATGGCAACCGCACCTACCTGATGTCGGACGACGCGGGTCAGATCGTCGAAACGCATTCGGTGTCCGCTGGCCTCGATTATCCCGGTGTGGGTCCCGAGCATAGCTGGCTGAAGGATATCGGTCGGGTCAATTACGTGAGTATCACAGATGACGAAGCGCTAGCCGCGTTTCGTGAGCTGACCCGTATCGAGGGCATCATGCCGGCGTTGGAGTCCAGTCATGCGGTTGCCTACGGTATGAAGCTCGCCGCCACCATGCGTCAGGACCAGCGTATTGTGATCAACCTGTCCGGGCGCGGTGACAAGGATATTCACACCGTTGCAGGTATTGACGGAATAAGCATCTAGAAAGAGTCTGAAATGAGCCGAATTCAACAGTGTTTTGAGAACCTGCGCAGTGAAGGCCGCAAAGCCCTGATTCCCTATGTCACCGCAGGGGATCCCGATCCATCCATGACGCTGCCATTGATGCACGCGCTGGTTGAGGCCGGGGCCAACATCATCGAACTGGGTATACCCTTTTCCGACCCTATGGCCGACGGCCCGGTGATTCAGCAAGCAATGGAGCGCGCCTTGTTACACGGCGTGAGTCTGCGCCAGGTGTTGGAGATGGTGCGTTCGTTCCGGGAGCAGAATCAGACCACGCCGGTGGTGCTGATGGGGTATCTGAACCCGATGGAGCGTATGGGTTATGAAACCTTCGCCCGTGAGGCGGCCGAAGCGGGAGTGGACGGCGTGTTGACGGTGGACCTGCCTCCCGAGGAAGCCGATGACGTGATTGGCTTTTTCAAACAGTATGAGCTGGACTGTATTTTCCTGATGTCACCGACTACCACATTGAACCGGGCGCGACGTATCTGCGAACAGGCCAGTGGTTATGTCTATTATGTTTCACTGAAAGGTGTGACCGGGTCCAGTGCTCTGAACGTCACCGATGTGGCAACTAAACTCGAAGGGCTGCGCACTGTGACTGATCTCCCTATCGGTGTGGGCTTTGGTATTCGCGATGGTGAATCCGCTGCGGCGGTGGGAAAGGTGGCCGACGGCGTGGTGGTTGGCTCGGTATTGGTCAACAAGATCGCGACCTACGCCAACCAGCCGCAACAGGCCCGTGACGCGATCGTCGCGACCATCAGAGACATGCGACAGGCGATGGACCGGTGAGCAGTTCACTTCTAGCAAACAACATACATAAGGATTGGCAATGAGCAACTGGCTGGTGGATAAACTGATTCCTTCCATCGTGCGCTCCGAGGCCCAGAAGAGCAGCGTACCAGAAGGCTTGTGGCGTAAATGCCCCTCCTGCGATGCGGTGCTGTACCGGCCTGAACTGGAAAAGAATCTGGATGTATGTCCCAAGTGTGAACATCATTTGCGCATCAACGCTCGTCGCAGACTGGACATCTTCCTGGATAAGGACGGTCGTACCGAGGTGGCTGCTGAGCTGGAGCCGGTGGACAAGTTGAAGTTCCGCGACACCAAGAAATACAAGGATCGCTTGATCGCCGCTCAGAAGGAGACGGGCGAGAAGGATGCGCTGGTGGTCATGGAAGGCACGCTGAGGGGCATGCCGATTGTTGCCAGCGCCTTTGAATTCAGCTTCATGGGTGGCTCCATGGGCAGCGTGGTGGGCGCGCGTTTTGTACGCGGCGCAGAAATCGCCCTGCGTGAACGCATCCCCTATGTGTGCTTCCCGGCTTCGGGTGGTGCGCGAATGCAGGAAGCGCTGTTCTCGTTGATGCAGATGGCCAAGACCAGCGCTGCGCTGGCCCGACTCAAGGAAGAAGGCATTCCCTTCATCTCGGTGATGACCGATCCGGTATATGGTGGTGTGTCGGCAAGTCTGGCGATGCTCGGTGATCTCAACATGTCCGAACCCAACGCCTTGATCGGTTTTGCCGGTCCGCGGGTTATCGAACAGACGGTCCGTGAGAAACTCCCTGCCGGCTTCCAGCGCAGTGAATTCCTGCTTGAGCATGGTGCGTTGGATATGATCGTGTCTCGTATCGAAATGCGCGACCGGGTCGCCAGCATTCTGTCGATGATGACAGGCGTTCCGCTTCAGCCGGGAACCGAGCTGGTCGAGACTACTGACGATGAGGCAGACGAGGCCTGATGCCCCCGCGCAGCCTTGCCGAATGGTTGACCCGTCTGGAGCAGTTGCACCCTAAAGAAATCGATATGGGGCTGGCACGGGTCAGCAGTGTTGCCAGGCGGCTGGAGGTGCTTCGACCCGCACCGCTGGTCTTCACCGTCACCGGCACCAATGGCAAGGGCAGTACTTGTGCTGTCCTTGCCTCACTGCTGCACCAGGCTGGCAAGCGGACCGGCGTGTATACGTCGCCGCATCTGCTTCGTTATAACGAGCGCATCAGTGTCGCCGGGCAACTGGCTACGGACGATCAGTTGTGCAAGGCGTTCGAGGCTGTCGATCAGGCGCGTGGCGACGTTTCGCTCACCTATTTCGAGTTTGGTACGCTTGCCGCGCTGTGGTTGTTCAAGGACGCTGAGCTGGACGCCGTGGTGCTTGAAGTGGGCCTCGGTGGGCGGCTCGACGCCGTCAACGTAGTTGATGCGAGTGTTGCGGTGGTAACCAGTATCGGGCTGGATCACCAGGAATATCTTGGCGATACCCGGGAATTGGTCGGGTACGAGAAGGCTGGCATTCTGCGCCGGGGGCGACCAGTGGTATGTGGCGAGCGCGATCTGCCTGAGAGCTTTATCGGGGAAGTGAAGCGGCTGGACGCCACGTTGCTACAACAGGGTTCGAAGTTTGACTGGAAAGAATCCGGCAGCGGACATTGGCAGCTGCAGGGCATCGATCACAATGGTCAGCCACGAACGCTGAACGAGCTTCCCGTCGTACGGCTTCCACGGGACAATATTGCCGTTGCGATGCAGGCCTTCTGGGCGGCTGGCCTGAACTTATCAGACACGCTGTCTGCGCAGGCGCTGCGCGACGCCTATGTCCCAGGGCGGCTCGACTGGCGTGTTGTGAGTTGGCTCGGTCAGCCGCGCAGAGTATGTCTGGATGTCGGGCATAACCCCCACGCAGCGGCCTTTCTCGCGAGGTCGTTGACGCATCGGGCGGCTACCCGTCATGCGATTTTTGGCCTGCTGTCGGACAAGGATCTCTCGGGCGTGGTTGAGCCGCTGAGTGGCAAGTTCGAATCCTGGGCGGTTACGCCGCTGCCCAGTCCGCGCAGTCGTTGTGCTGACGAGTTGGCAGAACATCTGATCGCCAGGGGCGAGCGAGTCGAGCTGTTCGAGTCTGTCGCCGAGGCATTGCGCGATGCCCTGGACAATACCCCGGCGACCACCGAAATAGTGATTTTCGGATCGTTTTTTTGCGTGGCAGACGCCATACTCTGGCTTTCCGAACACACTGAGGAGCTCACCGATGGATCAAGGCCTTAAGCAGCGCATTATCGGTGCACTGGTACTTATCGTAGCTGCCGTAGTGTTCTTGCCCATGCTGCTGTCCGGGCAGGATGAGACGGTCACGGTGGAAGTCGACGCGCCGCCTGCTCCGCAGATGGATGAGCGAGAGATTGACGTAGCGGCACCTGTGGAGCTACCGCAACCGGAACAGGTTCCGGACCTGCCGCCGACGCCTCTGCCGGACCCGGCGCCGATTCCCTTGCCTGAGCCAAGCGAACCACCCACACCACCAGAACCAGCAGTCGCCGTGGTCACCGAGCCGGCGCCTGTCGTGCAGGAAGAGCCGACTTCGACACCAAGTGCACCGGCTCCCGCTGCGGCACCCGCGGGCGACTGGGTCGTGCAGCTGGGCAGCTTCTCCAGTGACGCCAATGCTCAAGGGCTGCGCGAGACGCTGCTGACACAGGGATACAATGCGTATACCCGGTCGTCGACTGTCGACGGCAAATCCCTGACTCGGGTGTATGTAGGGCCGGTGATCGATCGTGAAGGCGCCAATCGTCTGCGCGATGAGTTGGCGCGCCGGCATGGCAGCCAGGGGATGGTCGTAGGGTACGACTCGGATAATCGCGCTCAATGATATTCCGGTCCGTTACGGCGCTCTGTTAGAATGACGCACTTTTCGCAGCAGGGCGTCGAATAGTGACTTTCACCTGGGTTGATTGGGTAATTATCGGTACCGTCGTCGTATCGGCTTTAATCAGCCTTACCCGCGGCTTCGTCAAGGAGGCCTTGTCCCTCACGACCTGGGTGATAGCTGGCCTGGTAGCCTGGATGTTTGGCGGAGCCTTTGCGGATCTGCTCATCGGGTATATCGAAACGCCATCGCTGCGTGTGATCGTGGCCTGCGGTATCCTCTTCGTTCTCACATTGATTCTGGGTGGATTGCTCAATTATCTGATCGGTCAGCTGGTCGTGGCGACCGGTCTATCAGGCACTGACCGTTTTCTCGGGATGGTGTTCGGCGCCGCCCGAGGTGTCCTACTGGTCGTAGTGGCTGCGGGGCTGCTGAGCCTGGCGCCGGTCGAAGCTGATGACTGGTGGCGGCAATCACAACTCATTCCCCATTTTTTACTGGTGGCCGACTGGTCCAAGGATTTCATCCTGGGTCTGATAGGTCGCTGATTTCCGCCTCTCGGCGAGCGCGTTTCCACGTTAACGAAAGGGTTCAGGTATGTGTGGCATTGTTGGCATAGTGGGCAGGTCGAACGTTAATCAGGCGCTCTATGATGCCTTGACCGTCCTGCAGCATCGCGGCCAGGACGCCGCCGGCATCGTAACCAGTGACAGGGGGCGATTATTCCTGCGCAAGGACAACGGCCTGGTACGTGATGTTTTTCATCAACGTCATATGCAGCGTCTGATCGGTAACATGGGGATTGGTCACGTCCGTTATCCCACGGCAGGATCCTCCAGTTCGGCTGAAGCGCAGCCGTTCTACGTCAACTCGCCGTATGGCATCACGCTCGCGCACAACGGTAACCTGACGAACGTCGAGCAGCTGTTACGGGAAATCTACGAATCTGATCTGCGTCATGTGAACACCAACTCCGATTCGGAAGTGCTGCTCAACGTCTTTGCACATGAGCTGGCCCGTGCCGGCAAATTGCAGCCCGGTGAAGAAGATATCTTCAATGCCGTGCGCGCCGTGCATACCCGTTGCCGCGGTGGTTATGCAGCCATTGCCATGATCACCGGTTACGGAATTGTCGGTTTCCGCGATCCGAATGCGATCCGTCCCATCGTGTTCGGCAAACGCGAAACGGAAAACGGCGTGGAGTATATGATCGCCTCGGAAAGTGTTTCGCTTGATGTGCTGGGTTTCGAGCTGATTCGCGATCTGGCGCCGGGGGAGGCGGTCTATATCACCGAGAAGGGTGAGCTGTTTACCCGCCACTGCGCCGACAATGCACAGTATTCGCCGTGCATCTTCGAGCACGTCTATCTGGCGCGGCCGGACTCGATGATTGACGGCATTCTGGTCTACAAGGCTCGCCTGCGTATGGGTGAAAAGCTTGCCGAGAAAATCCTGCGCGAGCGGCCTGAACACGGCATCGACGTGGTGATCCCGATCCCTGACACCAGCCGCACCTCTGCTGTGGAGCTGGCTAACCATCTGGGCGTCAAGTTTCGTGAAGGTTTTGTCAAGAATCGCTATATCGGCCGGACGTTCATCATGCCCGGGCAAGCAGCACGGAAGAAGTCGGTTCGCCAGAAGCTCAATGCAATTGAACTGGAATTCCGCGGCAAGAACGTGATGCTGGTAGACGACTCCATCGTCCGCGGTACTACCTGCAAGCAGATCATCCAGATGGCCCGTGAAGCCGGTGCCAAGAATGTATATTTCTGCTCGGCGGCCCCTGCGGTGCGATTCCCGAACGTCTACGGTATCGATATGCCGAGCGTCCATGAACTGATTGCGCATGACCGCACGACCGAAGAGGTCTGTGAGTTGATCGGTGCCGATTGGTTGGTGTACCAGGATCTTGAAGATCTGGTGGACGCCGTACGCGAGGGCAACCCGGACCTTGGACGCTTCGACTGTTCCGTGTTCGATGGTGAGTATGTCACCGGCGATGTGAATGAAGCGTATCTCGGCAAGATCGAACAGGCGCGTAATGACGCCGCGTTGGCTGGTGGCGAGAGCCACAACGAAATGATCGACCTGCATAAGCATAACGGCTGAGACTGACATGACAACTGAATGGGAACCAGGCCGGCTGGACAGTGATCTGGCCGATGCCGGCTTCGATACGCTGGCAGTGCGAGCGGGCCAGCGCCGCGGCCCGGAGGCGGAACACGGCGAACCCCTGTTCCTGACCTCAAGCTACGTATTTCGCAGTGCCGCGGACGCGGCAGCGTGCTTCGCCGGCGACGCGCCAGGTAACGTCTACTCGCGCTATATGAACCCGACGGTACGTACCTTCGAAGAGCGCATCGCCGCGCTCGAAGGCGCAGAACAGGCCGTTGCCACTGCCTCGGGCATGGCAGCGATCCTGGCTACGGTCATGAGCCTCTGTTCGGCCGGCGACCATATTCTGGTCTCGCGTAGCGTATTCGGTGCCACCGTCAGCCTGTTCGACAAGTACTTCAAGCGCTTCGGGGTCGAGGTTGATTACGTAGGCCTCGCTGATCTGAACGGCTGGCGTGCAGCGTGCAAGCCGAATACCAGAATGTTCTTTGTCGAATCTCCGTCCAATCCATTGGCCGAGCTGGTCGATATCCGTGGCCTGGCTGCGGTCGCGGACGAGCAGGGCGCCTGGCTGGTCGTGGATAATTGTTTCTGCACCCCAGCGCTGCAGAAGCCGCTGGAGCTGGGCGCACATATCGTGGTGCACTCGGCAACCAAATATATCGATGGGCAGGGGCGTTGCCTAGGCGGCGTGGTTGCCGGACGCAGCGAACAAATGAAGGAAGTTGTCGGGTTCCTGCGCACTGCTGGCCCAACCCTTAGTCCGTTCAACGCCTGGGTGTTTCTCAAGGGGCTCGAGACGCTTCGCTTGCGCATGAGGGAACATTGCGCCAATGCTCAGATCCTCGCCGAATGGCTTGAGCAACAACCGGCTATCGCGCGGGTGTACTACGCCGGGCTGCCATCCCATCCGCAGCACGAGCTGGCCAGATCGCAGCAGAGTGGCTTTGGTGCGGTAGTGGGTTTCGAGCTCGACGGCGGTCGCGACGCGGCCTGGCGTTTCATCGATGCCACACGGATGCTGTCGATAACCGCCAACCTGGGAGACAGCAAGACCACGATCACCCATCCTGCCAGTACGACCCACGGCCGCCTGGCGCCTGAAGTGCGCCTGGCGGCCGGGATCAACGAAGGTCTGATCCGTCTGGCGGTGGGGCTGGAAGATGTAGAAGACTTGCGCGCGGATCTGCAGCGCGGGTTGTCTGCAATCTAGACGTACCGCACAGTAGCAGCGGAGGCTTTGGCTAACGGATCACAAACGGCGTGATCCGTTTTGCTTCATGGGGGTTGGTTATTCTACGTTTGGGATGCCGCAGGGATAGTCGGCCAGCTCGCTGGTGCTTTGCCCGGCAGTGCGGCGCACACTCAAATCAAGGAAGAATCCTATGAAAGCTATATATCTTGCTGTACTGCTTGTCCTGTCGTCCTGGTTCGCACTCCCGGTTGTTGCACAAACATCTGCAGCCCCGGCCTCCGTTATTTCGGTGAACATCAATAGCGCCAGCGCTGCAGAAATTGCCGAAACGCTACAGGGCGTCGGTGCCGCCAAGGCGGACGCCATCGTGGCTTACCGCGAGGCCAATGGCAGTTTCGCTTCCGTTGAATCCCTGTCCGATGTATCAGGCATTGGCGCGGCGACTGTCGAAAAGAACCGTGCCCGCATCGCCCTGCAGTAAGCGTTAACCTTTCTGTATCGGAAGTGGACGTCATTGCACCCCGCTTGGCAATGATGTCCACTTCCAGTCTCAGGTTTTGAGTCTACTTACCGAGTCCGTCAACTGATGCGCCAGGGCGGCCAGTTGTTCGCTGGTTGTGGCGCTCTGTCGAGTCTGGTCCACGGTCTGTTCGGTAACATCCCGTATCTGGATAACGCTCTGGGTGATCGCCTCAGCCGCCTGACTTTGCTGTTCGACTGCCGAGGCAATTTCGGAGTTACCTGCACGAATTGCACTGACCGCGGCGGTGATTTCGCCCAGTGAGACCCCTGCCTTTTCTACCTGTTCGACTGATTCGTGGGTCAGTTTTGCGCTGGCCTGCATGTCCTGCACAGCGTCGCCAGTTCCGCGTTGCAGCCCCTCGATCATCCGTTGTATTTCGTTAGTGGAGGCCTGAACCCGCTGGGCCAGCGCTCTCACCTCGTCGGCGACGACCGCGAAGCCGCGCCCGGACTCACCTGCGCGAGCAGCTTCGATGGCGGCGTTCAGTGCCAGCAGATTGGTCTGTTCTGCGATCTCACCGATGACCCTGACTACGCCGCTGATTTCCTTGCTGTGGCCTTCGAGTTTCTGCATGTGTTGAGTGCAGCGTTCGATGCTGGTGGCCAAGCCGGTAATGGTCTGACTGACCTGCATGACCTGATCGCGGCCCTCCAGAGCGAGCACGTCGGCACGGTGGGAGCGTTCGCTGGATCGCGCTGTGTTGCCGGCTATATCCTGTACCGTGGCGCCCATCTCATTGACCGCCGCGGCAACCATATCGGTTTCGCCTTGTTGTGCAGTCATGCCATCGCGCACCCGCACCATCAGGCCCGCCAGCTCGCTCGCGCCTCGATCCAGTTGTTCTGCGGCCTGACGAACCGAGCCAACCACCTCTTGCTGTGCACTCTGCATGGCGTTGAAGGCGCTGGCTATGGAGCCCACTTCATCACGGGTGTCTGCCCTGGCACGCAGCCGCAGATCACCGGTTTCCTGCACGGCCAGCATTACATCCCGTACCGCGATGATGTGTCGGGTGATGAACAGGATCAGCACCTGCGAGACCAGCAGGACGCCGAGCATCAACAAAAACACGCTCGGCGCGTAGGTTGGAATCCTGGCTATCAGCAACGAGAAAAAGTCCTGACGCTGCACGCCGAGGAGGCGCTGCTGTCCGTTTACACGCATGCTCCACAACCCGAACAAATTCTCGCTTGCAGGCGGCTTCAGGTCCGCTCGCGCGACCCACAGGGCCTGGCCCCCGGGGCCGGATGTAAGTTGACCACCCGTTACTGGCGGGGTGAGCCAGGTCAGGCCGGGTACGCTCTGATGCTCCGGCAGGCTGCTGATCAACGAGGCGGCCAGGGCTTTGCGCTCGCTGTGCAAGGTGTTTTGCTCGGCGTACAGGGCGACTAATACCAGTAGCAGCAGACTGACGAAGCTAACGCCGTTCACTGCCCAGAACTTATATTTCAAAGGTACATGCTTGAAAGAAACCATGCTGAATCCGTTGCCAGGGGGTATTGCTCTAGGATCTGTTGCCGTTTCCCCGCGGGCTGCATTGAAGAAAAGGCTTCAGACTCTGGTATCGGCCCCAATGCGGCGTTCTTGATAGCAAATGCAAAACTTTTAGCGTCCGTGGGTGCGGTGCGGCTCGGGGTGGATCAGGTATACTCGCGTCTGGTTTGGGTCTGTTGACGTTTCGTCGCGGCTCGCCGCGAAACGAGGAAAACATGATGGAAGTGATCCAGGCGAAAACAGTATTTATCGACCGCAATGACGTGCTCGCACAGTGGTGCGAACAATGGCTCAAGCTACCCTATGTGGCTGTTGATACCGAGTTTGTGCGGACCGAGACGTTCTATCCGATAGCCGGTTTGATCCAGATCGGCGATGGCGAGCACGCGTATCTGATCGATCCATTGGCCATCACTGATTGGGCACCGCTGGTCGACCTGCTGGCTGCACCCGGCGTGATCAAGGTGTTTCATTCCTGCAGTGAAGATCTGGAAGTCTTTCATCACCTGTGCGGGGTGGTACCGCAGCCGCTATTCGATACCCAACTTGCCGCCGCGTATCTGGGCATGGACTTTTCCATGGGCTATTCCCGGCTGGTGAAGGCGCTGCTGGACCTCGATCTGGCCAAGGATGAAACGCGCTCGGACTGGTTGCAGCGGCCTCTTAGCCCGACGCAGTTGCAATACGCAGCCGACGACGCGCTGCATCTGGCACAGATCTATGAGCTCATGGCGCCACGCATCGAGGCGGCGGGCCTGACCTCCTGGTTGCTGAGCGATACCGCTGATCAGGGCAGCCATGTTGGCGTACTGCAGGACCCCGAGTATGCGTACCAGAACATCAAGCAAGCCTGGCGCTTGAAGCCGGCCGAGCTGGCGATACTCAAGATGCTGGCGGAGTGGCGCGAGCGCGAAGCGAGACAGCGAGATCAGGCGCGTAACCGCATTCTCCGTGAGTCGGCCATGGTTCCGATTGCGCAACGCCAGCCCGATTCGCTGCAGGCTCTGTCACGGATCGAGGATATGCATCCGCGCTCGGTGCGCCATGACGGGGAGATGGTGTTGGAGCTTATTCGGCAGGGCCAGTCGGTTCCTGAACCAGAATGGCCGCAACGGTTGCCTGAGCCCTTACCGCCGGATGCCAACCGGCTGTTGAAGTCCTTGCGCAGGGTAGGGCAACAGCATGCCGCCAAGTTGAATATCGCGCCTGAAGTGATGCTGCGCAAAAAAGTGTTGGAGGCCATAGTACGCACAGGGTATCCAGCAGGACCTTACAGTCTGCCCAATGAATTGAATGGCTGGCGGCGCGAATTGATGGGCGCCGAGTTATTGGACGTGGTTAATGCGGGTTAAGTATGCAAATTGAAGTGTCGATCTACCGTAGCAAGCGCAAACCTGGCATGTATCTGTACGTGCCGAAGGAAACCGACTTGGCAGAACTGCCTGGGCATCTGTCGGTTGTTTTTGGCGTACCCGAGCACGCCATGGATCTGATCCTGACCGAGGAGCGCAAGCTGGCACGGGAGGATGTACGCAAGGTCATGGCTAATTTGCAGACGCAGGGGTATCACCTGCAGATGCCGCCTGAGGCGGAGGACTATCTGATCCATCTGCCGGATGAGTTGTTGTACCGGAACGATCCGATCTAGCTGGCCAGAACCTCGCTAGCTCAGACCAGTAACTCCACCACTGCAGGATGCCCCAGGAAGGATGCAGGACTGGCGCTGGCACCGTAGGCACCCGATTGCAGCACTACCAGCCAGTCGCCCGGCGCGGCTTCGGGCAGGCTGATCTTGTCCGCCAGGATATCCAGTGGCGTGCAGAGCGGACCCTGAGCCGTCACCGTCTCGGTCGGTGGCAGGTCGGCCTTGTTACCGATAAGCACCGGATAGTTCTTGCGCAGTATCTGCCCGAAATTCCCCGAATTGGCGAGATGATGGTGCAACCCGCCATCACACATCAGATAGGTTTGGCCGCGACTTTCCTTGCGCTCAATCACGCGGCACACGTAGTAGCCGGCTTCGCCTACCAGATAACGTCCCAGCTCCATGATCAGGCGGGTCTCGCCAAGCCACTGCGCGTTGGCATCGATAAGCCCCTGTAGGTGGCTGCCTACGGCTGGCAGGTCAAGCGGTTGCTCACCCGGAAAATAGGGGATGCCCAGTCCTCCGCCCAGATTGATCAACTCAAAAGGCTTACCCCAGACCTCGCTGAGGCGCTTGGCCAGGGCAAAGGTCTGCAGTTGAGCTTCTTCGATTGCCGCCTGACGAAGGTTCTGAGAGCCACTGAAGATGTGCAGGCCGCAAAGCTGTAACGGACCGGCGCGCAGGCTGTCCAGCAGAGCGGGTATCTGTTCCGCATCAATCCCGAACGGCTTTGCCCCGCCGCCCATCTTCATGCCGGAGGACTTGAGCTCGAAGTCGGGATTCACCCGCAGGGCGATGCGTGGCTGCAGTCCGAGTTGTTCCGCGAGCCGCCGGATGCGCGTCAGCTCACCGGTTGATTCAACGTTGAGCATGATGCCGCTGACGATCGCCGCGGCCAGTTCATGGTCACCCTTGGCCGGCCCGGCGAAGCTGATCTCCTGGGGGTTCATCCCGGTATCCAGAGCCGTCCGCAGCTCACCTATCGAGGCGACATCCAGCCCGTCGACTTCGCCAGCCATCAATTGCACCACCGCCGGCATGGGGTTGGCCTTGATCGCGTAATGCAGTTCTACACGGTCGGGCAGGGCGCTGCGCAGCTCAGTCACCCGGCGCTGGATCAGTGCGCGGTCATAGGCATAGAACGGCGTCTGGCCGGCACGCAAGGTCAGTTGGTGTAGCGTCTGGCCATTGATCAGCAGCTGGCTGGCGTGGATATGTAGATTGTCGAAAGCGGCGTGGGTTGTCATGGCTGTCCCGGTTGAATAGCGGAAAGGATCTTTGAGCCTCAGCGGTTACGCTTCAGCGTCATCAAGCGCTCCTTCTCGGAGCCAGATTGTATTGCCAGGGTAGAGCGCTTGACCAGCTCGGCGATGCCTTCTTCGGGATCTGGCCAACGGACGGAGAAAGCATGCCCGGCAATATTCAGGCTGCCTGTGAATTGCGCCAGCATAATGAAAGGCGGTCCTATTATTCCCATGATCATATTGTTATGTTATAACAAGTAACTCGTACATGGAGACTATTTGATGAATGCTCACAATACCCCGCTGCCCGTTACAGTTCTTTCGGGGTTTCTTGGCGCCGGCAAAAGCACCTTGCTCAACCAGATTCTGAAGAATCGCGAGAATCTGCGTGTGGCCGTAATCGTTAACGATATGAGCGAAATCAACATCGATGGCGGCGAAGTCCAGCGCGATGTCAGTCTGAATCGGGCGGAAGAGCGCCTTGTGGAAATGAGTAACGGATGCATCTGCTGCACCCTACGCGAGGATCTACTGGAGGAAGTGGCGAAGCTTGCGGGCGAGGGCAGATTTGACTACCTGCTGATAGAGTCGACCGGGATTTCCGAGCCCATGCCTGTGGCCGAAACGTTCACCTTTCGCGATGAAGATGGGCGTAGCCTCTCTGATCTGGCGCGCCTGGACACGATGGTCACAGTGGTGGACGGGCTGAACTTTCTGCAGGACTTTCACGCCGCGGACGCCCTGGCCAGCCGTGGCGAGACCTTAGGTGAAGACGATCAACGTTCCATCACCGATCTGCTGATCGAGCAGGTAGAGTTCGCGGACGTGCTGTTGGTCAGCAAGACCGATCTTATCTCGAGCGACCATCGTGAGGAATTACTGGCCATCCTGCGCAGCCTTAATCCTGAAGCGGACATTGTGCCTGCCGTGATGGGGCAGGTGCCGCTTGACCGGATACTTGATACTCGGCGTTTCAACTTCGAGAAGGCAGCTCAGGCTCCTGGCTGGCTCAAGGAAATGCGCGGCGAGCATGTGCCTGAAACCGAGGAGTACGGCATTGCATCCACCAGCTATCTGGCGCGCAGGCCATTTCATCCGGCGCGCTTCTTTGCCTTTCTCAATCAGCCCTGGACCAATGGCCGGCTGCTGCGCTCAAAGGGGTATTTCTGGCTGGCGTCACGCCCCGAGGAGGCTGGCAACTGGTCTCAGGCTGGTGGCTTGATGCGCTACGGCCAGGCCGGCCATTGGTGGACCGCAGTGCCGGAAGCACAATGGCCACAGGATGAAGAGAGCCGCAACGCCATTATGGAAAAGTGGGATCCGCAGGTTGGCGACTGCCGACAGGAGCTTGTCTTCATTGGGCAGAATATCGATTTCGAGCAGCTGAACGCAGACCTGGATGCCTGTCTGCTGACAGCGGTTGAACTGGAAAGCGGCCCCGCAGCCTGGATTGCCCTGGCTGACCCCTTCCAGCAGTGCACGGAGGTCGCATGATGCTGGCTTATGAACACATGGATGCTCCATGCCAGGTTCTGAGTGCCCAGGCAGATAGCCTGCCGTCCATTCTCGAGCCGACTGTCAATCTTGCGGTATGGCAGCGTGAGTTGCCGTCTCCGCTGCAGAGCTTTATCAGCACGATGCTCGCTGCAGGCACCCATGTTTCCCAGTCCGTGACGCTTGAGCCACGGGAAAACGGACCGCAACATCTGTCCGGTCTGTTGCCAGAGTGTGCAGCCATGCCTGGGTATGACGATTTTATCGATGACCTGACGTTGCTCTTCGAGATGTTTGTGTGCCTTTTCGAGGTGCGACGGGCCGGAATCAGGCTGCGCAGCCTTGACGCTGCCATGTGTCCGCGCTGGCACGTCGATCAGGTGCCAGTGCGTTTGATCACGACGTACTCGGGACCAGGCTCACAGTGGCTGGGTGAAGGCCGGATGCCTCGCGATGCGATCGGCTCACCACGGTCTGATGACTGGTCCGCAGTACAACCGTCGGGCACGCTCAAGGCAGGGGACGTGGCATTATTCAAGGGCGAACGCTGGCACGGCAATGAGGGCAGGGGCATCGTTCACCGCTCGCCGGTACCGGGCCAGGGCGAGCGAAGGATGGTGGTTACGCTGGATTGGTTGCGCTAGCCCGGCAGGCTCAGAATCTGTTGACCAGATCAGCGGGCTGATTGGTCAATGGTTTCGGCAAGCTTCAATCGTGCTTTCGAAAGGTAACTGACGAGCCGCGTATCGGCGGCAGCGCCAGAAACACACGACTGAATCGCTTCGACGGCTACAGTGCCGTGTATACAGCGCTCAAGGTCGGGTGCGGCGAGCGTCGCTACGTAGCGGATCGAGTAAATAGGAGAGCCCGTTGTGGTCAATCTCTTGCATCAGCTCCAGCAGCCGGCCGATCTCTCCAGAGGGAAAACCTTCGCGGGCAAACCAGTTCAGATAATGGCCGGGCAGATCCGCAATCAGTCGCCCCTTGTACTTGCCAAAGGGCATCTCGCGGGTCAGGAGTAGCTGCAGGTCTTCCGGTTTCATTCAACTACCTTAAATCGTCAGGGCGCGTTGATCGTAGCTCAGGCGTTATCGAACAGTCGCGCATAGCGTTGGCGCAGCAGACTTCGATCGTACTTGCCGTTGGCATTGCGCGGAATGCTCTCGCACCAGATCCACGCCTGAGGTTGCATATAGTTGGGTAGACGGGATTTGAGCCAGGCCTGCAGTTGCGCTTCATTGGCCCGGTTACCACGCAGTATGGCAATGGGCGCCTGCCCCAGGGTGACGTGTTCTGCTCCGGTAATCACCGCTTCATCCAGCAGCCCGCTTTCCAGTAGCGTCTGTTCGATCTCGTCGGGACTGATCCGATAGCCCGAGCACTTGATCTGCTCATCCCGGCGACCGACGAAGAACATGAAGCCGTCAGCATCGCGGTAAACCCGGTCGCCGGACCAGACCGCGAGCTCTACGCTCGGCTGTTCCTGTGGCTGGCAGGGCGCGGGACGGAAACGTTCGGCGGTACGTGATGGATCATTCCAGTAGCCCATACCAACCAGTGCGCCGCGATGGACCAGCTCGCCTTCTTCACCGCTCTCACACAGGCTGCCGTCTTCACGCACGACCAGTACTTCCGCATTGGGAATGGCAACGCCGATGGAGCCGGGCTTGTCATCGATTTGTTGCGGCGGCAGCCAGGTCGATCTGAACGCCTCAGTCAGCCCGTACATGAGGTAGGGCAGCGCCTGCGGTTGCGCGGCGCGCAGGGCTTGCAAGGTGGCTGCGGGCAGGCGTCCGCCTGAGTTGGTGAAATAGCGAAGGCAGCGTGCCTCATTCGGCCATTCCAGCTCGGCCAGCTGTTGCCAGAGTGGCGGAACACCGGCCAGACCGGTTATCCGATAACGAGCCACGGCCTTGATGACGTCGCGCGGCAGCAAATAATCAAGCAGGACGACGCTGCCGCCGCAGAGAAAGGCCGTGGTCAGCTGCGACAAGCCGTAATCGAACGATAGCGGCAATACGGCCAGCAAACGGTCTTCGGCGGTATTGCCGAGGTACTCGGCAACGCTCTGCGCGCCTACCAGCAGATTGCGCTGGCTGAGCATGACGCCCTTGGGCTGACCGGTACTGCCCGAGGTGTAGAGCAGCGCGGCCATATCGCAGTCGAGCGCCTTGCTCGGCTGCGGTGGGGCAACTGGAAGCTCAGCCCAGACGATAGTTCGAATCGGTAGCTCGGCAGTTTTGTCGACCAGAATCACCCCGGCAAGCCCAGCACAACCATCCAGTATGTCTGTCAGTTGGCTTGCCCGCTGCGCGCTGGTGACCAGCCAGCGAACACCTGCGTCTCGCAGAATGTGGCCGACCTGAAGGGCTTTCAGCTGGGGATTGACCGGAACAAATACCGCGTCCGCACGATTACTGCCGAACAGCGCGATGACGGTTTCGGGCTGTTTCGGAAGGTAGACCGCGATGCGCTCGTTACGCTGCACGCCGAGCGCCTGCAGGCTGCCAGCGAACGCCTCTACCTGAGTCCACAACTGCGCGTAATCAAGGGTCTGGTCACGCCACATGAGCGCGGGCGCACCTGCGGTACGACTGCAACTGTGCTCTATGAGCTGATAAAGACGCGTAAGCATGGTTCTGCCCGGTTGAAAAACGGCAGCCAGTTTACCTGATTCGCGCCACATTCAGTGCTCGCCTTACCACGAGCGCTGAATGTTCTTCTCGGAAATCTGCTCGTTCAGCGTCCAGTAGTCGTACAGCACGCCGAGCAGAAACAGGCCCCCGGTGAAGAAATAGATTATGGCGGTGATCCACTTGCCCAGATACAGACGGTGTGCGCCAAAAATACCCAGGAAGGTGAGCAGCACCCAACTGAGGTTGAAGTTGACAGGGCCGCTGCGAAAGCGCCGGTCGGCCTTTTCATCCATGGAGGGAATCAGAAACAGGTCGACAATCCAGCCGATGAAAAACAGACCCAGCGTGAAAAACCAGAGCGTGCCGGTCAAAGGCTTACCATAGTAAAACCGGTGAGCGCCCATGAACCCGAAGATCCACAACAGGTAACCGATGGTTTTGCTGTGGGTGTCAGAATATGCCATTAGTGCTACCTCAATTCCTTTTAGTTGTTATGCAATACTTAACAAGCTTTTGAATACGCGGTACAACCGAGTGCGTGCGCTCACCATAAATGATTACTGGAGCAGGTGCATGGTAGTACGGAAAAAAAACGGCCTGATACAGCAGGCGCGGGAGCAGGCCGGCCGTCTTACTACTCAGCGCCTGCGGGTCGGGGTGACCGGTCTGAGCGCGGCCGGTAAGACTACCTTCATTACCAGTCTGATCAATCAGCTGGAAAATCATCAGCGCGGTCTGCTGGCCCGTCGCGCGCCCTTCGACCGTCTGGAGTCGGTGCGCTGGCAGCGCGATTCGGTGGAACAGCCGTTTCCCTATCTCGAGGCCCTGCGCGCATTGTCTCTGGATCCGGCCGCCTGGCCGGAATCCACCCGGGATCTATCCCGTGTCATTGTCGATCTGCGCTTTCGCTCCCGTGGTTTTCTGAAGAAGCTGCAAGGCCCGCGTTCACTGCGCCTGGAGATTCTGGATTATCCCGGCGAGTGGCTGCTGGATCTGCCATTGCTGCGCCTGAGTTATGGCCAATGGTGTGAACAGATGCGCCGTTGGCTGGATGCCGAGCCGCGCCGCAGTCTGGCAGGCCCGTTGCGTGACGAGCTGATGGCTCTGCCGGCGGACCAGCCGCACGCCCCGGAACAACTGGCAAAACTGACCGAGGAATGGACGCTGTTTCTGCGACGCTGCCGCAGCGAAGCGGGCCTGGCACGCAATCAGCCAGGCCGGTTCTTGCTGCCGGGCAGTGGCGTCGCGCCGGAGATGCTGCGCTTCGTACCGCTGCTATCGGCCAATCAGCACAGCAGTGGTGGCAAAGGTAGCTGGTGGGCCGAGTGCGAGGCGCGCTTCAACTATTATCGCGATTACATCGTCAAAGGCTTCTATGACGAACACTTCAGCCGTCTCGATCGGCAGATCCTGCTGGTCGATATGCTTGCGCCGATGGACGCCGGTCAGCCGGCGTTGACCGACCTGAAAGCGGGTCTTGAGTCGGTACTGGAAAGTTTCCGCTACGGCCGTAACAGCTTTTTCGAGCGGCTGTTCAAGCCGCGCATCAACCAACTGGCGGTCTGCGCGACCAAGGTGGATCAAGTGGTGCCCGGGCAGCAGCGCGCGGTGCAGCAATGCCTGGAGGATCTGGTTACCGACAGTCTGTCTGAGGTCAGGCATGGCGGCGTCAAGGTACGCGGCTTCCCCCTGGCGGCGATCCGTTCGACGCGCCAGGAGGGTGATGCATTGGTCGCTGGGCTGGTCGGCAAAACCGGCTGGGTGCGCTATCAGCCTGGCAGCATTCCAGAGCATCTGCCGCTTGATCTCAAGGTCGACGGACCTGAACTGCTCAGACTGCGACCGCCGCCTGGCCTGCACCGTAACGAACCCTTTCCGCATTACCGTATGGATGACCTGATCGGTTGGTTGATCGATGGGAGCCAGGTATGAGTCAGGACGAGATGCGGCGTGAGAAAACCCGAATTCTTGAGAGCTGGGAGCAACCCGCCACCGAGGCAGAGCTCAAACGCACCAGGATTATTGGCGAGGCTACGCTGACGCCACGCGAGCAGGAGATCGCCGAAGAGCTGCCGTTACCCGGCACGATCAACGCCCCCCCCTTAACACCGTGGCCACGCCGATTGTGGCGCACGGCCGTTGCCGTGGCGCTCGGCGGTGCCGTATACGAATGGTCAACCTGGACCCTGGCAGCCTGGCAATGGCATCCGGTTGCCGGTGGCCTGCTGGGCGCGCTAGGCGTGGGGATTGCCGGCACAGGCCTGATGGCCTGGCGTGACCTGCGCCGTCAGCGCGGGCGGCTCACCGAACTGGAACAGCTGCGTCTGGAAATGCAGGCGGCGCTGGCCGACCCGCGGGAACGCCTGGCCGTCGACTGGCTCGATCGACTGCAGCAGCTCTATGCCAATACCCCGCTAGCGGCGCGGATGCGCATCGCCTGCGCCGATCTGGATGGCTCACACGGCGCCGATGAAGTCAGCCGCCGGCTGAATCTGTTGTTCTATCAGCCGCTGGATGTGCAGGCCCGGCAAATGGTCCGCCGGGGCGCCATCGGCACCGGCATGCTGGTCGCGACCAGTCCCTGGGTTGCAGTGGACCTGATGTTGGTAGTCTGGCGCAACCTGCGCATGATGCAGCGGGTGGCCGTCTGTTTCGGCTTGCCGATGGGCCAGCTCGGGCGCTGGCGTCTGGCGCGTCACGTGCTGCGCAATATTGCCCTGGCTGGCGGGACCGAAATGGCGATCGGCGCACTGAGTGACAGCCTGCTGTCCGGAATAATGGAAAAACTCGCGGCCCGCATTGGCCAGGGGATTGGTGTCGGCCTATACAGCGCGCGGCTGGGTCATTTCACCCTGGATTTGTGCAGGGCGGTGCCGCTGCCGGACCGCGAGATGCTGGCGGAGGATAACCGCGGCGTCATCAATGGCATTCGTGAACGATTAGGTAAGGTCAAGGATGAACACACCTCATAAATCACGGTCGCGCTGGTTGATGGAGCGCTGGCTGGCGAAACGTCGACACACCCTGGTGAAACGCTGGGAGGCGCTACAGCACCAGTTGTTACCTGCCGAATGGCCCGCTCGTTGCGCCCGGATGATGGCGATTCCTGATGCGGAAGTGTCCTCCTGGAAGCCCCGGCCGGGTTCCAGCAGTGCCGAGCTCGGGTTGCTGGTTCAAGGGCTGCCGGTTCATCAGCGCCGCTGGCTGGCCAGCCTGCTGGATGCACCCAGTGCCGGTGCCAATACGCTGATAGAGGCGATTGAGCGGCTGCAGCTGGATTGGCGGGTGCGGCTTGATCCGCTGCATAGTCACCGCGAATACGCCGCGCAGCTAGTCGTGTTGGCCCGGCAGCTGGATCTGCAGCCTGTTGCGGAATCGGCCTATCTGGAAAACGAACAGAAGATCTACCCGGCGATCGATGTGTTGTTGTTCGAATCCTTACCCCTCAGGCTGCGCACGGTCATGCTTGAGCGTTACGCGCCTGGCTCCGGTCAATATGTGGGCTGGTGGCAGAATCAATTGCTGGCACGGGCCGGGGAGCCCGGATTTGAATTGGAGGGTCTGGGCGAGCATGATTGGCCGGACGTCCCCGCAGCCTGGCTGGCCCTCGGTTGGTTATGCGGCCTGCGGTTGATTTCAGACGTTGAACGATAAGGCCCCATTCCGCGCATGGATGATGGCTGGGGCGCCTTTCCTGGCCTGGCATGATCCCCTAACATACTGAAAATATTCACGAAGAGAGACACCAATGACTTTCGCTGATTTGCTCGCTGCGCTGGCTGAATCTCCAGACGACACGGTTACCGTTCCTGCCAGCTGGGCGCAGGGCAGGGCTGGCTATGGCGGCTTGATCGCCGCGTTGGTATTCGAAGGCATGCGCGCCAAAGCAAGCGGCCGGCCGGTTCGTTCGCTGGCGATTACCTTTGTTGGCCCGGTTGCGCCGGGGGAGCCCATGCAAGTCGAGAGTGAGGTGCTGCGCGAGGGTAAGGCAGTGACGCAGATGCTTGGCAGGGCAATGCAGAATGGGCAGACCATGTGCATCATTCAGGGCAGCTTCGGCGCATCCCGTGAGTCGGTGGTCGACGTCGCCGCGGAAGACGCGCCGCAGGCAAATGCTCCGCAGGATTGCAAGGAGCTGCCTTTCGTCAAGGGCATCAGCCCCGATTTCATTCAGCATTTCTCGGTGCGTTGGCTCTTCGGCGACCTGCCATTTACCAACAGCCGCAAGCGCGAAATGGGCGGCTGGATGGGCTTCAGCCAGGACGAGGGCGATATCCACGAAGGGCATATTCTGGGATTGATGGATGTGTGGCCACCAGCCGTGCTGCCGCATCTGGCGCAGCGCGCTCCGGCCAGTACGCTGACCTGGACCATCGAGTTCATGCAGCCACAACCGCAGGTGGGCAATACCGAATCACTGCTGTACCGCGCCGAAATCGAGCGCGCCCGCGATGGCTACGGCCATACCGCCGCCAAGGCCTGGAACGAACGCGGCGAGCTGGTCGCCATCAGTCGCCAGACCGTCACGGTGTTCGGCTAAGCCGTTTTCATCAAACAGGGATCAGGGCAGCTCGGCGATCAGCGTGGCACGCAGTGGCGCCGGGTGACCTTCGCAGGTCAAAGCTGGGTTCTCAGGGTCGAGGAAGTCCGGGAGCGACTGGAAACGCATCCAGTCGGTAGTGCGCTGTTCTTCAGTGCTGGTGCGGTTGAGGTCCACGCAGCGGATGTTGATGAACCCCGCGCGACTCAGCATTCGCTCGAGCATGGCCACTGACGGCAGGAACCACACGTTACGCATCTGAGCGTAGCGGTCCTGCGGCATCAGGCAGGTGTCCTCGTCGCCTTCGATCACCAGTGTTTCCAGCACCAGTTCGCCACCCCGTGCCAGGCATGCCTTGAGCTGCAGCAGATGATCGATCGGCGAGCGCCGGTGGTAGAACACACCCATCGAAAACACGGTGTCGAAACCGCCGGTGGGTTCAGGCAGGTCCTCCAGCGTCAGCGGCAATAGCCAGACCGGCGCATCCGGCAGGTAGCGACTCACCGCTTCAAACTGGGTCATGAACAGCAGATTCGGGTCCACCCCTATGACCTGTTGCGCACCGGCCTGCCACATCCGCCACATGTAATAGCCGTTGCCGCAGCCGACATCGAGCACCCGCTTGCCTTCCAGCGAAAGGTGCGGGGCGACGCGCTGCCATTTCCAGTCCGAATGCCACTCGGTATCGATATGGATGCCGAACAGGTCGAAGGGCCCCTTGCGCCAGGGGTGCAGTCCGCGCAGCGCCTGCTCGAGGCGTGCCTGGTCGTCCTCTGTCAGCTCGCCGACGCGACCAACGGTGACGCTATCTTGCAGATCAACGCTTGGCTGCTGGACCGTGGGTAACAGCTCCAGGCAGGCTTGCCAGCGGGGCAGGTCGCCGTGTTTGCGCGCCGTTTCCATGCGCTGTTCGAGTGCCGCTGGCAAGGGATCCAGCCAGTGCTCAAGCGGTGTGCCTTCAAGACTTTGATACAGCGGGGTGTAGTCAATCATTTGTGAGCGATCATCGAGCCGAAGTTAAGACACTGAAACCAGCTATGAGCGTGCTTGAAGCCGGCCTGATGCAGCCGTGCCAGGTGGGTCTCAAGGGTGTCGGGCAGCATCACGTTCTCAATGGCCGAGCGTTTCTGCGCAATTTCCAGCTCGCTGTAGCCGTTGGCGCGCTTGAAGGTGTAGTGCAAGGACTCGAGACTGCGCTGGGTGTCTTCATCGGCAAAGCGTAACTTTTCCGAGAGGATGAGAATCCCGCCGGGTAGCAAGGCCTCCTGGATACGCGTGAGCAGACCCAGACGCTGCTCCGGATTGATGAACTGCAGAGTGAAGTTCAACACCACCACTGAGCAGGGCTCCAGCGCAAGATTCAGAATATCGGCGTGGACGACGTCGATAGGCGTCAGTTCCTCGACCATCGAATCCTGCGCGGTGAGATACTCCTGGCACCGCTCAGCCATCGCTTCGGCATTGTCCACCGCACGAATATGGCAGCCCTCAGCCCGCACATGCCTGCGCATCGACTGGCTGGCGGCACCCAGGGAGCAGCCGAGGTCATAAATCAGGCTGCCCGGCTGGGCATATTGACCGGCGATCAGGCCGATGCTTTCTACGATGGTTGGATAACCGGGTACAGAGCGCTTGATCATGTCGGGGAAAACCTTGGCCACGTCATGATCAAACACGAAATCAGCCACCCGGCTCAGCGGGGCAGCGAATAGTTTGTCTACTTCCGTCATTGTCAGGTCCGGATCGTCTGGAGGACGGGATTTTACCGTAAAACGGCTTCGCGGAGGGCGTCGTCAGTCGATCGCACGCCCCGGCGGTGCTGGAGACGCTTGCCGATGCTTCTCGCAGCTGCCGCGGCCAACTGCTGCGCGGACGTGAGCGCACCAAGGCGGTCCAGGGGAGAAAACGAAGACAAATACGCTATGTCATGAAAATGACCATTACGGTTATGATAGGCGCCGGGAACCATTTTTTGACGACGGGGTCATGGGGCCGCTCGTTTCCGATTGAAGTGATATCATAATGATATTAAATGCAGCCATAACTTTCTCGTTGGCATGAGAAGGTTTTCAGGAAGGCGTCGACAGCGTCGCATAACGTCTGCCGTTCATATAACAGAGGAAAGGGTATGGCAGTAAAGCGCCAGTTGGTGGTCGGCGTCGCCTCGGTGGCGGCTCTTTATGCAGGTTTGAGCAATGCCCTGGGGCTGGGGGAGGTTGAACTCCAATCTGCCCTGAATCAGCCCTTGAACGCGGTGATTCAATTGCAAGGCAGCGCGGGGGTTTCTCCTGACGATATCCGGGTATCCCTGGCTGGTGCGGATGCCTTCGCAAATGCCGGGATGGAACGGCCTTTTTTCCTGTCCGACTTGCGCTTCGTGCCTGTCGTGCAGGGAGGTCAGTTGCATGTTCGTATTGAGTCCAGCAAGCCAGTACTTGAACCCTATCTGAATTTCCTGGTTGAGCTGCGCCAGCCCAACGGGCGCGTGCTGCGAGAATATACGCTGCTGCTTGACCCTCCGATGTATGACGCCGATGCAGGCTCGCCAAGCCAGACGCCTGCGCGCGCGTCGACACCTGCTCTGGCCCGGCGTACAGCAAACACTTCATCCACTACAAGCAATCGGCCGACAACGGCTGAGCGACAACCGCAGCTGCCGGATATCAGTGCTCAGTCTAATGCTGACACCTACAACACAGTGGCGGGTGACACCTTGTGGGATATAGCAGCCAAGACGCGGCCGGCCGATTCGGTGTCCATCCGCGACAATATGCTTGCCATTCGGGCGCTTAATCCCCAAGCCTTCATTGGCGGTGATATTGGCCGCCTGCGCAGCGATGCGCGATTAGCACTGCCCACCGCAGAGCAGTTGGGCGTAGAAGCGCCTGAGACAGCCGTTTCAGCGGCATCGAATGCGCCGGATACACCAGCGCAGGCCGTGCGCCCTGGTCAGGCGGCACCGGAGCGTGTAGCGCAAGCCAGCGACTTGGCGGCGACTTCAGCATCAGAAAGCGGGGCACGTTCAGCCACCCCTGGGGGCGATAACAATGCTCGTCTGCGCATCGAAGAAACGACGCCAGACACCGCCAGCGCAGACAATCAGCTGTTGCTCCAACGGCTGCAGTCGCTGGAGGCGCGGTTCAATGTGCTGCTGAACGAGTTGGATGACCGTGACCGTCAGATTGCCAATCTGCAGGCGGAGCTTGAGGTATTGCGCGCAGCTCAGGCTGCCGAGGCGCCGGGAACACAGGACACCACCGCGCCGGTGGGTACTGTAGGCGAGAACCTCGAGACAACCGGCGCAGCCTCCGCAACCGGCAGCGACGATCCGGAATCCGGTGCGATAGCCGCCGAGGTCACGCTGCCCGAGCCGCAGGCCAGTAATGAAACGCTGTTGTCGCGCTGGTGGCCTGCGCTATTGGGCTTGCTTGCGGCACTGCTCGCGGCCCTGTTATGGAAACGTAGGCACGATGAACAAGCGTCCGATACGACCACAGTGGATGGCCATGAACTCACGGTGCCTGAAGCTGCTGCTGCCACGCTTGCAGCCGAAGCCGCGGTTCAGACCACCATGGTGCGTGAAGCAGTTGCCCCACGTAATACGCGTCCGGTGGATCAGCTGGATGGCGTCGAGCTGTACATTACCTATGGCCGCTTCGCTGAGGCGCGGGTGATGTTGGAGCGTGCGATAGAGGAAAATCCCAAGCGTCTGGATCTGCGCTATCAACAACTGCGGGTTCTGGCTGAACTGGGTGACGTTCGCAAATTCACCGAGCAGGAACAGACAATATTGGCTCTGGGCGGCGATTCATCGCGCATCGGCGAAATAAAGTCGCGTTATCCGCAGGTACTATCCGCGCGTAACGATCAGGTGGAGCAGGTCGACGATATTGAGCCTCTGCTGGATGAGGATCTGGAGGCGATATCTGCGCATGAAGAGTCATCTGAATGGGCTGAGTCCGCCATCAAGGATGAGAGCAGTGAACTGAATCTGAATGACTTCACCCTGGATCCGGATTGGGATCTGATTGAAGGATTGACGCCAGCTCCCGCCGGCTATCGCGATTCAGAGGATCGGGACGCGGTAGACAGCGAAGCGGCTGATGCCGCTGAGGACGAAATGCTGCGCGACGGTCTACGGCAACTCCCTGAGGTGGAAGAGCTGGAACATGACGATAACCTGTTCCCCGACAAACCGGACGCTCGAAAGCTGCCGTACAAAGGCTAATCAACCTATAGACAGAGCGCCGGTTCAGTAGACCCTGAAACTGGCGCACTATCTTTTTCCGACTCTCAGTTGAACAGCCGCTTGGCCACGTCACGGAAATGGCTGGCGAAGTGGATCGTCATTCCTTTGGTCAGGTAATCGGGCAACTCGTCGAAGTCGCCCCGATTGGCCTCTGGAAGAATCAGCTCGAAAATCGATTGCCTACGCGCCGCAATAACCTTTTCCCGGATGCCTCCCACAGGCAGGACCTGACCAGTGAGCGTAATTTCACCGGTCATCGCTATGCCTTCCCGGGGTGCTTCATCCCGGGAGAGGGAGAGCAGGGCGCTGGCAATGGTGACACCGGCACTCGGCCCATCCTTCGGCGTCGCGCCTTCAGGGACGTGCAGGTGAACAAAGGCTTCGTCAAAGAACGTCTTGTCTCCCTTGTACAGTCCTAGATTGGCGCAGACGTAGCTATAGGCAATTTCCGCCGACTCCTTCATTACATCACCGAGCTTGCCGGTCAGCTTGAATCCGCGATTGAGCGTGTGGATACGTGTAGCCTCCACTGGCAGGGTCGCGCCGCCCATCGAAGTCCACGCCAGGCCCGTAATGATGCCGACTCCCTTCAGCGTCTTTTCGGTCCGGAAGGCTGGCGTGCCGAGCAGCGCCTTGAGGTCTGTCGGCTTGATGGTGACCTTGCGATCAGGCTCTTCCAGCAAGCGCATGACTGATTTGCGGATGATCTTGGCCAGCTGTTTTTCCAGATTGCGGACACCGGCTTCCCGTGCATAGCCCTCGATAATCTCGCGTAGCGCCTTATCGGTGATGCGCAGCTGACTCTTGCGGAGACCGGCACGCTGGAGCTGGCGCGGCCAGAGGTGATGCTTGGCAATTGCCAGTTTTTCCTCAGAAATATAGCCCGACAGGCGGATGACATCCATTCGGTCCAGTAGCGGTCCCGGAATGCTGTCCAGGGTATTGGCAGTGCAGACAAAAAGCACCTTGGACAAATCCAGGCGCATATCCAGGTAGTGATCCAGAAACTGGCTGTTCTGCTCCGGATCCAGCGTTTCCAGCAGCGCCGAGGCCGGGTCGCCCTGATGGCTGCTGCCGAGCTTGTCGATCTCGTCGAGCATGATCACCGGGTTCATTACCCCGACATCCTTGAACGCCTGGACGAATTTACCGGGCATCGCGCCTATATAGGTGCGGCGATGGCCCTTGATTTCGGCCTCGTCACGCATGCCGCCGACGCTGAACCGGTAAAACGGCCGCCCAAGACTTTCCGCAATGGAATGCCCGATGCTGGTTTTTCCCACGCCGGGTGGGCCAACCAGCAGGATGATCGACCCCGAGACCGATCCCTTGAACGCACCCACAGCCAGAAACTCGAGTATCCGCTGCTTGACGTCTTCCAGCCCGTCATGATCCCGGTCGAGTACCTTGCGCGCATGCTTGATGTCCAGTTTGTCGGCATGCGTGACACCCCAGGGAATGGAGGTGGCCCAGTCCAGATAATTACGTGTCACGCCGTATTCCGGCGAGCCGGTTTCGAGGATAGACAGCTTGTGCAGCTCTTCCTCGATCTTCTTGCTGGCTGACTCGGGGAGCGTTTTGTCGGCCAAGCGCTCGCGGAACTGTTCGATATCCGCGGTGCGGTCGTCCTTTGATAAGCCGAGTTCGCGCTGAATGACCTTGAGTTGCTCCTTGAGGAAGAACTTGCGCTGATGCTCACTGATGGTGCGGTTGACCTCAGCGCTGATCTCACCCTGGAGCCGCGCGACGTCGATCTCCTTCTTGAGCATGACCAGCACTTTTTCCATGCGCCGCAGGATAGGAATAGTATTCAACGCATCCTGCAGCTCCTCGGCCCGCGCAGAGGTCAGGGCAGCAGCGAAGTCAGCCAATGGCGACGGCTGGTTGGGGCTGAAACGATTCAGGTAGTTTTTCAACTCTTCGCTATACAGTGGATTCAGCGGCAGCAGTTCCTTGATCGCATTGATCAAGGCCATGGCATAGGCGCGTACCTCATCACGCTCATCCGTAGGCGATTCGGGGTATTCCACTTCAACCAGGTAAGGCGGCTTGTGGCTCAGCCAATTGGTAATGCGAACCCGCGTCAAACCCTGTGCAATAAACTGGATCTTGCCATCTTCCTTGACTGCATGATGGATTTTGACCGCACAACCTATGTCTGGCAGGTGAGTAGGATCCAGGTGACCGCTATCGTCCACGGGCGAGTCGACATAGAAAAGCCCGAGCGCATGGTGAGGGGTATTGGCGACCCGCTCGATGGTCTCTGACCAGGGCGTTTCGTTGATCACCACCGGCATGACCTGAGCAGGAAAGAACGGTCGGTTATGAATGGGTAGCAGATAGATTTTATCCGGGAGGCGCTGGTTGGGTATCACCAGGCCTGTGCCCGGCTCGAAACCCTGTTGGTGCTCCTGTTCGTCCCCTTCGACCAAATCCGCTTTCGTTGAAGACTGATCAGCCATTTAAAATTCCTGTCTGTGTGTACGTACCATTGTGAGTCACTCTTATTGAGATGGTGCCTGTCTGGGGGTATTTCAATGGCTGCACGTGAAGTGGAAGAAACAAGCTCAAGTGTCAAGATCGACTCGTCGGATGCCTGACTTTGGTCTACCGTGAGTGCAGGCTGTGGTAGCGCGATGCGGGCCAGTCATGGCCCTTTCTGGGAGCCGCTATGGCAATATTGCAACCTGACAGCTGGACTGAATAGAAACAGGCTCGATGTTCAGGGCCAATTGGGGCAAGCATGAGAACCGGACTCGATGCCCTTATACCAAGGAGCAAAGCACCATGACTGGAAACGCAGGGATTCTGACGGCCACCTTCGCCGTCTATATCGCAATCATGCTTGGCATCGGCTTTGTTGCCTACAAGCGAACCAGCAATCTTTCCGACTACATTCTCGGTGGCCGAACAATCGGGCCGGGCACTGCTGCGTTGTCGGCAGGGGCGTCGGATATGAGCGGCTGGTTGCTGCTCGGGTTACCCGGGTATGCCTTTGTCGCGGGGTATGAAGCGACCTGGATCGCCGCTGGGCTGTTGACCGGAACCTATCTGAACTGGCTGATCGTGGCGCGCCGCTTGCGGGTCTATTCCCACGCGGTGAACGATTCGCTGACGCTGCCGGCGTACTTCGAATTTCGCTTCGAAGATAAATCCCGGCTGCTACGGGTTATCTCGGCGGTGTTCATTCTGCTGTTTTTTCTGTTCTATACCAGCTCCGGTCTGGTGGCAGCGGGCAAGCTGTTTGAAAGCACCTTCGGCCTGAGCTACGAGTTGGCAGTTGTGGTCGGGACTGTGATCATCGTCTCCTACACCTTCTTTGGCGGGTTCCTCGCCGTGTCCTGGACCGATGTGATTCAGGGCCTGCTGATGGCGGCTGCGTTGGTCGTGGTGCCAGTGATGACCTTGAATACCATGGGTGGCTGGGGCGAGGCCCGCGGTGCCATGGAAGCCGCCAATCCCGAACTGCTATCCTTTTTCACTGACGTCGACGGCGAAGCGCTTGGCTTTGTCGCCATCATTTCGCTGCTCGGGTGGGGCCTTGGGTATTTCGGTCAGCCGCATATTCTGGCGCGATTCAAGGCTGTGGGGGACGATGCAGCATTGCCTACAGCGCGCCGGATTGCGGTGCTCTGGAGCGCCGTGTGTCTGTTCGCTGCGCTGATGACGGGCTGGGTAGGCATCGGCTATTTCGGCGAGGCGGGGCTGGATGATGCGGAAACGGTGTTCCTGGCTCTGATTCAGGCGCTGATGCATCCGCTGGTAGGGGGCATTCTGTTAGCCGCCGTGTTGGCGGCCATCATGTCGACCGCCGACTCCCAGTTGCTGGTGTCATCGTCGGCGTTGGCTGAGGATTTCTACAAGGCGCTGTTCCGCCGTGACGCCACCCAAAGCGAACTGGTTTGGGTAGGCCGCTTTGCGGTAGTGGGCATCGCCATCCTGGCGTTGATCTTCGCCTTCAATCCCGAGAGCACGGTACTGGGTCTAGTGTCCTACGCCTGGGCAGGCTTCGGTGCTGCATTTGGTCCGGCGGTCATCCTCTCTCTGTTCTGGCGGCGGATGAACCGCAACGGCGCGCTGGCCGGCATCATCGTCGGCGGCATCACCGTCGTGGTCTACAAGCAGATCGATACCATCGGGCTGTATGAAATCATCCCTGGCTTCATTCTGGCGACGCTCGCCATCGTGATCGCCACGCTACTGACTGCTGAACCCTCCGCAACCATCAAGGAAACCTTCGACGACGTAGCCAATCGCTACTGATCCGGAAACCAAAGGGCCGGGCTGCGCATGCAGTCCGGCCCTTTCTTGTGGCTTGCGCCGCGATCAATCCCGCATTCTTGGCGCTGAATGCCAAGCTAACTGACCAAGTACCGAAGCCTCTTCAGCTCGCGATGACAGCAAGCAGAAAGCTGTATTCCTCCGTTAGTTCACGCATGGCCTGATAGCGTCCGCTGGCGCCGCCGTGCCCTGCACTCATCTGCGTGCGCAACAACAAGGGGTGGTGATCGGTCTTGTGGTAGCGCAACTTGGCAACCCACTTGGCGGCCTCCCAATACTGAACGCGCATGTCGTGATAACCCGCGGTGACAAAGATGGCGGGATAGGCCTGTGCGCGCACCTGCTCATAGGGCGCGTAGCCCTTGATGCGTTCAGCCACCTGGGCCTCCGCCGGGTTGCCCCACTCCTCGTACTCGCCGATGGTCAAGGGGAGGGCGGGATTGTTCATGGTATTCCAGACATCGACAAAGGGGACGTCAGCCACTGCCGCCGCAAACAACTCGGGCCGCTGGTTGATGACATTGCCTATCAGGAGCCCGCCAGCGCTGCCGCCGGCGACCACCAGCCGTTGGCTATCGGTATACCCGGTCTCGATCAGATGTTCGGCGCACGCAATAAAATCCTTGAAGGTGTTTTCCTTGTGCTCAAGCTTGCCGGCCTGATACCAGGCCTCGCCCATATCCGCTCCGCCGCGAACATGGGCAATGGCGAACACCCAGCCGCGATCCAGCAACGAAAGCCGGGCGTGGGAGAACCAGGGGTCCATGCTGGCACCGTAGGAGCCATATCCGTACAGGTAACAGGGCGCAAGTGTATTGAGGTTGCCTGGTCGGCCGACCAGGCTGATCGGTATGCGGGTGCCGTCCGGCGCCGTGGCCCATTCACGTCTGACACTGTAGTCGTCTGCAGAAAACGGGCCTTCTACCGGCGTCTGTTTGAGCACATGCTGCTCTCCGGAGGCAAGCTCAAGGGAACGCACCTCTGCCGGGCGGTTGAGCGATTCGTAACGCAGTCTTATTCGCTCGCTGGAATATTCTTCACCCCCCTGTATGTGCAGACTGTAGACGGCATCCGGCATCTGTACGGTATAGGCGGCAGCGGCTTGCGGTCGAACTTCGAGGATGATCAATCCCTGGTCGCGGTAATGCAGCACCAGGCCGTGCTGTTGAACATCAAAGTCCTCCAGCGTGCGGTTTGGGTCGGTGTCCACCATCAGCTCCCACTGTTCGCGGCGGGGAGCCGTCGCATCGCAACGATAGAGGCAGAAGTTCTCGCCCTGCGCGTTGCTGCGGATGATCAGGCCCTGGGGGCCGTGGTCTGCCTGATATTCATGCCCGTCACTGCGTTCGGCGAGCAATGCCCACTGTCCATCGGGCTCATCGGCGGATAACACCCGGACTTCGCTGGTGTTCTTACTATCACATGCCAGCAGCAGCCACTGTTCTGAGCTACTGCGATAGGCATGCACATAGAAGCGCTGGTCAGCTTCATGGAATATCTGCTGTGGTGGTTGCCCCGGGCGCAACCGCCACAGGGTAGATGGACGCGACGTCTCGTCCATGCTGATGGCGAACAAGGTTGCGCTGTCGTTGGCCCAAGTCAGGCTTCCGTCGGACTGCTCCAGATCCAGTTCGGTTATTTCACCGCTGGTAAGGTTCTTCAGATAGAGCTGATAGGTCTCGTTGCCCTGACGGTCGAGGCTGTAGGCAAGCCAGTGCTGATCGGGACTGATGGTAAAGCCGCCAAGGTGCAGAAAGTCGTCTCCGGCCAGCATATTCAGATCAAGCAATAGCTGCTGGGTCGCCGGATTGGTTTCCAGGCTGCCGTCATCTGGCCGTGGGCAGCGATAGAATCGCGGATACTCCGCACCCGCTTCGGTGCGCTGATAATACAACCAGGGCCCCTTGACGCCGGGCAGCGAAAGGTCCGTCTCGCGAACGCGACCGCGAATCTCCTCGAAAATCTGCTCCCGGCGATCCTGATTCTCCGTCAGCCATGTTTCGGTATGACGGTTTTCCTCTTCCAGATAGGCGAGTACCTCGGGAGCGTCACGCTGCTCCAGCCAGGCATAGGGATCGATTGCATTCTCTTCTCGGCGGGCAACGGGTGGCATCAGTCTGGGACCTCGGATGGTAAAAACGATATTATAGCTGTTCGCACACTCACACCGGTTTCCCCATCCATGTTCAACGAATCCGAATACCAGACTGTCTGGATGATTTACCTTGTCGCAGCGGCCTGTGCCTGGCTGGTCTGGTGGCAAATAACCCGCTGGATCTCATGGTGGTTCGTGCGCGAGCCGCTCCTGGTGATAGCTGCGGTGCTGTTATTCGTCCCCTCGCGAGTCGACCCGGCAGAGCCGTGGCTGGCGCCAGCCTTCTTCATCTGGGTGCTGGATACACTGTTTGATACAGGCGATAACGTGGGGAGGATGCTGGGCAACCTTAGCCTGGCGCTGACCATTGCGGCTGTTGCCTACCTAGGCTTGGTCTTGCTACGAGCCGGGTGGCGGCATTGGCGTGGCCGGAGCACCGAGGCGGGTCCGGCTGGCCGCTAACGAATCATCAAAGCAGCGAGAGTACGCTGCTTTGTGGTGAGTTCTATTCGCCGCTTTTCTGTTCGTACATGGTTCGTGCCAGGAGCATGATCTGTTCCTGAAAATCGGTCCGCTGACTATCGGTCATGGGGCAGATGCCAATCTGCTCGAACAATCGATAGCCGCGGACGGAGAAGAACAGGATGCTGGCCTGAGCCAGCCCTAATGGGGATTTTTCCAGGATATCGAACAGGCCCTGGATATCATCAGACGTCGTCCGCAATAGCGCTGGGTTACTCGCGGCAGCCGCAAAAATCGCGGAATCCAGGTTCTTCTCTTCGGTCGATTCGCTCAGGTTGCTGAGCAGCAGGGCCTTCAGCTCGCGCATGGGTTCATCCGGGAGCACACTCTCATAGGCGCCCCAGCGTACCCGGAAACGTTCCAGGCGGTGCTCGATCATCGCGGACAACAGTGCTTCGCGATCGGGAAATTCCGCGCGTAAGGTTGCTTCATCAACGCCGGTGCGTTCGCTCAGACTGTCGAAAGTAAGCTGGGATGCGCCCAGCTCGCTGACGATCGCTTCGGCGGCGCGGAACAGGCTCAACCGAAGCGAGTCATTAGTCTTTTTTTCATTGCTACTGTCCACTGCGAAAACCTCTTCCGGACAATGGGTGGCGAGCGCTAAATGCTGCTGATGGAATCTTGGCGCCCTCGGATCATTGGGCCATAGGGTACGACTTACCGGCTGGGCAGGCGAGTTTTTTTTAGATCGGTATGGGAAGGGGGCAGAGAGATGTACTGGCAAGCGGGTAAAGCGAGAGGATTGCAAAATTCAGGCGAAAAAAAACCCGGCCGAGGCCGGGTTTTCAGTCAGATATCGGAATTAACCGATGATCTGAATGTTCGCTGCTTGCTTGCCTTTAGGACCAGTAGTGATGTCGAAAGACACCTTCTGGTTCTCGGCGAGGGATTTGAAGCCCTGAACCTTGATTTCGGAGAAGTGGGCGAACAGATCATCACCACCGCCGTCTGGAGTAATGAAGCCAAAGCCTTTAGTGTCGTTGAACCACTTAACTGTACCAGTTGCCATTTCGGATAATTCCTATCTAATTAAAAATACTTGAGAACACTCATGTGAGCAGACTCAATGGTAGCGCGGGGATCGAAGATTACGAGAATGACAAACTTACGTACATAAAGTGCGCTTGTAGCCTACTACTCTATCTTTAAAACCTACGCGCTCACTTTGCGCCTTAAAGCAGATCAAGTCAAGCAATGCTTGTACTGCCGCGTTCAGGCACTCAATGAACGAAATTCAGTATACGACACTTTCAGAAAATAACATCCCTTTCGTCGGTTTATTAATTAATGTCCGATAGGAGGGTCTATTGGCGCGTCCGAGCGAGCGGCTAGCTGACGTTCCCAGCCCCTTCCGCTGTCTCGATGCCCGGCCGCTTGTAGGGGTACACGTCGATTATCTGGCCTGCGCGAATCTTTTCCTGCAGCGTCTTCCAGTAATCGGCGTCGTACAGATCCCCGTGCATGCTCGCGAACAGCTTGCGGTGGTTGATGTCGGCGAACAGAAAGACCGGGAACTCCTCAGGGAATACGTCGTTAGGGCCCACCGAGTACCAGGGCTCCGAGGCCATCTCCTGCTCCGGATACATGGCCTCCGGAATGTGCCGGAAATTCACCTCGGTAAGATAGCTGATCTCATCGTAGTCGTAGAACACCACACGGCCGTGCCGGGTGACGCCGAAATTCTTCAACAGCATGTCGCCTGGAAAGATGTTGGCGGCTGCCAGCTGCTTGATCGATTTCCCGTAATCCATTAGCACTTCCCGGGTCTGGGTCTCGCTAGCCGTCTCCAGATAGATATTCAACGGAATCATGCGCCGCTCGGTCCAGCAATGCCGAATGAGGATGACGTCGCCTTCTTCTATTACCGTCTGGGCCGCCACCTCAAGCAGTTCTGCCAGGCATTCCGGATCGAACCGATCCCGCGGGAAGCGAAAGTCCGAGAATTCCTGGGTATCCGCCATGCGCCCCACGCGGTCATGGCGTTTGACCAGTCGGTACTTCTCGATGACTGTCGCTCGGTCAATATTCTTCGAAGGCGCGAAGCGGTCCTTGATGATCTTGAATACGGTATTGAAGCCGGGGAGGGTGAATACGCTCATCACCATGCCGCGCACACCCGGCGCCATGACGAAGCGGTCTTCCTTGCGCGCCAGGTGTTCAATCAGCGAACGATAAAATTCGGATTTGCCCTGTTTATAGAAGCCGATCGCGGTATACAGCTCGGCAATGTGCTTGCCCGGGATCAATCGCTTGATGAAGCTGATCATTTCGCAGGGCACGGGAGCATTGACCATGAAATACGAGCGGGTGAAGGAGAAGATGATCGACACCTCCGCTTCGTCGGTAATCAGGGTGTCGACGCTGATGCCCTCGTGCTCACGGTGAACCAATGGCAGCACAAAAGGCCACTGCTCTTCCTGGCTGAGCAGTCGGCCGACCAGGTACGCGCCCTTGTTGCGGTAGAACACGTCCTGGATGATTTCGACGGTCAGCCCGCGGTCCAGTTGTGCCCAGTCCGGCAGACCCTGTTTCAGGTAGGCGACGATTTTGGCGCAATCGCTGTCCAGGTCGTGCCAGGGCGTATCGAAGCTGTACTCTTCAAGGATGTGTCGCGCCAGATCTTCCAGCGAGCCTTCCGAGATGAATCCTCTGGTCAGTGGTATACGTGACGGTGGGCGGGTCTTCGGACGGGTCGTGTGAACGAACATGGTGCGGTCACTGATCAGCTCGTGGCGATGGAAGCGGCAGAAGATGGAGTTGTACCAGGTCTCTGCCAGCTCGCCATCGAGCCGGGGGTCGATCAGCTTGATGTATGCATTGCGGATGTGCGGCCAGTTGCCGACGTCCATGATGTCAGTCAGCTCGAACTGCCCGTTCAGGCTACGCGCTGTCTCCTTGACGCATTCCTCATACATATTGATGCGCGCCGTTGAAGCATCCTGAATATCAACCCAGCGCGCCTGTTCGAAACGGCTACGCGCGCCGCGGGTGATTTCCTGGAAGCGGGCTCGGTAGACATCGAACCCGACAAGAATGTGCTGAGCAATACGTGTGTGATTCAACGGCATGTTTGGCAAGTCGCCTGTGAGGTAATGAATGGGCGGCGGGCAAAGCATCCCGCCGGTAGCGAACTGCTCGCCGAATTACTGCACCAGCTCCTGCTCGCTGAACATGTCTTCGAAGAGCATGCTGGACAGGTAGCGCTCACCGGAGTCGGGCAGGATAACGACTATCATCTTGCCCTGCATTTCAGGGAGTTGCGCCATTCGAACCGCAGTGGCCATGGCGGCACCGCAAGATATACCGCAGAGAATGCCTTCCTCGCGCATCAGCCGCAGGGCCATGCTCTTGGATTCCTCGTCGGTCACCAGCTCGACGCGATCGACCATGCTCATATCGAGGTTCTTGGGAACGAAACCGGCTCCAATACCCTGAATCTTGTGCGGACTGGGCTTTACCTCTTCACCAGCCAGCGTCTGGCTGATAACGGGCGATGTCGCTGGCTCCACTGCGACGGACATGATGGGTTTGCCGCACTGGTTCTTTATATAGCGCGATATGCCGGTTAATGTCCCGCCTGTGCCCACCCCTGAAACCAATACGTCTATCGAGCCACCGGTGTCTTTCCAGATTTCCGGGCCGGTGGTTTTTTCATGAATATCGGGGTTGGCCGGGTTCTCGAACTGTTGCAGTAATAGGTGGTGTTCAGGGTCGGACGCGGCGATTTCCTGCGCTTTCTGGATGGCGCCTTTCATGCCCTGGGCTGGCTCAGTCAGTACCAGCTCCGCGCCGAGTGCCTTGAGCACCTTGCGCCGTTCCAGACTCATCGACGCCGGCATGGTCAGGATGAGTTTGTAGCCCCGAGCAGCCGCCACGTAGGCCAGTGCGATACCGGTATTACCAGAGGTAGGCTCGACGATGGTCATTCCCGGCTTCAGGCGACCGCTGCCCTCGGCATCCCAGACCATGCTTGCACCAATCCGGCATTTGACAGAATACGCGGGGTTGCGCCCCTCGATTTTCGCCAGGATATCGACGCCCTTGGGGCCGAGGCGGTTAATTCTGATCAGCGGCGTATTGCCGATAGATTGCGAATTGTCAGCATAAATATGGCTCATGGAATGATCCTCTTGTTAGAACCTGTGCCCTGATGATAAGGCGCTTCGATCAAGCTGGATTCGCTGAACCGACACCCCACCGGGAGGTCAGTTAAGTATGAAAAAGTCTTTAAGCATCCTGCTCATCGTGCTCGTGATTATAGCGCTTTCGCTAGTGGCGCTGCGCGTGGCGTTGCCCGACATTGTTCGCGATACGCTGAACGACAAGATGGCCAACATGGGTGAAGACTACCGAGGAGAAGTCGAGGATGTCGAGCTGGCTATCTGGCGCGGCGCGGCAACGCTGCAAAATGTGAGCGTGCACAAGATCCAGGATAACGAGCAAGTGCCGTTCTTTAAGGTGCCGCAAGCAGATCTGTCCCTACGCTGGGCGCCGCTGATCAAGGAGCAGATACTGGCGATCAGTATTCACCTGATCGAGCCTGAGCTTAATTTCGTCGATGGTCCCGAGGGCCAGGATCAGTACGGCGACGAAGTCGATTGGCGCGATACCGTCAAGGAGTTGCTGCAGGTCGAGATTGACGAGTTCCATTACGACAATGGTCGTGTGCATTTCCGCAATTTCACATCGGATCCGCCGGTCAACGTCTACGCTACCAATGTCAATGTCATGGTTTATAACCTGACCAATGCCGAAGACAAAGATGGCTCGAGAGACGCCCGCCTCGAAGGCACGGCTGACTTTCTTGATCACGCACCGCTCGAAGCTCAGGCAAACTTTGATCCATTGCTGCGCTTTGAAAATTTCGATGCGCGCATGCGGCTGGAAGGACTTGATCTGACCCGGCTGAACGATTTCGCAGCGGCCTACGGCAATTTCGACTTCGAGGCTGGCAATGGCGAAGTTTTGATGGAAATAGAAGCCGAGGAGAGCCAGTTGAGCGGCTACATCAAGCCACTGATGCGTGATGTGGAGATATTCGATTTCGAGCAGGATGTAGCCAACGAAGATAAAGGCTTCTTCCGCGGGATCTGGGAGGCCCTGGTTCACGGCGGCGAAGAAATCCTGTCCAACCCCTCAGCGGACCAGTTCGCCACCCGTATTGAGCTGCAGGGGTCGCTGGATGATCCTGACGTCAGTGCACTCCAGGCCTTCTTCGCTATTCTGCAAAACGCCTTCGTCGAAGCCTTTTCTCCCCAATTCGAGCGCGCCCTGGGCACGGAGGAAGGCGAGTCCTGATCGCTGTCTTATACTGACTGATGACAGTCATTCAGGCGGCGAATGTGTGGCCTTCGTTTACACCCGATCGACCTCCAAGCTATAGTTTCGCCCTTGTTTATCCCTGTATCGCCTGGTTCAGCCGGGCTTTCGTCCGAGGAATTCCCCGATGAAGTTCGAAGGCACTCAGTCTTATGTCGCCACTGACGACCTGAAGCTGGCGGTTAACGCTGCCATTACCCTGGAACGCCCACTGCTGATCAAGGGTGAGCCCGGCACCGGCAAGACCATGCTGGCAGAGGAGTTGGCCGAGTCTCTGGGCGCCAAGTTGATCACCTGGCACATCAAGTCGACTACCAAGGCGCACCAGGGCCTGTATGAATATGATGCGGTCAGCCGCCTGCGCGATTCCCAGCTGGGCGTCGACAAGGTGCATGACGTTCGCAACTATATAAAGAAGGGTAAGTTGTGGGAGGCGTTCGAATCCGAAGAGCGCGCTATCCTGCTGATCGACGAGATCGACAAGGCGGATATCGAGTTCCCGAATGATCTGCTGCAGGAACTCGACAAGATGGAGTTCTATGTCTACGAGACGAACGAAACCATCAAAGCTGACAAACGCCCAATCATTATCATCACCTCGAATAACGAAAAAGAACTGCCGGACGCCTTCCTGCGTCGGTGCTTTTTCCATTACATCGCCTTCCCTGATCGCGACACCATGCAGAAGATCGTCGACGTGCATTACCCGGAGATCAAGAAAGAGCTGGTATCCGAGGCGATGGACATCTTTTTCGATGTGCGCAAGGTCCCCGGGTTGAAGAAAAAACCGTCAACCTCTGAACTGGTCGACTGGCTCAAGCTGCTCATGGCCGATCAGATTCCCGAAGCCGTGCTGCGCGACCGTGATCCGACCAAGGCAATTCCGCCGCTATATGGCGCTTTGATCAAGAACGAGCAGGACGTACAGCTGCTGGAACGCCTGGCATTCATGACACGTCGGCAGAATCGCTGATATGGCGTAAGCCAGGGCTCCGGAAGATCGGCGCAACCCAGCACGGGGTGCGCCCTAGCCGGGGCAGTGTTGTTACAGACGGGGGATTCCAGGTTCGCCCAGCGCGCCTCGAATAGTCCGTCTACCCGAAGATCAAGGGGGGTGCCTGATGTTACTGGGCCTGTTCAACGAAATGCGTGCAGCCAAGGTGCCGGTATCGGTGCGCGAGCTGCTGGATCTGATCAATGCGCTGAAACACCATGTGGTTTTCGCCGACATGGACGAGTTTTATTATCTTGCGCGCACGGTCATGGTCAAGGACGAACGCCATTTCGATAAATTCGATCGGGCGTTCGGTTCCTATTTCAAGGGGCTGGAAAGTCTCGATCAGCTGCTTGAGGCGCTGATTCCCGAGGATTGGCTGCGCAAGGAGTTCGAGCGCATGCTGACCGACGAAGAAAGAGAGAACATCAAGTCGCTTGGTGGTCTGGATAAGTTGATCGAGGAGTTCAAGAAGCGCCTCGAGGAACAGAAGGAACGTCACGCCGGCGGCAATAAATGGATCGGCACCGGTGGCACCAGCCCCTTCGGCTCGGGTGGCTATAACCCGGAAGGCATCCGCGTCGGTGATGCGGGCAAGCGTCAGGGCAAGGCCGCCAAGGTCTGGGACAAGCGCGAATACAAGAACCTCGACGATCAGGTAGAGCTCGGTACGCGGAACATGAAAATCGCGCTGCGCCGGCTGCGCAAGTTTGCCCGGCAGGGCGCGGCCGATGAGCTGGATATCGACGGAACCATCGATCACACCGCCCGCGACGGTGGTCTGCTGAATATTCAGATGCGGCCCGAACGGCGTAACGCTGTGAAGCTATTGCTGTTGTTTGATATCGGCGGCTCCATGGATGCGCACATCAAGGTGTGTGAGGAGCTGTTCTCCGCCTGCCGCACCGAGTTCAAGCACCTCGAGTATTACTACTTTCATAATTGCGTGTATGAGTCGGTGTGGAAAAACAACCTACGCCGGACAGCCGAACGTACATCCACGCAGGATTTGCTGAACAAGTATGGCGCGGACTACAAGGTGATATTCGTCGGTGACGCTGCGATGGCGCCTTATGAAATTACCCAACCAGGCGGCAGCGTCGAGCACTGGAACGAGGAGGCCGGCCACGTTTGGATTCAGCGTTTCACCGAGAAGTACAAGAAGCTTATCTGGATCAACCCCTATCCGAAGGATGCCTGGGACTACACCACCTCAACGCGCATTGTCCGGGATCTCATTGAAGACCGCATGTATCCGTTGACGCTGGAAGGCCTGGAAGAGGGGATGAAGTTCCTGGCCAAATAGCCGGGACAAACTGGCCGGCTCGTCAAGCACCCGCTGCGCTCCAGCGGGTGCCAACGGGCTAGACCTCAGCCCAGCGACGTAACAGGTTATGGTAGACCCCGGTCAGCTGCAGGATGTCCGGGTCAGCCTTCGGCTGGCGCGGCGTCAGCGCCTGAATCGACTGGTCCAGATCAAACAGCAGCGTGCGCTTACCTTCGTCCCGTACCATGCTCTGAATCCAGAAAAACGCGCACACCCGAGTCCCACGGGTAACCGGCTCTACGCGATGCAGGCTGGAAGAGGGATACAACACCAGATCGCCGGCCGCCAGCTTGACCTGCTGCGCGCCAAAGGCCGTCTCGATCGTCAGTTCGCCACCCTCGTATTGCTCCGGCTCACAGAGAAACAGCGTCGCCGACAGATCGCTGCGCAAGGTACCGTGGTTACCTGGCAAGGGCATCACCGCGCCGTCAACGTGGGCACCATAGTGGCCGCCATTACTGTAGCTATTGAACTTCGGCGGATAGATCTTTTCCGGCAAGGCAGCCGAAATAAACAGTGGATGACTGCCCAGCCGGCGCAGGATGTGATTGCCAAGCTCTACCGCTACGGAAGCGTTTTCGTCGATCTGCTGGTTCTGCTTCACCCCGGCGGCAAGGCTGCCCGCCGTTTTCAGTCCATTCTGCCAGTCGGTCTGATCCAGATGCTGACGGAACTGTCGTACTTCATCCTTGTTCAGCACGTTGTCGATGACTATCAGCATCAGCTGTCTCCTGTCAGGCAGCGAGTGGTTATGTCGTCCAGTGTTGGCGTACCGGCGAGCGCCATGCACAGCTCCAACTCATCACGCAGCAGTTTCAGCATATGCGCTACGCCCAGCGCGCCGGCCACTGCCAGGGCGTAACCCTGCAGCCGCCCGATCAGTACCGCATCCGCGCCACAGGCCAATGCCTTGAATATGTCCGTTCCGCTGCGAATGCCGCCGTCCAGCAGCAATGGGTAATCGGCGCCGAGCGCTGCGCGTATTGCGGGGAGGCAGTGCAGGCTGGCGGGCGCGCCATCGAGGGACCGGCCACCGTGGTTGGAGACGATCTGGCCGGCAACGCCCATGGCTTTCAGGCGCAGGGCATCATCCGGATGGCTGACGCCTTTAACGATAATGGGCAGGCGAGTCTGGGTCAGTAACCAGTCCACATCGATCCAGCCCGGTGCTTCGGACATCATGCCGTGCAGCAGAATGCTTTGGCCTGGCTTGAGAGCGACTTGCTGAAGCGGCTCGCAATTGACCAGGTTCGCAGGCGCTAACGCCGGCGGCAGGCGAAAGCCGGCGAGTTGAGCGCGGCGGCTCAACGGCTGAACCGGTGCGTCTAGCGTTAAAACAATTGCCTGGTAACCGGCGCTCTCGGCGCGGTGCAGCAGCCGCAAGGTGTCATCGCGCCGAGGCTGACAATACAGCTGGAACCATTTGGGGCCAGAGGTCGCGGCAGCGACTTCTTCCATGGCCAATGAACTGAGGGTGCTGGCGACCAGGCAGGTAACGGTGGCCTCGGCTGCCCGAGCCACTGCGCGTTCGCCATCGGTGTGCAGTAAACGCTGATGACCAAGCGGCGCCAGAAGCGCCGGGTGCTCGAGAGGGGTGCCGCACAATGTCCGACGTGTGCTGGCCTGGCGGAAGTCATTCAGCAGCCGCGGGAGAATCTGCAGTGAAGCAAACGCCTCACGATTGGCCCGCAATGTCTGCTCGGTGCCGCTGCCGCCGGCAAGCCAGGCCAGCGTCGGTGCAGCAATATAATCGGCCGCGCGAGTTTCATAATCCGCGGCAGAGAGAATGTCGGCTGGAATCTGCTCCAGCGGGGGGTGAATTGTCATCTTGAATCCTGACGTGCCTGAGTACGGGCGGGGCCCAGGGCGAACCCCGGTGAGGATATCACCGGCGTCCGCCTGCGGTACGAATCAGAATTCGTAGGCCAGGGTCAGCCGCGCGTTGCGACGGTCGCCAATATAGGCGAACGAACCGCTACGGTAGGAAGCGAGATAGTAGTCCTCGTTGGTGACGTTGTTCACGTTCAAGCGTGCCGACAGGTTCTTGTTGAACTGGTAGTTGGCGAATGCATCGTAAACGGTGTAGGCGGGCACATGACGGTCGCCGGCGGCGGCGTCAGGTTGGCCGGCAAAGACCTCGCTGCGGTAGGTGCTTGCCGCGCCCACTGCCAGTTCCGGTGTCAGCTGATAGCGCATCTGCACGTAGAGGCTCTTGTCGGCGAACTGTGCCAGCGTTCCCCCTTCGTTTTCCTCGTTGACGCTATCAACAATCTCGGCATTCATCACCGCCGCGCCGACCACTGTGCTCAGCTTGTCGGTGATGTTACCGGCTGCGCTGACTTCGAATCCGTGCACGCGGTTCTTGCCCGTGTTCAGGGTGCCGGTGGTTTCATAATCGGCGCCTTCCATGACGTCATCCTTGGTGATGTGGAACGCTGCAGCGGTCAGCAACAGCTTCTCATTCATCAGATTCCACTTGGTGCCGAGTTCGTAGTTGACCGACTTCTCCGGCTTGCTTTCACCGATCAGGTCGGCGCTGCCACACAGGCCGCCATAACCGCAGTTGCCGCCAACATCCGACTCGCCGCCGTTGATTTCAGCAGAGGTGCTGTAGGTGGCGTAGACATTGCCATGCTGGTTGATCTTATAGGTCAGGCCAAGGTGCCCGTTCCACAAGGTATCGGAGTAATCGTACTTGGTTGTCACGCCATCGCGGCCGGTAACCTTATTGGTGTAATCGAAGCGGTCGGCGCGGATGCCGGCGGCCAGGATCCACTTATCGGTCAGGTCGATGGTGTCCATCAGGGACAGGGAGAGGGTGTCGATGGAGTAGTCGGAGGTTTTGCTGTCCTTCGCGTAGCTGCGCTGGAACAGCTCGTCGATGTCGGCCACTTCGTTGCCGGCTGGATCGATGATGCAGTAACCCGGCGATGAACCCCCGCGGCCGGGCAGCACACAGTTGGGCGCGCCGTTGTTGGAAATGTCATAACGACCGTTCGCTACGTCGTGCTTGCTGTACTCGGTACTGAACACAAACTGGTTACGCTTGCCGCCCAGTTCGGTATCGAAATACAGGTTGGTGATGTTGGCGAAGTAGTCGACTTCCTGCCAGCCGTTATGCGTGCTCAGGCCGATGGTCGGCGTGCCGGTGACCAGATCGGTGTTGCCGCGTGCTCCGGTAACGATATATCCGTTCTCCGTGGTGCCGTAGCGCATGGCATTTTCCAGGCGCAGGTTATCGGTGAAATCGTAGCCGACGCGGAAGGTGATGGTTTCCACGTCCGACTCGAGAAAGTCGTTCTTCTGCGCGTACACCGGGATGTCATCGTTGGGTTCGTTGTCGGCGTCCAGATAGGAGCCCAGGTCAGGTTTGTCCTTGGCATCCAGGTAATAATAGTCAGCCTTGAAATCGAGTCTGTCAGTTGCCTGCCAGGCGCCGGCGAGGGCAATACCGTTACGCTCTCTGTCGGCGGGTTCGCGATCGGGGACGTCTTCGTAGGTATGCAGCAGATTCAGGCGCACGGCGACGTCATCACTGATGGCCAGGTTGCTGTCGAGCGTGGCGCGGCGATGATTATCCGTACCCACACCGCCTTGAAGCGTGTTGAAGCTGTATTCGGAGCTGGCCTGCTTGGTCACACCGTTAATCGCCCCGCCGGTTGAGCCACGGCCTGCGAAGGTAGAGCTTGGCCCTTTGGTAATTTCGACCTGTTCCAGCGCAAAGCTTTCACGGGTGGTCATGCCCGGATCGCGCAAACCGTCGACAAACACATCGCTGCGCGCCTCATGGCCACGAATGACGTAGCGGTCACCGAAGGCGTTGCCGTTCTCGCCCGTGCCCAGGGTAATACCAGGCTGCGCTGCGAGAATTTCCTTGAGATCGTCCTTGCCCGAATCCTGAATCTGCGTCTGGGTGAGGACGGTGATGGTCTGGGGCGTTTCAGCCAGTGGCTTGACCTTGCGCTTGTCCCCGGAATATTTCGCTTTGTAGGGTGCGCCGGGCTCGGCATAGGGGTTGGTGTCGAGAGTGCGCTCTTCAATCTGCAGCGTGTCCAGCTCGAAGGTTTCTTCTTGCTGCGCGAAGGCCGCTGGGCTGCACAAAGCGGCAGAAATGCTGAGCGCCAGTGCGCTGGGCGCGCCAAAAGCAGGCCTGGCGGTATGGCGCAGGCTCATGGGTCGCAAGGTTTTTACATTATTCGCAGACATTCTCATTTCAGTCCTTGTTGGCGTCTATCGGGTGATAAGTGAGTACTCAACGGGAACAGCCAGGGAGATCCGCTCACGGCCCATCGAGTCCGGGATGGGCGGTAACGGATTAGCCTTGGCCAGCATGTCGAGCGCAGCCTGATCCAGCTCGGGATTGCCGGAGCTTTTCTTGATGGATGCGCTCAGAACCTGTCCGTCACGGTCGATGGAAAACTGCAGGACGACGGTGCCCTGGATCTTTTCCTTCTTCAGGTGCGGTGGGTATTCCTTGTGTCGATTCAACCAACCCATCAGCTCGGCGAAGTAGCTCTTGGCATCGCCCTTGCTGCCACCTGCCTGGCGAGTCGACTCGCGACCTGTTGCGCGGGTGGAAGCGGCGGCGCTGGTCTTACGTGGCTTGGTTTGTTGTTGCGGCGCGGGCGCTGAGGATTCATCGCGCTCGGGACGATCCGCTGTGGGCGTGGTTTTTTGCGGCTCGCTCCGGGCGACCTTGATGTCCGCCGCTTTCGGCTCGTGTTTGCTAACCGATTTGACCACAGGCTTGGGCTGCGGCTTTTCGACTGGCTTGGGCTTGGGCTTGGGCTTGGGCTCGGGTTCTGGCTTGGGTTTCGGTTCTGGTTCTGGTTCTGGTTTGGGTTTGGGCTCAGGCTCGGGTTGCGGATCGGCAACCGGCTCAGGCGCTACCACCGGTTCTGGTGCGCTTTGTTCCGCGACATCGGCGTAGCTGCCGGCCATGCCCAGTCCTATCTCCAATCCGAACTCGCCATCGTCCTCGGCCGAGCTAACGTTCTCCATCGGACGGCTGGCCAGGGCGAGGGCGAGACCGACATGCAATATCAGGGCAACGGTGAAGGCGCTGATCCATATGCGTGACGGGATCATTCGGCCTCCGTATACAAGGTGTGCAGCGTGATGGTGTTGACGCCCAGATCGCGGAGCTGGGTGAATACTGTGTCCAGGTCAGCTGCGGTGGCGTCACGGTCCGCGCGCAGCGCTACGCGTATGTCGGTCTCCTCGGCTGCCAGTGAGGTGATGCGCTGGGCAAGCGCGGCGGCATCCACCGGTTGACCATCAAGCGTTAATGCACCGGCCGAATTCATCGCCAATTCGACTTTTGCGGGTTCCAGCGCAAGGCGGCTGGCCGAGCTTGGCGGGCTGATGGCGGGGTCCTGCTGCTGGGCAATCTGCCCGCCGACCATAAAGAAAATGAGCAGCAAGAAGACGATATTGATCAGCGGGATGAGGCTGTCATCAGCGGTGCGGGACCCATGCCTTGGCAATAATGAAGGATTGAACATGAGGTTAACGTGCTCCCTGCTCGTTAACCGCTGGCTGGACCACGCCGCCCATGGTGACTGCTATTCCCAGCTGCTTGAGCTCTTCGAGACGGCTGACGATCACCTGCACCCGTGCATCGGCTTCGGGTATCAGAATCAGCGGCCGAGCGTCAGCGAAGGCGTTAACCGGGACGCTTTGTGCAGCGTCTATTTCAACGGAGCCATCAGCCAGCCGCAGTGAACCATCGCTGCGCAGAATGAGGCCCTGGGGTTCAACGTCTACCGGGTTATCGCTGGCCACCGGCGAGTGAAAATCGACGGCTTTCCACTGACTGAACGTCGAGGTCAGCATGAAGAACATCAGCAGGATGAAGACCACGTCGATCAGCGCAGTGAGGCTGATTTTGCTTGCCTTGCGGCTATACAGTGCGGCCGGCTGCATCAGGCGAGCTTCAACCGGGATTTGGCATCCACCTGGGCGGTGCTCCGGGCGGCTTGAAGGCTGAGCAAATGCTCGAGATCGTTCTGGATCAGTCCGGCCTGAAATTCGACCCGGCGCTCAAGCCAGCTATGCGCCAGTGAGACCGGAATGGCCACGGCAAGACCCACGGCGGTGGTGAGCAGTGCCACCCAGATGCCGCCGGACAACACGGCTGGGTTGACCTGGGTGCCAGCCGCTTCCATCGCTTGAAAGGCTTCGATCATGCCCAGTACGGTGCCCAGCAAACCCAGCAATGGGGCCAGCGTGGCAATAACTTCGAGAATACGCAGATAGCGGGCCAGCCCCGATATGGCTTGCCGCGCCTGGCGCATGACTTCCTTATACAGCGCCTCGCCTTGGAGTCTGCCGCTGTCGATCAGTTGCAGAGTCTGGGCAATCAAGTATGGACGGGGAGCGCGTCGACCTTTTACCAGCACCAGCGCCTGAGAATGGTCGCCATTGGCGACGTGCGCGATCGCTTGCTCTGCGACCGCATCCCCGCCATCGCGCATTGTCCAGAACTGGGCGATCTTGACCAGCGCTACGGTCAAGGCGATGACCGAGAATAACGCCAGAATCCAGACGACCGGGCCGCCAAGTGAGAGTATGTCCAGAACCGAAGCGAGCATGTGCATTAACCCTAATCCCAATGAGAAGGATTCGCATTCTACTTAATGGGTAGGGTTCTGCAACAAATTTTTACTTTTGGCACTCCGTCCAGGGTACGGGGTGCCAAACGCGACACACTAAGGGGCGATGGAGACTGCCGGCAGAGCAGGGCGTGGCAAACTGACCTTCTCGGTTGGCGCCATGACCGTGGCGACACCCTCCACGACTTTTTTGCCGTCCTGATTGAATACAGGCGTAGCAATGCGTACCCGGTTTTTGGGCAGTTTCTCGAGGATTTCGAGTTCAATACGAATTTCGTCACCCAGGCGCACCGGGCGAAGGAAACTCAACTCCTGGCCTATATAGATGGTGCCCGGGCCAGGGAGCTCGCAGGCGATGGTCGCGGATATGAATGCACCCGCTAACATGCCGTGGGCGATGCGGCCTTTAAAGGGAGTAGCCGCCGCGAAATCCTCATCAAGGTGCACGGGGTTCACGTCGCCGGATACCTCGGCAAACAGGATCAGATCACGTTCCGTGACGGTGTGAGTGATGCTGGCTGTATCGCCAACCTTGAGTTCGTCATATGGGCGGTTTTCGAGCAGGGGCATAAAGGAGCTCCGGATTTTGGGTGGTGGACGAATATTGCCGCGGTACAGCGACGGCGGAATAAAGCTGATTCTAGCGCAGTTGCAACTTGTAACATCAGTTCTCAAAAACCTTGGCGAGACCCGGTTACAGATGCCATATTCATGTCACTGATGACGCGTTTCTGTATTTTGCATCAGCCATGGTTACTGGTAGCTTGCTGGGCACAGTTGCGCCCGCTCAGTCGTTGTAGGCCGCGAATCAAACAATCGGGAGAGGACAAAAATAATGGATGCAGCATTTTGGGACGACAAACGGCCCGCCGGCGTTCCTAACGACATAGATCTGAGTCAGTACAGTTCAATAATCGATGTCTTCGAGCGATCCTGCAGCAAGTATGCTGAGCGACCCGCTTTCACTTGCATGGGCACTACGCTGACCTATGGTGAGCTGGAGAAACAGGCAGGTGCCTTTGCCAGCTATCTGCAACATCACACCGACCTGCAACCCGGTGACCGGATTGCTATTCAGATGCCCAACGTCTTGCAGTTTCCGGTCGCCGTATTCGGCGCGATCCGCGCTGGCCTTATTGTGGTCAATACCAACCCGCTGTATACCGCCCGGGAAATGCGTCACCAATTCACCGATTCGGGCGCCAAGGCACTGGTGTATATGAACGTGTTTGGCCATCTGGTTGAACAGGTGTTGCCTGACACTGAAATAAAACATCTCTTTGAAGCGCGCATGGGTGACATGCTGCCTACGCTCAAGGGCGCTCTGACCAACCTTGCAGTCAAGCATGTGCGCAAACTGGTGCCCGAATACAATCTCCCTGGCGCAATCTCCTTCAAGACCGCGCTTGCCCGGAGCAAAGGCAATTCGCCTCGCCAGGTGAGCAAGACGCTCGAGGATATTGCGGTACTTCAGTACACCGGCGGCACTACCGGTCCGTCGAAGGGTGCAATGCTGACGCACAGTAATCTGGTCGCGAACATGTTGCAGGTTTACGCCAACATGCAGCAGCTCGACAAGAATGGTCAGAAGATCATGAGCGACGAGGGGGAGGTCATCATTGCGCCTCTGCCGCTGTACCACATCTTTGCTTTTACGGTGAATCTGATGTGCATGATGGTGGCCGGTCACCACAATATTCTCATCACCAATCCGCGGGATATTCCAGGCTTTGTTCAGGAACTGAAGAAGTGGAAGTTCTCCTCCATGGTCGGCTTGAACACGCTATTTGTGGCGTTGATGGATCATCCGGAGTTTGACCAGATCGATTTCTCCAACCTGAAGGGGACCACCTCCGGCGGTACCGCGCTGGTCAAGGCCACCGCCGAGCGCTGGGAAAAGAAGACCGGCAAGGGCATTGGTGAGGGCTATGGCCTGACTGAAGGCTCGCCAGTGGTTTGCTCCAGCCCCAGTGACGGTTTGCAGCGTCTGGGTTATGTCGGGTTGCCGGTTCCTGGTACCGCATTGAAGACCATTGACGATGACGGCAATGAGACCGCTATCGGCGAGCGTGGCGAACTGTGCGTAAAAGGTCCGCAGGTGATGCTGGGGTATTGGCAGCGGCCAGATGCCACTGAAGAAGCCATAGATCAGGATGGCTGGCTGAAAACCGGTGACATAGCCGTCATTGAGAATGACGGTTTCGTTTGTATCGTGGATCGCAAGAAGGATCTGGTCATCGTGTCGGGCTTCAATGTGTACCCCAACGAAATCGAAGATGTGGTCGCTGCTCACCCCAAGGTGGCGAATGCAGCAGTGATAGGCGTGCCGGACGAGAAGTCCGGCGAAGCGGTCAAACTCTTCGTGGTGCCCAACTCGCCCGACCTGACCGTTGAGGAGCTCAAGTCCTACTGCAAGGAGAACTTCACAGGTTACAAGGTACCTCGGCATTACGAGCTGCGAGATTCTCTGCCCATGACACCCGTCGGTAAGATTCTGCGTCGCGAACTGCGCGATAAGTAACCAGGCCTGCAGTGCTGTGCCCATCGTTCGTCGCTGGCGATGGGCACAGCTTTTTCTGACTTCCCGGTCAGTTTGCGCCATGCACTGGCGTTGAGCGCCTGGCCGCTAACCTACCGATGATGTCTCTCCCCGAGACCTCTCTGCGTCTCCCTTCACAGCGCTGCATGCGTCTTTCCGCGTTGCTAGTCGCGCTATGGAAAAACTGCTAATCTTCGGCCACTTTTCGACTCGAATAGAGCAATCGTTCATATTTGCTGCGAAAGTCACATTTATTGCGGAAACCCAAAAAAGCGAATCGGCGGTAGCATGACCGGTCGAGCTAAGGAGCGGGGCAACTAATGCACGAAAATTTCTGGAAGGACAAGTATCCGGCTGGCATCGTTACGGAAATCGATCCTGACCAATACCCCAGTGTGCTGGCTGTATTAAAAGAATCCTGCGAACGCTTCGGCGACAAGCCCGCGTTCAGCAACCTGGGCAAGACCATCACCTACAGTGAGCTGTATCAATTGTCCGGTGAGTTCGCTGCGTACCTGCAGGCGCACTCCGGGCTGCAGCCAGGTGACCGCATTGCCGTCCAGCTTCCCAACGTGCTGCAGTACCCCATTGTGGTGTTCGGTGCCATGCGTGCCGGTTACATCGTTGTGAACACCAATCCGCTGTATACCACCACTGAAATGGAACACCAGTTCAATGACTCCGGCGCCAAGGCGTTGGTCTGTCTGGCGAATATGGCCCATCTCGCGCAGGAAGTGGTGCCGAAAACCGGCGTGAAGCACGTTGTGGTCACCGAAGTAGCTGACATGTTGCCGATGTTCAAACGGCTGCTGATCAATGCCGTCGTCAAGCATGTGAAGAAGATGGTTCCGGACTTCTCTATCCCCGGCTCCACCTCCTTCGTCAAGGCCATGGCCGCCGGCAAGAATGCGAGCCTTACTGAAGCCAGCCCCAAGGCCGATGACACTGCGGTACTGCAATATACCGGTGGCACCACTGGCGTGGCCAAGGGCGCGATGCTTACGCACCGCAACCTGGTCGCCAACATGCTGCAATGCAAGGCGGTGATGCCGGACAATCTGCGGGACGGCGAAGAAGTGTTCATTTGCCCGCTGCCGCTGTATCACATCTACGCGTTTACCTTTCACTGCATGTCCGTGATGGTCACCGGTAATCACAACATTCTGATTACCAATCCCCGGGATATCCCGGCATTCGTCAAGGAAATCTCCAAGGTCAAGTTCAGCGGCTTTGTGGGTCTGAATACGCTGTTCGCCGCGCTGTGCAACGACGATGCGTTCCGCCAGCTGGATTTCAGCGGCATGAAACTGACCCTGTCAGGCGGGATGGCGTTGCAGAAGGCGACAGCCGAGCGCTGGGAGAAGGTCACTGGTTGCAAGGTCTGCGAAGGTTATGGCATGACCGAGACCAGTCCGGTGGTATCGGTAAACCCCGCCAGTGCCGTGCAACTCGGCACCATCGGTCTGCCGGTACCCTCGACCCTGTGCAAGGTCATCGACGATGAAGGCAATGAGCTGGCTATCGGCGAGCGCGGCGAGCTTTGCGTCAAGGGTCCACAGGTCATGAAAGGCTACTGGAAGCGCAAGGAAGCGACTGAAGAAATGCTCAGCGCTGACGGCTGGCTGCAGACCGGCGATATTGCGGTCATCCAGGAAGACGGCTACATGCGCATTGTCGATCGCAAGAAGGACATGATCGTCGTCTCCGGCTTCAATGTGTATCCCAACGAGCTGGAAGACGTGATGGCTGCGATTCCTGGCGTTGTACAGTGCGCCGCCATCGGTATCCCGGATGAAAAGTCCGGCGAAGCGATCAAGGTGTTCCTGGTCAAGGCGCCCGGAAGCGAATTGACCGCCGACCAGGTCAAGACCTACATGCGCGAGAAGCTGACGGCGTACAAGGTGCCTCGCCAGATTGAATTCCGCGATGAGCTGCCCACCACCAACGTAGGCAAGATCCTGCGCCGCGAACTGCGCGACGAGGAATTGAAGAAGCTCGGCGCGAAATAGCACTCCCGCACGGTTCTTTGCGACAATGAGCCCCGCCCGGTAGCCCGGTCGGGGCTTTTGCTTTTTCCGCCATCTGAAACAGACAGGAACGAATGACCGATTTCCATGCGTTAGCCACCAATCTCGATCAGGCCATGTCCGTTGATGGGCACCGCTTGCTGCGACAGCTGCAGGCGCTGGGCAAACACCCTGAGCCAGCGCGGCTTGAGCAATGGCGTGCGCGGTTTGAGCAATCCCGTGCCCGGGTCGAGTCCCGCAAAGCCAGCATTCCGCCGATGCGCTACGACGATGAGCTGCCCATCGCAGCGAAGCGCGCGCAGATCACCGAGGCCATCGCCAATAACCAGGTGGTGGTGATTGCCGGCGAAACCGGCTCGGGCAAGACCACCCAGATTCCCAAGATTTGTCTCGAGCTTGGACGCGGCACGCATGGCCTGATCGGGCACACCCAGCCACGCCGGCTGGCGGCACGCACGGTGGGTAGCCGGGTTGCGGACGAGGTGGGCACAACGCTTGGCGAGCTGGTGGGGTTTCAGGTGCGGTTCACCGATCAGAGCAATGAACGCACGCTGATCAAGCTGATGACTGACGGCATCCTGTTGGCCGAAACCCAGCACGACCGCTTTTTGAACAAGTACGACACGCTGATCATCGACGAAGCCCACGAACGCAGCCTGAATATCGATTTCCTACTGGGCTACCTGAAAACCATTCTGCCCAAGCGCCCTGATCTGAAGGTCATCATTACCTCGGCAACAATCGATCTCGAGCGGTTCTCGGAACACTTCGACGGTGCGCCCATTATCGAGGTGTCCGGCAGAACGCACCCAGTGGATCTGTGGTATCGCCCTTTGGCGTCGGAAAACGACGAAGAGGGCAACCAGATCGAGGAAGACCTGAGCATTGACCAGGGCATCCTCGCCGCGCTGCAGGAACTGGAAGCCCACGAGCGGGCTAATCGCTTGCCGCCCGGCGATGCGCTGGTATTTCTGACCGGCGAACGTGAAATCCGTGATACCGCAGAATATCTGCGCAAAGCCAATCTCCGACACACCGAGATTCTGCCGCTGTATGCACGGCTGTCAGTCTCCGAGCAGCAGAAAATCTTTGCCTCGCATGCCGGACGACGGGTTGTCTTGGCCACCAATGTGGCGGAAACCTCACTCACCGTGCCGGGCATACTCTATGTCATCGATCCCGGCGAAGCGCGCATCAGCCGCTACAGTCCGCGCTCCAAGGTGCAGCGCCTGCCGGTCGAAGCCGTTTCCCAGGCCAGCGCCAACCAGCGCAAAGGGCGTTGCGGGCGGGTGGCGCCGGGCATTTGTGTGCGCCTGTACTCCGAGCAGGATTTCGACAGCCGGCCGGCCTTCACCGACCCCGAAATTCTGCGGACCAATCTGGCCGCCGTCATCCTGCAGATGCTGCACCTGCGCCTGGGACGTATCGAGGACTTTCCGTTTATCGAGCCGCCGGACGGGCGCGCCATCAGTGATGGCTTTAACCTGTTGCTGGAGCTCGGTGCCGTGGACAAGGCCGGCGCGATCAGCGACCTCGGCCGCCAGCTTGCGCGGTTGCCAGTCGATCCGCGCATCGGCCGGATGCTGATCGAGGCGAACACCAATGGCAGCCTGGATGAAGTATTGATTATCGCCAGCGCCCTGGCGGTGCAGGACCCGCGTGAGCGTCCGCTCGAGCGGCAGCAGGCCGCCGATCAGGCGCACAGCCAATGGAAGGATGAAAGCTCGGACTTCGCTGCCTTCATCAATCTATGGCGCGGTTTTGAGTCGCAGCGCCAGGATCTCACTCAGAGCCAGCTGCGCAGCTGGTGCCGGCGCAATTTTCTGAATTATCTGCGCATGCGTGAATGGCGCGAAACGCACCGCCAGATACTCCTGACCTGCCGTGAGCTGAATCTGTCAGTGAACAAAGAGCCGGCAGCTGACGATGCGGTGCACAAGGCGCTGCTCGCCGGCCTGCTCAGCCAGCTGGGCAACCGGACCGAGGAGGGCGATTACGTCGGCGCGCGGCAGCGACGCTTCATGCTGCATCCATCATCGGCCCTGGCGAAGAAACGGCCGGCGTGGGTCATGGTGGCCGAGTTGACCGAGACGCGCAGGCTCTATGGGCGGCTCGCCGCCAAGATCGATCCGCTGTGGGTCGAGCCACTGGCAGGGCATCTGATCAAGACCAGCCACAGCGAGCCGCACTGGGAGAAGAAGCGTGGGCAGGTCGTCGCCTTCGAGCAGGTGACGCTCTACGGATTAATTATCGTGCCTAAACGCAAGGTGCACTTCGGCCCGATAGATCCGGTCGCATCGCGAGAAATCTTTATCCGGCAGGCCCTGGTGGCCGGCGAGTGGCATGGCCGCTCGGCATTCAACAAGGCCAATCAGGCTCTGCTCGAGGAACTGGAAGCGCTTGAAGCCAAGGCACGCAAGCGTGACATCCTGGTGGATGACGAAACCCTGTACCGTTATTTCGATGCGCGGATTCCGGAAAAAATCTACCAATTGGCGAGTTTCGAGCGTTGGCTGAAAAAGGGAAGCCAGGCCGATCCGACGCTCTTGCATATGACTCGCGAGGAGCTGCTGCAGCGGGACGCCAATGAGGTCAGTGTCGAGCAATATCCGGACACCTGGCGCTGGGAACGCGTCGCGCTGCCGCTGACTTATCACTTCGAACCGGGGCATCCGGAGGATGGCGTCACCCTGCGTGTGCCCGCCGCACTGCTCCGGCAGTTGCCCGAGCATCGGCTGGACTGGCTGGTACCAGGCCTGATTTACGACAAATGCCTCGCGCTGGTCCGGGGGTTGCCAAAGCCGTTGCGCAAGAACTTTGTGCCGGTTCCGGACTTTGTGCGCGCCGCCCTTGAGCGTATGCCCTTTGGTCAGGGCAAGCTGACCGAGGTACTCGGCCGTGAGCTCAGCCGCATGACCGGCGCGCGCCTGCCGGAAGATGTCTGGGATGATATTCAGGTGGAAGACCACCTGCTGATGAGGCTGGAGGTTGTGGACGCCGACGGCACGCCGATCGCAACTGGACGCGATTTCAACGCCCTGTGTCGTCAGCTGTCAGGCCAGACCGTGGCGGCGACGGCGCATAGCCAGACCGCGCCACAGCCCACCAGTGCGGGTACGCCGGGTGAATACGCCTTACCGCAGACGGTTAACCGCAAGCAGGCGGGGATCGCCGTGACCTTCTGGCCCGCCTGGGTAGAGGAGGGCGACGAGGTTGTCGAACAGCTCTTTGATATCGAAGGCCAAGCCGAACAGGCCCACAGACGCGGCGTGCAGCGGCTACTGCTGCAGCGATTGCCCGAACAGGTCAAATTCCTCCGCCAGAAAGTCCCGGCATTAAAGGAAGCGGCCATTTATTTTCGCGAGCTGGGTAGTCAGCAGCAGCTGACTGACGACGTATTGCTGGCGGCCATCGATCGTGTATTTCTACCTGCGGAGCACCCGTTGCCACGCGATGCGCAGACACTGCAACGCGCGCTGGAACAGGGTCGGGGTGATTTTGTACCGGCCGCAGAAAAGCTCGCTGCGCAGGTGCTGGACATTCTCAAGATATGGCACCGTATCCAAAAGCGGCTCAAGGGCAAGATCGATCTGTCCTGGGCGCTGGCGCTGAATGACATCCGCGAGCAGCTGGGCGGTCTCATCTTCAAGGGCTTTGTGCGGGAAGTGCCGGCTGAGTGGCTGGACCAATACCCGCGATATCTCAGCGCGCTTGAGCAGCGACTGGACAAATTGTCGGGGCAGGTGCAGCGTGACCGTGTGTGGACCGATGAAATCCAGCAGCTGGTGCAGCAGCATCGCGCCAGGGCGGAGAAATACCGTCAGGAAGGCCGCTGGGACGACCGTCTGGTCACCTGGCGCTGGCTGCTGGAGGAATATCGGGTATCGTTGTTTGCGCAGCAACTCGGTACCCGCGTGCCGGTTTCGGTCAAGCGGCTGAACAAGCTGTGGCAGGAGATTCCCGCTTGATACGGCGCAGTTCAGATACAAGGATCAATCTGTGACGCAATTGCTCATCACCTCTGAATTTGTTTCTCCCTCGCCGGAGGTCCGGCTGCACGTTCAACACGTGCGCACCGGCGCCGGTGGTCCGGCAATCCTGATGGTCCACGGACTGGCAGAAGATAAACATATCTATCATCAGAATTCCGGCGGTGGGCTCGCGGTGTTTCTCGCAGAAGCGGGATTTGACGTCTACGTCGGTGAGCTTCGTGGCTACGGAAAGAGCAGGCCAGAGCTCAAGCCAGGTATGGAAATAAGCCAGCATCAGATCATTACCGAGGACTTGCCGGCTTTCTTCGATCTGATTCAGCGCAACCACCCGGACGAGCCTTTTTTCGCAGTGGGCCATGGCTGGGGCAGTGTATTGCTGAACAGCGCCTTGATTCGTCGCCCGGATGTACTGGGCAGAGTAGCCGGTCTGGTACATCTTGCCGCCAGCCGCGCACGGCTTGAGGGGCTGCGTCCAAAAAGCCTGCTGTCCGAGTTGCTGTGGCGTTATGCCGCGCCAATGCTTGGTCGCAGCAAGGGCGTTATCCCGGCACGCTCGCTGGGCATCGGCTCGGCCGATCTTTCCCGCACGCTGCATGCAGAACATCTGCAATGGGCCTGGGGCGGCGAATGGCGTGATCAGCAGGACGCTTTCGATTATGCTCTGGCACTGAGAACGCTGGCCTGGCCCGCAGGACTGTATCTGGCGGGCAATGAAGACCATTACCTGGGGCATTTTGCCGACGTCAAGGCGTTTGCCTGTGAGATGGGCGAACATGACGCCCAGATCATACGGCTGAAGAAAGGCACCGGTTGTTCCCGGGATTACGGCCACAATGACCTGCTGACGCATCCACAAGCTGAAGTGGACCATTTCCCGCTGGTGCTGTCCTGGCTTGAACAGCACAGCCCTGAACCATCGTCGCTGCCTCGTGATATAACGATGCGCGACGCCAACACTAATTAACGAGGACCGACCGTGCAAAGAGTCGTGATAAGCGGAACAGGTTTGTACACCCCACCGAACAGCATCAGTAACCAGGAGCTGGTCGAGAGTTTCAATGCCTTTGTAGCGAAGTTCAATGAAGAGAACGCCGATGCAATCAGCCGGGGTGAGGTCGAAGCGCTTTCGCCTTCCAGCACCGAGTTCATCGAGAAGGCCTCCGGCATCAAGAGCCGTTATGTGATGAACAAGAGCGGCATCCTGGACGTGGACCGCATGAAGCCGGATATCCCTGAGCGCAGCAATGACGAATGGTCGATTCTGTGTGAGATGTCGGTCAAGGCGGCGACCCAAGCATTGGAACGCGCGGGTCGTACCGCAGCAGATATCGACGGCGTCATTGTTGCCTGTTCCAACCTGCAACGTGCCTATCCGGCGATCGCCGTGGAAGTTCAGGAAGCACTGGGCATCGAGGGCTTTGGTTTTGACATGAACGTAGCCTGCTCCTCGGCCACCTTCGGTATCCAGACTGCAGCCAACTCGGTGCAATTGGGTCAGGCGCGGGCGATACTGATGGTCAACCCGGAGATCTGTACCGGGCATATGAACTTCCGCGACCGTGACAGCCATTTCATCTTCGGCGACGCCTGCACCGCGGTCATTATCGAGCGTGCCGATGAAGCCGTGTCGAAAAACCAGTTCGAGATCGTCGGCACCAAGCTGCTGACCAAGTTCTCCAATGCTATCCGCAATAACTTCGGCTTCCTCAACCGCGCGGACGAAAGTGGTCAGGACCTGCCTGACAAGCTGTTCATCCAGCAGGGCCGCAAGGTCTTCAAGGATGTCTGCCCGATGGTGGCGGATCTGATCGGCAAGCACCTGAAGGAAACCGGTCTGCCGGTGGCCGACGTCAAGCGCTTCTGGTTGCATCAGGCAAACCTGAACATGAATATGCTCATCGCCCGCAAACTGCTCGGTCGCGATCCCGAAGAGCATGAAGCGCCCGTGGTGCTGGATGAATATGCCAATACCAGTTCTGCAGGTTCTATCATCGCCTTCCACAAACATCAGGACGACCTGCCGACAGGCAGCCACGGCGTTATCTGCTCCTTTGGAGCGGGTTATTCGATTGGTTGTGTGATTGTGCGCAAGCTCTAAGCCCGGCTGGCATACCGAATCCGTATTGTCGGTGCGGTGTGCTCTTAAAACCCCGCGCGCCGGGGTTTTTTATTGCCTGCATAAAATGTCTGGTGCATCAAGACATATTCTAGAGCTCTTGGTTCCACTTTATATTCCATAAAGACGCAAATTAACCTAACTGTAATAACCCCGCCTCGGTTTAGTAACAATATAAATCCATTATCTCTTCAGCCGCCACGGGGAAGGATGGTCCCGGGATGGCAACTTTTTTTCGAGTTTCCAACCGTCATTGTCTGAAGGATAAATTTATGCCAAGCAAATTGCTTACACTGTCCGTTGCTGTTGCCGCTGCAACACTGTTGCCAGCGACTGCCAACGCTTACGAAATTCTCGGCAAGAAGCTAGAGATCTACGGTAAGGCACATGTGTCGGCGGACTTCGTCGATAACGATACTGACAGTGAACTGGCTATTGCGAGCAACTCTTCGCGCCTGGGTTTCAAGGGCACCACTCCGATCAATGACGATCTGAATGCCCTCTACCAGATCGAATCCAAGATTGTATTTGACGAAGGCGGCAGCAACTTTGCTGGCCGTAATACTTTTGTCGGCGTTGGTGGTGGTTTTGGTAAGGTCCTTGTGGGCAATAACGACACCCCGCACAAGAATGTTCGTGGCGACTTCGATATTTTCGGCGATACCGTAGGTGACGCCCGTAATATCATGGACCAGGGTAACAATCGGGCAAAGAACAGCATCATGTATGCTACCCCGAGCCTCAATGGTCTGAAGGCCGCGGCCATGTATTCCACCAGCTATGAAGATACCCAGACTGACGAAGGTATAGAGGACAATGACTTCAAACTGTACAGCCTGGGTCTCGGCTACGAAGTAGGTGGTTTGCTGCTTAGCGCTGGCTATGAAAGCGCTACAACCGGTGAGGAGTTTGCGGAACTCGATACCTCAGCAATGCGCGTCGCTGCCATATATGACTTTGGTGGTTTCTCAATTGGCGGCATCTACGATAACTTCGAAATTGAAGACGAATTTGGCGATGATGTTGACCGGGATGCCTGGGGTGTCAACGCTGCGATGAAATTCGGCGCAAGCAATAAGCTGAAGGTGCAATATGTTATCGCTGACGACTGGAGCGATATCGATGACTCCGGAGCTTCCCAGCTCACTGTCGGCATTGATCATAAGATGGCCGATCAGTTCACCGTATATGGTGCTTACAACCTGATCGACAACGATGACAACGCAAGCTATCGCTTGAAAGGCGGCCACGACACTGATGTCTATGAGGTGGCGAGTGCGGGCGATGAAATCAGCGTTTTCTCCCTTGGTATGATCTACAGCTTCTAAAGTGGATTCGCCTGGCAATTCAGGTTCGAAGCTGCAATAAGTTGTCTGCTCCTTTGCCCCACCTATGGTGGGGCTTTTTCGTTGGCTATGGCATGCTTGTCGCCATGCAAATACGTCAGCTCAATCACATCAATGAAGTGCCCCCGGCTTCCTGGGATGCCCTGGTCCCGTCGGGCTATCCATTTCTCCGCCACGCCTTTCTGGCGGCCCTGGAAAACAGCGGCTCGGTCACCCCGGAGCAGGGCTGGATTGCTTCTCATCTGGTGGTCGAGCACCCGGACGGGCGTGTGCAGGCGCTGTTGCCGATGTATCGCAAGCTGCATTCCTACGGTGAATATGTATTCGACTTCCAGTGGGCCGAGGCGTGGGAGCGGACAGGGCGGCGATACTATCCAAAATGCCTGGCGGCGATACCATTTTCTCCTGTTCAGGGTCCGCGACTGATCTCGGAGTGTGAACAAAGCCGCGGCCTGATTCTCGATTTTCTCGACGCTGTGCTGGATAAGGGTGAAGCGTCCAGCGTGCACCTGCTATTCAATCAGGGTGAGGAAAATCCTGCGCTGGCCGCCGCGGGTTGGGTGCAGCGGCTAGGGTGTCAGTTTCATTGGCATAACCGCGGCTACAATCACTTCGATGACTTTCTCGCCGCCTGCAGCTCGCGTAAACGCAAGAATTTCCGCAAGGAGCGTCAGGCAGTGGCCGCGCAGGGAATCGCGTTCGAGTGGTTGGCCGGGGCGCAGGTAACAGAGACAGATTGGGATCGCTTCTATCCCTTCTATGCAGCGACCTACCTGAAGCGTGGCCAACATCCGTATCTGCAGCGAGAATTTTTCAGCCTGTTATCCGAGGGCATGGCGGATGCGGTGCAACTGGTATTTGCCCGACTGGATGGCAGAGACGTTGCCGGGGCCCTGTTTCTGGCTGGCGAGGATACCCTGTACGGCCGCTACTGGGGCTGTCTCGACGAATTCGATCGGTTGCACTTCGAAACGTGTTTCTACCAGGGGATGGACCGCTGCATTGCCGAAGGGCTCAGCCGATTCGACGCCGGCGCGCAGGGCGAGCACAAGTTGATCCGCGGGTTTGAGCCGGTGCTGACGCAATCGTGGCACAAGTTGCAGCCAGGATTGCATGAGGCGGTGGAAGACTTTCTACGCAAGGAGCGGGCGGGCATGCTCCTCTATCAGAGCGATGCCCGCAGCTACCTGCCGTTTCGGCAGGCGGAATAATAACCGTCGCGACGAGGGTTACTCGGCAGCCTGATCGACGCGCTCAACACTGACAATGGTCACCGGGTTGGTGGGCACGTTCTGATGGCCGCCCTGGGTGCTGGTTTGTACCTTGGCAATGGTTTCAACCACGTGTTCACCGTCAACCACCTTGCCAAAGACTGCGTAACCGAAATCGCGGTCGCCGTGGTTGAGGAAATCGTTGCCGGTCAGGTTGATGAAAAACTGGCTGGTGGCGCTGTCAACAATCTGAGTGCGCGCCATTGCTATGGTATAGCGATCATTGCGCAGACCGTTGTCAGCTTCGTTCTTGATCGGCTTGCCCACTGGACGCTGGCGCATGTCAGGAGTGAATCCGCCGCCCTGGACCATGAAGCCGGGGATAACACGGTGGAAAATGGTGCCGTCATAATGGCCAGCATCGGCGTAACGCAGGAAGTTTTCAACGCTGATCGGCGCCTCTTCTGCATTCAATTCCAATTCAATCTCGCCCAGACTGGTGGTGACCAGCACACGGGGATTCTCGGCAATGGCTGAACCAGCAATCAACATCAGGGCGCAAGCGCCGAACAGGCGTTTCAACATTCGTATGACTCCATTTGAGTGGTATTCCAAGGCCGTTAGCAGACCTGTATTCAGCTGAAAAGTCCAGCCTCCCACATCAAGGTGCTGTGGAGTGCTCGATTATCAGGTCGGCGAGTATCTTCGCTGCCGGCCCGAGGGGCTTTTCCTTGTTCGAATACAGGTACAGCCAGCTGGACCGGTGCGCGCCCTGTTGCAGGGGTAATGTCTTCAAGAGTCCCGTTTCCAGCTGCAGGGTGATTTCATGCATCGGTAGCCAGGCAAATCCTAGGCCACTGCTGACCAGTTTGGCGGCGGTGCTGAGGCTGGCGACGGTCCAGCGTTGCTCGGCACCCAGCCAGCCGGCATCACGTGGCTGACGGCGACCGGAATCACGGATGACGACCTGCAGATGCTGCTCCAGATCCTGATGATTGAGTTGGCGCTGCAGCTGGTGCAGAGGGTGTTCCGGGTGGGCGACCACGACAAATTCAGCGGCATTGAGTTGCTGCGGCAAGTACCCCGGAATACTCAAGCCCGAGATGGCGAGGTCTGCTGTGCCGCTAAGCAGGTACTCCTCAACACCGGAGAGCACTTCCTCACGCACCTGTACGCGACACCCCTGGCTGAGTGGCATGAATGCCTGTAGCGCGCGTGCCAAACGGTCGGTCGGGTAGGCCGCGTCCACTACCAGCTGAACCTCCGCTTCCCAACCCTGGTCCATATTCCATGCGAGCATTTCGAGTTGACTGGCCTGTTCAATCAGGCTGCGAGAGCGCCGTAGCAATGCCTTGCCGGCATCGGTGAGTGCGGATTTTCGACCTTCGATTACCAGCAAGGGAACGCCGAGCTGCTCCTGCATCCGGGCGATGGTGTAGCTGACCGACGATTGTGAGCGGTGCAGAGCCTCTGCTGCCTGCGCAAACCCGCCATGGTCAACCACCGCTTGAAGGGTGCGCCACTGATCGAGGGTTACTCGGGGTGCTTTCATCAGTCCTTCCTCTGGCTTACTGTGCAATATAGACATTGAACGGAGCGACCATTATGCGCAAATTGCGAGTGGGTCTGTTGATTGGTCTGCTATGTCCGCTGGCAGTCTGGGCGTTTCCAGTGGATGTGGAGATAGATTCCAAAGGGGTTTCTATCATCGCCAGCAGCTCGTATCTGAGCAACATAGCCACGGTTACCCTGGCCAACGAAGGGGCGGAGCAGGCGCAGTGCCGGGCGACCTTTGTCAACGGACCTGAGCGACCGCCGGAGCGGCGTATCCGTATCGATCCCGGCGAGCACAGGGTTCTGACGCAGGCGTTTACCCGGCATATCAATCGTGTGCGGGTGGCTATCAGCTGCGAACCAGCATCTGAGTCTGAACAATAGGCAGGAGAGTTTCAGGGCGCGGGATCCAGCTGCGAAAGCCTGAAAGCAGGGCAATAAAAAAACCCGGCATGTGCCGGGTTTTTCGATGCTTGGCTCCGCGACCAGGACTCGAACCTGGGACCCAATGATTAACAGTCATTTGCTCTACCAACTGAGCTATCGCAGAATGAACGCTGCGCACTTTAGCAAAATAACCATTAAAGTCAAGGTCTTGAATGGGTTTCATGAGAAAGTGCGCAACCGTTGATTAGGCCCCGCGCATCACTGTAGCCATCGCGTTGGCAACATAGTCGATATTATTCATGTTCAGTGCGGCAACGCAGATGCGCCCACTGCTCACGGCATAGATACCGAACTCATCAGCCAGACGCTTGACCTGCTCCTTGCTCAGTCCCGAGTAGGAGAACATGCCTCGTTGACGCTGTATGAAGTCGACATCCTGCTCCACGCCTGCCGCTTTGAGCTTCTCAGCCATCGCTTGGCGCATCCCACGAATACGCTCGCGCATTTCAGCCAGCTCGTCTTCCCACAATGCATACAGCTCAGGGTTGCTCAGTACTGCCGCAACGATCTTGGCGCCATGGGTAGGGGGGTTGGAATAGTTGGTGCGAATGACGCGCTTGAGCTGGGACAACACCCGAGCGTTTTCATCTGAATCCTGGGTAACCAGGGTCAGGGCACCGACCCGTTCGCCGTACAGGGAGAACGACTTGGAGAATGAGCTGGCCACCACAAAGGGCATGCCGGTCTCGGCAAACAGGCGAACAGCCAAGGCATCATCCTGCAGATTCTCGCCGAAACCCTGATAGGCGATATCGAGGAAGGGCACGTGATTGCGACGCTGGATAACATCGATGACGCGCGCCCAGTCCGCCAGACCCAGATCAACCCCGGTAGGGTTGTGGCAACAGGCGTGCAGCAATACCACGCTGCCTTCAGGCAGGGCTTCGATGCCCTCAAGCATACCTGCCAGATTCAGCCCGTGGGTTTCAGGGTTGTAGTAGGGGTAGGTCACTACTTCATAGCCGGCCGCTTCAAACAGCGAACGATGGTTTTCCCAGCTCGGATCGCTGATCGCAACCAGGCGCTTGTCGGTCAGGCGATACAAAAAGTCAGCACCCAGCTTGAGCGCGCCGGTGCCGCCCAGAGACTGGGCAGTGATCAGGCGTCCGGATTGCATGATTGGCGAGTCAGCACCGAACAGCAGTTCCTGAACAGCCTTGTCATAGGTGGCCAGGCCATCAATTGGCAGGTAACCGCGGGGCGCGTGCTCGGCTACCCGGGCCTCTTCGGCGGCCTGTACGGCCCTCAGTAACGGCAGTTTGCCTGCCTCGTCATAATATACGCCGACGCCAAGGTTGACCTTTTCCGCGCGGGTATCTGCATTGAACGTTTCGTTCAGGCCCAGGATTGGATCATGCGGGGCCATTTCGACGGGGAAGAACAGACTCATGGTATAGGGGACTCGGGCAGGTGAATGGAAGGTGTCAGGCCATGCCTTTAGGGCCGCTCATTATAGACAGCTAGGCATCCATGTGCGAGTGGCGCAGCATTCTGAAATCATCCGACGCGGTTCGCCGCCAGTACGTCACCAGAATCAGTTGACCTCGGTGCTATGATAACTGCGTATACGTCATCCGGTGGAACCCGAGCATATGAGTCAATTTAACCTGCACACCCGTTTCCAGCCAGCAGGGGATCAGCCCACGGCCATTGCGCAACTGGTCGAAGGCCTGGAGGCAGGCCTGTCGCATCAAACGCTGTTGGGTGTAACCGGGTCGGGGAAGACATTCACTGTCGCCAACGTGATCCAGCAAGTGCAACGTCCGGCCATTATCATGGCGCCCAACAAGACCCTGGCAGCGCAGTTGTACGGAGAGTTTCGAGAGTTCTTTCCGAACAATGCCGTCGAGTACTTCGTTTCCTATTACGACTATTACCAGCCTGAAGCTTATGTACCGTCCTCGGATACCTTTATCGAGAAGGACGCTTCAATCAATGACCACATTGAGCAGATGCGCCTGTCTGCGACCAAGGCGCTGCTGGAGCGGCCGGACGCAATCATCGTGGCGACGGTGTCGGCTATATATGGGCTTGGTGATCCCCAGTCGTATCTGCGCATGGTATTGCACGTGGATCGAGGGGACATTCTTGATCAGCGTTCGCTGCTGCGGCGGCTGGCAGAGCTGCAATACACCCGCAATGACATGGAACTGTCGCGCGCCAATTATCGAGTGCGCGGCGATGTGATTGATATCTTCCCGGCCGAATCGGATTTGGAAGCGGTGCGCATCGAACTGTTTGACGAGACCGTGGAAACCATCAGTTTCTTCGATCCACTCACTGGTGAGGTATTACGTAAGGTTCCGCGCGTAACTATCTATCCTAAATCACATTATGTGACACCCCGCGAGAAGCTTGTCGAGGCTGTCGAGCATATCAAGGTCGAGCTCAAGGAGCGTCTCGAAACGCTCACCAGCCAGAACAAACTGGTCGAAGCCCAGCGTCTGGAGCAGCGCACCCGTTTCGATATGGAGATGATTCTCGAGCTCGGTTACTGCAATGGCATCGAGAACTACTCGCGCTATCTGTCGGGGCGACCGCATGGTGAAGCCCCTCCGACCCTGTTTGATTATCTGCCTGCCAATGCGCTGTTGATAATCGATGAGTCCCACGTTTCGGTGCCCCAGGTCGGAGCCATGTACAAGGGCGACCGTTCCCGTAAGGAAACGTTGGTTGAATACGGCTTCCGATTGCCCTCAGCGCTGGACAACCGGCCGATGCGTTTCGATGAATGGGAGGCCATTTCGCCGCAGGCAATCTTCGTTTCCGCCACGCCAGGCCCATACGAGCAGGAACACGCAGGGCGCGTCGTGGAGCAGGTGGTGCGGCCAACAGGGTTGGTCGATCCGATAATCGAGGTACGCCCAGCGACCAGCCAGGTGGACGATCTGTTGTCAGAGATTGCCCTGCGCGTTGCCGCAGGCGAGCGAGTGCTGGTGACGACCTTGACCAAGCGCATGTCAGAGGACCTGACGGATTACCTGGCCGACCATGGCGTCCGGGTTCGCTATCTGCATTCGGATATCGACACTGTGGAGCGCGTAGAGATTATCCGGGACCTGCGGCTAGGCGGTTTTGACGTTCTAGTCGGCATTAACTTGCTTCGAGAAGGCCTTGATATGCCTGAAGTTTCGCTCGTCGCTATTCTAGATGCCGACAAGGAAGGGTTTCTCCGCTCTGAGCGCTCGCTGATCCAGACGATCGGCAGGGCGGCACGTAACCTCAACGGGAAAGCCATTCTCTATGCTGATCGAATGACCGGCTCCATGGAGCGGGCAATAGGTGAAACCGAGCGTCGCCGCGAGAAGCAGATTACCTTCAACATTGAGCACAACATCACACCCGTCGGGGTAACCAAAAGCGTTAAGGATATTCTCGAAGGTGCCGTGGTGCCGGGAAGTAACAGCCGTTCCAACAAGCGCAAGCAGCTCAAGGCCGCAGAAGATGCTGCTGAATACAAAGCAGGACAGCTTCGTTCGCCCTCGGAGATCGCCAAGCGCATCAAGCAGGCTGAAGAGAAGATGTATCAGCATGCGCGCAACCTCGAGTTCGAAGAGGCCGCTTCGATGCGAGACGAGATCCAGCAGCTTCGCGCGCAGTTGATGAAGGTCTAGAGCAATTCGTTTTCTTTTGTCGAGCTGACTGGCCGGCTGGTTTTGTGCCGCGGTGGCGCGCGCCAAGGCGCCGGACAACCCGGCGCAACAGGGGATGGGCACCGGTCGTTCTGTCTTGCCATTTAATTTCAATTTTTTCAGCGACTTATGCTTGACAGGTTTTAGGGTGCTGCGTAGAATTCGCGGCCATTGCAGGCACGTAGCTCAGTTGGTTAGAGCACCACCTTGACATGGTGGGGGTCAGCGGTTCGAATCCGCTCGTGCCTACCAAACAAACCCGGACTGCACGGGTAAGAAAGGGCGATCCACACGGATCGCCCTTTTTTTTCGTTTATCCATCAATTTTTTGGAATCCTTCCTTTGTATGGCAGTCTGCTGTTATCGGGAGGCGCCTCTGTCTTGCGAGATGTTTGCGCTCCCGACTTCGAGTTAAACGCTACCGCGTTCCCCGAATCAGACAGAGAGGAAGCATTTTATGAAACTCCCGACGCTTGTCGCCGCTACCTGTGTTTTCGCATCAGTAGGTATCTCCGCACTCCATAGCGCCGCCATTGCCGCGCCACCACCTGGAGATCCTGCGACAACCTGCGAGCTGTCGCGCAGTGTGTCGGAAAACTACATGCGTATGCGCCAGCAGGGCGTGGAGAAGGAGGCGCTGATCTCCAATATGGAGGAGCAGCTGGGCGGCGAGATCGACCCGGATTCGCGGGCTATCATCGATAGCGCCTATGAAGAGCCAATCAATGAGGAAGATCCCCAGCAAGCGATTTCAGATTTTGCCCAGGCCCAGCATGACAAGTGCCTGGAGAATACCCCCGGGGCGTGACGGTCCAGCAGCACTTTCAGTCCTTGAGAAGCATTCTCCCCAGCATCCCGCACAAACCATCCCCCTCTTTGTGAAAGAGGGGTGAGGGAGATTCGGGTTTCAATGTCTCAATGCCACAGTTAAAGCGCTACATAAAAAAGCAGACTCCATGCGGCCAGCCAGCACCCCAACGCAGCGATTAAGTTATTGATTCTATTGTGATAGAGTACTGCCTTTCCGGTACTTCGCATTCTCTTGATTCCCTTTAAAATCAAATGGTTGCGATATATAAGTATTGACGGAATCTCTATTGCGTCGCTCGGCGCGCCTATGCAGCGACTTAAAGGTTGCCGGCGATCGTTAGCCGGAGGAACTGCATCAGGCGAAGCCGAATGGCGATTATCATCATGTGGCCTTGCGTAGGGGCCACCACTGAGAAGGAATGGCATATGCCCGTTATTACTCTTCCCGACGGCAGTCAACGCAGTTTTGATCACCCGGTTTCGGTCGCTGAAGTCGCTCAATCCATTGGTTCAGGTCTTGCCAAAGCCACGCTGGCGGGCAAGGTCGGCGGACGTCTGGTCGATGCCTGCGACGTGATCGAGCAGGACGCATCGCTGGAAATCATCACGCCGAAGAACGAAGAGGGGCTGGAGATCATCCGCCACTCCTGCGCGCACCTGGTCGGCCATGCAGTGAAGCAGCTGTATCCCACCGCCAAGATGGTTATTGGGCCAGTCATCGACGAAGGCTTCTATTATGACATTGCCTACGAGCGGTCTTTCACGCCCGAAGACATGGCGGCGATCGAAGCGCGGATGCGCGAGCTGATCAATACCGATTACGACGTGATCAAGAAGATCACACCCCGCGATCAGGTTATTGAAGTATTTGAAGCTCGCGGAGAGGAATACAAGCTGCGTCTGGTCGAGGATATGCCGGACGAGCAGGCGATGGGCCTGTACTACCACGAAGAATATGTCGACATGTGCCGCGGTCCGCACGTGCCGAACACCCGTTTCCTCAAGGCCTTCAAGCTGACCCGGATCTCCGGTGCCTACTGGCGCGGCGATGCCGAGAACGAACAGTTGCAGCGCATTTACGGCACCGCCTGGGCTGACAAGAAGCAGCTGGCTGCCTATATCCTGCGGATGGAGGAAGCCGAAAAGCGCGACCATCGCAAGATCGGCAAGCGACTTGGATTGTTCCATACCCAGGAGGAAGCACCGGGCATGGTCTTCTGGCATCCCGATGGCTGGACCATCTATCAGGTGCTTGAGCAATATATGCGGCAGATCCAGCGTGGCGCCGACTATAAAGAGATCCGCACGCCGCAGGTGGTTGACCGCGTGCTGTGGGAGCGCTCAGGGCACTGGGAGCATTACTCGGCGGCGATGTTTACCACCGAGTCTGAAAGCCGCGATTACGCGATCAAGCCGATGAACTGCCCGTGTCACATCCAGGTGTTCAATCAAGGCTTGAAGAGCTACCGCGAACTGCCTTTGCGTCTGGCCGAGTTCGGCTCCTGCCACCGCAACGAGCCGTCGGGTTCGCTGCACGGCTTGATGCGTGTGCGGGGCTTCACTCAGGATGACGCGCATATCTTCTGCACGGATGAGCAGGTCAAGGCTGAAGCGGCCGACTTTATCGCGCTGACATTGCAGGTATATCGTGATTTCGGCTTCGATGATGTCGAGCTGAAGCTGTCCACTCGTCCGGAAAGCCGTGTCGGTGATGATGCACTCTGGGAGCAGGCCGAAAAAGGTCTGGAAGATGCGCTGAACGAGGCGGGTCTGGATTGGGAATTGCAGCCGGGCGAAGGCGCTTTCTACGGGCCGAAGATCGAGTTCTCGCTACGCGATTGCATCGGTCGGGTCTGGCAGTGCGGAACCTTGCAGCTTGATTTCATGCTGCCGGGGCGCCTGGGTGCGCAGTATGTCGCCGAAGATGGCTCGCGCAAGACGCCAGTGATGCTGCATCGGGCGATTCTTGGTTCGTTCGAGCGATTCATCGGTATTCTCATCGAACATTACGCCGGTGATTTTCCTGCATGGCTGGCCCCGACTCAGGCTGCGGTGTTGAATATTACCGATAATCAGGCGGAATTTTGCTCCGAAGTGGAGAAAAAGCTGAATGAATTGGGATATCGGGCAGTCTCGGACTTGAGAAACGAGAAGATCGGCTTTAAAATCCGGGAGCATACTTTGCACAAGACACCTTACCTCCTGGTTGTAGGGGATAGGGAAGTCGAATCGCACACTGTGGCCGTGCGCACGCGGGAGGGTATAGATCTGGGTTCCATGACTGTTGCCGAGTTCTCCGAGTTCCTGTCCCGTGCCGTCGCACAGCGAGGCCGCCCGAATTCGGAGTTACAAAGATTAAACGCGAGATGAGGCAAGACAAAAGAGCCGCACAACGCCCGCCAATCAACGAGAATATCACGGCGCGTGAAGTGCGCCTGATTGGCGCCGAAGGTGAACAAATCGGTATCGTGTCCATTCAGGAAGCCATGGCCGCCGCAGAGGAGGTCAAGCTCGACCTGGTTGAAATCTCCCCCGATGCAGAGCCGCCGGTTTGCCGACTCATGGATTACGGCAAGCACGTCTTCGAAAAGAAGAAGCAGCAGGCTGTTGCACGGAAGAATCAGAAGCAGATTCAAATCAAGGAAATCAAGTTTCGTCCAGGGACGGAAGATGGAGACTACAAGGTTAAGTTGAAAAACTTGATACGTTTCCTTAGTGAAGGGGATAAAGCCAAGGTTTCATTGCGATTCCGTGGCCGCGAAATGGCCCATCAGGAGCTGGGGATGGAACTGTTGAAACGGGTCGAACAAGACCTGCTTGAATACGGTACCGTCGAACAGTATCCGAAAATGGAAGGTCGTCAGCTGATGATGGTCATCGCTCCCAAGAAGAAAAAGTAATCTCCAGGGCAACGCCAGGCCTTGCGATTATCTTATTAACGCTATAACGCGGAGTATCTGAACATGGCAAAAGTAAAGATGAAGACCAAAAGTGGCGCTGCGAAGCGCTTCAAGGCGACCGGTAACGGTCTCAAGCACAAGCATGCTTTCAAGAGCCACATCCTGACCAAGATGAGCACTAAGCGTAAGCGTCAACTTCGGGGTACTTCCGAGTTGCACCCTGCTGATGTGCAAAAAGTAGAGCGCATGTTGCGCCTCCGTTAAAGTCTAGGTTGAGGAAATAAAGAATGGCTCGTGTTAAGCGTGGTGTAATGGCGCGTAAGCGTCACAAGAAAATTCTGAAACTCGCCAAAGGCTATTACGGTGCGCGTTCACGCGTATTCCGTGTTGCCAAGCAGGCGGTCATCAAGGCTGGTCAGTATGCCTATCGTGACCGCAAGCAGCGCAAGCGTCAGTTTCGTGCTCTGTGGATTGCCCGTATCAACGCCGGCGCCCGTCAGAATGGCATGTCCTATAGCCGTCTGATTGCTGGCCTGAAAAAGGCTTCCGTAGAAATCGACCGCAAGGTTCTGGCCGATCTGGCTGTGAACGAAAAAGCGGCGTTTACCGCGATTGTCGAAAAAGCAAAGGCTAGCCTGGCTTAAGCCCTCGTTACGACAATCACCGGAGCCTGGCTCCGGTTGGCAACGTCATTAATAGGGGAAGAGCCTCATCGCTCTTCCCCTATTTTTGTTTCTGGAGTGTGTTAATGGAAAACCTAGACGCCCTGGTCTCCCAAGCCTTGGAGGCTGTTCAGCAAGCCGCTGACGTCAACACGCTGGAGCAGATCCGCGTGCAGTATCTTGGCAAGAAGGGCGAGCTCACTCAGGTCATGAAGACGCTGGGCAATATCCCCGCAGAAGAGCGCCCGAAGGTTGGCGCCATGGTCAATGACGCCAAAGAGCGGGTGCAGAGCGTACTGAATGCACGCAAGACCGACATGGAAGCGGCGGCGCTGAACGCTCGCCTGGCTGCTGAACGTGTCGACGTCACGCTACCGGGCCGTGGCCAGGTCAGCGGCGGCCTGCATCCGGTTACTCGCACCATGGAACGGATTGAAGAGATTTTTGCCCACGTCGGTTATACCGTCGAGGAAGGCCCCGAAGTGGAAGATGATTACCATAACTTCGAGGCACTCAACATACCCGGCCACCACCCGGCCCGGGCAATGCACGATACCTTCTATTTCAACGCTAATACCCTGTTGCGTACCCATACCTCGCCGGTTCAGATACGCACCATGGAAACCCGCAAGCCGCCGATCCGGATCGTTTGTCCGGGCCGTGTGTATCGCTGCGATTCGGATCAGACGCACTCGCCAATGTTCCACCAGGTAGAAGGGTTGCTGATTGATGAAGGCGTCAGTTTTGCTGACTTGAAAGGCACCATCGTGCAGTTCCTGCGCGAGTTCTTCGAAGCCGATCTCGAGGTGCGTTTCCGCCCGTCATTCTTCCCGTTTACTGAACCCTCCGCCGAGGTGGATATTCGCCGCGTGGTGATGAAGAACGGCGAAGAGAAAGCCGATTGGCTTGAAGTGCTTGGCTGCGGCATGGTGCATCCGAACGTTCTGCGGATGTCCGGCATCGATCCCGAGAAATACCAGGGATTTGCCTTCGGAATGGGCGTGGAGCGTCTGGCAATGCTGCGCTACGGGGTGGGTGATCTGCGGATCTTCTTTGACAACGATCTGCGTTTCCTCGAGCAGTTTCGTTGATAGCCGCCACCCAAACTCTTTGACAGCAGGAATAGATAATGAAATTCAGTGAACAGTGGTTGCGTACCTGGGTTAATCCGCAGGTAACCCGCGACGAACTGGTTGCCCGTCTGTCCATGACCGGGCTCGAAGTCGACAGCGTTACCCCGGCCGCCGGTGAGTTCAGTGGCGTAGTAGTAGGCGAGATTATCAGCGCCGAACAGCATCCCGACGCCGATAAACTGCGCGTATGCAGCGTCAGCAGCGGCAGCGAGCAGTTTCAAGTGGTGTGCGGAGCGCCCAACGCGCGCCCCGGCATCAAGATACCGTTTGCCATGGTCGGTGCTCAGCTCGGTGCTGACTTCAAGATCAAGAAAGCCAAACTGCGTGGTGTCGAATCCCACGGCATGCTCTGTTCCGCGGCTGAACTGCAGCTATCTGATGACCACGATGGTTTGTACGAGCTGCCCGCTGACGCAACGGTCGGCCAGGACGTGCGCGAGTATCTGGGGCTGAATGACGCAATCATTGAAGTCGACCTGACACCAAACCGCGGTGATTGCCTGTCTATTGCAGGCCTGGCCCGTGAAGTTGCCGCCAACTATGGCGAGCAGGTAACCCGCCCGCAGATCGAAACCATTGCGCCGGTAAATGACGAAACGCGCCCCGTAGAGCTGCTCGCAAGCCAGGCTTGCCCGCGCTACCTGGGTCGCGTTGTGCGCAATGTCGATCTGTCGCGCCCGAGCCCGTTATGGATGGTCGAGCGTCTACGTCGCAGCGACATCCGCAGCATCGATGCAGTGGTCGACATCACCAACTACGTCATGCTCGAGCTGGGCCAGCCCCTGCACGCCTTCGACCTCGCAGAAATTCGCGGCGGTATCCGGGTTCGCATGGCCGACGAAGGCGAGAAACTGGTATTGCTCGACGGCCAGGAGGTTGCTCTGCGCGCCGATACGCTGGTCATCGCTGACCACGAGCGCCCGTTGGCCATGGCCGGCATCATGGGCGGGGAGCACAGCGGCGTTAGTGAGACAACCACTGATCTGTTCCTCGAAAGCGCGTTCTTCGACACCATCGCTATCGCCGGCAAAGCACGCGGCTATGGTCTGCATACCGATTCCTCGCACCGCTTCGAGCGCGGTGTTGACTGGCGTTTGCAGCGCGAAGCCATCGAGCGCGCCACTGCGTTGATCCTCGAGATCGTTGGCGGTGAGCCGGGCCCGGTTGTTGAAGCCGTAGATGAAGATGCATTGCCCAAGCTCAGCCAGGTCACGCTGCGCAATGAACGCATCACCCAGATGCTGGGTATGGAATTGCCTGCAGGGGATGTCGAGTCCTACCTCGGTGGTCTCGGTCTTGACGTCAAAGCCAGTGGAGCAGGCGAGTGGCAGGTAGACGTGCCCAGCTTTCGCTTCGATATTTCGATTGAGGTTGATCTGATCGAAGAGCTGGCCCGTCTGTATGGCTATGACCGGTTGCCTGCGACCGCGCCGACCGCCTCGCTGAACCTGGCTGCCAAGTCGGAATCCAAAGGCGAGCTGCCAGCATTGCGTCGTCTTCTGGTTGCACGTGGATATCATGAGGCCATTACTTACAGCTTCATCGAGCCGGGTTTGAACAAGCTGTTCGACCCCGAGATTGAACCCCTAGCGCTGGCCAACCCGATTTCCGCCGACATGGCGGTCATGCGTACATCGCTGTGGCCGGGGCTTTGCAAAGCCCTGGAATACAACCTCAATCGCCAGCAGTCGCGGGTGCGTTTGTTTGAAAGCGGTCAGCGTTTCGTGCCACAAATCGATGGTTCGCTGTTGCAGCAGCCAGTGCTTGCCGGTATCGCCTGCGGCGCTCGGCAGCCAGAAGGCTGGGCCAACGGCAATGACAAACTCGATTTTCACGACGTAAAAGGCGATGTCGAAGCGGTTCTGGGGCAGGGCGGCTGCGGTTCGGCCTATCGTTTCGAGTCAGCCGAGCATCCGGCATTGCACCCGGGTCAGACGGCAAAGATTACCCGTAATGGCCAGACGGTCGGTTGGCTGGGTGCCTTGCATCCTTTGCTGGTCGATAAGCTGGATCTGCACGCGCCGGTCTTCGTATTTGAGCTGGTGCTCGCCGGCATCAGCGAGGGCCGCCTGCCCAAATTTGCCGAGCTCTCGCGCTTCCCAGAGGTACGCCGGGACATCGCTTTGCTGGTAGACAAGGCCGTAGCGGCTGACGATCTGCTTGAGAAAATTCGCGAGGTCGCGGGCGAGCACCTCACCAACCTCAGGCTGTTTGACGTTTACGAAGGTAAGGGCATTGATCCTCATAGCAAAAGCCTGGCCATTGGCTTGACGTTACAGCATTCATCGCGCACTCTTACTGATGATGAGGTGAACGCTGTCATGGACGAAGTGCTCGAGTCCCTGGAGCAAGGATTCAATGCCACACTAAGGAAATAGCCTATGACGGCTCTGACAAAAGCAGAGATGGCAGAACGTCTCCATGATGAGCTTGGCTTCAACAAGCGTGAAGCCAAGGAACTCGTGGAGTTGTTTTTCGAAGAGATACGCAACGCTTTGGAAAGCAACGAGCAGGTCAAATTGTCCGGTTTCGGCAACTTCGATCTGCGGGACAAGCGTCAGAGGCCAGGCCGAAACCCGAAAACAGGTGAAGAGATTCCTATAACTGCCCGTCGTGTGGTGACTTTTCGCCCGGGGCAAAAACTCAAGGCCCGAGTAGAAGCTTATGCTGGAACCCAGCAATAACCAGGAACTGCCAGTCATACCTGGTAAACGCTACTTCACTATTGGTGAAGTGAGCGAGCTTTGCGAAGTCAAACCGCACGTGCTGCGGTATTGGGAACAGGAATTTCCACAGCTATCTCCGGTCAAGCGCCGGGGTAACCGGCGCTATTATCAGCGGCAGGACGTGCTGCTGATCAGGCAGATTCGCGCCCTGCTGTATGATCAGGGATTCACCATCGGCGGCGCTCGTCAGCGGCTGTCCGGTGACGAAGCCAAGGAAGATGTTACCCATTACAAGCAACTGATCCGCCAGACGATTTCGGAGCTGGAAGAAGTGCTGCAGGTGCTCAAAACCTCGTGAGCCAAATAACTACCTGAAGAGAAAAAATCCTTTCTCATTTCAGATAGTTATTGTATGATTCGACCCGCTTTGACAGACAACGTCGAAGCATCGTCGGGGCGTAGCGCAGCCTGGTAGCGCACTTGCATGGGGTGCAAGGGGTCGAGTGTTCGAATCACTCCGTCCCGACCAATATTGAACAGAAAGGCCGATCAGAGATGATCGGCCTTTCTGTTTTTGGAGGGCGCTTAGTCCTCCCGCCACATCTGAGTGCAAGCTCACTGCGAACAAAAACCCCCGTCAACCAGGTAAGTATTGCCGTTGCAGCCAGACGCCGCATCGGAAAACAGGAACACTGCGGTGGCCGCACATTCCTCGTTGGTGACGTAACGCCCCAGCGGGACGCGGGCAGCAAACGCCTTGTGCACGTCTTCGGCGTGCTCTGGATTAGCTTGTTGTTCAATTGATCGCATCATCCGGTTGTCGACTGGCCCCGGGTTAAGCGTGTTTACCCGGATGCACTCCGGCCCCAATTCGACCGCCAGGCAGCGCATCATGCCGACCACGGCATGTTTGCTGCTGACATAGGGCGACAAGCCAGGGGAGCCGCGCAAACCGGCGACGCTGGAGGTGATGACGATACTGCCGCCACCCGCTGAGCGCAGCGCCGGAATAGCCGCCTCCACACCCAGGCGGACCCCATGAACGTTGACCGCAAAGACTTTCTCCCAGCTGGCGTCAGAACGGGTTTCAAACGGTCCCACGTCACCCTCTATACCTGCATTCAAAAATACGCAGTCCAGCCTGCCGAAGTGCTCCAATGCAGCCGCAACCATGCGTTGATTGTCAGCGCGTTGGCTCACGTCCACCGATAGACCGACTGCTCTGTCACCAGGGAGCGGGCAACCGCGTCCACAACGTCCGCATCCATATCGGTTATCAGCACACTGGCGCCCTGAGCATACGCCATGCGCGCCGTCGCCTCGCCAATGCCGCCGGCCCCACCGGTTATCGCAATTACCTTTCCGCTCAATGTGCCCATGATCATTCCTCTGTGCGTTGCTTCGGATGGCCAGCGATTGTTCGCTGATGTTTGGTCAACCCATGTTAGTTCAGATGACCGGCTCAGCTACGGGGCTGGGCTGTGGTCGTCAGCAACCATCAGCGCGCCGCCACCGCCTGCGACCGTGATCTGGATGCTGCGAGCTCTCGCTGGTTCTGACAGTAATGGCGAGCAACTGCCCTGGTAGCGCTGCTCACAGCACCGGGTCGATCAGGTCGGGAGCTTCTGGAACCGGCCCGGCGCGTCGCCAGCGCAGCTCGGATGTCAGGATGAACAGGCCGAGCAGGGCCTCGCAGAGGATGACCACCACCGCCGGGGTCAGCAGGCCGTAGATCGGAATGAGCACTGCGTTGAGCGCGACGCTGACTGCCCCGCAGGTCAGTCGCATGAGCACGAAGCGGTTGTATCGTTCCTTCGCGACCCAGTGCATCTCGAATACCACGTTCACCAGCCGGAAGATGAAAAAGCACGACATCACCGCGACGATCAGGGCGCCGTCGGCGTAGCCGGGTGGGTAGAAGAGTTTGAAGAAGTACCAGGCGAAGACTTGATAAGCCGCGACCATGCTCAGGGAGAGGCCGGCCGCCAGCAACAGAAACCGGCGCTGGCTGAACACCTGATCACCCCGGGAAATTTTCGGCATGTAGAGCGACCAGAACGCCGTCACCAGGATTTGACCCAGAGCGATGAACGAATAGGCAGCGGTATAGACGGCGAGCGGCTCCGCGCCGAGCAGCGCCTCGATAAGAATGCGGTCGGAACCGAAGTAAAGAAAGAACGCGAAAAACGACAGAGTGAAGGGTAGCCAGGCTCGCCACAAGCGCAACATCTGGATCAGCGAGCGCACTAACCGCACCTCTGAGCTGAAAAACCTGCCAGAGCGAACGCAGGCGAGATAGAACCAGACTGAATAGCTCAAAAACGCCAGCGCCGCGCCGCAGGCGACCGCCAGTACGAGATCCTGCGTCAGCCAGAAGATGCCGAGCTTGACCGCGAAAGGAGCAGATTTGTGCAGCGAGTCGAGGCTCGAGAACCGCACCAGGCGGTCGCCCATCTGATAATGAAAGAACAGGCAACGCTGCATACGCCCAGGGCAAAGGCCTCCGGCAGGGCAAAGGCCAGGAGTGGCAAGGCGATGTCGACATCGCCGAGATACTGGGTGTAGCCAAGACTGAGCGAAGCCAGGCAGATGAAGCCCAGGGTGGACGGAAACAGCAGATTTTCGCCCTTGGCCAGCCCACGGCGCGCTGCGCTCTTGCTCAGTAGATAGTCGCGTAGGCCCAGGTCGGCGAATCCAACGATCAGCGACAGGAGCACGAGGCTAAGGGCCAGGCCCCCGTACTTCTCCATCGGAAGCTGTCGGGCTACCAGCAGCAGAAAGCAGAAATTAAGAAAGGGTTGCAGCACCATGGGGACGAGCACAAGACTCATCTTGCCCAATTCCGCATTAAGCTTCTTCATAACACTCCGTCCTTGTGAGCGTTCACTGAACTGAAATAGTCAAACTGGGGATGACGCGGGAGCTTCAGGCAGAGGCGCCACGGGAAGACTGCATCCATGACAGTGCTGGCGAAATGATATTCCCATAAATACCCGCCTTACAGACCTGGAGAAAGTCGATTGGTTCGCTTGCCGGGAATATATTTTTATCAGACTGCTTGGCGCAGCCGTTTTGGAATGCGTATGGATGAGCAGTGGCCGCCTCAAATACTGGGGGGTTACAGCTGTAGCGTGCAACTGCAGAAGCTGATCGACGACGGCCAGCGCGGCCCCTGGCTCGACCAGTGCTACCTGTTCCAGAGTTACCCCTCCAGTTTTCGCACCCGGTGCGCCAGTATGGAAAAGTCAAAGAGCTTTCCTTTCGGTAGCAGCAGCAATAATAGCGACACCGCGACAGGCACCAGCGAGGCCAGCAGGAAAGATTCCAGGAGATAGGTCAGGGGCGCGCCCGGTGCCGGGAATACCATCAGCCCGGTCACCAGGCCAGCGAAGGTGCTGAGTGCGGCGTTGTAGCTTTGGTAGCGGGCGTTGTAAAAGCCGAAAAAGACGGGGAAAGCCGCCGCGCAGCACAGCAGGTCGGCCAGCAGAAACAGGTAGAGCACGCTGTAGCCCTGAGACGCCGCCACTAGCACCGGTACCGACAGCAGCACAATCAGCCAGCGCGATAGCGAAAGAAGGCTGTGGTTGCTGAGCCTCGGCAGCAATCTGCGCAAATCCACCACCATGATGCTGGATAGCCCGCTGATGGTTGAATCGGCGCTACTCATAATCAGCGCCAGGCCGAACGGCAGCAGGCCGATGGCAAACCATACCGGCACCTCGGCCAGCAGTACGCTGAACAGTGCGACCGATCCGTCGCCGGGCAAGCCAAGCCCAACAAACGCCAGGCCAAACAGACCCATGATAAAAATGATGGGAAAGCTCAGCAGGCCGCTGATGATAAAACCGTTGCGGATAACCTTGTTATCGCGGGCAGCGAAAATACGCTGCCAGGTGCCCTGATAAAACAGCCCGGTCAGTACCACTGCGATAAAGAATGTCAGACCGGATTTCAGGCCGTTGATGTCCAGCGGGTTCAGCAGGTGCGGCGCGTTTTCCTGCAGACCCTGCAATGCTGGGGCAAGACCGCCAGCGGCTTGCCAACCGAAACCGATCAGCAACGCCAGAAAGGGCAGGATTACCAGCATCTGCACCCGGTCGGTAAAAATGGTGACGCGCAGACCGCCGTACAAGGTGTACAGCAGGGTGGAGCCCATCACTATGCTGGCCGTCAGCCACAGCGGAACCGGCGCCAGCAGTGAGACCATCATGGCGATTGCGGTCAGGCCAGCGGTGAGGCTGATGAAAAGATAAAAAAGCATGATCACAAGTACAAACGCGTACATCACCCGGCCATAGCGGCCGAGCACAAACTCGGTCAGGGTGTGGCCTTCCGGCATCAGCGAGCGAATGCGCTGGCCCAGGGGAATCATGATCAGCCTGGGCGCTAATGCGCCCAGAGCGTAGCCGGTCACAGCGCCAATACCGCCCCAGGTAGCGGCCTGTGCCGGGCCAAACAGAATCCAGGTGCCCATGGTGGTGGCTAGCAGCGTCAGCAGGGTGGCAGAGCTACTCTGGCTGTTGCGGGCGACCAGAAAATCGTCCAGCTTGTCCTGTCTGCGGCGGGCATAAATCAGGCCGGGTATGGCGAACAGCGCTGAGAACAGAATCAGCCACGCAAGGGCGGTAAAGGGGCTTAACATTGATGGTCTTCCTTGCCGCGGCAGGCGGAGGTGAAATAGCACCGGACAGCGGCAAAAAAGAAGGTGCGCACAGGCACGCGTAGAGCAGGCGTTTCCTTCCCTTCGCCGGCATTATCCGGATCAGGTTCGAAGGGTTACCGCATCGAATGCGGAGTCTCAGCCATCGCAATGGCGCCCCTAGGAGTGGCCGAAGAGTAGGAAGTCTGTGGCTGCTTGTCAAACGCAGCTAATCGAATTAATCAGTACCTGCGTATTCGCGTTTGGGCTGTGCTATGTTTCCGTCTCGACACGGGGTGTCCTGCTTTGCGGGGCTGAGAGTACACCCGTTGAACCTGATCCAGTTCACACTGGCGAAGGGATGTCAGCCGCCGGCCTGATGCCGCATCTGTCTATTCATACCTTCGCCTCAGCCATGAGGTGTCTATGCAACCATCTATCGGTCTTAATCAACAACTGGTGTTGATCACCGGTGCTGCCCGCGGTTTGGGCGAACACCTGGTGCGCGCGTTTCTACGCGAAGGCGCCAACGTAGTGATTAACTACCGCAACAGCACCGAAGCAGCGCGCAGGCTGGCCAGCGAGGAGCCCGAACGTGCCCTGGCGGTGCAGGCCGACGTTGCCGACCGCGCCGCGGTGCAGGCGATGTTCGCCCAGACGCGGGAGCATTTCGGGGTCCCGGTGACCACGGTGATCAACAACGCTCTGCCGGATTTTTCATTCAACGGTGATGCCCGCCCGAATGCGGATCAGCTGACCTGGGAAAATCTGAACCAGCAGTTTGTCGGCGTGGTGGGCGGTGCGTTGAACACCACCCAGGCCGCGCTGGCGGGTATGCGCGAAGTCGGGTTTGGCCGCATTGTGAATGTAGGAACGAACCTGTTTCAGAATCCGGTGGTGCCGTACCACGATTACACCGCGGGCAAAGCGGCTTTGCTGTCGCTCACCCGCACCCTGTCGCAGGATCTGGGCCCGGATAATATCACCGTGAACATGGTGTCCGGTGGCTTGCTGCGCACTACCGATGCGTCTGCCGCCACGCCTGAGGCGGTGTTTGACTTTATCGCAGCGAGTACCCCGTTGCGGCGGGTGACCACGCCGGCGGAATTTGCGGATGCCATCCTGTTTTTTGCCTCGCCGTGGGCGCGTTCAGTGACCGGGCAGAATCTGGTGGTCGACGGCGGACTGGTGAAAAACTGATGGCGGACTCACATTCACCCCCGCGGATGATGCACATCAACCTGTTCTTGATGGGCTGCGGCCACCATCGCGCCGCCTGGCGCCACCCGCAGTCTGCGGTGGAACAGTTGGGCGACATTCGCTATTACGAACGCCTGGCGCAAACCGCCGAACGGGGCAAGTTGGACGCCGTATTTTTCGCCGACAGCAGCTCGGCAGGCAATGTGTCGGACGGTAGCTGGTGGTATCTGGAGCCGCTTACAGCCATCGCAGCCATGAGCAGGGCGACGGAGAAAATTGGTTTTATCAGCACTGTCTCCAGCACCTTTTACACCCCGTTTCATGCCGCACGTCTGGTAGCGTCGCTGGATCACATCTCTGGCGGCCGCATCGGCTGGAATGTAGTCACCTCCATGTTTGATGTGGAAGCCCGCAACCACGGTTATGAATCGATGCCCGGCCACGCCGAGCGCTACCGGCGCGCTGATGAGTTTGTGCAGGCAGTGCTGGGGTTGTGGGATTCATGGGACGATGACGCGCTGTTGTTTGATCGCCAGGGCCATTATGCCGACCCGGCCAAAGTGCAGCCTGTTAACCATCGAGGGGAGTTTTTTCGGGTGGACGGGCCTCTGAACGTACCGCGTCCGGTGCAGGGCCATCCGGTGCTGTTTCAGGCCGGCGCCTCGGAGCCCGGGCGCGAGCTCGCGGCCCGATGCGCCGAGGCCATCTACGCGGTGGCTTACGATTTGCCCGCGGCGCAAAGCTACTACCGCGACATTAAACGGCGGGTAAAAGCCGCTGGCCGTGAGGTTGACGTGCCCATCATGCCCGGGCTGGTCACTTATGTAGCGGCCACCGAAGCGGAGGCCTTGGCTAAACAGCGAGAGTTGGACGAATTGCTGCCCGCTGATGCCTCTTTGCGCCAGTTGGCGACGTTTATTGGCCAGGACTGTTCGAGCTGGGAGCTGGACGCCCCGGTACCTGCGTTACCGCCGCTGGAAGAATTCAGCGGCCCGCAAGGGCGTTACAGCACCATTTTGCGCATCATTGAAACTGAACAGCCGACCCTGCGCCAGTTGCTGGGGCGACTGGCGGCGGGCGGTGGGCACTGCACCATGGTGGGGACGCCGCAGCAAATTGCCGACAGGATGGAGCACTGGTTTACCAACGAAGGCGCTGACGGGTTTAACCTGATGCCGCCGTCGCTGCCCGCGGGTATTGAAGACTTCATCGAACAGGTGATACCAGAGTTGCAGCGTCGCGGGTTATTCCGCACTGCCTACCAGGGCAGCACTCTGCGCGAGCATCTAGGCTTGGCACGCCCTGATAAGTCCTGAACAGGGGGCAGACCGCTGCATCGAAAAAGCCGCACCTGGATGCGGCTTTTTCGTATTTTATGGTCACGTTCCGGCGGTTTCGCCTGCCAGAACGCCGCAATAGCTCAGTGAATCATCAGCATGAACCACAACCTCCCATCTCAAGGTCATCGCCTCAGGAGTTGAGACCTAAGCTCAGCTGGCATTTCTGTGTAAGCATGTGTTCGTCGCCGCCTCGGTGGATAATCGCTGCCAGCGAAGAATTTCACCTATCGTCCGAATCGACGATGTGGACCCCAGGTTCGATGTTTAGCGTAACAAACCAAATCCTGCGTCCGGAGCCCGCATGAAAGCTGTTTCCCTGCTTGTCCGAAAGCCAGAAATCACTCGTGCTGCGTTTCGTGACTATTACGAGCATCAACACTGCACGCTGGCGATGCAGCACTTTCCTTTCCAGCGCTATGTCCGCAACCATCTGGTTGGCGGCGATGACCGGTTCGGGTTCGATTGCATCAGCGAGTTCGGCATGGCAGACGACTTCCGCGGTGTTAATTTGATGGGTTCGCGCTCGCGGCAGATGTTGGAAGCCGATGAGCGTGAGTTTATGCGACCTGAGCTGATTCGCGTTGCAGCGGCAGAGGAGCATGTTCTGTTTGAGGCGGCCAGGCACGGCCCGAGCCTGCGGCGGCACGTTCTGTTGTTTTGTCATGAGGGGCGTGATCAACAGGTGTTGCGCGAAAAAATTGAAAAGCTGGGTGTGGAGTTGGCCCAACACCTGGACAGCGTAAGCCAGATCACGATGGACATTCTTTCCAGTGATCCCGCGCAGCCGTTTCCCTTTGATGCGCTGCTATGGATACAGACCGAGAACCTGGGTGGGTTACCACCACAAGTAAATGCCGTCCCCGGATGGGCTGGCGCTCTGGAAGTTGCCACCTGCGCCTCGTCCGAGGACGAGTTGAGGAAACGGTTTGTCGCATTTCAACCCTGACTGTAAAACCTGATTATAAAAACCGAATATAAAAATAAGGAACAATCATGGACGCATTATCCCGCCGCACCTTTATCGCCGGCAGCGCTGCAATCGCCGGCGGTCTGGCGCTTGCTGCGCGGCCCTCGGCGCTCTTTGCGTCGAGCAAGCTGAGCTTCGAGGAGTATCGACGCCACGATGGCTTGTCCCTTGGGCAACTCGTGCGTGATGGCGAGGTCAGTGCCAGCGAATTGCTCGAGATGGCGATCGCACGCACCGAGCAGATCAACCCCGAGATCAATGCCGTGGTGCTCAAGCACTACGATCAGGCGCGCGAGGCGGTGAGCCAGGGGGTGCCATCAGGCCCGTTCGGCGGCGTACCCTTCTTGCTGAAGGATCTGGGTGTAAGCATGCAGGGCACCGTTACCACGCAGGGTTCACGCCTGTTCCGCGATGCGGTTGCGGACGCCGATGACGCCTATGTCAAGAAAATGCGTAAGGCGGGGCTGGTGATCTTCGGCAAGTCCAACAGTCCCGAATTCGGCAGTAATCCAAGCACGGAAAGTATCCTGCACGGCGCTACTCACAACCCCTGGGCGCTTGATCGCAGCGCGGGTGGCTCCTCCGGGGGCGCCGCTGCGGCTGTGGCAGCGGGCATCATTCCCGTAGCGCACGCCAGCGATGGAGGCGGGTCTATCCGCATTCCCGCCTCCTGCTGCGGCCTGTTTGGACTCAAACCCAGCACCGGTCTGGTGCTCAAGGACGCGGCGGGCGAAGACCTGCGGGGCATCCTGTCTGCCCAGCATGTGATCAGCAGGAGCGTACGCGACAGCGCCGCAATGCTTGATCTGACGGCGCGGACCGGTCTAGGCAAGGCGTACGCGGTGCAGGCCGACCAGGGCAGTTATTTTGAGCAGTTGCAACGCAAGCCGGGGCGCCTGCGCATCGCCCTGATGCGTGACCCGCTGTTGCCGATACCGGTGGATCCGGCCTGCTACGCGGCGGTGGACATGGCAGCCCGCCAATGTGCTGCGTTGGGGCACGAGGTGGTCGAGGCCCGCCCGCCGATCGATATGCAGGCGGCCATGGGCGCAGGTGGCACCATCAGCGTGGTCGGCGTGGCTGAACGCGTCGCCGCACGTGAAGCACAGCTGGGGCGCGCCGCCACGGCTGACGACCTGGAGCAGGTGGACATCGGCATGGTCGGCTGGGGCCGCAAGGTCAGCGCGCTGGATTACCGCAAGGCGCTTGAAGACCTGGCTCGCTTGCGCGAGCAGATGCGCACGTTCATGGCCGACTACGACCTGATCCTCAGCCCAACGATTGCCCGCGAGCCGCCGCCACTGGGCGAGCTGGACATGAGTTTACCCCTTGATGAATTTGGCCCGATCGCGACACGCAGTTCGGTGTTCACCACGCTGTACAACTTTACCGGCCAGCCGGCGATGTCGGTTCCGCTGTTCTGGAGTGAGGCGGGGCTACCGATAGGGGTGATGTTTGCCGGCCGTTTTGCCGAAGAACGCACCTTGCTGCGTCTTGCCGGCCAGCTGGAACAAGCGCACCCATGGTTTCAACGGGTGCCCGCGCTGTCGTGACATTGGCCCAGACAACACAAACGTTTTTCCCTGACAAAACTATAAAACCGCTGGAGTAGAACATGTCAACAATTGCTATAACCGGAGCGGCCTCGGGCATAGGTGCAGCGCTGTGCGCTCAGCTTCGCGAAGCCGGACATACCGTAATAGGTGTCGACCGTGCCAACAGTGATATCAATGCGGACCTCTCGGGCAGCGAAGGTCGCCAAGCCGCGATTGAGGGTGTATTGGCCCAATGTGAAGGCGTGCTGGATGGCCTGGTACTGTGTGCGGGCCTGGGCGTCACGGCGCCAAACTGCGGCCTGATCGTTGCGGTCAATTATTTTGGCGTGAGTGACCTGCTTGAAGGCCTGGCTGGTGCGCTTGCCAAAGGCACGCAGCCCTCGGCCGTAGTAGTGAGTTCCGTTGCCTCCATGCAACCAGGCGCCAACAAGCTACCGATGGTCGCTGCCATGCTCTCGGGTGATGAAGCAGGTGCCGTGGCCAATGCCAATGATATGGCAAATCCGTCCATGGCCTATGCGGGATCCAAGTATGCGGTCGCCAGTCTGGTTCGACGCAAGGTAACTGAGTGGGCCAAGCTGGGCGTACGGATCAATGCCGTTGCGCCGGGTGTGGTTGAAACGCCGCTATACCAAGCGTCGATCGACGATCCGAAATACGGCGAAGCCACCAAGAACTTTGTTGCGCCCCTTGGGCGCGGCAGTCAGCCTGCAGAACTGGCCAACGTGATTCGTTTCCTGCTGTCGGATCAGGCGAGTTTTGTGCACGGGGCAGTGCTCTTTGCAGATGGCGGCATGGACGCAATGGTCCGCCCTGATCGTTTCTGATATTGCAGCTGGACCATATCGCCCCCGCACATAGCGGGGGCGATTTCGTTTTCAGCTGGAGATAACTGCGGGAAAGCGTTCCTTTAGGCCACAGCGGAGGCTGGACTAGCGGCCTGGTATGAGCGACGACCGTAGAGTATGCATAGCAGCGTGAAAGGCACGCAGACGGTGAGGCTGACCAATACCAGGGCATAACGCAGCGATTCGTCGCCGAACCTGGGCAGCAATGCGTCGCTGAGCACACCGGTAACCAGCGGGCCGAGACCCACACCCAGCAAGGTCGAGAAAATGGTCTGCAGGGCGATCGCTGTAGCGCGCTGCCACGCGTTTACCAGTTGGGTTACCAGGTTGAATGACGGCGCCACCCACCAGACAGTGAAGAACCCGGATAAGGCGCACCAGATCATTGCCGCCGGTACGGGGACGCCGGCAAGAGTAAAGGCAATTCCCGCAGGCCAGAGCAGATAGCACAGCAGGCATACCAGGTTGAGCACGTGCCCGATCAACGGGATGCGCAGCAGCCAGCTACGGTCGCTGCGGCTCAATCGGTCGGTCAACCAGCCACTGAACAGACTTCCCACTGCAGCGCTGACACCGGTGACCACGCCGGCGAGAATGCCCGCATGTTGCAACGACAGACCGTGTGAGCGCACCAGAAAGGGTGTGCTCCACATGGCAAAGGCGAACGCGCTGAAAGTGGTCAGAGCGGTGGCACTGGCCAGCAGCACGAACGCCTGGTTGCGTAATAGCGTGGTCGCCGCCTGAAGAATGCCTTCGATCGGTGGCGGGTGAGCTGTGGTGGCGTCCCAGCGGCCCCGTTGTGGCTCGCGAATGAAGAATCCGAATACCAACGACATCAATAACAGTGGTATGGCAATCAGGATGAATCCAGTGCGCCAGCCGTGCACATCGACCAGCCAGGCGCCCACACTCAGGCCCAGCACCGCGGAAAGGGTAGGGGCGCCAGTGAAGCAACTGATCGCCAAAGAGCGATTTTGCGGAGGGTAAAGGTCGGCAATCAATGACAACGACGCGGGCGTAACGGGCGCTTCGGTCGCTGCGACCAGCATGCGCGCGATAACCAGCATGGTAAAACTTACTGCGAGCCCGCATAACAGCGTGGCACCGGCCCAGAGTAGCGCTGCCACGGCGAGCACACGCAGGCGCGAATAACGGTCAGCCAGTCGGCCGGCGGGCAGTCCGAGCAGGGCATAGACAGCGGCAAAGGCCAGGCCCGAGATCAGTCCCATGGCCGCATCGCTGGCGTTGAATTCGAGTTTGATCGGCTCGATCATCACCGACATGATCTGCCGCCCCATGAAGCTGCCAGCGTAGGCAAGAACCAGGACGCCAAGCACGCCATGGGTGCGCCAGCCCAGGGAGCTGGCGCCTGGAATAGCCGCCACCTGTCAGGCCGAAGCCTGGCGTTGCTTGAGCAGGGTGAGGGCAGTGTCTTCGATCATGTCTTCCTGACCACCGACCATCCCGCGCCGGCCCATCTCCACCAGGATTTCCCGGGCGGATACGCCGTACTTCTTCTCGGCGCGCTTGGCGAACAGCAGGAAGGAGCCGTAAACGCCGGCATAGCCCATGGTGAGGGCATCGCGATCGCTGCGAATCGGGAAGTCCATGATCGGCAGCACGCGATCTTCAGCCACATCCTGAATGCCGAACACGCTGACTCCGGTTTCGATGCCCATGCGGTCACAGACTGCAATCAGCACTTCCATCGGCGTGTTGCCGGCCCCGGCGCCCAGCCCGGCGCAGGCCGCATCGATACGCGTGGCGCCGGCTTCAATCGCGGCGATGGAGTTGGAGACACCCATCGACAGGTTATGGTGACCATGGAAGCCGATCTCGGTGTCCGGGCTCAGTGCGGCGCGCAGGGCGGTGATCCGAGCGCTCACGTCATGCGGCAGAAGATAGCCGGCGGAGTCGGTGATATACACACAGTTGGCGCCGTAGCTTTCCATCAGCTTGCCCTGCGCCGCGAGATTCTCCGGGCTGTTCATGTGGGCCATCATCAGGAAGCCGACGGTGTCCATGTCCAGCGAGCGGGCCATGGTGATGTGCTGCTCGGACACGTCGGCCTCGGTGCAATGCGTGGCGACCCGAATGGTGTTGACGCCCAGTTCATGGGCCATCTTCAGGTGGTCCACGGTGCCGATGCCGGGCAGCAGCAGGGCAGAGACCTTGGCCTTCTTCATCAGCGGGATAACCGCAGACAGATATTCTTCATCGGTATGCGCAGGGAAGCCGTAGTTGACTGAGCTGCCGCCCAGGCCATCGCCGTGGGTGACTTCGATCAGCGGTACGCCAGCTTCATCCAGACCCTGGGCAATGGATTTCATCTCGTCCAGGCTGATCTGGTGACGCTTGGGGTGCATGCCATCGCGCAGGCACATATCGTGTACGGTAATTTTCTTGCCACGAAGATCCATGACGCGCTCCTTACAGTGTGGTTTGCTTGAGTAGGTTTTCAGCGAACATTTCGGCCGTGCGTGCTGCAGCGGCGGTCATGATGTCCAGGTTGCCTGCATACTTGGGCAGGTAGTCGCCAAGACCCTCGACCTCCATGAACACCGAGACGCGGTTGCCGTCAAAGACAGGGCCGTTGACCAGCCTGTAGCCGGGCACGTATTTCTGTACCTCGAGGATCATGGCGTGGATCGACTCGGTGATCGCCTGCTGGTCCGGTTCGGTTTCGGTCAGGCAATGCACGGTATCGCGCATGATCAATGGCGGCTCGGCAGGATTGATCACGATGATCGCCTTGCCTTTCTTCGCGCCGCCGACCTGTTCCACGGCGCTGGCGGTGGTGCGGGTAAATTCATCAATGTTCTTGCGGGTACCGGGTCCGACTGATTTGGACGCTGCGGTGGCGATGATCTCGGCGTATTCCACCGGCTGGACGCGGGAGACTGCAGCGACCAGCGGAATGGTGGCCTGACCACCACAGGTGACCATGTTGACGTTCTGCGCGCCTTCGCTGAGCTTGGCTTGCAGGTTCACCGGCGGTACGCAGTAAGGGCCGATAGCGGCGGGGGTGAGGTCAATCATCAGCACGCCCAGCTCGTTGAGCTTGCGACTGTTTTCGGCATGCACGTAGGCAGACGTGGCATCAAAGGCGATGCGGATGTCATCTTCCTTGATGTGCTTGAGCAGCCCGTCGACGCCCTCACTGGTGGTCTTCAGACCCAGCTCTTCAGCGCGCTTGAGCCCGTCAGAGGTGGGGTCGATACCCACCATCCAGACCGGCTCGAGGAATTCACTGCGTTTGAGCTTGTACAGCAGGTCGGTTCCAATATTGCCTGGCCCGATCAGGGCGCAGCGAATTTTCTTGCTCATGATTATCTCCGATGTCGGCTTAAGCAGTGAAACGCAGGCTGGCAGAACCCAGGCCGCTGATGGTCATCTCGATGCGATCGCCGGGCCCGACGGGCACCAGCGGCGCCAGAGCACCCGAAAGAATGATTTCGCCCTTGCGAAACGGAATACCCAGTTTGCCCAGGGTATTGGCCAGCCAGGCGACCGCTTCGCAGGGATGCCCCTGAACTGCTGAGCCGAATCCGCTGCCGGCAGGTTCGCCGTTTTTCCACATGGTCAGTTCAGCGGCAGCCAGATCCAGCGTGCGCGGATCAACCAGTTGCTCGCCCAGCGCAAACACACCGCAGGACGCATTGTCGGCAACGGTGTCCTCGATGCGGATTTTCCAGTCATGAATGCGTGAGTCGACAATCTCGAAGCAGCAGGCAACCGATTCGGTAGCGGCCAGCACATCGCTGGCGGTGATACCCGGGCCATTCAGATCCTGAGCGAGGATAAAGGCGATCTCGCCCTCGGCGCGCGGCTGTATCAACCGGTGCTCTTGGATGCTGACGTCCGTACCGCTGGCCACCTGCATGCGATTGGTCAGAAAACCGAAGTCCGGTTGATGGACGTTGAGCATGTCCTGAACCGCCTTGCTGGTAACGCCGATTTTCTTGCCGATCACGCGCTCGCCGAGCGCTTCGCGGCGCTGCAGAAACTGCAGGGAAATGCGGTAGGCATCGTCGATGCTGATGTCAGCATGCCGCTCGGTGAGCGGTGTCAGGGTGGAGCGCGTGTTCAGTGCGTTGAAGAGCTCATCGCCGAGCGCGGTAATCAATGATGGGTCCATCACGGGTAACTCCTCAGTTGGGGAAAACGCTGCTTTCAGCGCCGCCGTCGACTTCGATGATCTTGCCGGTCACCCACTTGGACGCGGGCGTCGCCAGATACAGGGCGGCGAGGGCTATATCCTCCACGTCGCCGAGGCATTTCATGGGGGTGTTCTGCTCCATGATCTGGCGAATCTCATCGGTCATGACGCCGTTCAGGGCATCTGTCTGGATCGGGCCGGGGGCGATGGCATTCACGCGAATAACCGGTGCAAAATCCTGCGCCAGCATGCGGGTCAACTGGGTCAATGCCGCCTTGGCCGAGGCATAGCGGCTGAATCCACGCTGAATGTAGCGGGCCGCACCGGAGGTGATATTGAGGATATTGCCCTGGTCCGCTTTGAACATATGCGGCGCGCAGAGCTGAGTCAGGTGGTAGGCCGAGGTGACATTGAAGTGCATGGAGCGGTCGAATTCTTCCCAGCTCAACTTCAAGGGGCTGTTCGGCCCGCCGCCGCCAGCGTTGTTTACCAGATGCGTGACCTTGCCGAAGGCTTCCAGCGCCGCAGCGACCAGTGCTTCGCGCTGCGAGGCGTCGGTGACATCGCAGGCAACGCCGATGGCCTCGCCGCCACGCTGTCGGATCTGTTCGGCAACGGCGTCCACGTCCGCCTGGGTCCGTGCGGCGCAGACCACCTTTGCGCCAGCGTCGGCATAGGCGCTGGCAATGGCCGCGCCGATTCCTTTGCTGCCACCAGAGATGATGGCAACACGGTCTTGCAGGGTGAACCGATCGAGCAAACTCATCGTGACTCCTTGGTTGTTCTAGACGCTAGAGGTCGACGGACTGGTCGGATGCGGACCACAGATCAGGAACCCCTGGGTCGGTAGCCTTGATCAGGCGCTTGAGCAGAATTTTCAAAGCCTGGGCATCACCGGGCCCGAGCTTCTCGGTGACTTCTTCCTCGACAGCCTTGGCCAGGGCGATCTGCTCCAGGGATATTTCCCGCCCTTCGGCAGTGAGGATGAAGCGGCGCTGCCCGTTGATCTGTTCCGCGACGATGTAGCCCTGCTTTTCCAGGAATGCCAGGAGCGACAGATTGGCCTCGCGTCCGGTGTAGGAGACGAAGCGGTTAATCTCCTCCAGCGTCAGTTTGTCCTTGATGCTGAGTACCGACAGCACAAAGAACGCGTGCTCGTCCAGCTTGTGGCTTTTCAGCAGGGTGTGCAGCGCAGCCACCAGTTGATAGTGCGCGCGGCCGGCCAGGTAGCCGAGCAGGTCCTCGGTATAACTGCATTCGAGCGGGTCTTCGGCAGACAGGCGCACCCCTTCGCGGGGTTTGCGGGCAGCGAGGGCGTACAATCCGCTCTGGAATGCCAATGGCGGCAGTTCGCTCTTGTCGAAGCCAAGTACTTCTCCGACAAAGATGATGTGATCGCCGCCTTCGTACATGAAGGAGGTGCGGCACTGGAAGCGCGCTGTGCAGGTTGGCAGGAGCGGCACGTCATTGATGCCGTCATCGAGCGCCAGTCCGCTGAACTTGTCCTCGCCGCGCGAAGCAAAGCGCCCTGACAGCGCTTCCTGCTCCACGGAAAGAACATGCACGTTCCAGTGCTTGTTTTCGGTGAAGGCCTCGAGGCTGTAAGCTGACTTGGCCAGGCTCCAGAGTACAAGCGGGGGGTTCAGGGAAACCGAGTTGAAACTGTTGGCGGTGATACCCACAGGCTCGCCATCGGCGTTGCGCGTGGTAATAATAGTCACCCCGGTAGTGAAGGTGCTTAGCGCATCGCGGAACGCCTTGGGATTGAATCCGGCTGGAGCAGTCATATTCTGCCTCGCATTATGTGTGTCTATCGTGTCCGCAGTATTCAGCTCGCAATAGCGCCTGGTCATCGTCTGCATGGACTAACGACGCCCCGTTAATGGTTCTCGTCCAAATGGAGGTGGTTCGCCCCTGGGCGCGGGTTTACCGTGACCGACACTCACAGAATCAGACCCGCAACCAGGGTCCGTTGCCGCCTCGTCGCGGCACTTAAAAGAACAAGACCCCTTAGGGCAAGGAGACCAGATGAGCGCAAATCTTCAGTCAGTGCAGCAATTGAGTGACGTACTCGCGGCGCAGCGCAAGGCATCCAGTGCTGATTTACAGGTATCCGCTGACACGCGCCGAAGCCGCATTCAGGCGGTAATCGATCTGTTGGTGGATAATCATCAGGCTCTTGCAGAAGCGATGGAGGCCGATTTCGGGCAGCGTCATCAGGGCTATGGTCTGATGAATGATGTGCTCGGCTCGCTCGGTTCGCTCAAGCACGCGCGTGATCATCTCGAGAGCTGGATGCCACGCGAGCCACGCGCGGTATTTTCTCCCTATGACCAACTCGGCGCCGAGGCCTGGGTGCAATACCAGCCCAAGGGCAGCGTTGGCATCATGGGTACCTGGAATGCGCCACTGTTTACCTTGTTCAGTCCGCTGGCATCGGTGTTTGCAGCGGGTAACCGCGCCGTTCTGAAACCCTCCGAAGTCACGCCGCACACCGCCGAGGTGCTGGCTGCCAGCATTGGCGAACGTTTCGATCCGCTGGAGCTGGCTGTGATTACCGGCGGAGTGGAGGTCGGACAGGCGTTTGCCAGCCAGCCCTTTGATCATCTGGTGTTCACCGGCAGTACGCCGGTGGGTCGCGACATCATGCGCCGGGCAGCGGAAAATCTGGTGCCGGTGACGCTGGAGCTGGGCGGCAAATCGCCAGCGATCGTCGGCGCCAGTGCCGATATCGCCGAAGCCGCCAGGCGGCTGGCGATTGCCAAGGGGACCAACGGCGGGCAGATCTGCATCTCACCCGATACGCTGTACGTTCCGGTCGCGCAGCGTGACGCTTTCATCGCCGCGTTTACCGCTAGCTACAGCGCGCTGTACCCCACGGCAGCGGGTAATCCCGATCTGGTCGCGGTGGTCAATGACCGGCACATGCGCCGTATCGATGAATATCTCGACGACGCGCAGGAGCAGGGCGCAGAAATCATCCGCTGCCCCGATGTGGAAGTCGTCGCAGGCAGCCGTCAGCGTCCGCTGAGTATCGTGGTCAACCCTCCGCTGAACAGCCGCATCATGCAGGAGGAGCTGTTCGGTCCGGCGCTGATACTGCTCACCTACAGCAAGATCGAGCAGGTGGTGGACGAGATCAATCAGGGGGCTCGGCCATTGGCGCTCTATTACTTCGGCAATGATCAGCGTGAGCAGGATTACGTGCTGAACCATACGTTGTCCGGTGGCGTGACCATCAACGATGCGCTCATGCATGCCGCCATGGAGGACGCGCCCTTCGGCGGTGTCGGCGCCTCGGGTATGGGCCATTACCACGGCCGCGAAGGGTTTGTTGAATTCAGCCACGCACGAACCGTGTTCAAGGGTGCGCCGGTCGATCCGCGCGGTGAGTGGGGCATGCTGCCTCCGTACCATGATCAGTTTCCCGCGGTGATAAAGGCGCAAATCACCCGCTGAAGCCTTTGTAGAAACGGCAACCCTGTCGGCGCTGCCAGACCCTGAAGTGCGGTCTGGTAGTTCAGCTTTCATCTGCCTAAAACAGGCCCTGAGCCGCCTATCCAGGCAATTATCCAGGACGGATTTGCATGTCACGATTCCTACCAGCAATGACCATCGCCCGCCGGTTGATGTTATGGGCGCTACTCTCGAGCTTCCTTTTCTATAGTGCGGTCGGCCTTGGCTGGTACGGGTTGGAGACTGCGCGCAATAGTTTGCGTGAAGTGCATGACGAGCATCTGGCGGCGATGCGCCAGACCAGTGAAATTGAACGGCTGCTGGAAGCGAACAGGCGGCTGGTATTGCTGGCGTTCCAGTTTGATCCCGAAGGCAAACTGCTGTCTGCCCATGATCAGCCACTCACGACCTACGTGAGCCTGATACGTGAAAACGACCAGCACATTGTGAGGCGTTGGGCGAACCTGAAAGGGGCGGATCTGGACCCCCATGAGCAATCGCTGGCAGCGACCTTTGAGGAACATTTCGAGTTCTGGCGGGAAGATCTGGACAGCATGCTGGCGTTGCTGGATATCGAGGACTTCAGCTCTGGTGGGCTGCGGATGTTTCTCAAGGTCGGCGCGGTAGCAGGCGAACTGAGCAGTGCCGCGCTGTCAGAATTGCGCTTGTACCAGGAGCAGAAAACCGCCGATATCTATGCCCAGGCAGAACAGCGCTATGAGCAGACTCTGGTCATTTATATCGGCCTGGCCCTGTTCGGTCTGGTGGCAGGGACTGTCACCGGGTTGTCGGCGCTGACGCGATTGCGGCGAGGGTTTGCTGCGGTATCCGACAGTGCCCGGGCAATCGCCTCGGGTGATCTGACACACGAAGTACCTGCGCGCGGACGTGATGAAATCGCCCAACTGCTTGGCGATATCAATCAGATGCGCGAGAGTCTGCGCCAACTGATCAGTCGGATCGGTGAGCAGGTTGCTGTGCTGGGGCGTTCATCAGTGACACTCGCGGCGCCTGCTCAGGAGTCCTCGGTGCTGGCACAATCTCAGGCATCGGCAATATCGAGCATATCCGCTGCGGTTGAAGAGCTGTCCGTCTCGATCGACGAAGTAGGCAGCCATGCCGGCTCGACCCGGCGTGTCACTGAGGAAGCTGCACTGCGCTCCAATGACAGCGAAGCCTTTATCCATAGCATGACGCGTGAAATGCAGGACATAGCATCGTCGGTGACTGGCACCGCAGAACAAATGCAGCGTCTGGAATCTTTTTCTCGCCAGATCGGCGGCGTCATTCAGGTCATTAACGATGTGGCGGAGCAGACCAATCTGCTGTCGCTCAATGCTGCGATTGAGGCAGCGCGCGCCGGAGAGATGGGCCGCGGCTTCGCGGTCGTGGCGGGCGAGGTACGTCAACTGGCCGAGCGCACCTCGAAGTCAACGTTGGAAATTTCCGACACCATTCTGCAAATCCAGAAGGGCACGCGCGAGGTAGCGCAAGGTATGGAACATGCGGTGGGCAAAGTTCAGAAGGGCGTGGCGCTTGCCGGGCAGGCCAGTGATTCGATCAGCATCATCCGCGAAGGAAGCGCCGAGGTCATACGCGCGGTCAACGAGATCAGTCAGCTACTCGATGCGCAGGCGGGTGCCACCCGAGAGATTGCACGGGAGGTCGAGGGTGTCTCTGGCGGTGTGCAGGACATGTCTGACAACGCCATAAGCGGAGCAACCGCCGCCGCCCAGCTGGAAAAGCTTGCGGCGGAGCTTCATCAGCTGTCGGAGCGCTTCATAGTCCACGGTTAAACTCCCTGCGTTGGATGCGGGTCGGTGACAGAGTTGCTCTGTCTCCGGCCCGCTTTTATATCTGTCCTCCGCGGCCTGGCACCTGCAATGTGCAATGCCTGAGCATTCCTAGTCCGCATTGACGATGAGTCACGGCCCCGGGTCTTCCGATAATCATGGTCACCGCGCGTATTGTCGCAGCGGAGCCTTTGGAGGACTCACACATGGCATCCACTCGCCAGAAGACACAAGTAGAAATCGAGATGATCCAGCGCGCGCGGCAGATGATACCGGCGCTCAAGGAACGGGCTGCGCAGGCAGATCGTGACCAGAAGATCCCTGACGAAACCATCGCCGACATGCAGGAAGCCGGGTTCTTCCGGGTCATGCAACCGAAGAAGTTCGGCGGCTTCGAGATGGACCCCAGAGCGCTGTTTGAAATCCAGATGACCCTTGCCGAAGGGTGCATGTCCACCGCCTGGATCTACGGCGTGATGGGCGTACACCCCTGGCAGTTGGCGCGCTACGACGTGCAGGCGCAGGAAGATGTCTGGGGTGAGGACATCACCACGCTGATCGGCTCTACCTATATGCCGGTGGCCAAGGTAACACCCGTTGAAGGCGGCTATAACATCAGCGGTCGCTGGGGCTTCTCCAGCGGTAGCGAGCACTGCAAATGGTCCCTGCTGGGCGGCATCATCCCGCGGGATGCCAATGGCGAAGGTGTAGAGCATGGGACTTTCCTGGTGCCGCGCAGCGATTATCGTATCGAGCGCAACTGGGATGTGCTGGGCCTGCGCGGTACTGGCAGCCACGATATCGTGGTCGAAAACGCCTTTGTTCCGGCGCACCGGCTGCAGCGCACCAACAACACCAGCATGGAAGCGACCCCCGGCCGACTGGTCAACACCAGCCCCATCTTCGGTATTCCGTTTGCCCAGGTGTTCAGTCGTGCGGTATCCAGCTCCTGCCTGGGTGCGCTGCAAGGCGCGATAACCGAGTTCCGCGATAACGCCGCCCGACATATCGGCAAGCACGGCGCCAAGACCGCCGAGGATCCGCTGGCACAGGAAGTCGTCGCCGACGCCGAACTGACGCTGGATATGCTCAAGCTGGTGCTTGAGCGCAACTTCGAAAACCTGGTGCAGCTGGCCGAGAAGGGTGAATTCCCCGACGTCGAGACCCGTCTGCAGTACCGCTATCAATCGGCCTATGTCACCAACGTGTGCGCCGAGAAGGTCAACCAGTTGCTGCGTTGCATGGCGGCATCAGGTCTGTACAGCAGTAACCATGTCGCTCGCGTGTTCCGCGATATCCATCAGGCACGGGGACATATTTCCAACAACGTTGCTGCGTACAGCCGCGCCCACGGCGTAGTGCTGCTGGGCTTGCCCAACGCTGATCCTTACGTGTGATACGCGGCCGCCGGCTACCGGCGGCCAGTACCTGCTTCACTAAAAGAGTCTGAGCATGAAAAACAATAACGAAACTGCCGGTGAATACGACCTCGTTGTCGTAGGTTCCGGGGCTGGCGCAATGACCGCAGCCGTGACCGCTGCGGATCAGGGCCTGAAGGTCCTGGTAGTGGAGAAAGACGCACAGTACGGCGGGACATCCGCGTTGTCGGGCGGCGGCATCTGGATTCCGAATAATCATCACTTCAAGGCCCTGGGTGGCAAGGACAGCGAAGAGCTGGCCTGGACCTACCTCAAGGCAGCGGTGGGGGACCGGGTCGATGACACGCGCCTGCGTGCTTATCTCGTCAAGGCGCCGGAAATGATCGCCTGGCTGGAAAAACGTACGCGGGTCCGCTATGCGGTGGCCGATAAATACCCGGATTACTACCCACATCTGCCCGGCTCGCTGGCCGGCGGTCGTACGCTGGACCCGGAGCTGTTTGATCTGAGCCTGCTGGGTGACCAGCTGCCGGCCCTGCGCGAAGCCGCGCCTGGCAATATGCTCATGGGGAAAATTGCCTGGACCGCGCGCCATGCGCACAAGGCAATGTCCAAGTCCAGTGGCTGGCGGTTGATGATTCTGTGGCTGATGCTGCGCTACAAACTCGACTTCAATTGGCGCAAGAAAACCAACAGCAAGCGCGATCGTCGCTCGGCGCTGGGCAACGCACTGGTCGCCAGCTTGCGGGCCTCGCTGCTGGATCGGCAAGTGCCTGTGTGGCTGAACACCGAGTTTCGTGAACTGATTGAAGAAGACGGTCGTGTCTGCGGCGTGGTCGTGGATCGCAATGGCGAGAGTCTGCGAATCGGCGCGCGCTGTGGCGTGATTCTGGCCTCTGGCGGTTTTGAGCAGAATCAGGCGCTGCGTGACAAGTATCTGCCGCAGCCAACCCAGGTCGGATGGAGTGCCACGCCGGCTGGTCTCAACACCGGGGCCGGCCTGGAAGCCGGTCTGGCGGTGGGCGCAGCGACCGATTTGCTGGATTGGGGCTGGTGGGCACCCAGTCTGCAGGTACCTGGAGAAGACCGGGCCCGCGGCGTGTTCGCTGAGCGCGCTTTCCCCGGCGCTATCGTGGTCAATGGCGAGGGTCGCCGTTTCGTCAACGAAGCGGCGCCCTATCTCGAGTTTGTCGACGCCATGTATCAGGACAATGAGAAAACCGCTGGCAAGAGCATTCCCTGCTGGACGATTTTCGACAGCAAGTTTCGCTTCAACTACGCCATGGGACCGCTGATGCCCGGCCAGATCATGCCTGACAGTCGGCTGCGCAAGGAGTGGCTGAACAACCTGTACTTCAAGGCCGACACGCTGGACGAACTGGCCAGCCAGATCGGGGTGGATGCTTCCGGGCTGGCGCAGACGGTGCAGCGCATGAACGGCTTTGCTGCCAGCGGCACGGATGAGGATTTCGGACGGGGCGGCAACGTGTTTGATCGCTACTACGGCGACAGCAACGTCACGCCCAATCCGTGCCTGGCGCCTGTCAGCAAAGGGCCGTTCTACGCGATGCGGATGCACGCTGGCGACATCGGTACCAAGGGCGGTCTGCTGACCAATGAGCACGCCCAGGTAGTGAAGGAGCAGGGCGAGGTGATCCCCGGCCTGTATGCCATCGGTAATACCTCGGCCTCGGTGATGGGCACTACCTATCCCGGTGCCGGCGGCACGCTGGGTCCGGCAATGACCTTCGGGTACATCGCGGCGTTGCATGCAGCAGCCAAGGCATAGAAAAGGAGCAGGGCATGACTGAGCGACTATTGAACAAGGTGGCGATTGTCACCGGTGCTGCCAGCGGCATCGGCGAAGCGGCTGCTCGCCGGTTTGTCGCCGAAGGCGCAAGCGTGATCATGACTGACCTGAATGTTGCAGACGGCGAGCGCATCGCTGAAGAGCTGGGCGAGGCTGCACTCTTCGTGCGGCATGACGTCAGCGATCCGGCTGAATGGCAGGCCATCGGCGAGCTGGTGCGCTCGCGTTACCAGCGCTTGGATATTCTGGTCAACAACGCAGGAATCCTGATTCCCGGCAGCATCGAGCAGGCCACATTGGCCGAATGGCACCAGTTACTGCGCGTAAATGCCGACAGCGTGTTCCTGGGTTGTAAAGCCGCCATCGAGCTGATGAAGGAAAGTGGTGGCGGCTCGATCGTGAACATCTCCTCGATAGCGGCCCTGGCCGCACGGGACGACTACCTTGCCTATGGCGCCAGCAAGGGTGCAGTCGCTGCGCTGACGCGCAGCGTGGCGGTGCACTGTCGCCGGCAGAAATACCGCATCCGTTGCAACTCCGTACACCCGGACGGCGTGCTCACGGCCATGACCCAGGGCTCTTATCCAAAAGACATCGATCCGATGCTCTTTACCATCGACAAGGACCCTATGAACCGTGCCTGTCTGCCAACAGATGTTGCGGACGGCATCCTGTATCTCGCCTCCGATGAATCGCGGGCGGTAAACGGCATCGAGCTGCGTATTGATAGCGGCCAGTTTGTGATGAGTATCTGACCATGAGCACATCTGCGTACATTCCTCTCGAAGTGGCGGCCGTTACGGCAGAAACCCATGACAGCTGTTCCTTCGAATTTGCCATACCCACAGCGCTGGCCGAGCAGTTCCAATACCGTCCGGGCCAGTTTCTGACCCTGCGTATTCCTTTCGCCGACGACTGGCTGCCGCGGTGCTATTCGCTTTCGAGCAGCCCCTACGAACGTGAAAACTTGCGTGTGACGGTCAAGCGGGTAGATGACGGTCGCGGTTCCAACTGGCTGTGCGATAACGTCAAACCCGGTGATCGGCTGGAAGTCATGCCGCCTTCGGGCGTATTCGTGCCCAAACAGCTGGACCATGATTTCCTGCTGCTGGCCGGCGGCAGTGGCGTCACGCCGGTGCTTTCCATCCTGCGTTCGGCGCTGAGTCAGGGCAAGGGCCGGGTGCGGCTGATCTACGCCAACCGCGACGAGCGCTCGGTGATCTTTCGCGAGCTGTTGCAGCAACTGGCCACTGAATACCCCGGCCGGCTGCAAATCATTCACTGGCTGGCCAGTGTCCAGGGCCATCCCACGATTCCGCAGCTGGCGGCGCTGGCCGCAGGCTACGAACAGGCCGAGGCCTTTATCTGTGGCCCGGGCCTGTTCATGGACGCCAGCGTCGAAGCGCTCAAGCAGGCCGGGCTGGCGCCACGCTCGATCCACGTCGAACGCTTTGTTTCCTTGCCCGGCGAAAGCGAGCAGACCCACGAAACTATCGTCGAGCATGAAGGTGCATCGGCTACCAGCCTGACTGTCGAGCTGGATGGCGAAACGCGGGAAATCCTCTGTGAGCCGGGCGAGGTCTTGCTGGCGGCGATGCAGCGCGACGGTATGCAGCCACCGCACTCCTGTCTGGTCGGCTCCTGCGCGTCCTGCATGTGCACCCTCGTGTCAGGCGATGTTGACCTGCTGCGCAACGATGCGCTGGATGCCGAGGAGCTGGAAGAGGGCTGGACCCTGGCGTGTCAGGCGGTGGCTACTAGTGATCGCGTACATCTGCGCTTTCCCGACTGAACAACAACGAGAACCCCGTATGCCTTGTGTATTCAATACTCCGGACGATGTGCCACAGTCTATTCCCGAGCTGGTCATGCGTGCAGCCGCCATTCACACCGAGCGCGTGGCGTTGGAAGACGCTGCCCAGCAGATCAGTTATGCCGAGTTACCCGATCGCGTACTGCAGGTCACCCGGGCACTGATGGCTGAAGGCGTGGTGAAGGGCGACCGCGTTGCTATATGGGCACCGAACAGTATCGACTGGGTATTGATCGCGCTTGGATTGCAGAGCGCGGGCGCGGTGTTGGTGCCGCTCAATACCCGCATGAAAGGCGGTGAGGCGGCCGATATTCTCGATCGTAGCGGGGCGAGCTACCTGTTCGTTCAGGGCCGGTTTCTTGGTACTGATTACCCCGCAATGCTGGACGATTGCCGCCCGGCCACGCTGAAGCGCATGGTTGTGCTCGATGGCGAAGCCGCCCAGGCGAATGACCTGCCGCTCGCTGAGTTTTTCCGGCTTGGCGAAGGCGTCAGTATCGATCAGGCGCGGCAACGTGCCTTGTCAATCGGTGCGCAGGATCTGTCGGATCTGTTGTTTACATCCGGGACCACGGGTAAGCCGAAGGGCGTGATGTGCGCGCATGGCCAGAGTCTGCGTGCATTTAATGAATACGTGCGCATCATCGGGCTGGTGCCGGGCGACCGTTACCTGATCGTCAATCCGTTCTTTCATTCCTTTGGCTACAAGGCCGGATGGCTGACCTGCCTGCTGGGCGGCGCGACCATTCTGCCTCAACCGGTATTCGATGCAGAACAGGTGTTCCAGCGCGTCGCCCGCGAAGCGATCACCATATTGCCGGGGCCGCCGACACTGTACCTGTCGATGCTCGATCACCCGCAGCTGGATCAGGCAGATCTTTCCAGCTTGAGGGTCGCAGTGACGGGCGCATCGACCATTCCGCCGGTGTTGATTGAGCGTATCCGCTCCAGGCTGGGCTGCAGCGTTGTCACCACAGCTTACGGTCTGACCGAATGCGGTGGGCTGGCGACCATTTGCGATCCTGATGCGCCGGCAGACGTCATCGCGGGCACTAGCGGTAAGCCGATTCCGGGTACTGAACTGCGCATTATCGACTCCGACAATCAACCTGTGGCCGATGGTGAAAACGGTGAGATCTGCTTGCGTGGGTTTCACGTCATGCAGGGCTATTTCAACAATCCCGAGGCAACCGAAGAAGCGATTGACGCTGACGGCTGGTTGCACACCGGCGACATTGGCAGCCTGGACGAGGATGGCAATCTCCGCATCACCGGCCGCCTGAAGGATATGTTCATTGTTGGAGGGTTCAATTGTTATCCAGCGGAGATCGAAGCGGCGCTGAGCGAGCATCCGGCCATCGCTCTGGTCGCGGTGCTGGGCGTGCCGGATGAACGCATGGGTGAGGTCGGCTGCGCCTGTGTGGTGCTACGCCAGAATCACCAGCTCGATGAAGCCGGATTGATTGCCTGGAGTCGCGAGAACATGGCCAACTACAAAGTGCCTCGCCACGTTCGCTTCTATCCGAGCCTGCCGACGAATGCTTCAAACAAGGTCGACAAGCTAGCCCTCGGCAGAGAGTTGTCCCCAGTCAGCTGATCGCCTCTCACCAGCATCCTCCGTTTGGAGGATGCTGGCCAATTGTCTCGCACTGATACTGGTTAGGCGCCCCAAGGTGCTGATTAACCATCAGGAGCAGACAGTGAAGAATAATAATCCCAGTCTCACAAGCAGACGTATCGCCATTGGTATGACGCCGTTAGCACTGGCCATAGGTACTTTCTTGGCCAGCCCGTCAGCCGTAGCCTTCCAGACCGTCCATTTCGATAACGGTTTGTCTATCAGTTCCCAGGCTACTGCGAACTACACGTATTCCTTTCGAACTCGCAGTCCCGACAGCCACTATCTGGCCAGTCTCAATAACGATGACGGTACACGCAATTTCGACCGATATGCCCCGATCAACAATCGGGTCAGTCTGTTTGGCGAAATCCTGGTAGAGAAGGACAACCTGGGGGCGGTGTTGCGCGCCAGCCATTTCTATGACGACGTTTACAAGAGCGACAATGATAATGACTCGCCAGCTACCGTAAACAGAGTAGTGGCAGGCCCGGGCGACCAGCACCAGTTTGTCAACAAGACGCGCGATGAAAGCGGTAGCCGTTTCCAGCTGTTGGATGCCTATGTCTATGGCAACTTTCCTATTGGCGAACAGCAGTATCTGTCCCTCAATGCGGGCCGGCATCTGGTCGCCTGGGGTGAAAGTCTATTCTGGCCGAACATCAGCCAGGGCCAGGCGCCGGTGGATGCCACCAAGTTCAACGTCCCCGGTACCGAGGCCAAGGACGCTTATCTGCCAGTGGGGCAGATCTCCTTCACCTGGTCGCTCAATCAGCATCTGGCGTTCACTGGCTTTTATCAGTACGAATGGGAGGAAACGCAGCTTAATCCGGTCGGCGACTTCTTCAACGGTACGGATTTCTTCGGCCCCGGCTCGCAGTTCTTCCGGCTTAATCCGGGGGTGATCAGTACACTCCCAGATCGTACCTTTACCGCGGCTACAACTGCCGGGGAAGTGAAGCCGCGCGATTCAGGGCAGTGGGGACTCGGGGTGCGATACAACATCGATTTCAACACTGAGGTCGGTCTGTATCACTACCGTTACCATGATCGGGTTGCCTCGATGTTCCTCGATTTCAGCGGCGCGACGCGTTTTTCCTCGCTTAATAGTATCGACGGGCTCGGGTTCGGCCCTGGTGTTCCCAGTCTGAAGTTCGGTTATTTCGAGGATATCAAGCTGACCGGTGTGAGTCTGACCTCCAAGATAGGGGGTGTACAGATCGGCGCCGACATGAGCCTGCGCCAGAATGCGCCTGTGGTGCTATCCAATGGTGCGCCGACGACCGGCGATCGGTTGATGACCAATCTTAACGCCGTCTACATTCTTGGTCCGTCGGTCCTGGCTTCGCAGACCACCTTCCTGGGTGAGCTGATCAATGAGCGTATTCAGGGCGTGGATACCTTGCATGTCACCGGCGGTGGCCCAGGTTTCGACGGTGCCTTCGATGACTACGAATATGACGGCCAGACCCGCTCCAATACCATGCTTGGTCTCGGTGCAGTCCTGGATTATCCGAGCGTGTTCCGCGGCTGGGACCTCAGCACCAACGCTACCTGGATGCAGAACCTCGACGGCAGTGGCGGTCAGGGTTTCGGTCGTGACGAGCACCGACTGACGCTGGGCGCATCGATGGCTTATATGGGCAACTTCGAGCTGGGCGCGACATGGGTCAACTATCTGTCCTCATCCGATATAGCAAAGGGCCGCACCATGGCTGATCGCGATTATCTGTCACTCAACGCCAAATACACATTCTAATAAGGAGTGGAGTCATGAATTCCATCAAACCTCTATGCCTGGCTATACTGGTCTCCCAGATGGCAGTGACTGGCATGGCGCACGCTGTGGGCACCTCTGATGAAATTGCGCGGTTAGGCAAGGACTTGACCTGTGTCGGCGCAGAGAAGGCTGGTAATGCCGATGGCAGCCTCGCCGAATGGACTGGCAAGTGGCTGGGAGCTCCGGAGCACGTGGACTTCAAGGGTACTGGAAACCATCCGGTTGACCCCTATCCGGAGGACAAGCCGCTGTTCGTGATCACTGCGGCGAACCTGAGCGAACACGCGGATCGACTGTCTGCTGGTCAGAAGGCGCTGTTCGAGGCCTACCCGGATACGTTCGAGATGCCGATTTATCCGTCGCGTCGCAACTTCCGCATGCCTGATTCCGTGTGCGAGGCGACATTGGCAAATGCCAAAAGTGCCGAGCTGGTAGATGACGGCGAGGGCGTAGTGGCCACCACCGGCGGGATTCTGTTTCCGTTCCCCAAGACTGGCCTGGAGCTGTTGTGGTCATCATCCTTCGGCACCTATCGTCCCTGGACCGAAGAGCTGGTATCGGATAATGCCTATGTGGTGGGTCAAGATCGCATCAACTGGGGTCGTGTTGCCTCGCGCAACCTTGCTCCCCCGCTGGAGCCGGGCAAGCAGGGCAAGACTGAAGGTGCCTCGTCCTATTATCTGAATGAAACCTTATTACCGCAGCGTGATCGGGGAGAGGTCAACACAGGCGTCGAGTACTTCAATCACGCGACTGAACCTCGTCAGAGCTGGCGGTACGATCCTGGCACCCGTCGCGTGCGTCAATCGCCAGAATACGGCTTCGATATGCAGTTTCCAGGCAGTGGTGGTTCGATCACTGTGGATGAGGTGCGCATCTTCAATGGCTCAGGAAAGCGTTACAACTGGGAGATAGTCGGTAAGCAGGAAATGTATGTGCCGTCTAACGCTTATCGTCTGCATTCGCCAGACATCAGCTATGCCGAACTGCTGCCAGGTAACCATGCCAATCCGGATCACATGCGTTATGAAATGCGCCGTGTCTGGGTATTGGAAGGCAACCTGAAGGATGGCTACCGTCACCTGTACGGCAAGCGCACCATGTACATCGACGAGGACAGCTGGTTGATGGTCATGGGCGATAACTACGATAGCCGTGGCGGCCTATGGCGCACGTCAATGGTGAATTACTTTTATGCCTATGAAGCCAACACCTGGCAGGCCGGCGTCGGTTTCTATCATGATCTGATGGCCAAGAGTTATCTTGCCTTCAACCTGATCAATGAGCAGCCGAACGGTTACATCCTCAATCGTGGAGACATCTCGGCACGTGACTTCGGCCCGGAGGCAGCTCGTCGCTCCGGCCGTTGATAATCTGCTAGTCGGATAACAAAAATCCCCGCCAGATACCCTGGCGGGGATTTTTTGCATCTGGCCCATAGTCGGTTTGCCGCTGATACCGCTAACGGCTCAATTCCCGGTGAACTGTGGCCGGCGCTTTTCGATAAACGCGTTCATGCCTTCCTTCTGATCCCGGGAGGCGAAGAGCAGTGCATTGGCCTTGCGCTCCAGCGCCAGGCCCGCTTCGAGAGAGGCGTCCATCCCTGCGAGAATGACTTCCTTTATCTGTTCGGCCGCCAGGGGCGGCATGGCTGCGATCAGAGTGGCTTGTTCAAGCGCGACGTTCTGTACCTCTTCGTCTGCAACCACTTCGCTAACCAGTCCGGCAATGCAGGCTTCCTGCGCAGTAATGGGGCGACCGGTCAGTGCCATCTGCATGGCCTTGGCCTTGCCTATGGCGCGCACCAGGCGCTGCGTTCCGCCGATGCCCGGCATGATGCCGATGCGGATTTCAGGCTGGCAGAACCGCGCGCTTTCTCCGGCGATGATGATGTCGGCGTGCATTGCCAACTCACAGCCGCCGCCATAGGCGTAACCGCACACCGCTGCGATGACCGGTTTGGGACAATGCTGGATCGGTGCCCAGACACGCTCGGTATGTCGTTGGTAGATGTCGATCGGACCTACCCCCGCCATGCTCGATATATCACCGCCCGCTGCAAATGCCCGATCGCCGCCGGTCAGCAAGATACAGCGTACCTGCGGATCGAGCGCCAGATCGGAAAAGTGGCTGGACAGCAATGCCTGAAGCTCGAGGCTCAGTGCATTGGTTACGTGCGGCCGATTGAGGGTTAGCCGTGCGACGCCGTCGGCTGGATGATCCAGCAGCACGCTGGGCTGTTCAGTTTCACTCATATGCAGGGTGCCTTCAGGGGTGGGGGAGTCTGCGGGGATTGTTGCGACCCGGGCGGTGCGTCTCATCGTCCGTTCAGACGACGAGCAGGCCAGACGCAGCCAATACAGTGTGGATAGACCATTGGAAGAGGAACGTCGGATGCAGTCCCCAGATCATCTCGATTATAGCGGCAAGGTAGTGCTAATTACCGGTGGTACCAAAGGCATTGGTGCCGGCATTGCCAGAAGTTTCCTTGCCGCCGGGGCGCAGGTTGTCGTCTGTGGCCGGCAAGAGCCTGAACAGTTACCGGAGGCCGATGGCCGCCGGGCGCAGTTCATGGGCGCGGACGTGCGTGACTATGACGCCATGGCTGAAGTGTTCACCGCAATCTGCGACCAATACGGGCGGCTCGATGTGTTGATCAACAATGCTGGCGGCAGCCCGGCGGTGGAGGCGGCAACCGCCTCGCCGCGTTTCAGCGAAAGCATTATCCGGCTCAACCTGGTTGCTCCATTAAACGTAGCCCAGTTGGCCAATCAGATCATGCAACAGCAGGGGCAGGGCGGGGTGATTATTTTTATCGGCTCCGTCAGCGCCTCGCGACCCTCTCCCGGTACGGCCGCCTATGGTGCGGCCAAGGCCGGTATCGTTGCCCTGGCCAGTTCGCTTGCGGTCGAGTGGGCACCCCGGGTGCGGGTGCTGACCATCAGTCCGGGGCTGATCCGAACCGAGCAGTCACATCTGCATTACGGCGACGCCGAAGGGATCGCAGCGGTCGGCGCCACGATTCCCGCCGGGCGTATGGGCGAGCCAGAGGATGTGGCCAATGCCTGCCTGTACGGCGCGTCGCCGTTAGCCAGCTATTTCAGCGGTACCAACCTTTTATTGCACGGTGGCGGTGAAAAACCAGCGTTTCTTCAGGCTTCTACCACGGGTAAAGCGTGACCAATCCGATGGCGTCAACGCTGGCGCCGTCCATGAGAACAATCAGGAGACGAACTTGGCTGATCAAGAATTGATTGAAAAAGTACGGGCCATGGTCGGACGCGAGTATGGCCGCGTCTATGCATGGGACAAGGTGAATGCGCCCATGATCCGTCACTGGTGCGAGGTCATGGGGGTCAGTAATCCGCTGTATACCGACCCTGCCTTTGCCCGTGATGCCGGCTTCGCCGATGTTGTCGCGCCGCCCGCCATGTTGCAGGTGTGGTGCATGGCCGGACTGGATATGGAGAACTATCCGCCGGGCTCGACCGATGAAAACAACTTTGAAGTGCTCAAGGTAATCGAGCCCTACGGCTACCCGGCTGTGGTCGCGGTGAATTCAGACTTGTATTTTGATCGTCATATTCTGGCGGGCGAACGGCTGTACTTCACCAGCAAGGTCGATAGCGTCAGTGACGAGAAGACCACCCCGCTGGGAACCGGTTTCTTTGTCACGGTGCTGATGGCGTACTTCTCCGAGACTGCCGAGGGTAAGCCGGATGAGCCAGTCGGCAAGCAGCTGTTCAGAGTCTTCAAATTCAAGCCGGCGCAGCGCCCCAAAGCTGAGGAAAAGCCAGCGGGCAAGGCCGAGAAGCCGGCCGCCAAGCGGCCACTACCCGGTATCAGCGATGACACCCGTTTCTTCTGGGAAGGGTGCGAGGCGGGCAAGCTGCTGATCCAGCGTTGCACGGGTTGCCAGACGTTGCGCCACCCCCCGGCGCCTGTTTGTGCCAAGTGCCACGCCTTTGACTGGGACACGGTGGAAGCGAGCGGTAAGGCCGAGCTGTATTCCTTTGTCGTGATGCATTACCCGGAAGTGCCTCCCTTTGACTACCCGAACCCGATAGGTCTGATCGAGTTGGACGAGGGCGTGCGCCTGATCGCCGGTCTGGTGGGTATCGAACGGGACGAACTGAAGATCGGTCAGCGCCTGCAGGTTGAGTTCGAGCGTTTCGATGATCAACAGACTTTGCCGCAATTTCGGCCGGTTGCCGAATAAGGAGGCTGTATGGATTTTGCGCTAACAGACGACCAGCGGGCCATTGCCGAGATGGCCGATAGTGTTTTCCGGGATTACTGCACCGACGATCGCATGCGGGCTTTTGATCTCGACCAGCAACCCTTCATGGGTGACCTGTGGGCCACCTGCATAGATACCGGGCTGCATGCCCTGGCCATACCCGAAGAATTCGGCGGTAGCGCCATGGGAATTCTTGATCTGTATTGCGTGCTCAAGGCTCAAGGGTCGGGTTTGGCGCACGTTCCCTTATGGCAGCATCAGCTGGCCGCCGCCTGCCTGGCACGCTACGCCGCCGGGCAGCATCGCGAGCTCATCGAGCAGGCGGCTGCCGGCACCAATCTGCTGAGTGTGTCCCTGGAAGGGCTCACGTCCAGCCGCGGGCCGGGTTTGCAACTGGTTCAGACAGGCGAGCATTTGCAGTTGCAGGGCGAAGCCGGAGCGGTAGTGCTTGCTGCCCAGGCAGATCGCGTGCTGCTCGTTGCCGAGTCGGCTGAAGGTTTGCGGTTGGTGCTGCTGGACCCACGCGCTGAAGGCGTCGAACTGGTTGAGGGGGTCGCTAACCACGGTCAGGCCGTTGCGGATATTCACTGCCACAATGTCCTGCTCGATGCTGCCCAGGTTCTGCCGGCCGAGGCTGTGGCCTGGCTGGATCAGCGCGCAACGGCTGCGTTGGCTGCATTGCAGTTGGGTGTCAGCGATGAGCAGGTGCGGCGCACTGTCGAATATATCAATCAACGTGAGCAGTTCGGACGCGCCATTGGCACCTTCCAGGCCGTGCAAATGACCATGGCCGATACCTATATCGCGCTGGAAGCGCTGCGTAGCTCCCTGTTTCAGCTGTGTTATCGGCTGGATAACGACCTGCCGAGCGATTCAGAGGCATTGGCGACTCGCTATCTGGCATGTGAGGCGGCCCACCTGGTCGGCCATAAAGCGCAGCACGTACATGGCGGTATCGGCGTCGATCTGACGTATCCGATCCACCGTTTTCTCTACTGGAGCCGGCACTTGACCACGGTACTGGGCGGCCCTGCCGCCAACCTTGAGCGTCTGGGTGACTGGTTGGCCAACAATGACAAGCTGGGATGGAAATATGACCTCGATGAAAACCAGAGCATTTGCTGAAACGAACCTGGGTGAGCAGCTCCCCGAGCTGGCTATTCCGGTCACCGTCACCTTGATCAATGGCGGGGCCATCGCCACCCGGGATTACTTCCCTGGTCATCATGATGTTGATGCTGCCCGCGAGCTGGGTTCGCCGCACATCTTCATGAACATTCTGACCACCAGTGCGCTGGTTCAGCGCTTTGTCGAGGACTGGGCCGGCCCACTGGCCACCTTCAGGGATCTGCGCATCAAGCTGGGAGCGCCCAATTATCCGGGCGACACCATGACCTTTTCTGGCGAGGTCAGCGAGCGGGGCGAGTCTGACCGTTCTCTGGTCGTGAGTCTCAAGGGGAAAAATTCCATGGGCAACCATGTGACCGGACAGGTCACCGTGGTTCTTCCCGCATAACGGAGATTGCATATATGAGTGATTCACTGCTTTCCGGCAAGGCGGCCATTGCTGGTCTCGGCGCCACGGAGTTTTCCAAGAATTCAGGGCGCACCGAGCTGCGTCTGGCGATGGAGGCGACGCTGGCTGCGCTGGCCGACGCGGGTATCGATCCCAAGGATGTAGACGGTTTCAGTTCCTACTCGGTGGACAAGGTTCCGGAGTATGAGATTGCCCGTCTGCTGGGCTGTGACAACGTACAGTTCTTCTCCCAGGTGCCACATGGCGGCGGTGCTGCCTGTGGGCCGGTCATGCATGCGGCCATGGCGGTCGCCACCGGCGTCGCCAAGACCGTGGTGGTATATCGCGCAATGAACGAGCGATCCTGGTATCGCTTTGGCACGGGAAGTTATGGCTTTGCTTCGTCACCGATTTTCGACAACGTGAACTATGGCTGGTACATGCCGCACGGTTTTCATACGCCTGCGGCCTGGGTCGGCATGTTTGCCCAGCGCTACATGCATACCTATGGCGCAACGTCCGAGGACTTCGGTCGGGTAGCGGTGGCCGTCCGGGATTTTGCGGCCACCAACCCGGCAGCCTTTTTCTATGAGAAGCCGATTACCCTGGAAGAGCACCAGAACTCGCGCTGGATCTGTGAGCCGCTGCATCTGCTCGATTGCTGCCAGGAGTCCGATGGCGCCGTAGCCATGGTGATTACATCGGTCGAGCGGGCCCGCGACCTGAAGCAGAAGCCAGTCATCATCAAGGGTGCCTCACAGGGTATCGCCGATGGGCAGCAGAGCATGACCTCCTTCTACCGCGACGATATTACCGGTCTTCCGGAAATGGGCGTGGTCGCCAAGGAGATCTATCGACAGTCCGGCCTGGGCCCCGATGCGATCCAGACCGCTGTCATCTATGACCACTTCACGCCCTTCGTTTTGCCGCAGCTGGAAGAGTTCGGTTTTGCCGAGCGCGGCGAAGCCAAGGAATTCATCCGTGCCGGTCATCACGCCCGTGGCGGCAAACTGCCAATCAACACCCATGGTGGTCAGCTCGGTGAAGCCTATATCCACGGCATGAACGGTATCGCCGAGGCCGTCCGCCAGGTGCGGGGCAGCGCAGTGAACCAGGTTGATAATGTTGAGAATGTGCTGGTTACCGCCGGGACGGGTGTGCCCACCAGCGGCCTGATTCTGGGCGAAGCCTGAGGAGGTTAGAATGTTCGTTGATCTGACAGCGGAACAAAGAGCCCTACGTATCAAGGTACGGGACTATTTCAATAACTTGATGACAGACGACTTGCGTCGCGAACTTCGCGGCGCCGAAGGTACAGAAACCTCGAATCGGCTGGTCCGACAGATGGGCAAGGATGGTTGGCTCGCCGTGGGTTGGCCGAAGGAATACGGCGGGCAGGGCTACGGCCCGACCGAGCAGCTGATCTTTTTTGAGGAAGCCAATATCGCTGGCGCGCCCTTGCCGTTCGTGACCATCAGCACCGTAGGGCCGGCGTTGATGAGCTACGGCACTCAGGCGCAGAAGGACAAGTTCCTGCCCGGCATTGCCGCTGGCGAAATTCATTTCGCGATCGGTTATTCCGAGCCGGGCGCCGGCAGCGATCTGGCCACGCTGAAGACATCAGCGCGGGTAGAGGAAGATCATTTTGTCGTCAACGGCAACAAGCTCTGGACCTCGGGTGCGCATTCGGCGGATTACATCTGGCTGGCCGCACGCACCAACCCGGACGAGGCGCGGCACAAGGGTATCTCGATCATGATTGTCGATACCGCGGCTGAGGGTTTCTCCCACACGCTGATTCCGACCTCGAGCAATCCGACAGCGGCGACCTATTACGATAACGTCAAAGTGCCGAAGGACATGCTGGTTGGCGAGCTGAACAAGGGCTGGCAGCTGGTTACCGCTCAGCTGAATCATGAAAGGCTTGGCCTTGGGTCCTGGTCGGATCGGGTGGTAGGCATATACCGCAAGGTGCTGATGTGGGCCAAGGAGCCCGATGAGCGGGGCCGGCGCGCGATGGACAAGGCGTGGGTGCGCAGCCTGCTAGCTGAGTGCTACTCCAGAATCGACGCCATGCGCCTGATCAACTTTCGTATTGCTGCAGACCTTGAGCGCGAACATATGGATGTGGCGCTTGCCTCTACGACCAAGGTGTACGGGTCGGAATCAGTCGTCAGTATTCTCGGAAAATTGACCGAAGTGATGGGCGCCAATGGGCTGGTGCGTGATGGCTCGGCTGCATCGGCGCTGCTTGGGGAGCTCGAATACGACGTCCGGGCGTGTGTCACCCTGACGTTCGGCGGCGGGACCAACGAAATCCAACGCGAGCTGATCGCTCAGTTTGGATTGGGTATGCCGCGCTCTCGCTAGAAACCGTAGCCGTTTGGTCGCGACTCGCGACGAAACGGCTATAGACCCCAAACTCCAAAAAAAACCGGCAGTAATTCTGCCGGTTTTTTTAGTGAGGCTTGTAACTATTCAATAACTGAATAGCTGGTTGATGGAGACTGCCGGAGCGCCGCAAGTAGCAGAATGGGCGCTGCATTGGGACGCGTGACGCTCGGCGTCGGTATAAGTGTACGCCAGTGCACTAAGCCCAATCAGTGAGCTCATAGCCACAGCGGACCAGAACGGCCATTTTCTTGTTTTCATGGTTTGCCCCTTTTGTCAGGTCTTATTTGGCACCATGCCGATGAATCCATTGCCACGAGATTAGGCGATCAAGGCAAGCCTTTCCTCCTCCATTTGGAGTAGTTCCTGGGATCCCGACTGTACCTACTGTGTCGTCTGATCAGACGATGCGGCAATCTTTGTAACCCCATAAAAAGGAACGAGGATTTCGTCATGGGAGCAGTTCATGGGGTCGGCAGAGGGCGGTATTGCGGTAGTCACGGGCGCTAGTCGCGGCGTAGGGCGGGGCATCGCTGTTGCGCTGGGCGCAGCCGGGATGACGGTCTATCTGAGCGGCCGAACGCTGGGCGGGCTCGGGCAGGAAAAGGTCAACGGCCAGCAGTTGGGCGGCAATCTGGAGGAAACCGCCGAGCAGGTCCGCGCCGCCGGAGGTCGTGCGGTTGCGGTTAGCTGTGATCATGCCGACGATGCGCAGGTGTCCGACTTGTTCGAGCGCATACGGGCAGAGCAGGGGCGACTGGATCTACTGGTTAACAACGCGACCTTTCTGCACGAGAGCCTGGTGTCTCCGGGGCCGTTCTGGAACAAGCCGCTGGGTATGGTGGACATGCTTAACGTGGGCTTGCGTTCGGCGTATGTCGCCAGTTATTACGCTGTCCCGCTGTTGCTTCAAGCGCCCCGTGGCCTGATTGCCTTCATTTCATCCTATGGCGCCAACTGCTATATGCATGGCCCGGCCTATGGTGCCCAGAAAGCGGGTTGCGACAAGCTGGCTGCGGACATGGCGGTTGATCTAGAAGGCACTGGCGTCTCTACCTTGTCGTTATGGCTTGGTTTGCAGCACACCGAACGTAGCGCGCTGGTCGGTGCCTCCAGCGGCGTGGACTATGCAGCCTTCATAGCTCAAGCGGAGACGCCCGAATTCAATGGCCGGGTGATTCATGCGTTGCTGAATGATCCGACGCTGGCTCAGCTGAGTGGGCAGACCCTGATCAGTGCCGAGCAGGCAGTGCGCTACGGCATTGCTGATACCGGGGGGCGCCAGCCGGCATCCTTGCGCAACCAGTTGGGTGGGCCTGTATCAGTGCATCCGGCGCGAGTGGGATAAGGAACTTAGTGTATGGACACAGCAAGCATGCTGGCGATGGAGCAGCGACTCCAACAGCTCGAGGCTTTGGAACAGATCCGTCTGCTCAAGCACCGCTATTTCAACGCCTGCGATCTCAAGGCCGTTGATGAGATACGCGAGTGCTTCGCGCCCGGGGCGATCACCATCGATTACGGCCCTCTCGGCATTTTCCATGATCGTGACAGCTTTATCGCGCTTTACACGCGCCTGGCTTGTCAGCCTCAGGTGATCGATTTGCACCACGGCGCTAATCCTGAAATCGTTCTGAACTCGCCCACCGAAGCGCAAGGGCGCTGGGCTTTGTATTACTTCAACCTGGATGCAGAGACCGGCATCACCCGCCAGATCGGCGGGATCTATGAAGACCGTTACCGGCTGACCGAGGCCGGCTGGCGCATGGTCGAGACCCGCTGTCGCATTCATTCGACCGTGGACGGTCATACCCTGCCTGGAGATTCATCCCATGAGTGACACAGTTTCCTCCGTATCCGCCGCCGCCTTAACGCCGCTGGTGATTGGTCCTCTGCTGTTGAAGAATCGTTTTATCAAGGCAGCGACCAACGAAGGAATGGCGCGGGGCGGGGTGCCGTCCAAGCAGCTGGTGAAATTCCATGCTGATATTGCAGCTGGCGGCGCAGCTCTGACTACCGTGGCCTATTGCGCCGTCAGCCGGGACGGTCGCACCTTTCCCGACCAGATCACTCTCGAGCTTCAAACCCTGGCGCATCTGCGCGCATTGACTGATGCAGTACATGAACAGGGTGGGGCGGTCTCCGCACAAATCACCCACGGCGGCTGTTTCACATTCCTCGCCGACCTGAGCACCAAAAGGCCGTTGTCGGCCAGCGGCGGATTTAACAAGATCGGCTTGATGAGCGGTTTGTATTTCAAGCAGCAGATGAATCATAGCGATATGCATCGGATAGCCAATGAGTTTGCCAGCGGCGCAAAACTGGCTCGTGAGGCCGGTTTCGATGCGGTCGAGATCCATATGGGACATGGCTACCTGCTTAGCCAGTTCATTTCTCCTCTGTATAACAAGCGCAAGGACGAATTCGGCGGCAGCATCGAGAACCGTATGCGCTTTCCGGTGATGGTACTGAAGCACGTACTCGATGCAGTCGGCGCCGACCTCGCGGTGATCTGCAAATTCAGCGTGACCGACGGCGTCAGCCAGGGTAACAGCGCGGATGACGGGGCTCAGATTGCCCGGATTCTGGAGCGAGAGGGCGCCCATTTGCTGGTGCTCAGTGCTGGCATGAATGCCGAATCCATCACCACCATGTTCGGCTCATCCTTTCCGGCGGAGAACCGGGCGTCAGTGACTAACCCTATCGTCAAGGCCGCGATGTTTATCCAGCAGTTCACTGAAAAGAAGGTGGATTTTCGCGAACTGTATCTGCTTGAGCACTCACGCAAGGTACGCGCGGCAGTAAAGATGCCCTTGGCGTATCTGGGTGGGATCAAAAGCGCTGCGGGAGTGGATCAGGTTCTGGCCGAAGGCTTCGATACCGTCGCCATGGGACGGGCACTGATCTTTGATCCTTCGCTGGTCAACCAGTTTGCCGAGGGCACCAATAGTGTCTCGGCCTGCACCTCCTGCAATCGCTGCGTTGCGATGATGTACACCGAGGGCGGCACTTCCTGTGTGTTGGGGCAACCAGGCGACCCGGTACTGAACAAGCAGGCGGCCGCTGCGATGTAACGCGTGTCCTAACCGTTGGTGATCCATTACAGAGTCCAGGAAAAGATATGAACAAGACCTATACACCCGCCCGGCCATGCCGGATCGAAGACGTAACCCACTGGGATATTGAAACGGATGTGGCCATTGTTGGCTTTGGCGCGGCTGGCAGTTGCGCTGCGATCGAAGCGCGCATGGCCGGCGCCGAGGTCGATGTGTTTGAAGTGGCTGACGCCCCGGGGGGAAGCGCGAGCCTGTCAGGTGGTGAGGTCTATGTGGGTGGCAGCGGTGGCACGGATGTGCAGCGTGAAGCCGGCTTTGAGGATGCCACGGAGGACTTCAAGACCTATCTGATGATGGCCGGTGGGCCGGCGGCGGACGCCGAGCGGGTCGGGCTCTACGCGGAAAACGGCGCGGCACACTTTACCTGGCTGCGGGAGCAGGGCGTGCCGTTCAAAGGCACCTATCTGCCGGGCAAATGGATCGAACCGACTACCGATGACACGCTGCTGTGGTCCGGTAATGAAAAGGCCTGGCCCTATGTTGAGAACGCCAGGCCCGCCCCCCGTGGCCATACAGTGCAGTTCACCGGCTGGGGCGGCGGCAAGCGCCTGATGAAAAAGTTATGCCAGCGCGCTATTGAGCTGGGCGTTCGCGACCACTACAACAGCAGGGCCGTGACGCTGATCGTCGATGCCGACGGGGCGGCCAGGGGACTGGTGGTGCGCATCGATGGCGTGCTGCGCTTTGTCCGGGCGCGCAAGGGCGTCATCCTGTGTGCGGGCGGTTTCATCTGTAACGAGGACATGGTCAAGCGCTTTGTACCGGCGGCCCAGGCGTGTGAGCTGCAGGTGTCGGCAGGCAATGATGACGGGTCCGGTATCCGCATGGGTGTCGGCGTCGGCGCGGCCACCCTGAACATGCAGGAGTTTTTTGCCACGTTGCCGTTCTTTCCGCCGGAATCGCTGGTCAAGGGCATCTTTATCAATGAACGCGCCCAGCGCTTCGTCAATGAGGACAGCTACCACGGTCGTGTTGCCCACTATGTGCTGCGCCAGCCAAACGGCCGCGTCTGGCTGCTGGTCGACGAAGAGATTTTCGGGCGGCCGGTTATCCAGCCGGACATCCAGATTGCTGCGGTCGGCGAGACCTGGGGCGAGATCGAGCAGGAGCTGGGATTGCCCGAAGGTGCCCTGGTACACACCGTTGACGAATTCAACCGGCATGCGGCGCAGGGCCAGGACCCGTATCTGTATAAGGCCGCGGAATGGCTGCGACCGCTGACCAAGCCCCCGTTTGCCGCCATCAGCTATTGCCAGGGCGACTTCCAGGGGCATGCCTTCACCCTTGGCGGACTGGCGACCCGGCCCAACGGCGAAGTGCTCGACGCCGATGGTAATCCGATTGCAGGGCTCTATGCAGCGGGCCGCACCGCCTGTGGTCTGCCGCGTTGGGGTGAGGGTTACAGCTCTGGGCTGTCGCTCGGCGATTCCACCTTCTTCGGTCGCCAGGCCGGTCTGGCGGCGGCTCGAAACCACAACACGGCATAAGAACCGGCCCTACCGGTCAGCCAGCCAAACCAGGCTGACTACCGACAGATGGCTGTGGGCTATTATCCTGCGCAGTTAATTCATGGTGATGTGTCGTCCATCCGGACGACGCCAACCCTCCACCGGCTAATTAGAGTCGGCAAAGGTTTCCTAAAACCGAACCGACGCATGGTTTCGGGTTTGGTCAACGATGACAGGCGAGCGACTAATGAGCGATATAGAACAATTCCGCCAGGAGGTCCGCAGCTGGCTGGAAGCCAACTGCCCGGCTTCCATGCGAACCGCGATGCCCTCCGATGAGATGGTCTGGGGCGGACGCACCGTCGAATTCAAGAATGAAGACCAGCGTCTGTGGTTCGAGCGCATGCGCGACCGTGGCTGGTTCTGTCCGGACTGGCCAACCGAATACGGCGGTGGTGGCCTGAGCCCGCAGCAGCTGTCGGTGCTTGAAGCCGAAATGCGCCGTCTGCGGTGTCGGCCGCCGCAGATCAACCTGGGTATCTGGATGCTCGGCCCGGTGCTGCTGGAATATGCCAGCGAGGAACAGAAGCAGCAGTTTCTGCCACCCATGGCGCGCGGCGAGATCCGCTGGTGTCAGGGGTTTTCAGAGCCGAATGCCGGCTCGGATCTGGCGAGCCTGCGCACCAGTGCGGTCGAGGACGGCGACGAGTTCGTGATCAACGGCACCAAGATCTGGACCTCCTATGGCAACAAGTCCGACTGGATGTACGCCCTGGTACGCACGGGTCCGATGGTGCCCAAACAGGCCGGTATCAGCCTCGTTGTTCTGGATATGGCGTCTCCTGGCGTGACCGTGGCGCCGATAGATCTGATCAGCGGCAAGTCCAGCTTCTGTCAGGTGTTCTTCGATAATGTGCGCATTCCCAAGACCCAGCTGATCGGCGAACTCAACAAGGGCTGGGCGCTGGGCAAGGCGCTGCTGCAGCACGAGCGGCGCGCCATGTCCAAGTTCAGCGAGTTCGCGCTGCCCACGCATTTCGACATGCTTGAGCACCTGCAGCGCTATTTGCCTGACCCCCAGTCTCCCGCTGAAATCGTCCTGCAACAGCGCGCCGTTGCCTGCCTGATGGAAGAGCAGGCGTTCAGCCTGAGCAATCGCCAAATTGTGGAAGGAATGCGTGCGCGCCAGGACGTATCTGGCCTGGTAGCGATTTCCAAACTGGTGCACAGCGAACAGGAGCGCGAGAAATTCGAGCTGCTGCTCGAACTGATGGGGCATCAGGCAATGGGCTGGGAGGGTGAAGGCTTCAGTCAGCAGGAACTCGACCTGACCGGGTCCTGGTTGATGAGTTATGCCCAAACCATAGCTGGCGGTTCTTCGGAAGTGCAGCTCAATGTTATCGCCAAGCGGGTGCTTGGCCTGCCTGAGTCCAAATGAGGAGAGCGCCGTGAGTCTTATCTATAGCGACGAACAGCAGCAGTTACATGACAGCGCTCGCGATTTTCTTGCCGCTCGGTCACCGGTGGCGGTTCAGCGTCGGGTGCGCGACGAGCAGATTGCTGCGGGTTTTGATCCGCAGGTATGGCAAGGCATGATCGAGCTTGGCTGGAGTGCTGTTGCTTTCGCCGAAGACTATCAGGGTCTGGAATTCGGTTTCGGTGGTTTTGCACCTTTGTTCGAGCAACTCGGCCGGCATCTTGGTGCCTCTCCCTTATTGAGCAGCGTGGTGTTATGCGGCGCGCTAATGGAAGAATTGGCTAGCGAAGCGCAGAAGCAGGAGCTGATCCCGAAACTGATAAGCGGCGAGCTGCGCCTGGCGCTGGCGCTTGAGGAAAACGTCCGGCATGCACCAGATGACATCCGCACCACAGCCCAACTGGCGGGCGACGAACTGGTTTTGAACGGGCACAAAGCCCTGGTTGATGACGCGCTTGAAGCGGACGCCTGGCTGGTGGTGGCGCGTCTGGAGGACGGTTCAATCGGATTGTTCCAGGTGCCGGCCAATAGCGAGGGCGCACGCTGCTCTGCGCGTAGCCTGATTGATTCACGTAACCATGCCGCGCTGGTATTGGAAGATGTCCGCCTGGCCGCTAGCGCGCAACTGGGTTCGGCCGATATTACACAGGCGCTTGAACTGGCACTTGACCGCGGACGGGCCTGCCTGGCGGCCGAATTGCTCGGCATGGCCGAAACCGTCTTCGGGATGACAGTGGAGTATCTCAAGACCCGCGTACAGTTCGGCGCACCTATCGGCACCTTCCAGGCCCTGCAGCACCGCGCTGCCCGCCTATTTACTGATCTGCAATTGGCACGCAGCACGGTCATGGGTGCTTTCGAAGCGCTGGAGCAGCCTGGGTTGGCCGTTCCTGAACGGCGTCGTTTGGTCAGCCTGGCCAAGTGGAAATGTAATCTGGCCGCGCAGCGGGTCAGTAACGAAGGCATACAAATGCACGGCGGGATCGGCGTCACCGACGAATATGATGTGGGACTGTTCCTGAAGCGCATCCGCGTCGCGCAGGCTGCGCTTGGCAATAGTGATTTCCACTGTCAGCGCTACGCCGACAATCTGAACAAATAACGCACTACAACAAGAACAAGAGGTAGCCCATGGATACAGAACTGATCAATCAGTGGCGCATGTGCAGCCAGCAACTGCTGTCCGAGCAATCGCCTTTCGCCCTAGGTGAAGATGCCAATGGCAACAAGATATTCTGCAACGCACCGAGCAGCCTGATCGAAGCGATCCAGGCTGGGCGCCGTCATGGCGACGCGCCTTTTCTGCTATGGCAGGATCAACGGCTGAGCTTCAGCCAGTTTTTTGCCCTTGCCGACACGCTTACTGCTGCGCTGCAGCAGGAGTTGAAAATCCGCTCTGGCGAGCGCGTCGCTATTGCCATGCGCAATCGTCCGGAGTGGATGATCGGCTTCATCGCCTGCGTCCAGGCCGGAGCGATTCCGGTGCCCTTGAACAGCTGGGGATTGCATGACGAACTGCTGTACGCGGTGAAGGATGCGGGCGCCAGCGTAGTGATCTGTGACCAGGATCGTCTCAAGCAACTGGCCGGCAGCCTCGGACATACCCAAGTCATCGTCGTAGACGGCCCTGCGGACCCGGACATGGGTATACATGCATGGCAGGCGTTACTGGATCTGCCGCTTGCGCCGATGCAATTGGCGACTGCGGAGCCGGATCAGCCCGCGCTAATTCTGTACACATCGGGTACGACCAGCCGCGCCAAGGGCGTTGTATCAACGCACCGTGCTCTGGGGCAGGCACTTTTCAGCCTCGATTATCAAGCTGCCTTTGCTGGTATGACGTCGCCCGATCGCGTCAAGCCGATCATGGAGTCCGGGCTGCAGCCGACCGCGCTGCTGTGTGTCCCGTTATTCCACGTCAGCGGCTTGCACGCGCAGTTTCTGACCATGCTGCGCAACGGGCGGCGCATGGTGATCATGTTCAAGTGGGACCTCGAAGAAGCCCTGCGATTGATTGAGCAAGAGCGCTGCACCCAGTTCAATGGCGTCCCGGTCATGATGCATCAGCTGCTCAGCCATCCGCGTTTCAGTAGCGATGCTACGAAGACATTGTTCGGACTGGGTCTCGGTGGCGGTGCGTCGTCAAGGCCACTGCTGGATAAGGTATTGCACATCAAACCCATGGTGATGGCTGGCGCTGGTTATGGCATGACCGAAAGCAACGGCATCGGCGCAGCCCATTCCGGCGAGCAGTTTGTGAACTTTCCCGAAAGCGCAGGCTGGCCGTTGCCGCTGGTAGATATCGTTATCGGCGCATCGCCAGACAAGCCTTTACCCAGCGGCTCGCCTGGTCCGATCTGGCTGCGGTCCTCGGCCATGATGCAGGGCTACTGGAACCGACCAGAGGAGACAGAGCAGGCATTGGTCGACGGCTGGCTGTTCAGCGGCGACATCGGCTACCTCGATGAGCATGGCATGGTGTACATCACCGATCGTATCAAGGACATCATCATCCGCGGTGGTGAGAACATTTCTGCTCTTGAAGTGGAGCAGTGCGCAGCCGAGCACGCTGACGTCATCGAATCGGCCGTGTTCGCGTTACCGGATGTCGAGCTGGGCGAAACCGTTGCCATGGTGGCTCGCGTCAGCGCACCGGTGGAACCCGCCGAGCTACAGGCGTTCATGGCCCGCCATATGGCGGGTTACAAGGTACCAAGTACAATCTGGCTTACTGAACAGCCGCTCCAGCGAAACGCCACAGGGAAGCTGCAAAAGCAACTAATCCGGGATGCTTTCTTCGCAGGTGCCAAGGCAAAGCCACGCAATGACCACGCAGAAACATCACATGGGTAAGCTCGAAAACCGGGTCGCCATTGTCACCGGCGGCGCAGCGGGTATTGGTCGCGGCATAACCGAAGCCTTCGTACGTGAGGGGGCGTCGGTGCTGATGGCGGACGTGAACCAGGCTGCGGCTGCGGAGGCCATGGAGCATTTCGAGTCCCGTTACCCGGGACAGGTGCGCTCAGCCCAGGTGGATGTGACGAACAAGCAGAAAGTGCAGAGCATGGTGGCGGGCGCTATCGAAGCGTTCGGACGCCTGGATATTCTGGTGAATAACGCCTGGCGCGGTTCGGGCTTCGCGCGGCTGGAAGAGCAGAGCGACGAACAGATTCGCGGGGCTTTCGATATGGCGGTGATGGCTGCCTTCTGGGCCATGCAGGCTGCGCTGCCGGAGTTCCGGCGCCTGGGTGCTGGCAGGGTCATCAACCTGTGCTCGCTGAATGGCGTTAACGCCCATATGTACAGCGCCGACTATAACGCTGCCAAGGAGGCGCTGCGCACCCTGACCCGCACTGCGGCCCGAGAATGGGCGGCGGATCAGGTGTGTTGCAACGTCATTTGCCCTGGTGCCGCCAGCGACGCCTATCAGCGTTTCGCTCGTAACAATCCGGATAATGCTGCAGAGATCGCTAAAGCCAATCCCATGGGTCGGGTGGGCGATCCCCTGACCGATATAGCTCCAGTGGCCGTGTTTCTCGCCAGTGACGAGTGTCGCTACCTCACTGGTAACACCTTGTTTGTCGACGGTGGCGCACATATCAACGGCGTGCACTGGGCGCCCCAGCTCCGAAACTGAGCACCCAACGCACTTCAACCTCCAATAAAAGCAAAGAGGCGTTAATGAGCAAGCAAGCCAACCCCTGGGTAAGTTTTATTGCCCTGCTGTTCGCTACCTTTGTCACCATCGAAGCGGCGGCATTTCAGGCCCCGGTCCTGCCCAGTGTGACGGCGTTCTTCGGCATCCCGGTCAACCTGGCCGCACTGATATTGATTTCCTACTTCATTGCTGTGGCCGTGTTTGCACCCATGATGGGGCGTCTCGGAGATCAGCACGGCCGCCGGCGGATGGTAGTCATTGGGCTGGTCATCTTTGGTATTTCCGAGTTCCTGGCAGCCTGGGCGCCCAACTTCTGGATCTTCCTGTTTGCCCGTTTTCTTCAGGGTATGGGTGTCGCCTGTATCTTCCCGGCTGTATTCAGTTATGTGAATCGCCTATTTGCCGAAGAGAAACGTGGCATGGCGCTGGGGGTAATGATGTTTATCTGGACCCTGGGCGCGGCCACGGGTGGTTTGCTTGGTGGTCTGTTGATTGATTCATTTGGCTGGCAGAGTGTGTATATAGTCAGTGGTAGCCTGGCGTTAATTGGTTTGGTGCCGTTGTTGATCTGGGTACCGGAAAGCAAAGGCGAGCCGCCAGCAGGTCGATTTGACAGTCTGGGTGCGATGCTCCTCTTTATTACCATTGCGGCTTTATTGTCGCTGCCCACTTGGGCAGCCAATTTTGGTGGCAGCTCCTGGGTGACCTGGACGGTTGTTGCTGTTGGTGTGCTCAGTCTGACACTGCTGTGGCGCCATAGTGGCCGACAGCAGGCACCCATTCTGGACGTCAGTCTGCTTAAGGACCGTCGGTTCGCCGTACCCAGTGCCATTTACTGGATTCAGATGCTGATGAATAGTGGCATCATTTATTCATTGGCCTTCTTCATCAATGGCCGTCCCGGTGGCTCCGCCTCCCAGTTTGGCATGGTCACACTGGCCCTGTTTGGCTGCACGATGCTGGCCTCGCCCATCGTGGGCAAGTTGATTGATCGCTTCGAGCCCAAGCTGATTTCCATTCTGGCATTGTTGGGCAGCTTGCTGACCATGCTGTTCTTTGTGCAGATGGATACCGACGTGCCTCTGACTACCGTGCTGGTCATGGCGGGTTTTATCGGTGTCATGCTGGCGGCTAACAGCACAGCGCTGATGAAACTGGCACTAGGCGCGGTGCCGCCGCACAAGGCTGGTTCGGGATCCGGGCTTTTCAGCATGCTGCGTGACCTGGGATTGCCGACCGGTTCGTCCTTCGCGTTGGCCATTTTCGGCTTGTCGTCGGCTATGCATACGCGAAGGGTAGTTGAAGATACTGCAGAAGAGATGCAGTTGAGCGAGAGCCTGACAACGGAACTGCTCGCCGTAGCAGGCAGCAAGTCGGCGGAGCTGAGCACGGATTTGACTGCGGCCCTGTTGGCCACCGGCAATGAGATCGAACAGGTGCTGGAGCACATCAATGTCGCTTCCCTGGGTGGCGCGATCACCAATGTGGGCTATCTGATGCTGGTTATGTCAGTGCTAGCTCTGGCACTAACCCCCTGGCTGGCCAAGCGTAGGGATATTCAGGCTGTATCTGGTTAACCGGCAGACCCCGTGTGATTCAGCCAACCTTCGGGTTGGCTTTTTTCTGCACGCACGATGAGACTACCCTATAGCAGGATGGTACCCACCGGGCCAGCATTGCGACCGGCCCACGGGTTCCCTGGGGTTGGCGTGCGGCTCAGGCCGTGTTCGGAGGCGCCGACGGGGTCTGTTGTTACCGCGAATCTGGCATAGCGCAGGCGCGCTACACCCCAGGGCCGGCATCGTGTTGACGCGCAATCATGATGGACGCAAGGAAGCAGACAGGATCGCTGGTACAGGCTGTTGGCTAGAGAAGAGGCGTTACAGGCGGGGCGATCAGCGGGGTATCGGATCCGATACCCCGAACTGGTTGATCAGAGGGAAAGGACTGTTTCGGTAGCCGAGCGGATCGCGCCTTCGATATATCCCAACTCGTCGCAGTCGCCCAGACGGTGTACCGGTTTACCGCAGGCTGCCAGCTGTTCACTCAAGCTGTGATCCGGGCCAGCACCCAGGGCGAGGACCACCGAATCCATCATCACCTCATGGGCCTGACCTTCTGCATCCTGATAGCACACACGGTCACTGTCTATATGGGTGACCTCGGCCTGTTTATGCATGGCAACCTGGTGTTGAGTCAGGTTATCCAGCACACGCCAGCGGCGCACGATGGACAGTTCCCGTCCCAGGCTTTCGCTGGGTTCCAGTACGGTGACCTGGCGGCCGCGCTCTACCAGAAACTCCGCCAGCTCCAAACCCACCAGCCCACCACCAACAATCACTACCTTTTTGCCAAGCGGCATCCACAGTTTCGATAACTGCTTGAGCGCATCGGTGCTGTTGTTGGCGCCGGTCAAGCTGCCCGCTTTCATCAGGGCGCGCTGGCCCAGGGACAGCTTGGCTTTGGCGATTTCATCGGCCCGGTCGCCCGTCATCAGGCGCCGCAACTCATCACCGCTCCATACATGTTTGGCCGTTGCACCGGGGATATCGGGCGCAGCGCGCTTGGCCCCGTTGGCTACCAGAACATGATCGGGATTCAACTGTGCGATCAGTTCGGGCGTGGCAGCGGTACCGAGCTTGATGTCGATGGGCAGCTGCTTGACCTGATGTATCAGGTTGTCCAGCAGGGCGCCATTTTCCGGGTAGGCGAGGGCGGCGAAGAACAACGTGCCGCCGAGGCGACCACTGCGCTCTACCACCGTTACCCTATGTCCGCGCAAACTGCCCAGCCGTGCGGCCTCCAGGCCCGCTGGGCCGGCTCCGACGATCAGAATATGCTGAGGTTTTTCAGCTGGGGTTATCACCCGCTGCGACTCATGACCGGTAAAGGGGTTGACCGCACACTTCACCCGCTCATTGACGAAGATCTGGCTGACGCACACATAGCAGTATATGCAGGGGCGGATGGCGGCGGCATCATCGCGTGCCAGCTTGTTGGGTAATTCCGGATCGGCGAGCAGCTTGCGCGCCATGGCCACGAAGTCACACTGACCTTCGGCAATAGCCTTGTCAGCAGCATCGGGGGAGAGCCGCCCCACTGCGATTACTGGAATGCTCACCGCCTGCTTGACCTCGGCTGCCCAGTCCAGGAAGCCAGCCGGCTTTTGCACCAGTGGCGCTTCGGTGAAGGCCACCCCGTTGGTTGTCGCTGCATAGGCGGAGATGGATACGGCATCGGCACCCGCTGCCTCGGCCATGCTTGCGAACGCCTTGCATTCCTCCAGTGTAATGCCGCCCTCGGTATGCAATTCATAGGCGTCCAACCGAAGCCACACGCCGAAATCCTTGCCGGTGCGCCGCCGCGTTTCGTGCAGCACTTCGAGCATTAGCCGGGCACGGTTTTCCAGACTTCCGCCATACTCATCGTCCCGCTTGTTGTAGTAGGCGGACAGGAAACCAGCAATGATGTAACTGTGAGCTGCATGGATTTCGACGCCATCGAAACCGGCTTTCTGCGCCCGCTCAGCGGCGCTGGCAAACCACTCAATCATTTGCTCGATGTCGGGCTTGGCCATGATTCTGATGCCCGGGCTGGTTTTCGGCTTGCTGGCAGAGATAAAGGACCCTATCTCCTCGGGCGTCAGCGAGGCCATCATGTCGGTTTTGAACCGCGGAGGCATGGATGGCACCCAGAGCTCGCGCCCCTCTGCAAGGTCACGTGTCGCGGTTTTGCCGGCATGCTGTAGCTGCGCCGCTATCTTCGCACCATGCTTGTGAACCCGCTCCGCCAGGCGCGTGAGACCGGGCAAGTATTTATCGTCAGAAATCCCGACCTGGTACGGCTCGGCGGTTCCGGCTGGGTAGGCTATCGAGCACACGCCCATGATCAGCAAGCCAGCGCCGCCAGCAGCGCGGGCTTCGTAATAAGCCTGGATGCGCTCGCCGCAGCTGCCGTCCGACTCGGCGAAATTGGAGCCCATCGGGGCCATGATGATGCGGTTACGTAGTTCCAGACTGCCGAGCCTTGCTGGCCCCAGTAAGTGCGAATAGGTCATGAACGTTGAATCCTTGAGATCAGCACAGCACGCGCTGCGCCGATCAGACTGTTTTTATCCGTTGATCAGGAATTCGATACAGCTGCGATTGAATAACGCCTGATGCTCGACTTGCACCCAATGACCGCACCGGTTGAGCAGAATAAAGCGCGCATTGGGCGCGTTATCTAGAATCTTGAAGGCACCAGACGAGGGATTGAAGGCGTCATTGGTGCCCCAGAAACCCAGGATAGGCACGCTGATCTCATGCAGGCGTTCCGTCATGTTCGGCACCATCATGGTGGAGAACAGGTTGGCCGGCTGCAATGGCGCGACGGCGGCACGTTCCTGTAGCAGGGTTTCGTCCAGCTGGCTGCTGTCGAACAGTTGCAAGGTCATCACGTCGCGCATCTGCTCGACGCCCATGGGGCCTTGACCGAACACTTCTACCATGCGGACGATCCCCGGCATCTGGAAATAGGTCTCGCGTTCTTCGACACCGCCCGGCGCCATCAATACCAGCTTTTCCACGCGCTCGGGATAAGCCAGGGTGGCGCCCAATGCAATTGCACCGCCCAGCGAGTTGCCCAGCAAGGTACAGCGCGCAATACCGACGATATCCAGAAATTGCTTGAGATTGCTGACAAAGAAATCCAGATCATAATTCACGTCGGCTGGCTTATCTGAACGGCCGAAGCCCGGCAGATCCAGCACGATATTGCGGAAACCTGCTTTCTCGAATACGGGATAATTACCCTTGAAATTGCTGAACCCGCTTGCGCCGGGACCGCTGCCATGCAGCCAGAGCACGATCGGCCCGTCGCCGATATCGAGGTAGTGGAGGATGAGCCCGTTATCGAGCTTGGCGTATTTGCCGACAGGTAGGGGTAGATCCTGGTTGGTTGTGTTGGTCACGTTCTGGCTCCTGTGGTTTAAATCGTGGCGACGGCGTCAGGCAGTTCGTCTTGCGTGCCATCTACCTGGTCGCGGTATTTTGGAATGGCGATCGCCAGGCAAATGCACGGGATAAGCAGAATGCCTATGGTACTGGCCAGTGCATATCTCAAAGCCTCGGTGCCGATCGTTAATGCGAAAAGGTCGCTGAGAACGCCGACAACCAGCGGGCCCAGGCCGACGCCCAGCAGGGTTATGCCCATGAAGAAGATGGCCGTGCCTTGGGCCAGCTTGGTCGGCGGAAACAAATGGCTCATCGAGCCGAAGCACGGCACTGTCCACCAGGTAGCAAAGAAGGCAAACCCAAGGTAGAAAAGGAAAGCGGTTGGCACAGCCGTGCCGGCTATATAGAAAGCGGTGCCAGCTGGCCATAAGAAGAACAACAGACCAAAGGGAATGCTGATCGCCGTCCCGAGCAGCGCTGTGCCTAGCTGCCAACCGGTATTCTTCTTAACCATCCGGTCAGCAAACCAGCCGCAGGTCAGGGTGCCAATGACCGACGTCATGCCGCCGCCCAGTCCCATCAACGCACCGGCTTCGGTGATGCTGAGGTCGTGTGAGCGAATCAGAAAACTGGGGTTCCAGGTGCCGATCGCGTAGCCGGCAATGGCCGCCACGCTGCCTGCAACCACTATCAACAGATACGACGGAGTACTGATCAGGCTGTTGAAGGTTGTCAGGAAACTTTCCTGTGGCGCATCTGCAGCTGACTTTATCTGGTTGGGTGCACGTACGGTCAGGGCCAGCAACAGACCGAGCAACACACCAGGCGCACCGATAATGATGAATGCCCAGCGCCAGCCATAGGTGTCGGCAACCCAGCCACCCATACCGAGGCCGAATACGGCACCCAGGGCAGGTCCCATTAAAAACACTGCCAGGGCTCGCGAGCGCTGACTTGGTGGGTAGAGATCGGAAATCATTGCCACCGAAGGCGCGGACCCGCCGGCTTCGCCGACCGCCACGCCAATCCTGAATATCAGCAGCATGGTGAAACTGGTGGCCACGCCGCACAACACGGTCATGAAGCTCCATGCAATACAGGCCAAGGCAATCACCGGCTTGCGTCCAATGCGGTCGGACAGCCGGCCGAGCGGCAAACCGAACACCGTATAGAACAGCGCGAAGGCTACCCCGGTGAGTAATCCTATAAGGGTATCGGATACGCCGAACTCGAGTTTGATGGGCTCAATAAGGATCGAAACCAGCAGTCGATCGATGTAGTTGAAGATGTAAATCACGGCGAGCACGGCCAGTGCGTAATGCGTCCGCCAGGTGGTCCGGGTAGGAGAGGGGCTCAAGGGGCAGACTCCTTTAGTTTTTATTGCCCCGATGCTGTTCGCTTGACGCTAGCGAAGCATCGTCCATTCAGACCAGTGCGAAACCTGTGTCGCGTTTCTTCCGTGTGGACTTTTCACTCCGTCGAACGCTTTAGTCTCAACGGACGATGTTGCTCAGTTTCCAGCCATCAATCATAGCTGCAACCGTAACCAGGCTCTCATGGCCCCAATGGTCGAGTGTCAGTAAGGAGCAGCTATGAAACTTAATAACAAGATCGCTTTTGTCACCGGTGCCGCGCAGGGCATGGGCGCCGCTATTGTGCGCCAGTTCGTGGCCGAGGGTGCCGTGGTCTACGCAGCAGATATCAACGCTGATGCGATCAATGCCAGTGTTGCCGATCTGGGCGAACGTGCCCACGCGGTCGTGTGCAACGTGATGGATGAAGCCTCTGTGCAGGCTGCCATGCAGCGCATTACTGACGAGGCCGGGCGCCTCGACATACTGGTGAACAACGCCGGTACTGGTTCGGTGGACAGCTTCCTGGATACGCCGGTGGAAAACTGGGATCGCGTGCTGGGCGTTAACCTCAGAGGCACCTTCCTGTGCGCCCGCGAAGCCGCCCGACTGATGGTTTCCAAGGAAACCGCCGGCACCATCATCAACTTTTCCAGCACCGGCGCGTTAACCGGCGAAGGTCCCAGCCATTACGTGGCCTCCAAGGCCGGCGTCATGGGCCTGACCCGCAGCCTGGCACGTGAACTGGCGCCCAGCCGTATCCGCGTCAACACCATAGTGCCTGGTCCTACCGACACACCAATGATGGCCGGCATTCCTGACGAGTGGATGCAGGCGATGGTCGCTGCCATCCCGCTAGGCCGCCTCGGCCAGCCAGACGAAATTGCCCGCGCGGTGGTGTTCCTCGCCAGCGATGACGCCAGTTTCATCACGGGTCAGAACATCACCATCAATGGCGGCTCGGCCTTCATCTAAGGGGTAAATATCATGACTTTACGTATGCAGAACAAGATCGTTTTCATTACCGGCGGTGGCTCGGGAATTGGTGCCGCCACGGCGGAGCGTATGGCAGAAGAGGGCGCCACTGTAGTGATCTGTGGTCGCCGCGAAGAGCCCTTGCAGGGCGTGGTCGAAAAGATCAATGCCGCCGGCGGCAAGGCGGCGTATCGCGTCGCTGACGTAAGCAACGAGCAGCAGTTCGTTTCGGCCATCGAGTCGACCGCTGCTGAATATGGCCGTCTGGATGTCATGGTCAACAACGCGATGGCCTTCACCTGGGGCACCGTGGACGCCATGACCACTGAAGACTGGCACGCCAACTTCGCGACCACCGTGGACGGCACCTTCTGGGGCACCCGCACGGCGATGCAGATCATGAAGAAGCAGGGCGGCGGTTCCATCGTCAATCTGGCATCCATTTGCGGCGTATTCGGTACGGCCTGGATGTCCGGTTATTCCGCAGCCAAGGCGGCGGTTATCAACTTCAGCCGGGCTGTCGCTTCCGAAGGCGCGCCACTGAATATCCGCTGCAACGTCGTTGTTCCGGGTGTGGTCGCCACACCTGCTACAGCCGGCATGCTCGGCGATGACAAGGCCCGGACCAATACCGAAAAACTGATTCCCATGAAGCGCGTCGGCGAATCCGTCGAGCTGGCCAACGCGATCCTGTTCCTCGCCTCCGATGAGGCGTCCTACATAACCGGTGCAAGCCTGGCAGTGGACGGCGGTAGAGGTTCGGATCTGTACACCGTTATGGAGTAAGGGCGAGAGCCCGGCAGCTCGCGAGCAATCAGAAAAAAGGCGAAACCCGATGGATCAGAACAATCTTGCGCAACGTGTGGACCGGCTGGAATCGATAGAAGCGATCCGCCAGCTGGTGGGCAAATACTCGCTATCGCTGGATATGCGTGACCTCGATGCGCACGTCAATCTGTTCGCCCCGGACATCCGGGTCGGCAAGGAAACCTCTGGACGTGCGCACCTGAAAGCCTGGGTGGACGACACGCTCAGACACCAGTTCACCGGTACCTCGCACCACGTCGGTCAGCACATCATCGAATTTACCGATGCGGACAATGCCGTCGGCGTCGTCTATTCGAAGAACGAACATGAGACGGGTGCCGAGTGGGTAATCATGCAGATGCTCTACTGGGACGACTATCAGCGCATCGACGGGGAGTGGTTCTTCCGGCGTCGTTTGCCCTGCTACTGGTACGCGACCGATCTGAACAAGCCGCCGATCGGCGACATGAAAATGCGCTGGCCCGGCCGCGAACCCTATCCCGGCACCTTCCATGACCTGTTCCCCTCCTGGAAGGCGTTCTGGGCGCAAGCTCCGGCGCGCGACACCTTGCCTGAAGTTGCTGAGCCGGCACCGCTGGAACAGTTTCTACGCCAGATGCGCGGCAATACCCCTGCACCAAAAATCCGCGTGCGCTGAGGAGCCTCTATGAAACATCTATTCCAACCCGCGCGTTTCGGTGATCTGCAGCTTGCCAATCGCATCGTCATGGCACCGATGACGCGCAGCCGAGCGGACGACAAGGCGGTACCCACCGCGGTCATGGTTGATTATTACGCGCAGCGGGCAACGGCCGGACTGATCATCGCCGAAGGCACCTCGCCTTCGGCAGATGGGCTCGGATATTGCCGCACGCCGGCCCTCTATAACGCCGAACAGATTGCTGCCTGGCGTCAGGTGACGGATGCCGTACACGCCGCCGGTGGCCAGATTGTGGTCCAGCTGATGCACTGCGGTCGGGTTGCTTCCCGGCACAACAAGCCCGCCGGCAGCCGCACGGTGGGGCCGTCGAGCGTAGCAGCCGAAACCCAGTTGTTCACCGATACCGTCGGAATGGCTGATACCGAGCTGCCTGATGAACTGACCCGCGACGACATCGCAGCAGTGATTCAGGACTACCGGCAGGCGGCACTCAATGCTCGTGAAGCCGGGTTTGATGGCGTTGAACTGCACGGCACCAGCGGGTATCTGCCGATGCAATTCATGGCGGAGAACGCGAACCAGCGGACTGATGAATACGGTGGCTCGGTCGAGAATCGGGTGCGCTTCACGCTTGAAGTGCTGGCCGCGATGGCCGACGCCATCGGGCCTGGCCGGGTTGGCCTGAGACTGTGCCCGGGCAATAGCTACAACGATGCCCGTGACAGTGATCCTGCCGCCACTCTGTCCGCGTTGCTCAAAGCCATCGAAGGCATGGGACTGGCGTACCTGCATATGATGCGTGCGCACGTAAAGGGTTTGGATGCGTTTGCCATCGCCCGCGCAGGCTTCAGCGGCGCGCTGATCACCAACGACGGTTTTGAGCCCGACACGGCCGAGGCGATTATCGCTGACGGTGGTGCAGACGCAGTCTCTTTTGCGCGCCATTTCATCGCTAATCCCGATCTGGTCGAGCGCATTCGTCAGTACCAGCCACTTAGCAAATTTGACCGCAAGACGTTGTATTCACCCGGTTCGGCCGGGTATTGCGACTACCTCCCTTTTGATCAGACCCTCATGGAGAAGACCCCATGACTCAGTCCGCCGTTGCCAAACAAAAACAAAAGCTTACGGACATTTATCAGATGCCTACTCGAGAAGAAACCCAGCGCAAGCTTGACCTGCGTTCCGCGGCGGCAAGCCGCATCAAGCCTGCGGATGCGTATACAGTTGCCGACCGATTCGAAGCGCAGGTCGCCGAATATGGCGACAAGGATTTTCTGGTCTACCGCGGCCGTCATTTCAGCTACCGCGAGGTAGACGAGCGCGCCAATCAATACGCCCGCGTCTTCGCTGTACGAGGAATTGGGGTGGGTGATGTATGCGCCATGGCTATGGAAAATCGCCCGGATTTTTTCTTTTGCTGGCTCGGGCTCACCAAACTCGGGGCTATCACTGCGTTTCTCAATTACAACCTCAGCGGCAGGCCTCTGGTGCATGCGCTGCAGAGCACCCGGGCTAAAGCAGTGGTGGTGGGCGAGGAATGTATCTCGGTGTTCGCCGATACCGACGGGGCCGCGGACTTTACCAGCTGGCTGGTTCCAGACGCAGAAAAACCCGCCGAAGCGCCATTACCGGCGCACCTCGATCAGACGTTCTACGCCGAGGTACTGGCTGCGGACACCACTGCTCCTGACGCGAGCGTGCGTGCCGGAGTCAAGGCCGAAGATGACATGTTGTACATCTTCACCTCCGGAACGACGGGGCTACCGAAGGCCGCTAAATACAGCCATATGCGTTGGATGAGTTCGGGCGATGTGATGAACGTCACCCTGGAAGTCACCCCGGCTGACGTCTTTTATTGCTGCCTGCCGCTATACCATGGCGCAGCCGCCACGTCGGTAACCTCCACAGCACTGACATCGGGTTCATCCATCGTCGTCCGGCGCAAATTCAGCGCCAGCGAATTCTGGTCGGACGTGCGCCAGAATCAGGTGAGCATTTTTCAGTACATCGGTGAGATCTGCCGTTATCTGCTCAACAAGCCCGAGCAAGCAAATGATCGCGAGCACAGTTTGCGCTGCATGCTAGGCGCGGGCCTGAGCCCCGAGATCTGGCGTCGTTGGCTGGAGCGCTTCGGTGCTATCGAGGTATTTGAGGGCTGGGGTGCGACGGAGGCAAACGCTGCCGTACTGAATGTCGACAATCACCTGGGTTCCTGTGGTCGCATACCATTTTGGGACAAAACCAATCTTCGCCTGCTGCGCTTTGATCCCGAAACTGGATGCCACGCCCGCGACAAAAATGGCCGCTACGTGCATTGCGAGCCTGGCGAGATAGGTGAGGCGGTTGGCTATATCGTCGACCATCCGGAAATCGGCGCTGGCCGCTTCGAGGGGTATACCTCACCCGAGGCCACGGAAAGCAAGATCCTGCGCAATGTGTTCCAGGACGGTGATGCCTGGTGGGCATCCGGCGACCTGCTGCGTTATGACGAAGATGGCTATTGCTACTTCGTTGATCGCATCGGCGATACCTTCCGCTGGAAAAGCGAGAACGTCTCTACCCAGGAGGTTTCCGACGCGCTCGGTGATTTCCCTGGTATGGAGCTGATCAACGTCTACGGCGTGCTGGTACCTGAGCATGAAGGTCGCGCTGGTATGGCAGCTATTCTGATGCAGCCTGGCCAAGCCTTTGATCCAAAAGCGTTTTATCAGCATGTTGAACAGCGTGTACCGCACTATGCCGTACCGGTATTTGTGCGCGTGTCTTCGCAGGCTGACCTGACGACCACCTTCAAGCTGCGCAAGATCGAGCTGCAGCGTCAGGGCTACGACCCAGCATTGGTGGGAGAGCCGTTATTCATCCGGGATGTCGACCAGCAAACCTACGTGCCATACAGCGTAGAGGCCCTGGAGCGGAACGGCTTGCCGGCCTTTGCCGGAGCGTCGGCATGATCGATCTCGCCCTGGGCGGGCGCGAATCCTACAGCGAGCTGTGCTTCCCCTGGGAAACGCCGCCAGCCCCGGGTCAGGTACAGGAAGTGGCCGATGGGATTCTCTGGCTGCGCATGCCGCTGCCGTTTGGTCTGGATCACATCAACCTTTACCTGCTGAAACATGAGCATGGCTGGGTGGTGGTCGATACCGGCCTGGGTACCGATCAGAGTAAGGATGTATGGGAACGGGTATTTGAGGAAGCGTTGCACGGCGAGCCCGTGCTGGCGGTTATCTGCACGCATTTCCATTATGACCATACCGGCATGCTCGGCTGGCTGGTGGACCGCTTTCAATGCCCTGCCTATATGTCCTTTGGCGAATATCAAGCGATGTTCGTCACGCCGCCCAAGGGCGACAAGCCCAACTGGGCGTTTGATCAGTTCTTCCAGCGGTGTGGGCTGTCGAGTGAAGAAATCGCCGGCTTCCGGCCGGTGCTTACCCAGACTTTTTATTCGATAGAAGCACCGTCCAGCTTCCGGCGGCTTAGTGAAGGCTCCGAACTGCGCATTGGTAACCGGAACTGGCGAGTGGTAATGGGGTCCGGGCATTCCCCCGAACACGCCTGCCTGTACAACGATGAGGACCAGTTGCTCATCTCCGGTGATCAGATTCTTCCGCGTATCACCTCCAGCGTGTGCGTGGGCGTCACTGAACCTGAAGCGAACCCCTTGGGTGATTGGCTGGAAAGCGTCCGGCGGTTTCGCAGTTTGCCCGATTCGGTATTGGTGCTGCCGGCCCACGAGCGCCCGTTTCACGGACTCCATCATCGTTTGCAGCAGTTGCAGAAGCACCACGACGATCATTTTGACCGAATAACCGCAGCCCTTGCTCAACCGATGACCACCAGTGCGTTGCGACCGGTGTTGTTTCCCAGAATCAAGAACAGTTTCGATCTGCTGATGGCTGTGGGCGAGACCCAGGCCCATCTCAATTTCCTCCTGAACCGGGGTTTGCTGGTGAGAGAGCTCCGAGGAGATGCGTACCACTACAGCCTGGCCGGCGCCGCCGATCAGGGACAGTTTTTCGCCGAAGACATTCACGTCTAACTACGACAAAAAAGCAGTTCAGGCTGCTCAAGGAGAAGTGCTATGCAAAACAACAATAACAGGCGTTCACACCCCACCACAGGAGGCTTTGCCGTTGCGGCACTCGCTGCCTCGGTGGCCATGTTTTCCTCTGCGGGAGTGCAGGCGGGAGAGCGGATCAACTTCGACAATGGCGCGACTCTGGATTGGTCGTTGACAACCAGTTACGGGATCGGCATGCGTTTGAGCGGCCAGTCCTCCGAGCTGTTGGGCAACGTCAATGGCGACGACGGCAATCGGAACTTCGACAAGCACGCGCTCACCACCAACCGAGTGGGTGCGCTGGCTGAAATGATTCTGCGCAAGGACAACTACGGAGCGGTACTGCGTGCCAGCACCTTCTATGATCATGTCTATCACCGCGAAAACGATCATAATTCCCCCGGCACACTGAACAAGTTCGGCGCGCCTGACGAATTTACCAGTGATACCGAGCGTTACGCCGGTGGCCGTAGCCGGTTCCTTGATGCCTACGTGTTTGCCGGTTTCTCCTTGCCGAACCAGCAATATCTGGACGTCAAGGCAGGTCGCCATATGGTTGCCTGGGGTGAGGGTTTGTTCTACCCCGGGGTGAATGGTGTCCAGTCGCCGGTTGACGTGGTCAAGTCGTCCCAGCCAGGGGTGGAAACCAAGGAAGTATTGCTACCCATCGGTCAGGTATCGGCCAGCTGGGATGTGAATCCGGATTTCGGTCTGGCTGCCTACTACCAATACGAGTGGTTGCCTAACGAGCTGGTACCTGTGGGAGGCTTCACCTCAACGTCCGACGTGACAGGGCCGGGCAGGGAAATGCTTATCCTCGGTCCTGGGATGAACGCTGCTTACGCGGGAACCAATGATCCACGGGATGACGGTCAGTACGGCTTCAGGGCCATGTACCGTCCGTCTCTCGGTCTTGAGCTGGGCTTATTCCACGTGCGCTATCACGACAAGAATCCAGGCGGCGTATCGCTTGGCGGGTTCGGTCTGAGTCCGATAAGCCCGTTTCTGCCAACAACCTATGAAATCGAGTACTTCGAGGACATCAAACTCACCGGCGTCAGCTTCTCTACGAGCTTAGGTGATACCCAGATTGGCGGTGAATGGTCCTACCGTTCCGGCGCGCCGATTATGGTTGAGACTTCGCCGGGTCAGACATCTCTGACTAAGGGATCGGGGCAGCAGATGCAGTTGAGCTTCATTCGGAGCATGGGTGCAATGCCTTGGGCGAGTTCGACCACCTTGGTGGGCGAGGTTGTTCACGTACGCGCGGACGACGCTGAATCGGTAAATGGCAGCGACGATTTCGTATACGAAACCGACACTGCTAAGCAGACCAAGCACGCCACCGCCTACACGCTGCAAACAGTCCTATCCTATCCAGGCGTGTTCTCCGGTTGGGATCTCAGCGTTCCGATCAACTGGGCCCATGTCGTTGATGGCATGACGCCGCTTAAAGGCACGATTAGCGCGGGCGAGGGCGATAAACGCCTTTCACTGGGAGCCACTTTCAAGCGGCTGGGCAACCTGGAGCTGAATACGACTTATACAGCCTATATGGGCAACGCCAGCGTTAAGTACAACCGCCAACTGGCCGACCGCGACAACATTACGTTCTCGGCCAAGTATTCATTCTGAGCAACTAATAATGCGACTTTCACCCGTGATGATCAGCTGTTTAGTCTGATCAGACGATGAGCCTGCCATGGCAGACGCAATAATGGATGAAAGACGCAATCACCCTGTGGAGATAAGAATAATGAGTAAACACGGTGCAGTATTATCCATTGCAGCGGTTATCAGTATGGCGGCAGCGGGCTTTGCCCATGCTGCGGTATCACCCGAAGAAGCTGAGCGCCTGGGTCAGGATCTGACCTGTGTGGGTGCCGAGCGTGCCGGTAATGCCGATGGAAGCATTCCGGAGTTCAAGGGTATTTATGTCGGGGAAGTCCCAGGTTGGGACGCTGAGCCTGGTACACATCCGATAGACCCATACGCCGATGAAAAGCCGATTCTGGTCATCACTGCGCAGAATGCGCAAGAGCACGCCGATAACCTGACCGAAGGCCAGCTGGGCATGTTCAAGCAGTACCCTGATACCTACAAGATCAATGTCTACGAAGGACATCGTGACTTTGCTTATCCCGAGTTCGTATGCGAGCGGGCAAAGTGGAATGCCGTTAATGCCAAGCTGGAAAATGACGGTTTGGGCGTCAGCGGCTTGGGCCATAACCCCTTCCCGATTCCCCAGTCGGCCAGTGAGGTATTGTGGAATCACCAGCTGCCGTATCGTGCTTATACGCAAGACGAAGTTCGCGATATTGCGTCGGTAACACCTGGGGGCGGCATAGGCTGGGGGCGTTCTCACGGTCGCTGTCTTGCGCCTTCAAACAATCCTGATCCGGCTGAGCGGCCCCATACTGACCAGGGCGTATCGGCCTACTGTACGACCGAGGTCATGTTGCCTTTGCGTGAGCGCGGCAATACCTCCTTGAACCACGAGCCCTATGACTGGGAAGTGGCCGACCGTACTGCCTGGTCGTATAACACCGGAACGCGTCGTGTGCGTCTGGCTCCCGGTTACGGTTATGACCAACCGCTGGGTGGTAGTAACGGCTTGATGACGATTGACGAGGATCGTTTGTTTAATGGTGCCCCGGATCGCTACAACTGGGAACTGATCGGCAAGAAGGAAATCTTCATTCCTGCCAACGCTTACAAGGTGCATAGCGCCGATATAGCCTATTCGGACCTGTTGACACCTAATCATCCGAACCCGGAGCATCTGCGCTACGAGCTGCGCCGCGTATGGGTTGTCGAAGGCACGGTCAAGCCTGATAGCCGCCATTTGTATGGCAAACGCCGCCTGTTCATCGATGAGGATAACTGGCATGCGGTGATGGCGGATAACTACGACAGTCGCGGTGAGCTTTGGAAACACACGATCGTCAACTATTACTATCATCCAGATACGAGCGCCTGGCAGGCCGGCGCCTCTTTCTATCACGATCTGAACAATGGTGGTTATATCGGCTACACGCTGAGCAACGAGCGGGACAAGGGCCCTGTGCTGAATCAAGGCGATATGTCGCCTGATATGTTCACCCCCGATCGCCTGCGAGCCATGGGACGTTGATTCTATCTAGCAATGACTGAAGCCCCTGCCTTGCAGGGGTGACAGACCCATGACAAACCCCGAATCTTTCGGGGTTTGTCATTTGTGGGTGATGGACGCGGTGTGATGATGAACGTCACTGCAAGGTCTGCTAAGGGCAGCAATCGCTCACTTGAGTTAGTACAGCCTCTCCCGCGAAATGCGCGGTTAGATTATCGAACGTCAGATCCATCATTGCCTGCACGGTTGCGTTTGTCGCGCTCGCCATATGCGGTGTCAGCACGACATTTGACAGCGCTAGCAGTGCCTTCGGAACCTGCGGCTCATGGCAAAATACGTCGAGCCCCGCGGCGAGTATCGTGCGGTCGCGTAAGGCCTCCACCAGGGCATGCTCGTCGACGATCGAGCCACGTGCAATATTGACCAGCACACCAGCGGAACCAAGTTCAGCCAGCACGGCTGCGCTGATCAAGCCATGGGTGTCAGGCCCACCGGTCGCGCATATCACCAGATAATCGACACTCGCCGCCAAGGACTGCACATCGTTGCACCAGCGATAGCTCACATCGGCTTTTGGAGTGCGTCCGGTGTAGGCAATACTCATACCGAACGCCTGTGCTCTCAGGGCTACTGCGCGGCCAATACGACCCAAACCGACAATGCCCATGCGTCCGCCGAACACCCGCGGGGTCATCGGATGGCGACTCGCAGTCCATGCGCCTTGTCGGATAAACCGGTCGCCGGATAGCACCTGACGTGCAGTGCACAGCAACAGTGCCATGGTGAAGTCTGCAATGTCTTCGGTAGATAATCCTGGGGTATGAGTGACGCATATATTGTTTTCACGTGCTGCTGCAAGGTCGATCCCGTCGTAACCGACACCCAACACAGAGATAATTTCAAGGGCTGGTAGCCGAGCAATCAGTTCGCGCGTCACGCTTGATTCGGCGGTTGCGACGATGCCACGTACGGATGTGGCCAGCGCCGTGGTCTGGTTCTCGCCGAGCTGTGTATGGTGATGGCAATCGAAATGTTCGCGCAGGCGGTTATTCAAGCTATCGGGGAATTGGGAGAGCAGTAACAGGGTGGGTTTCATCGGGTTATCTCGCGTCGGAGAAATACGAAATAGCAGCGGCTTGGCTGTCTGCCATGCCGCCGCTCAGCAATGCGAAAGGTTTACTCTAGAACGGTTGGATCGCGCCGGATTTCCTCGCGAGCCATGGCTTCCCAGAGAAATGGGAACCCATTCGAGTCAGTGCGCTCTCCGGTCGCGACGGCAACACTGGCGGGCAATGGTGAGCCGCCACCAAGCATCTCCACACGCCAGGCCAGACGGCTGCGCCACTCCAGGGTAATGGCGCGCAAATGGGCCTGGCGAATGCCGTTGGCCACCACCAGTACACCGTGGTTGGCGAGCAACGCCCATTTTTGCGTACCCAGGGCATCGACACAGGCGCGGCCCAGATCGATGTCTTCGACTGTGCCACGATATTCGTCATAGAGTACCGGGTCGGTATCAACCAGAGCGGAGGTTTGGTCATATATTGGCGGAATGCGTCCGACCGCCGACCATACCGATCCCCATTGTGGATGATTGTGAATCACCACGCCGACATCGTGCCGGGCGGCGTGTACATCAATGTGTAGATTGATGGCTGGCGTGATATTCCATTCACCTTCGATCACCTTGCCGGTCTGATCGAGACGAACAATATCCGACGCGGTCACTTCTCCCCAGGTGAGTTCCCAGGGGTTGGCGAGGTAGCTGCCGTCATCCTGGCGAACGGTAATGTGGCCTGCAATGTGGTCGTTATAACCCTCGCGATACAGCACTCGGCACAGCAGTGCCACCGTCTGGTGGGGTGTCAGCTCAGGCAGCAGCGCATGCCGACCTGGCTTGGGAGTGTAGCGAGCCAGCAAATCCTGGTTCAACGAATCCTTCAACATAGATGTTCCTCTTGAGCCACCGCTGTATAAGGGGGCTTGATTGATCAGTGAATTACGCGTGGAAAGCCCCGCGGGCAAATACCGAAGCACGCTGCATCCGCCGCTGGTGTGGTTGATAATCCAGGATGGCGTTGTGGAGTACGCTACGGTTGTCCCAGATCGCCATGTCACCAACGGACCACCGGTGGCGGAATCCAAAGTTGACATGTTGGCAATGGGCGTGCAGGTAGCTGAGGATCGCGTCGCTTTCGGCGATCGCCAGACCGTCGATATGAGTAGTATAGGTGGGGCTCAGATACAACGCTTTGCGCCCCGTATCCGGATGTTGAATAACCAGCGGGTGCAGATGCCGTCGGTTCATGCTGATGACTTCGAGATAGCGTTCATGCGTGACCACGCCCTGGCGCAGCGCTGCGGTCATCGGTCCGTTCATGTCATGCCAGGCGCTGAGACCTTCGAGGTAATGTTTCATTCGTTCGGACAACGCGTCGTAGGCCGTGGTCATGCTGATCCAGCAGGTGTCGCCGCCACACGGCGGAAGAATCTGAGCGTGAGTCATGGTGACGATCGGCGGGCTGCCCAGAAAGCTTTCGTCGTGGTGCCACATATCAGCGCGATCACCCAGCTTGGAGTCGATCACGGTGATCTGTTCAAAGCCTTCGCCCAGGTTGGGATAAAATGTGTGCACTTCGGGTTCACCGAAATGCTTTGCTATCGCCAGGTGCTGTTCGGGCCGTAGATCAGGCGCGCGAAGTATGATGACTTCGTGTTTGTAAAGTGCCGTCTCAAGAGCGGCTAGCGTTTCTGGCAAAAAGACTGAAGCCGAATCCAGATCAAGCACTTCAGCCCCAATATTGGGGCCGAGGGGGCGGATAGTGAAAGATGACGACATGGGTGATCTCCCAGTAGGGGTGGGACATCCGCCTCAATGGCGGATTCACTGTCTGATCAGAGGTTGTCTGATCGACAGAAATGATCATACTGGCGTCACCGATGCTTATATATTCGCATTTTAAAGTCGCTTTTATCGTCAACAACCATCTGATTTAATTGATAATCATATAATATTGGTACGCTATTGAGAGCGGTCCTCGGGTTACCATGAACAAGAAGAACAGTGAAACCACAATCGGCTCTTGGCCAGCATCTGAGCAGCTTCCTGCGCTACGCAAACGTCCAAGTCAGTCCCGCTCTCGCGCACTGGTCGACGCCGTAGAACAGGCGTGCCTTCGGATTCTGGATGAGGCGGGAGAGGACGCACTGACCGTCGCCCGCATCGCCGAGGTATCTGGGGTGGCAGTCGGCTCGATCTATCAATACTTCCCCAACAAGGACGCGATCGTTGCCTTGCTGTATGAGCGTGTTCTCGATGAGGAGTCGGAGAACCTGTTGAGGATGCGCGAAAGGCTGGTTGGTGTGCCATTGAAAGCGGCACTGCGAGATATTCTGGCCAACATCATTCGGGTCGAAACGCGCCTGTTCAAGTTGAACAAGGCCTTTCACTTGCGCTACCACTCCGCCCTTCATCTGGGAATGTGGCGCGGCCCATACCACACGGCAGGCGAGTTCATCGAAGCGACCTGGCTGCCGCTCTTGCACATGTACGAGCATGAGATCACCACCGAGCACCCCGCGTTAGCGGCCTATTTGCTTGGGCAGGGGTTGCGCAGCGTCATCCGCTCGGTACTGGAAGACATTCCGGCGCAGCTCGAATCCCCAGCTTTACTCGATAGCCTGGTGGCCATGGCGGTCGGTTGCCTGCGCCCTCAAACATTCGATTGACTGGCGACCAGAGCCCGAGGGCCGATCACCCTTCGGACCCCGGGAACAAGCTCGTTTCGGAGCTGCTTCATACCCATCAGTCCGCCAGGGTCTCGCTGCTTTTCGGCTGATTGCCAGCTGATGATGACGGCTGGCTGGTTGAGAGTTTCGGCTCGGGCTCCAGCCAGCCGATTCCCTGCGCTGGGGCGCTGCGCCTGGAGCCCAGTGCGCAGCTTTCCTCCGTTTTAGCTGTCGCCTCGTCGGGCCTCATCACGAATGGCGTTAATCGCCTGGGCGCACTCCTGATCATTCGCTGGATCATTTGGTACCGTCAGGGTCACCCTGTCGACCAGGCCGTTGAAGCGCGAGACCATTGCCTGCGGTAAGGAGCCGTACTCTGCGCTGACCAGGAAGGTGTCCAGGATTTCGTCGGTGAAGATGCCAGGCATATCCGCCCATTGTTTGTTGCGGGTCAGTTGTTGCAGAGCGTCACCTACCTCGCCCCAGCCAAACAGCTCCAGGCTGGCGCGATAGGCGGGCGTCGAAAACAGAAAGGCGAGCATGTCACGGAAGCGTTCTCGCTCCTTGGCGACCGTAGCTGCGTCCGGGCCGGTGGCGACAAACTGGCTCGCGCTGATGAGCGGGCGCTTGCGCGCCGGATCACGCTCGGCCAGTCCATTGGCGATCTGCGGATGAATGACTTCCTGGAGGTAGCGTACCGAGGTATTCGTCGGGTGTGTATGGATGCCATCAGCGGTAGAGCCCACCAGCTTGAGCATCATGGGGCCCACGGCACCCAGCATTAGCGGCACGTCCGGGGCCTCGATCGGGCCGGGGTTGAAGAAGGGTTGCAGGCGGGTGAACTGATAATGCTCGCCGACAAAGTTCAGTCGCTCGCCGGTACGGAAGCTGTGAAAGATCGCCTGCAATGCGCCCAGGTATTCGCGCATCCCCGCCGCTGGCGGTAGCCAGCGGGCAGAATAGCGCTCTTCGATGTTCTGCTTGATCTGGGTCCCGAGCCCCAGCTCAAAACGCCCACCGGACATGCCTTGAAGATCCCAGCAAGCCAGCGCCACGTTCATCGGGCTGCGCGGGAAGGCCACCAGTACCGAGGTGCCGACCTTCAGTCTCGTAGTCGAAGCCAGCGCCTGACCTGCCAGCAGTAAACCATCATGAATCGCGTCGGACACGAACAGGCCGTCATAGCCCATGGTTTCGACCCGGCGCGCGAAGGCGCCGATGTCGCGTAGCCCTAAGTTTTCAGGGGTGGAAGCAAAAATTTCCAGCATAAGGTTACTCCGGTATCAGCCTTTGAAGGGCGCGGCGGGAATGTTGTCGAGCTCGGTCAGACCGTCCAGCGAGCGCACGCGCAAGCCCAGTTCTTCCAGCAGGTTCAAACTATAGGAATTGCGGCCGGTCAGACATTGCTGCGGGCCTGAACAGAGGGCCAGAGCCGCTTCCACAACGGCTTCCACGGGTTCGAAGAACGCCTGGTCGTCAATGCTGCCGCTGTCGAGCGCGCCTTCGCTGGCAACGGCCTCTACTGGCGCCAGACTGTTGATGGCAATCGATTGGCTAGCCAGCTCCATCGCCCAGCCCGCGGTCAATCGTTCTAGTGCCGCCTTGGTCGAGCCGTACAAACTGGGGGAGGCGGTGTTGTGAAAACGGTATGTCCGATCATCGGCGGGATAGGGGCCATGCCGGGGCTTGCGCGACGTGTCGCTGGACAGGTTCAGAATCCAGCCACCGCCGCGTTCGACCATGGATGGAATAACCAGCTGGCTCAGGTGCAGCGGGGCAATGAAATTGATCCCCAGTGACAGCTGAACATGCTTGGCTTGCTGTTCACGCGTGGGGCTGAAGCGAGCGAAGGCAGCGTTGTTCACCAGGATATCGACGCCGCCCCAGTGCTCCAGCGTTTGCGCCATGATGCGTTCGCGATCTTCTTCCTTGGCCAGATCACCGATGATGCTCAGGCACTGGCCGCCCCGCGCACGAATGCGCTCGGCGACCTCTTGCAGGGAACCGGGAAGCCTGCCGCCGGGTTCACTGGTCCGTGCGGTAATCACTACGCGGGCACCTTCGGCGGCGAAGCGCTCGGCTATGGCCGCGCCGATGCCTCGGCTAGCGCCGGTAATAATGGCGACCTTATCACTCAAAATATTGGGCATGTAGGTTCCTAGTGGTGCCGGTAGCGGCGTTGGACATGTTCCTGGCGTATCGCGATCTGGTGACGCCGCTCTTCAGGGGTTATGCGTTGGGTGTTCGCAGGCAAGTGTTCCAGCACCTCACCCACTTTTACCTTCTTCGCAGTGGCCCAGGGCAGGTTGTCCATGGGCTTCTCCGGGTAAGCCCAGCGCACCGCCATGTAGCCTTCAAACTGGCCGGTGGTATCGACCCAGTTGGCTACGCCCGGATCGCTGTGGGAAATGACGTAGCGGTAGATGTTATCGGCGTCGCGATGTCCCTGTATGCCATTGAGGCTGGACTGGTGGCTGGCAAACTCCAGCGACTCGCCCCACAGGTTACCCAGGTGGAAGCCCAGGTAGATCGGCTCGACCGGTTGGTGCAGCTCAATGATCAGTGCCTCATCAGGCAGCAGTTCGAACATGCCACCGCAATAGACGTTAGTGGCCATGCCACCGGCGGTCGCCAGCGAGGCGGCGTTGGGCTTGTTGAAATCATTGCGTGGCATGAAGCGCTCGCCATCGCCATTCATGTCTCCATAGGCTTCGCAGACCACGGCATAGAATTCATTCCAGAAGTGCACCTGATTACGGGTGAGCGTGCCGACCTTGCGGATCTGTTCCGCCGCTGTCTCGGCGCTATAGGCCGGGATTGGCATGCCCAGCCGATCGTTGCGGTAGATGAACAGGTCCAGCAGATCTTCCTTTTCCCAGTCGCAGAACAATTCGCGCAGCATGACCTGCTGGGCGACATATTCCTGCTCGAGCACGCTGCCGTCCTCCTGTTTACGCTGGCGGGTGGTACGGGTGTACATGAAGTTGCCCTGGTAGCCTGCGGGCTTCTCGGGTGCCAGCAAAATCTCGAAGCTGCCATCGGCATTCACGTGCAGTGTGGTTGAGTCCAGCATGGCGCAGTTGGTCCGCGAGCCACGCTTCAGTTCCTTGATGCTGCCGGTATCGCCGGCGAACCCGCTGGGCGTTTCAAAAATCACATAATGTGGTGCCTTGCGCACACCGGCGAGAGGCTGCGCGCCACGCCAGATACTGGTGTCGCCCGCACGGCCGCGGATGGTATAGCTGTGATTGCCATCTATAGGCGCAGTCAGATATATGGCGTCTGCATTATCGATGGTCGAGCGGTTCAACGGCTGGATGGCGCGTATGAAATAGGGATTCTCCACGGTTGGCCCGAGACCACGGCCAATGGACCCATACAAATAGCCAAGCACGTAGCGATAGCCTTCGGCCAGCGTACGTGGTGACGCTGGCGGTGCCCAGAGTTGAGGGTCGTCAATTGCATTGCGCGCGTCGCCTATTTGCACCAACAGCTCATTCCAGGCCTCGCGTAGGCTTTCGGCGGCGGCAGCTGTAGCCGGATCCTGATAGGTGATCTCAGACATGGTTTAGCTCCTTTTCTTGTTGTGGGGAGGGCTGCTGTGCGTCCCAGTTGAACCGTTCGAACAGCGGGGCGAGGCGGTCATGGATCTCGCTGTCGGCCAGGCCAAATTCGGCCAGGCTGTAGGTATGGGTGGTCTCATGCTTGCGGGTCTTGTTCTGCTCGGTCGTAAGAAACCGCATGAAGTCGTCAGAAAGCGGTAGGCCCAGATCGACGTAGGCCTGCTCCATGGCTGCCTTGGGCGCGGTGGTCAGGGTGCGATAGTCAATAATCGCGCAGGGGGTTTCCGGGTGCCGGCGGAGTACTTCAAGGGGTTGGAGGTAGCTCTCGTATGACAGGTTGATCATTGCACGGGTGGATTTCTGGATGCTTTCTGCAGACTGGTTGCCTTGGAGTTTCCAGCTGACATGCAATAGCTTCAGCAGACTGGGAATGGTCTCGTAGGGGTTGCGATACAACAGCACTATGCGGGCGTCGGGAAAGGCTTCCAGCAGAGATTCCACACGGCCGCAATAGGTTGGGTTCTTGCTCAGATGAACCCGGTTGTCGCCATTCAGGTACAGCTGACGGCGTACACAACTGCGGTAGAAGTCCATCAGCCGGCGCCGACTTGCGGCTGGACGCTGGTCAATATGGAAGAAATCCAGGGAATCCATATAGGGCAACTTGGTGGCCCAGAAGCCCGACGCGCAGGAGTTGAAATAGATCAGGTCGTCTTCTTCGGGAATCGTCAGGCCCATCTTGTGGATATGTTGGGTCGGGCCGAATTTACGTTTTTCCCAGGCCTGCAAACGGCGCTCCAGGCGTCGGCCCAGGATACTTGAATCAAGTTTGGCAATCAGTCGTACGACTTTTTTCTGCAACAGCGAGGGCAGTATCAACTCGTAGTATTTGAAGGTGGAAAAGCGTTCATCTGCACCCATTAAACGATGGGCCAAGGTGGTGCCGCTGCGGGCATGACCAATAATGAAAACCGGTTCCTTGACTTTGACCAACCACAATTTCGGAAACAGGATGCCGTCCAGGAAAAAACAGATGCTGTGGAACACTGCGCGCACCGGAATGCGCCACAGCAGCAGTTTGTAAAGGCCAGTGCGATGGCGCGATTTGGGCTCCTTGGCAACCAGCCTGATCATGGCGAGCCAGGTCTTGAAGTCGAAGTAAAACAGCATGGGCAATCCTTATAATTGTTGTGAGGGAAAGTTAATGCGGTTGGCAAACTTCAGGTAGCTGAGGATCAGCGCTACCATCTCGCGCTCGAATGCGGGCTCGAAGATTAATGTCGGATTGTGATCCAGGGTCGCATGCAGTGTGCCTTCCAGCGTATTGACGACCATGGTCGCGGCAAGCAGAGGATCACTCACGTTGATCGACTCTCGGTGTTGCTCCAGTGCAGAGGGCAGCCAGTCCACGGTCCTCAGCTTGCGCGGGTGCCGGCGGCGTACGTAATGCTCGAAGTTGTAGTGCCAGTGCATCTCAAGGTAAAAATCCTTGAGTTTGCGATACAACCGTTGGTGGCGTGCGATGTACTCGCGCACGAAGAAGGCGATGGTGTCTTCCAGGGAGTTCTGCACCATCAACAACGTTTGTTGATCGAGGCGATTGACCTCGCCGAGTTCACTCATCAGCAGCTCATTGCAGATATCGGCTGCTATCGCGTGTTTGTCGGCGTAGTACTGATACAGGCTGCCGATGCTGACCCCAGCCACCTCGGCGATGCGGTTGGTCGTCAGACGCTTGAGACCCTCTTCTTCAAGGATTTTCAGGCAAGCTTCGCGAATTGCCCGCAGCGTCACCTCCGCACGGGATTGGCTTGGCTGCCGGCGCAAACTGGTCGAACGTGACGTCATGATCATCCCCGCCTTGTTATTGCTTGTGGAAGGTCAAATTGGCAGTGCATCCTGTTCAGGGCCGTGGCGAATCATCCAGACGGCCTAGATGCGTCAGGCGCGAGCCCCCAGGCTGCAAAATGTGGATTGGCAAAGTCTGTCTTGCCGTACTGCATGGGCTGCGAATCAAGGGTCAGCAGGCGACCTCCAGCCGCGCGCAGCACAGCATCACCGGCTGCGATGTCCCATTCCATCGTGCGCCCAAGGCGCGGATAGACGTCGGCTTCCCCCGCCGCAACCAGGCATAACTTCAGTGAGGATCCAGCATTGGTTTGGGCGGCTACCTTGCGTCCAGCCAGGAATTGCTCCAGCGCGTGGGCATCGCCGTGGGAGCGGCTGGCAACGACCGTCAAGCCGGCCTCGGGAGCGACGCGGCAGCTGATCGGGCGCCGCGTGCCGTTCTCCTCGATGAAGGCTCCGTGGCCACGCACGCCAGCGAACAGCCGACCCAGGGCAGGGGCCAGGACCACGCCCAGCACCGGTTCGCCTGCATCGATCAAAGCGACGTTGACGGTGAATTCACCGTTGCGGTTGATGAATTCCTTGGTTCCGTCCAGCGGGTCGACCAGCCAAAAGCGCTGTCCGGTTTCCGGGAGCAGGCCCACTTCTGCCTGCTCTTCAGAAACGATGGGGATCCATGGATCCAGCGCCTGCAGGCCAGGCAGGATCAGTGATTCAGCGTATTCATCTGCCACAGTTACGGGCGATGAGTCCGACTTGGTACGCACGGCGATATCACCGGCGTAGATGTCCATGATGCCCTGACCAGCGGTGCGGACGATAGGGATCAACGCCTCGAGTAAACCATTGAGGGTGGTGGTGTCCATATTGCTTTCCTTCAAATGGCCGCGCAGCCGACGCCGGCTGCGCGGGAGTCATCACAGTGGCAGAATGCCGCGTTCACGCAGGCACGCCATGATTTGCTGCACGGCCCTATCGACATTGGTCTCGGTCGTGTCGATGCGCAGCTCTGGCGATTCGGGCTGCTCATAGGGCGAGTCGATGCCGGTGAAATTTTTCAGCTGACCGTCACGCGCCTTGCGATAGAGCCCCTTGACGTCGCGTTCCTCGGCGATTGCCAATGGCGTATCAACATGGATCTCAATGAACTCACCGTCACCCACCAGCGAGCGCGCCATATCCCGCTCGGCGCGGAAGGGTGAGATGAAGGCGCTGATGACAATCAGGCCGGCATCCACCATCAGCCTGGATACTTCGGCGATACGGCGAATGTTTTCCACGCGGTCGACATCGGTGAAACCCAGATCCCGGTTCAGACCATGGCGCACGTTGTCGCCATCGAGCAGGTAGGTGTGATGACCGAGTGCGAACAGCTGTTTCTCCAGCTCGTTGGCGATGGTTGATTTGCCGGCGCCAGACAGGCCGGTGAACCAGAGTACGCAGCTCTTCTGACCATTCAGGCGCGAACGGGCGGCCTTGTTGATGTCCACTGCTTGCATATGAATATTCTGCGAACGACGCAGGGCGAAATGCAGCAGGCCCGCACCTACAGTATTGTTGCTGAGCCGATCGATCAGGATGAAGCCGCCGGTGTCGTGGTTTTCACGGTAAGGGTCGAAGGCAATCGGACGGTCAATACTCAGGTTGCAGACACCAATGGCATTCAGTTCCAGAGTCTTGGTTGGCAAGTGCTCCAGCGTGTTGACGTTCACCTGATATTTGATTTCGGTGATCGTTGCGGTGACGGTGCGACTGCCGATTTTGAGTAGGTAAGGCCGGCCTGGCAGCAGCGGTGCCTCGTGCATCCAGGTAAGGGTGCATTCAAACTGGTCAGCGATTTCAGCGGGTGCGAGAGCTTTGGAAATGACATCGCCCCGCGAAATGTCGATCTCATCCGTTAACGTCAGCGTGATGGATTGACCGGCCACGGCTTCAGGCAGGTCGCCGTCCATGGTGACAATGCGGGCCACGGTACTTTCCTGGCCCGAAGGCTGCACGCGGACACGGTCACCCGGGCGGATGCGGCCACTGGCGATACTGCCGGTGAAGCCACGGAAATCCAGATTCGGCCGGTTGACCCATTGCACAGCGAGGCGAAACGGGGTGTCGACGCCCGCATCGGCATCGACCACGGCGTGCTCCAGGAAGTGCATCAGGGGCTGGCCCTGATACCAGGGCATATTGGCGCTTGGCTCGGTAATATTGTCGCCCTTGAAGGCCGACATCGGAATGTAGGTCACACTGCTCAAGCCGAGGTGCTCGGCCAGTTGCCGGTAATCATTGACGATGTTCTGGAAGACTTCTTCGGAATAATCCACCAGGTCCATCTTATTGATCGCCACCACAACATGACGAATGCCCAACAGTGAAACCAGATAGCTGTGACGGCGTGTCTGGGTTAGCAGGCCTTTGCGCGCATCCACCAGCATAACGGCGGCATCGGCGGTGGATGCTCCGGTCACCATGTTGCGGGTGTATTGTTCGTGGCCGGGGGTATCCGCGACGATGAACTTGCGTTTGTCGGTGGAGAAAAACCGGTAAGCTACATCAATGGTGATGCCCTGTTCGCGCTCGGCGGCCAGGCCGTCGACCAGCAAGGCAAAGTCCATGGCTTCGCCCTGGGTGCCGTATTTACGCGAATCAACCTCAATGGCGGCCAGCTGATCCTCGAACAGCATCTTGGACTCGAACAGCAGGCGCCCGATCAGGGTGCTCTTGCCGTCATCCACGCTGCCGCATGTAATAAAACGCAGCAGGCTTTTGTGCTCATGCATTTGAAGGTACTGATCGATATCGTTGGAAATCATTTCTGAGACATGGGACATCAGAAGTACCCCTCTTGTTTTTTCTTTTCCATGGACGCTGAAGCATCGTGATCAATCATTCGGCCTTGGCGCTCGGAGGTCCGGGCCAGCAGCATCTCCTGGATAATGGCTGGCAGGGTTGAGGCTTCAGACTCAACCGCTCCGGTCAGTGGGTAGCACCCCAGGGTGCGAAAGCGCACCTTCTTCATTACTGGCGTTTCGCCCGGCTCAAGTGGCATGCGCTCGTCATCGACCATGATCAGCGTGCCGTCACGCTCGACCACAGGACGCTCGGCGGAGTAGTACAGCGGCACGATCGGAATACTCTCCAGATGGATGTATTGCCAGATATCCAGTTCGGTCCAGTTCGACAGGGGGAAGACCCTGATCGATTCGCCTTTCTGCTTTCGCGTGTTGTATAGCTTCCACAGTTCCGGGCGCTGATTCTTCGGGTCCCAGCGGTGGGCTGTGGAGCGGAATGAGAACACTCGTTCCTTGGCCCGGGATTTCTCCTCGTCGCGGCGCGCGCCACCGAAAGCCGCATCAAAACCGTATTTGTCGAGGGCCTGTTTCAGCCCTTCGGTTTTCATGATGTCGGTATGCACGCTAGAGCCATGATCGAAGGGGTTGATGTTCTGGGCGACGCCATCGGGGTTGATATGGACGATCAGTTTCATGCCGGTTTCTTCTGCCATGCGCTCGCGGAAGCTGTACATCTCGCGGAATTTCCAGCGTGTATCTACGTGCAGTAGCGGAAACGGCGGCACGGCGGGATAGAACGCCTTGCGCGCCAGATGTAGCATGACTGCGCTGTCCTTGCCGATGGAATACATCATCACCGGGTTGTCGGATTCGGCGACCACCTCGCGGATGATCTGGATGCTTTCGGCCTCAAGCCGTTGCAAATGAGTGAGTGACATTGGTTACCTCATATTGTTATTGGATGGTGCGAGTTCGGTCTGAAGCTGCGCGCTCGGGAGTGGGGGGATGAGCTCACGCAAAGAGATCAGATTCGCGACTACCGCGGATCCGGTGCGGTCGTCAGTGCTTGTCTGATAGAGGGTGTTTCGGCGTAGCAGAGGTCGTCCGACCTTGGCAGCAATCGCTTGTAGTTCAGGGTCATCCAGCAGCTGGCCATTGCTGCCGCCAGCGGCACGGGTGATGGATTCGTACATCAGGGTGCCGCCGAGGTCGTTGGCGCCAGCTTGCAAACACAGCGCTGCCCCCTCGCGACCCATCTTTACCCAGGACGTCTGGATATTCGGTATCAATGGATGCAGCGCCAGGCGACTGACCGCATGCATCAGTACCGCCTCACGCAAGGTGGGCCCTGAACGTGCCTGCCCCCTGTGCCATATCGGCGATTCCATATGCACAAAGGGCAGGGGCACGAATTCGGTAAAGCCGCCGGTCTCTGCCTGCAGCTCACGCACGCGCAACAGATGGCGAGCCCAGTGTTTGGGCTCTTCGACATGGCCGAACATCAGTGTGGCGGTACTGCGGATTCCGACCTGATGCGCGGCCCGCATGACCTCAAGCCACTGCTCGGTATTAAGCTTGTCCGGGCAGATGATCGCGCGGACGTCATCATCCAGAATTTCCGCGGCGGTGCCGGGCAGGGAGCGCAACCCGGCCTGATGCAGCCTGGTTAGATACTGCGTCAGGCTCAGCCCCAGGGTCTCGGCCCCGTGCAGCACTTCCAACGGCGAGAATGCGTGTACGTGCATATCCGGTACGGCCTGTTTGACTGCGGCCACCAGCTCCAGATAGGTATTGCCGTCGTAGTGCGGGTGGATGCCGCCCTGCATGCAAACCTCGGTCGCTCCCCGTAACCAGGCTTCCTCGGCACGCAGCGCGACGGCGTCGGCATCGAGTTGGTAGGCTGGGCCACGCAGGTGAGCAGCGCTGCTGCCCTTGGCGAAGGCGCAAAAACCACAGCGGTACTGGCAGATGTTGGTGTAGTTGATATTGCAGTTGCGCACGTAGGTAAGGGTGTCGCCCGCAGTGGAACGGCGCAGTGCATCGGCGGCCTGGATAACGGCCTGCAGATCAGCACCCTCCACCTGAAACAGCTGTACGATCTCGGCCTCGTTGAGCGGATCGCCAGCGCAGGCACGTTCGAGAATACGGGTGATTTCAATGGATGCGCTGACGTGCTCGGCCCTCCGGCTGAGGTAACGCAAGGCTTCAGGCTCGGGGGTATCCCCGCGCCCAGCGAACCAGCCGTCGGTGCGGGCAAAGCCGCGGGCATCGGCCGCATGCCGGATGGCTGTGGCCATGGCTGGGTCAACCCAGCGGTCCAGGTCACGAAGGTACGCCGGAATCAGCGGCAGCCGTTGGACCAGTTGGCGGCCAACGCGCGCCGTGTCGGCAGCCAGTGCATCGAGCTCCGGCCAGGCTGCTTCGGGATTGACATGATCTTGCGTCACCGGGGAAATACCGCCCCAGTCATTGATCCCAGCGCCTATCAGTTGGCCCAGTTCACCCGGACGCAGATTCGGTGGTGCCTGGATCGACATGCCGGGGCCGAAGATCAGCCGGGTAATGGCAATGGTCCAGGCATGATCGGCGATGTCCGGTTCCGGGGCATCGGCCATCAGGGTGCCGGGCTTGGCGCGTAGGTTCTGCACGATGATTTCCTGCAGATGACCGTATTGCTGGTGCAACTCACGCAGCGCCAGCAGGGCGTCGATACGCTCTTCACGGGTTTCGCCTATGCCGATCAGAATGCCCGAGGTAATCGCCACCGACAGCTCGCCGGCATGTCGCAGGGTGTCGAGGCGCGCCTGAGGCAGTTTGTCGGGGCAGCGCCAATGCGCCGCTCCCCGCTGATGCAGGTGCTCCGCGGTGGATTCCAGCATGATGCCCAGAGAGGCAGAGACCGTGCGCAGCGGCGCCATCTCCTCGCGGGTCATGGTGCCCGGATTGATATGCGGTAACAGGCCGGTTTCCTCGAACACGAGTTGGGCCATCGCTGCGACATAGGCGAAGGTGTCCGCATAACCCATGGCATCCAGTGCCTCTCGCGCTTGGGGATAGCGCAGCTCCGGGCGCTCACCCAGGGTGAACAGGGCCTCACGGCAGCCCGCGCGGGCACCAGCGCGGGCAATTTCCAGGACTTGCTCGGGGCTCAGGTAGGGGCTGGGTACTTTTTTCGGGGACGTGGCGAAGATGCAGTAGCCGCAATGGTTCCGGCACAGCCGCGTAAGGGGAATAAACACCTTGCGTGAATACCCGATGCGGCGGCCGTGACCCTCGAGAGTCAGGGCTTCAGCACAGGCCATCAGCTCGCTGGGCGCGGCCTCGGCGGCTAACAGATAAATTTCGTCGGCATTCAACAATATGCCGGAGCGAACCTTATCCAATAGGTAATGACCGTGTTCATGCATGGGCTGGACTCCAATGCGAGATTGACTCGGGGATATAGAAAGGAGGCGCTGCTTCGATCAGCGTTTGCAGGTCCTGCGCGGTATCGACGTCAAACATCAAGCCCGGCGCCTGATTCATGGCAGGCTGCAGATTCCGGGCGGCGGCCAGGGTCAGATGGCGCGTCAGACTGTGAGGTCCGAAGCTGAATGCAAAGTCGTCCGGTTGGCTGAGGAATATGGCATTGGTGCCCAGCGCATGGTGATCGCTGGCCAGCGCCATGCCTTGGCGGCGGCCGGCAAGAATGAATTGGTCAACCTCTTCACTGAGCAGTAAGGGTAGATCGGCATGCAGCACCAGCAATTCCTGGGCCCCTGTCGCTTGCAGCTGTTGACTGGCCGCCGACAGCGCGCCATTCAGCCCTGTGCCGGGATCGGGCAGGTGTCGGATGTCAGCGCGGCAACGGTCTGGCAGCATGCCGACAATGGCGATCCGGTCCACCAGGTAACTGCCAGCCAGCGCGGCGAGTACGCGCATCAGCATGTTTTCAATCAGCTGTGTGCGGCTGCGGCTGTCCAGCGTTTGGCTCAGCCGGGTCTTGCCTTGGCTTGGCGCTTTGAGCGGTATCAATGCCCAGCAGCTCATGGCAGTTCCCGGGCAATGCTGGTGCGTTGAGACGGATGAATAGTCATGTTTGCGCTCCTCACTTGCAGCCATTCAAGCAACCGTGAGCGCGGACCGCTACTCGCTTTCCGAGTTTTTTCAGTTTTTGTTTTTAGGTAAAAAAATGTTATAAAACAAGGGCTTATATTTTATAGAAGACGCAGTTCAGACAGTAATTGAAAAAGCTCGGTTTTTGCTGGGTAGGGAAGGGCTGGGCCTGAGAGAGTCAGGCCCGTAGGGTGGTAGCGAAGGCCAGGGTCTGTTGGGCGACGCGTTGGCGGTCGAGGGGGGAGTGCATGAGCGTGTCGACTATCGCGACGGGCAAATCTATCTGGTCGCGCAGCTGTGCATCACGACTATCGAGCACGAAGCCATCGATCAGCCCGGCATAGTCCTGCACGATCTGCAGCGCGCTCACCGACAGGCCCAGCTCATTCATAATCTTGGTCGTTGGCCCTTTTACCGCCTGTCCGCCAACCAGTGGCGATACCGCGATGACCGGCACGCCAGCTGCACGCAGTAATGCGCGCATGCCGGTAACGGCAAGGATGGGTGCGATGCTCAGATAGGGATTGGACGGGCACAGGATGATGGCGTCGAGATCCCCATTCTGCAGAGCGCGCACAACGCCGGGCGCTGGCCGCGCCGTCTCAGCCCCGCTGAATTCGATCCGGCGAACCTGGGGGCGGCACTGTTCGCGAACGAAATAGTGCTGAAAATCCAACTCGCCCATGTCAGTACTGACCCGGGTACGTACCGGGTCATCGCTCATGGGCAGTATCTGCGCGCTAATGCCCAGGCGCGTGCCGAACTCGGCCGTAATCTCGCTCAGCGAGGCGCCGGCTGCCAGTCGATGCGTGCGCTCCACGTGCAATGCCAGGTCCGCATCGCCGAGACGGAACCAGGTGTCGCCGCCGAGCTGTTCCAGCGCCTGCATAAAGGACCAGGTTTCGTCGCGCCGGCCCCAGCCGGTTTGCGGGTTGGAGAAACCAGACAGGGTATACAGGGCGGTATCGATATCCGGGGAAATGTGCAGGCCCAGATGGTTGAAATCATCTCCGGTATTCACCACCAGGGTTAGTCGACCGCCGGGGCAGGCGTGCATCAGTCCATCGGCTAGTTTGGCGCCGCCGACCCCGCCGCTGAGGGCTAATATGCGACCCCCGTTCATTGGAACAAATCCGCTTCAAGGGGCCTGACTAGCGCCGCGGCATCGTTGTGCGCAGCTGACGGACGCAGGCCGTTGACCAGCGCTACCGGAGTCCCCTCACTGGCTTCGCCCATGACCAGGCCCGCGCCGGCGGTCACCGCATCGGCGAAGGCTACCAGGGTGTTCTGCAAGGTGCGCCCATGGCGGTCACTGCCGTTGCGCTGGTCGATCAGCGCCGGAATGCCAGCGGAGGCCAGGGCGATGTTGACTACGCCGTTGCGCCACGGCCTGCCGAAGCTGTCCGAAATAATAATGCCCGGATGGCCGCCGTTGCGCGTGGTAAGGCCGGCGTGCAGGGCTCGCGCCGACGCGCCGGGATCAAGGGGGAGTAGCAGGGCCTGGGTTCCCTTTGTGTTATCGGGCAAGTTGGATTGATCGATCCCGGCATTGGCCATTACATAGCCGAGCCGATGACGAACTATCATGACGCCGGGTACGGCACGCAATACGCTGCTGGACTCGGCCAGGACCAGCTCGACGAGACGCGCGTCCTTGCCGGTGATGCGCGCATATTCATGGGCTTGAGGTGAGGGCGAGACGCTGGCTAGGTCGACTAGCCGTCCCTCCGCTTTAGACACAATCTTCTGCGCTACGACCAGTATGCTGCTGTCCTCAAGGATCAGCTCGGCCTCCGCCAGCGCCTGTCGGATGATGCGCGACAGATCATCCCCGGCTGTGATTTCGGGGATATTTTCCAAGGCCTGAAACTGGACGCTGTTGAGCATGGCGGGTCGCTCAGTTGTCGGGATTCATGACCAGCTCTCCGCTGATGCGGATGCCGGCACCATCAACTTTGTAGTACTTGTTCATGAAAATCAGAATCGAGGTCAGCGCTTCCGCTGCAGTAGAGTTAGTCAGGGCACCGGCATGCAGTCCGCGCAGGCCTGCGTCATCCGCCAGCTTGACCACAATCGCGCGGGCGTCGGCGTCATCACCAAAGACCAGCACGTCGCAGGCTACTTCCTCGTCAGTGGCCAGCTTGTGCGCCGCCACGTTGTGAAAGGCCGAGACAACACGTACATCGGCGCCAAACAGGTGTTGAGCGCGTACCGCTGCAGAGTCTTCTTCCGGGAGTTGCACGCGCATCACCTTCGGCGGCATCAGCGGCACTGTGGTATCGACCACGATCTTGCCCTGTGCGGCGGCCCGAATGTCGGCAATGACCGCCGCCTGGGTAGCGAAGGGGACGGCCATCACCAGCAGATCAGCCTGTTCCGCCACGCTGCGGTTGTCCCCGGCGCCTACGGCGACCCCCAGTTTTTGGCTCAGCTGTGCGGCACTTTCCTGAGCCTTGGTTGCGTCCCTGGAGCCGATCAGCACCTGGTGTCCGGCCTTGATCCAGCGCTGGGCCAAAGCGGCTCCAAGGTTTCCAGTGCCGCCAATCACGCCAATGGTGCCCATGTTAATTGTTGTCATGTTCATTGCTCCCCGGTATTCCAGTCAGGTTGCTGTCGCAGCCCGCATTCTTGTCACCTGATGGTCGGGGCTCTTTATCACATGGTCATCGTTCATTCGGACCATTTACATTCGCCGCGCTGTGAATGATATAGCTGCGGATCTGTTCCACCGTTGAGTGATCCAGCGTGCCCGCAAAGGAAGGCATCCCGCGTTTCTGCAAAATGCCTTCAAGTAAGGGAAGACTGAACAGCTCCTGGTCCTGGATATAGGGCGAGTACCTCAGGTCCGGGATGGCTGCGCCTGCCACAGCGGCGGCGCCATGACAGACCATGCAGTAGCGCGTGTAAAGCTGCCCGCCGAGCTGGATATCCTCGTTATCCGCATCGATAGAGGGCAAGGCCGGGGCGGGAGGGCGTGACTGGGGGATTGGTAGTGGCTGCTTGCCGTCCAGCTTCCAGACGAAGACACCCCCTGGCACCGGCATCCCTTGTCTGGGCATCAGCACGCTGGCAGACAAATGCATTGAACTGCCGAAGCCGGCTGTGGCGGCGACATATTGCTCGCCATCCAGCGTATAGGAGATCGGACCGCCGAGGACATCCAGCCAAGTATCGCTCTGCCACAAAGGCTTACCGGTTTGGGCATCGTAGGCATGCAATCCGCCGCCGCCCTGGCCCTGGAAGACCAGTTTGCCGCCGGTGGTCAGAACGCCGCCATTCCACGGACCGGGCTGCTCGGTACGCCAGGCCGCTGTTTGTCTGACCGGGTCCCATGCCAGAAGATGGCCACTGAAACTCTCCTTTGCCTGAGCCAGTGCTGCGGCGTCGGTGGGCATCGGATGATCCTGTATGCCGGTATTCCAGCGGCCGGGTTCATGGCGAAAGTCCGCCGCCTTCATCATGAATGCTGTGCTTTCCATGGCCGGGATATAGACCAGACCGGTCAAGGGGTTATAGGCCATAGGTTGCCAATTGTGCCCGCCGATCTGGGACGGCGTGACCAGCGCCGGCTGACCGGCCGGGTATCGCACGCCTGCCAGTTCTACGGGACGACCGGTTTGCTTGTCGATATGCGAGGCCCAGGAGGTGGGCACATAGTTTTTGGCGCTGAGCAGTTCCCCGGTGAGGCGATCCAGTACATAGAAAAATCCATTCTTCGGTGCCTGCAACAATGCCTTGCGGGTTTCGCCGTTAATTTCCAGATCGGTCAGGACAATGTGTTGGGTTGCCGTGTAGTCCCAGCTGTCGCCAGGGGTGGTCTGGTAGTGCCAGACATACTCCCCGGTCTGTGCGCGTACGGCGATGATCGAAGAGAGAAAGAGGTTATCGCCGCCCTCGGGGCTACGAAGGTCCCGGTCATGTGGCGAACCGTTGCCCACGCCGAAATACAGCAGACCGCTTTGCGGGTCCCAGGCCATGGAGTCCCAGACAGTACCGCCGCCGCCCTGAGCCCACCATTCCCCGGTCCAGGTAGACTGCGCAAGCTGTTTGAGGGGCTGATCTGAAATCTGCCCGTCTGCCGGAGCCTTCGGGTTTCCGGGCACGGTATAGAAGCGCCACTTGAGCTCCCCGTTGGAGGGGTCGTAGGCGGAGATATATCCACGCACCCCGAACTCGGCGCCGCCGTTACCGATCATCACCAGTCCCGCAGCGACGCGGGGCGCGCCGGTAATGGTGTAAGGCTGATCCGTATCCACAGTCAGGGTCTCCCACAGGAGCTTACCGGACTCGGCGTCGATCGCTTGCAGGCGGCCGTCGATGGTGCCTACAAAGACCTTGCCGTCTTCGACAGCTACGCCGCGATTTACCACATCGCAACAGCTGATCGCTGCTTTGCGCGGTGGTACCTCGGGATCATGCTGCCAGCGCAGTGAGCCATCTCGGGCATTCAATGCATAGACCACGCCCCAGGGGCCACTGACGTACAGCGTGTCGCCAACCTTGATAGGGGTGGCCTGCACGCCGCGTGGTCTGTCGAACCGGAAATGCCAGGCAAGCCCCAGACGCTGTATGTTGGCGCGATTGATCATGGCCTCAGGCGCGAAACGCGTCTCGCCGGCATTATTGCCATGCATCGGCCAATCGGTATCAGATAGGGCGGGTGCGGTCTGGCTAATGGTGGTGATCACCAGGCCCGCTATTAAGCCGACAAGCCTGATCAGTTTGCTGCGCAGCATCGCGTTCATCCTCGTTATTATTGGTTTTGCGTGTATGAGGATGACGCGAGGCCACTATTCCAGCCTCGTCCATATGGATAGAGAGGGCGGTTACGGTCCAATTTCAGAAAGAATGTGTGAATGTAGGCCTTATGGACGATGGAACGCCCGGCCTGACGTTGAACAATCCTGAGAAGTCATAAAAACCACAAGAGGTTCGCAGCGCATGGGACTAAAAGGACAGGCGGCCATCGTTGGCGCCGCTCAGTACAAGCCGGAAAAATATTCCACCGCTCCGCAGATGTTCCATCTGGAGCAGGTGGCGGATCTGGCGGCGCAGGCGCTCGCCGATGCAGGGCTCAAGGCCAGCGATATCGATGGCCTGTGCATCAACGGTCCACATTTTCATGAAGCGTCCAGCTTCGTACCGGCCATGGCTGCCGAGTATCTCGGCATCGCGCTGAACTTTGCCGAGGTCGTCGATCTTGGTGGGACCACCGCAGTAGGCATGATCTGGCGTGCTGCGGCTGCCATCGAGCTGGGACAATGTCAGGCAGTGCTCTGCGTGATTCCACAGCGCATGGCGCCGTTCGGGCCGGATGAGGATCCGTCGGCTATGGCACGCGCCATGCGCTATGGCGGCCACAGCACCCAATTCGGTGCGCCGGAGGCGGAATTCGATTTGCCCTATGGGCATATGGGCCAGAACACCGGTTACGCCATGATTGCCCAGCGTTATGCGGCGCAGTATGGCTACGATCCGCGCGCCCTGGCGAAGATCGCCGTGGATCAGCGCACCAGTGCGCAGGCCCACCCGGACGCGATCTTCCGTGGTCAGACGTTGACCATTGAAGACGTGCTGAACAGCAAGATGGTGGCCGACCCGCTGCATATTCTGGAAATCGTCATGCCGGTGGCTGGCGGCGCAGCGGTCATCGTTGCCTCCAAGGAGATGGCTGCAAAGGCGCGCAATCGTCCGGCCTATGTCACCGGTTTCGGTGAGCGTCTGGGCTACAAGTCCCCGACCTATTCGCCGGATATGACCGAGACGCCTGTCGGTCCGGCGGCGCGGGGCGCCTTCGCTATGTCCGGGCTCAAGCCGCAGGACATGCACACGGCGCAGATCTATGACTGCTACACCATCACCGTACTGCTGAGCCTTGAAGACGCCGGTTTCTGCGCCAAGGGCGAGGGCATGCGTTTCATTCTGGAAAACGATCTGACCTATAGCGGCAACTTCCCGATGAACACCCACGGCGGTCAGCTGAGCTTCGGCCAGGCCGGTGCAGCGGGCGGGTTCTCACAGGTGATCGAGGGCTACCAACAGATTGCCGGTCGGGCCGGAGATCGTCAGCTCAAGGTCTGTGATCAGGTGTTTGTCTCGGGCACCGGTGGTGTCATGAGCGAGCAGGGCGCATTGATTCTTCAGGGAGCGTGAGTATGTCGAGCAATAAACCGATGCCGGTGGCGACCAGTTTGTCAGCCCCTTTCTGGGATGGCCTGAAGGCCGGAAAAATCATGCTGCAGCAGTGCGGCGACTGCCAACAATGGACTTTCTATCCGCGGCGCCATTGCAGCCATTGCCTGTCTCATAATGTGGCCTGGAAAGAAGTGTCGGGTAAAGGAACTCTGTACACCTTCACCGTGGCCCGGGTACCGACGTTGCCGGAGTTTGCCGGTGCGGAGCTGCAGATTCTGGCGGTGGTTGAGCTGGAGCAGGGCGTGCGCGTGAATACCACGCTGATTGGCCTGGATCCGGAGCAGATAGAAATCGGCATGCCTGTAAAACCAGTGCGCGCCCGCGTCAGCGAGGACGGTACCGTGCTGCTGCGCTATACCGGCGCTAACGTTGATCTGACAGAGCGCGACGAAGTGCCAAAGGCGCCACCGGCGCCGACTGCTGACAGTGGGCCCGCCAAGCAACAGATCGCCGTCACGGATGAGGCTGCGCTCAAGGCGTTGGTCTCGGATGAATACAGCGCATGGAGCAATCAGGTTCTGGTTGATCAGAATCTGATTAATGCCTTTGCTGAACTGTCCGGCGACAACTACTGGATCCACACCGATCCGGAGCGCGCCCGCAAGGAAGGTCCGTTTGGCGGAACCATTGCACATGGCGCGCTGGTACAGGTGTTGATGTCGCGGATGCAAGTGCCGCTGACCTTTGAGATTACCGGCTTTACCAACATGGTCAATTACGGCTCGGAACGGTTGCGCTTCCCCTCGCCAGTGCCTGCCGGCTCATTGGTGCACTCCCGGGCCCGGGTGAAAGCGGTCGAGCGCAACAAGCGTGGCACCCAGCTCACGCTGGAATTCAATGTCCATGTGGTCGGCCAGGAACGGCCTGCGGTGATCAACGATCTGGTGATCCTGTATATGTAATCTGCATTGTCATTGTGCTGTCCTTGGTTGCCGAGTAGCAACGCCATGCCGCCCACGCATAAGCAGGGCGGCTTTTTTTTGTCTCTGATAGAGGGGGCAACGCCGTAACACAGGCAATCCCGCCCTTTAGTCTCAATGGACGATGAGTCCTCGCGTCGTCGGCGCAACAATCATCTGAAGCCTACCAAGCATCGTATGAGGAGCTGCCAGATGAGTGACATTCGCGCATTGAGCTATTACGTCGCGCAGATCGACGACCTGAACAAGTGGCGCGATTACGCCGAAAACGTGCTGGGCATGATGACGTCCCCTGCGCCCGGCGGTGGCCTGTACGTCAAAATGGATGATCGTCCGTTTCGCATGCTGATCGTCGAGGGCGATACCCCCTGCTATCTGGCATCCGGCTGGGAAATGTCGGGTAAGTCCGCGTTTGAAGCGGTGCTGGGTCGGTTGCAGGACCAGGGGGTGGCCTATGAGCTCGGTGATGCGGCGCTGTGTGACCAGCGCGGCGTGCAGGCGATGGCGATCGTCTTTGACCCGTCGGGCAACCGCAACGAGCTGACCTGGGGCTACCGTTCCGACTGCCAGCCGTTCGTCTCGCCGCAGGGCGTACCGTGTTTCCTGACCGGGGACATGGGGCTGGGACACACTGTGTTGCCGGCACCCAACTTCGATGAATGCGCCAGGTTCTATCAGGACGTTCTGGGATTCGAAATTTCCGACATATTTAACTTCCGTCCGGATCCGAGCGTGCCACCGGTGCGTATCCACTTTCTGCATTGCGGTAACTCGCGCCACCACAGCCTGGCAATCGCTGAGTACGACGTGCCCAGCAAGTGCGTGCACGTGATGGTGGAAGTGGATTCGATGACCGAAGTGGGCCGCGCCCATGATCGCCGAGTCGCCCATAAGACGCCGCTCTCAGCCACTCTGGGGCAGCACCTGAACGACAAGATGACTTCCTTTTATATGAAAACGCCATCGGGTTTCGATCTCGAGTATGGCTATGGCGGGTTGCAGGTCGATTGGGACCAGCATTCCGCATTTGAGTTTACCCGGGTGAGCATCTGGGGACATGAATTCGGCCAAGCGGGAGAAGGTCAATGAACAAGCTGATGACGGCAACCGATGCGGTTGGCCAGCTGCGTGACGGCATGACGATCGGTTTCGGTGGCTGGGGTCCCCGCCGCAAGCCCATGGCAATAGTGCGCGAAATACTGCGCAGCGAGGTCAAGGATCTCACAGTGGTGGCTTATGGCGGGCCGGAAGTTGGCATGCTGTGCGCTGCTGGCAAGGTCAAGAAGCTGATCTTCGGCTTCGCCACCATGGATGCCATCCCGCTGGAACCCTATTTTCGCAAGGCCCGGGAAGCCGGCACCCTGGACGTGATGGAGCTGGATGAAGGCTTGTTCCAGTGGGGGCTGAAGGCCGCCGCGATGCGCCTGCCGTTCCTGCCGGCCCGTGCCGGCCTGGCCACCGATGTGCTGACGCACAATCCTGATCTGCAGCTGATTACTTCCCCCTATGCGGACGGCGAAGTGCTGTTGGCGATGCCGGCGTTGAATCTGGACGTGGCGTTCATTCATGTCAACCGTGCCGACCGCTTGGGCAACACCCTGGTTACCGGACATGACGTGTATTTCGATCATCACGTCGCCCGCGCAGCCAAGCAATGTTTTGTGTCGGCCGAGGTGGTTGAAGAGCGGCTCGAACTGGACGCTGCGACCGCGCGCTTCAATACCTTCGAGCGTTCCCTGGTAACCGGGGTGATCGAGGCCCCGCTGGGCGCTCACCCGACCAGTTGCGGCCCGGAATACGGTTGGGACATGCAACACCTGAAGGATTACAGCAACAGCGCCAGCGAAGAAAACGGCTGGGAGCGCTATCTGCAAACCTACGTCGATTGCAGCCAGGACGAATACCGCACCCGTAACGGCGGTGCCGAGCGCATGGCCGCACTGCCACTGCCGACTTTCTGAGGAGCCTGAACATGAGTAACGCAAACTTCAGCCTGGCTGAATTGATGATAGTTGCTGCCTCGGAAGCCTGGCGCAACAACGGTGAATTGCTGGCCTCCGGGTTGGGCATTATCCCGCGTCTGGGTGCCAGCCTGGCCAAGCTCACGCATAGCCCCGAGCTGCTGATGACCGACAGTGAGGCCTATCTGGTTGAAGAGCCCATTCCGGTCGGCCCGCGCGGTGACTATGTGCCGAAGTACTCTGGCTACATGCCGTTCGAGCGGGTGTTCGACTGCGTTTGGCATGGCCGGCGGCATGCGATGGTCGGCCCAACGCAGATTGATCGCTGGGCGCAGAGCAACCTGTCGGTGATCGGTGATTATCACAAACCCAAAGTGGCCATGCTGGGTGTACGGGGTTTGCCGGGCAACAGCATCAACCACGCCAACTCCTTCTTCGTGCCGAACCACAGCAAGCGGGTATTCGTCTCCGGTGAAGTCGATATGGTATCCGGCGTCGGCTTCAATCCTGAACGCTGGAAGCCGGGCATGCGCAATGACCTGATGTTTATCGGCGTTGCGGTAACCGACCTGTGTGTCATGGATTTCAACGGGCCGGATCATGCAGCGCGGGTTGTCTCGCTGCACCCCGGAGTTGATTTTGAGCTGGTTCAGGAGCGCACCGGGTTTCCTTTGTTGAAAGCGGACCATCTGAGCGAGACCGCGCACCCCACAGCAGAGCAGCTGGCGGTCATTGCCAAGCTGGACCCGCACAATCTGCGCGACAAGCAGTTGAAGGGCAACCCGGCTGGTATCCGTACTGCAGAGGAGTTGCGTGCATGAGCGAGCCAAGCGAATTCGTCGAACGCCCGGACACTGCGGTTTACGAAACGGAGGAGCCGGTCAGCTATCAGGTCGAAGCGGGCGTGGCGATTGTCACCATGAGCCGGCCCCAGTACAACAACGTGCAGAACTCGCAGATGACCTACGCGCTGGACGACTGCTTCCGCCGCGCCATCAATGATGATGCGGTCAAGGTCATAGTGCTGCGCTCTACTGGTAAGCATTTCTCCGCCGGACACGACATTGGCACCCCCGGACGGGACGTGACCAAGTCCTTCGAGCACAAACATCTGTGGTGGGACCACACCAACAAGCCCGGTGGCGAGTTTCTCTACGTACGTGAGCAGGAAGTCTATTTGAACATGTGCCGGCGCTGGCGCGAGATGCCCAAGCCGACCATCGCCATGGTCCAGGGAGGCTGCATCGCTGGCGGACTGATGCTGGCCTGGGTCTGCGACCTGATCGTGGCCAGCGATGACGCCTTTTTCCAGGATCCGGTCGTGCGCATGGGCATCCCGGGTGTGGAGTACTTCGCCCACGCCTTTGAGATGCATCCACGCATTGCCAAGGAATTTCTCATGCTCGGCGATCGCATGCCGGCTGCCCGTGCCTATGAACTGGGTATGGTCAATCGCGTCGTGCCGCGGGACGATCTGGAATCCGCCACGCTGGAGATGGCCAGCCGTATTGCCAAGCAACCGCGCATGGGCCTGGCCCTGACCAAGCAGGCGGTCAATCATATTGAGGATCTGCAGGGCAAGCGTACCGGGATGGAAGCGGCGTTCGCCTGGCATCACTTCGCCCACGTGCACAACGAACAGATATCCGGCGACAAGCTGGGCGGCTTCGATGGCAAGGCCATGGCTGCGGCAAACAAGGCGCAGGCGGATGGCCAAAGAGGCAAGTCGTGAGTGCGCTGAACACCCGGCTGACCGAGATGCTCGGTTGCCGCTATCCGATCATCCAGACCGCCATGGGCTGGGTATCGGATGCCAATCTGGTGATCGCAACCACGCGTGCCGGCGGTTTTGGCTTTCTGGCCGGCGCGACCATCCCGGCAGAGCAGCTTGAAGCTGAAATCAGGAAGGTCATTGAGGCCACCGACAGCAGCAGCTTCGGCCTGAATTTTCATATGTTTCAGGAAAACGCGGCGCAGTGCGTTGATCTTGCCATCCAGTACCGTTTGCGTGCGGTCAGTTATGGCCGTGGCCCGGACCGCGAAACGGTCCAGCGCTTCAAGGATGCCGGCGTGCTGTGTATCCCCACGGTGGGCGCAGTCAAGCATGCGGTGAAAGCGGTGGAAATGGGTGCGGACATGATCACCATCCAGGGCGGCGAGGGCGGCGGCCATACCGGCGGCGTGCCAACCACCATCCTGTTGCCGCAGGTGCTGGACGCAGTCGATGTGCCGGTGATTGCGGCCGGTGGGTTCTCGACTGGACGCGGGCTGGCCTCGGCGCTGGCTGCCGGTGCCGAAGGCATCGCCATGGGCACGCGCTTCATGATGAGCAGTGACTCGCCCACTCCCAAAGCCACACTCCAGCGCTATCTGGACACCCGTGATACCCAGCAGATTCGCGTCACGCTAGCGGTCGACGGCATGCGTCACCGCATGGTGGAAAACCCCTTTATCAACAAGCTTGAAGCGGCCGGCCCAGTGGGTCGGTTGTGGATCGCCCTGAACAGTGCGCGCAAATGGAAAGCGCAAACCGGCATGACTACCGGGCACATGATCAAGACCTTCATCCGTGCGATCAAGGACGATCCTGGCGCCACGTCCCAGGTGATCATGGCCGCCAACCAGCCGGTGCTGCTGCAACGCTCGATGGTCGAGGGTTTCCCCGATGAGGGCATTCTGCCGAGTGGCCAGGTAGCCGCAGCGATCGACCGTTTGCAGAGCTGCGAAGAATTGATCCGCGAGATTGCCGACGAGGCAGAGACCTGTCTGCAGCGTCTGTGCCAACGCATGCAGCACCCCCCGGCGGAACAAGCCGACCAACACGAGAGGATTCCAGCATGAACAGTGCATTCAAGGTGGACATCAATCAGGGCATTGCCGAGCTGGTGATCAACAAGCCGCCGGTCAACGCGCTGGACAGTACAGAGTGGCTGGCACTGGCCGCGCAAATTGATGCGCTGGGCGCCGATGAGGCGGTCCGCGTGCTGATCATCCGTTCTGAAGGACGCGGCTTCTGTGCTGGGGTCGACATCAAGGAACTGGACGCCAACCCCGAGCTGATCGTCAAGGTCAATGCCGGTAATTACGCCACCTTCAAGGCCATCCATCGCTGCGCGGTGCCGGTGATCGTTGCCGTGCACGGCTTCGTGCTGGGCGGTGGCATCGGCATGACGGGCGCGGCGGATATTGTCGTTGCGTCGCGCTGCGCCACCTTTGCCCTGCCGGAAGTGGACCGCGGTGCCATGGGCGGCGGCGCCCACCTGCAGCGCCTGTTCCCGGTACAAAAGGTGCGCTACATGTTCTTCACTGGCGAGACGGTCACCGCACCGGATGCCATGCAGTACGGCTTTATCGAGCGGCTGGTCGAGCGCGATGAGTTGGCTGCTACGGCCCGCGAGATTGCCGCCCGCATTGCTGCCAAGAGCCCGGCCATGATCCGTATCGCCAAGGAGGCGCTGAACGGCATCGAGGACGGCAACCTGGAAGACAAGTACCGCTGGGAACAGGGTTTCACCCTGGAAGCCTACACCCTGCCGGACTCCGCCGAGACCCGCCGCGCCTTCGTCGAAAAGCGCGACGCCAGCTTCTGAGAACCATGCCATGCAATTGACCTATACCGCCAAGCAACAAGCCTTTCGCGCCGAAGTGCGCGCCTGGTTGAAGGCCAATGTGCCGAGCCAGCCGCTGGCCAGCTATGACACCCGCGAAGGCTTCGAGGAGCATCGTGCCTGGGAAGGCAAGCTATACGAAAGCCGGCTGTCGATGGTCATGTGGCCCGAGCACCTGGGTGGTCGCGGCTGCGACCTGATCGAGTGGCTGATCTTTGAGGAAGAATACTACGCCGCTGGCGCCCCCATGCGGGTCAATCAGAACGGCCAGCTGCTGCTCGGACCAACGCTCATGGAGTTCGGAACCGAGGAGCAGAAACGCCACTTCCTGCCACGCATTGCCTCCAGTGAGGACATGTGGGCGCAGGGCTGGTCGGAGCCGAACGCCGGTTCCGATATGGCGGCTATTCGCAGCAAGGCGCTGCGTGAAGGCGATGAGTACGTGATCAACGGCCAGAAAACCTGGTCTACCCGCGCGATCTTCGCTGACTGGATCTTCGGTTTGTTCCGCACCGACCCGCAGAGCAGCCGTCACCATGGTTTGAGCTACCTGTTGGTACCGCTGAACAGCCCCGGCGTCACCGTGCGCCCGATCAAGGCCTTGAACGGAAAAGACGCCTTTGCCGAAGTGTTTTTCGATGACGTGCGGGTGCCGGTGGGCAACCGTATCGGTGGAGACGGGCAGGGCTGGCATGTGGCGATGGCTACCGCGGGGTTCGAGCGCGGATTGTTGTTGCGTTCCCCGGCGCGCTTTCAGCAGACCGCCAAACGGCTGGTCGACCTGTACAAGGCACATCCCGAGGTGGCCGAACGCGACCCGGGCCTGCGCGACGCGGTGATCGAGAGCTGGATGGGCGCAGAAGCCTACGCTCATTCCGCGTATCACACAGTGGGTCTGGTCGAGAAGGGCGCGAAGATTGGCGCCGAGGCCAGTATCAACAAGATCGTCTGGTCCGAACTCGACCTGAAGATGCATGAAACCGCTATGCGCATTCTTGGCCCATACGGCGAATTGAATGGCTATGCCCCGGAAGCGGTGGAACACGGCAACTGGCTGGAAGGCTTCCTGTTCGCTCAGGCCGGGCCTATCTATGCGGGCACCAACGAAATCCAGCGCAACATTATTGCCGAGCGCATGCTCGGCCTGCCGAAAGCCTGAGGAAGCCAAACATGGACTTTACCTTTACCGAAGACCAGCTTGCCTTTCGCGAGGCGATCAGCCGCTTCCTGATGACCGAAGCACCGCCGGAAATGCTGCGCGAGATATGGGATACCGACGATGGTCGCTCCCCGGAACTGCGCAGCAAGATGGCCGCACAAGGGCTGACTGCGTTGTCTGTCCCCGAAGCGCTTGGCGGCCTGGGGATGGACGATGTCGCCTGGGCACTGATGACGCAGGAACTGGGCTACTACGCCATCGCTGACTCCATGGCCGACACCGCCTACGTTGCCACCGGTCTGCTCAGTGCACTGCCGGAAGCAACACCGCGCCGGGATGAAATGCTGTCGAAAATTGCCGAGGGCGACGCCCGTTTTGCCGTGGGCCATCCAGTCAACCCGCTGGTCGCCGATGTGCACCTGGCGGACGTAATACTGCTTGAGCACAACGGCGAGATACACAGCGTGCGCCGCGAGAGCATAGGTTTCGAGCGCAACCCGAGCATCGACAGCTCTCGCCGGCTGAGTCGGATCACCTTCAGCCCGAGCGACGAGACTCGCATCGTCGACGCCGCACAGGGTCAGGCCATCTGGAACCAGACGCTCAACCGCGGCGCGCTGGCGGTAGCCGGCCAGAGCATCGGGCTGGCCCAGCGTATGCTGGATCTGTCGATTGATTACGTGGTTCAGCGCAAGCAGTTTGGCAAGCCGATCGGCAGCTTTCAGGCGGTCAAGCATCACCTGGCCCAAGTCGCCGAGAAAATCGAATTTGCCAAGCCGGTTCTCTACCGCGCCGCCCACGCGCTGGCGCAAGGCGAAGCCAATGTCGATCTGCATGTGTCGCACGCCAAACTGGCTTGCTGCGAGGCGGCCTGGCTCGCCGCGCGGCATGGCATTCAGGTGCATGGCGCCATGGGTTACACCTGGGAAGTCGATCTGCAGATGTTCATGAAACGCGCCTGGGCGCTGGACTCCTCCTGGGGTGATCGAGCCTTCCACAAGTCGCGGGTGGCCACGGCCGTGCTCGCCGACGGGGCCCCCATCGGTCCGCAATTCACCTTCGGAGAATAACCATGCCACAAGCCTATATCGTAGACGCGTTGCGCACGCCGACAGGCAGACGCAAGGGCTCGCTGTCGAACGTGCACGCGATTGATCTCGGTGCCCACGTGCTCAAGGCGCTGGTAGAGCGCAACGCGATTCCCGCCGACGAATACGACGATGTGATTTTTGGCTGTGTCGACACCATTGGCTCGCAGGCTGGTGATATCGCCCGCACCAGCTGGCTCGCCGCGGGCCTGCCACTGAATGTACCGGGCACCACTGTCGACCGGCAGTGCGGTTCATCCCAGCAGGCGGTGCATTTTGCCGCGCAGGCTGTGATGAGCGGGACCCAGGACGTGGTCGCCGTCGGCGGCGTACAAACCATGACGCAGATTCCTATTTCTTCCGCCATGCTCGCCGGGCAGCCACTGGGTTTCCCCGATCCATTCTCCGGCAGCCAGGGCTGGCAGGCGCGTTTTGGCGACCAGCCGGTCAACCAGTTCTATTCAGCTCAGCGCATCGCCAGCCACTGGAATATCAGCCGTGCAGACATGGAAGCCTTTGCTCTGGAAAGCCACCGGCGTGCACTCCACGCTATCGCCGAGGGACGCTTTCAGCGCGAGATAGTCGGTTGTAACGGCCTTAGCCATGACGAAACGCCTCGCGAGACGACCCTTGAAAAAATGGCCTCGCTGGAGCCGGTCGATCCGCAGTTTCCGGACATTACCGCCGCCGTGTCCAGTCAGACCTGCGACGCCTCGGCTGCCATGTTGGTGGTCTCGGAAGCCGCGCTCAAACGCTACAACCTCACGCCACGCGCGCGAATTCATAACCTGACCGTGCTCGGCGACGACCCGATCTGGCATCTGACGGCGCCCATTGCCGCCACCCGTAAAGCGCTGCAACGCGCGGGTATGAGCATGGCCGACATCGATCTGGTGGAGATCAACGAAGCCTTCGCCTCGGTAGTTATGGCCTGGCAGAAAGAACTGGATTACGACCCGGCAAAAACCAACGTCAACGGCGGCGCCATTGCTCTTGGCCACCCGCTCGGCGCCACGGGCGCACGCCTGATGACCACCTTGCTGCACGAGTTGGAGCGCAGCGGCGGCCGTTACGCCCTGCAGACCATGTGCGAAGGCGGTGGCCAGGCCAACGTCACCATTATTGAGCGTCTCTGATCAGAGATGCTCCCACTGGACGCGAAAACAAGCGTTCAGTGGTGCCAAGAACAGGAGCGCTAAAGATGGGTATTTTGAACGATAGAGTAGCGATTATCACCGGCGCCGGTGGGGGATTGGGCGCGGCCCATGCGCGGGTGTTCGCCAGCGAAGGTGCCTGCGTCATCGTCAACGACATCAACCGTGACGCCGCACAGAAGGTCGTCGATGAGATCGTCGCCGCCGGTGGCCGCGCCGTGGTCAATACCTCGGACATCACCCATTATTCCGACAGCGAGAATGCCGTCAAACAGGCCATCGATACCTACGGTGATCTGCACGTGGTCGTGAACAACGCCGGCGTCAACCGCGACCGCATGTTTGCGTCGATGACCGAAGCCGAGTGGGACACCATCATGGCCGTGCACCTCAAGGGGCATTTCTGCATCAGCTCCCATGCCGTGCACTATTGGCGTGATCAGGCCAAGGCAGGCAACAAGGTCGATGCACGCATCATCAATACCACTTCAGGTGCAGGTCTGCAGGGCTCTATCGGCCAGTCCAACTATGCCGCCGCCAAGGCGGGTATCGCTGCGCTGACTCTGAACCAGGCGGCCGAACTGCGCCGTTATGGCATCACCGCCAACGCTGTAGCTCCGGCTGCCCGTACCGGCATGACCACGGCGGTAGACGCGATGGCCGAGCGCATGGCCAAGCCAACCGATGGCAGCTTCGATTACTGGGCGCCGGAGAATGTCAGCTCGCTGCTGGCCTGGTTGGCGTCAGCTGAAGCGGCTCAGGTGACCGGGCGCGTCTTCGAGGCAGAAGGCGGAAAGATCTCCATTGCCGATGGCTGGCGCACTACCGAAGGCGTCGACAAGGGCGCCCATTGGCAACCGGCTCAAGTAGGCGAAGCGGTGCAGGCGCTGCTGAGCACGGAAGTACCCGCGCAGAAAGTGTACGGCGCCTAAGCCCGGAGACAATCCATGGAATTTCGCTTCACCGACGAGCAGAACATGATCCGCGATACTGCGGAAGAATTTCTGCGGGATGTATCCACCTCGGCAGCCGTGCGCGAAGCCATGGCTACCGAGGCGGGTTACGATCCGGCGCTCTGGCAACGCATCTGCCAGGAACTGTGTTTCCAGGCGATTACCGTGCCGGAAGAATACGGCGGCATGGGCCTGGGCCACGTCGAGCTGGCGGCGGTGTTGGAGCAAATGGGTCGAGTGCTGCTGTGTTCGCCTTTTTTCGCGACAGTCTGTCTCGGCGCCAATAGCCTGCTGCTCGCGGGGACTGACGAGCACAAGCAGCAATATCTGCCGGCCATGGTCGATGGCAGTCTGACCGCCACGCTGGCCTGGACCGGGCCGCAGGCGGCGCGCACAGGTGGGCAGTGGGGCTGCGAAGCGGTTACCGCGACCTGGCAAGCCACCCACGAGGGTTACCAGCTTGATGGCGAACTGCGCTATGTCGTCGACGGCCACAGTGCTGATTTGCTGATCATTGCTGCTCGTGCACCGGGGAGCCAGGGTATGGACGGCATCTCGCTGTTCGCCGTCCCGGCCGAGACTGCAGGTGTTGCTCGCCAATGGTTGCCGACCATGGATCAGACTCGACACCAGGCACAGATCACTCTTGCTGATGTCCAGCTGCCCGCCACTGCCCTGATGGGCACTGCCGGTCAGGGTGCTGCACAGCTTATGTCCCTTATCGATTTGGCCAAGGTATGTCTGGCCGCCGAACAGATGGGCGCAGCCCAGCAGCTGCTGGACATGAGCGTGGCCTACATGCAGGAGCGGGTGCAGTTCGGTCGTCCCATCGCCAGCTACCAGGCGCTCAAACACAAAGCCGCGGACATGAAGCTGAAGTGCGAAGTGGCGCGCTCGGCGGTGCATTACGCCGCCTGCGTGGCGCAGGAAGTGCTGAGCCCAGACGGCGATCAACGCATCGCCAGCGAACTCCACGAGGCGGCCGCGATGGCCAAGGGTTATTGCTCGGACACGCTGTTCTTCAATGCGGGTAACGCCATCCAGCTGCACGGCGGGGTGGGCTTTACCTGGGAGTATGACGTGCATCTCTATTTCAAACGGGCCAAGGCCAGTGAACTGTATCTGGGCAACGGGGCGGCGCAGCGTGAGCTGATCGCCGGCCTGTTGCTGGACTGAGGAAGCCAAGATGAAATTGACGTTCAGCCCGGAAGACGAAGCCTTCCGCGGAGAAGTGGCTGGCTGGCTGCGGGACAATCTGGTCGGCGAATTCGAGGTGCTACGCTATCGCGGCGGCCCCGGCGACGAACACATGTTCCCGGAAGAACGCAAACGCTGGGAGCAGAAGCTGGCCGAAGGCGGCTGGACCTGCGTCGGCTGGCCGCAACAATACGGCGGCCGAGGGGCGTCGATTGAACAGCAGGTGATCTTCTTTGAAGAATACGCCCGCGCCGGTGCTCCCGGCCGAGTCGGTCATATCGGCGAAGGGCTCGCCGGCCCGACGTTGATTGCGTTCGGCAGCGAAGAACAGAAGCAGAGTTACCTGCCCGGCATAGTCGCCGGCACCGAGCTCTGGTGCCAGGGTTATTCCGAGCCGAGCGCCGGCTCGGATCTCGCCAATGTCAGAACCAAGGCCACGCAAGATACGGCGTCCGGCAAGTGGCTCATCAATGGGCAGAAAGTCTGGACCTCGCTGGCTCATGAGTCCGACTGGTGTTTTGTTATCGCCCGCACCGATCCGGACTCGCAGGCGCACCGGGGCCTGGGCTTCTTCCTGGTTTCCATGCACCAGCCGGGCGTCACGGTGCGGCCGATCGAGCAGCTCACCGGCACCTCGGAATTCAACGAGGTCTTCTTCGATGATGCCGTGGCCGCTGACATTGTTGGTGAACCCGGAGACGGCTGGAAGGTGGCCATGGGGCTGCTGGGATTTGAGCGGGGCGTGTCGACGCTCGGCCAGCAGATGCAGTTCCAGAATGAGCTGGATGAAATTATCCGCATCGCCAAGGCAAATGGCGCAGCCACCGAGCCCAGCATCCGCCAACGTATTGCCGAGGCCCACACCGGCTTGCGGCTGATGCGCTACAACGCCATGCGCATGCTCTCGGATAACGGCTCCAGTGAGCCCGACAGTTCCTCATTGGTCTACAAGCTGCACTGGTCCAGTTGGCACCGCAATCTGGGTGCGCTGGCGATGGATGTGCTGGGTCCGGAGGCGGAAATCATCGAGTCCGCGCCTTACAACCTCACACGCCTGCAGTCGATGTTCCTGTTCACCCGCTCCGACACCATTTACGGCGGCACCAACCAGATTCAGCGCAACATCATCGCGGAGCGCGGACTCGGCATGCCCAAAGAACCCAAAGGCAGATAACCATGATAGATTTGAAGAATCCCCAATATGTAGCAGGCCATGGTCTGCTCAAAGACAAGTCGGTATTGATCACCGCCGCGGCTGGTGCCGGCATTGGTTTCGCCGCAGCAACCAGAGCGGTTGAAGAGGGCTGCCGCGCTATCGTTATCAGTGATGTGCATGAGGGCCGTCTGGCCGCTTCCGTGGACAAGCTCAAGCAGGAAACCGGACTTGCGGCCGTGTGGGGCAAGCTCTGCAACGTTGCCGACGAGACCGAGGTGCGTGCGCTGATCGACTTTGCCGAGGACAGGCTGCAGGGCATCGACATCCTGATCAATAACGCTGGGCTGGGAACAACCAAGGCGCTGATCGAGATGGAAGATGCGGAGTGGAACAAGGTCATCGATGTAACCCTCAATGGCACCATGCGCATGACCCGTTACATGCTGCAAGTCATGAAGGCGCGCGGGCAGGGTGGGGTGATCGTCAATAATGCTTCGGTCCTCGGCTGGCGAGCGCAGAAGGAGCAGGCGCATTACGCGGCGGCCAAGGCCGGTGTGATGGCGCTGACCCGCTGCGCGGCACTGGAAGCTGCAGAACTGAATGTACGCATCAATGCCGTTGCACCCTCGCTGGCAGTACACCCGATGCTACGCAAGTCCGCCCCCGAGGCCCTGCTGAAGGAACTGGAATCCCGCGAAGCCTTCGGCCGTGGCGCCGAGTGCTGGGAAGTGGCCAACGTGATGATGTTCCTCGCAAGCGATTACTCCAGCTACATGACCGGCGAGATAGTGCCGGTGAGCTCGCAGCAGGCTTGATGGTCTGGGTTGGTGTGCTGGTGTGCTGGTGTGCTGGGGTGTTGCGGTGTTGCACGCTTGCCTGCGGGCTACTGCGGACACGCCGTGAATCCATCCATGGAGGCTCGCTGTTGCCATCCCTGGCAACCAACGGTCCACAGTAGCCCGCAGCCAAGCGTGCTGCGGAAGCTGGTGCAGGCTGATGGTACCCAACCCCAAAGTCGTCAAGCTGTTGCGCTTGTTGCGAAACTCACGAAGCCATGCAAGCACGGTTCCGAGCCGCCCACTTCAGACCGTTGGTTGCCATGGATGGCAACAGCCGAGCCTACAGGGACGTACTTGCGGCGTGTCTGAGGTGGGTGGCTCGGGATCGGGCGACACGCCAGATGAACCGTCACCACCAGCCGGAAGCCCCAATCAAGGTTTAATCAGGAGAATCAACATGACCACCGTTTTCAAAAGCGCCGCTGCCCTGGAACAGGCAGTGGGCCAGTCCCTCGGCGTGACCGAGTGGATGACTATCAATCAGCAGCGCGTCGATACCTTTGCCGACGCCACCGGCGACCATCAATGGATTCACGTCGATCCTGAGAAGGCCAAGACCGGCCCGTTCGGCGGCACCATCGCCCACGGCTACCTGACCCTGTCGCTAGTGAATTATTTCCTGCCGCAACTGATGAAGGTTGAAAACCTGCAGATGGGCGTGAACTACGGCTGCGACCGCGTGCGCTTTCCGGCCCCGGTGCGGGTTGGCGCCAGCATTCGCGGTAACGGCGAAATTACCCAGGTCGAAACTCTGGCCAACGGCGCCGTACAGGTAGTGGTACGCGTCACCGTTGAAGTTCAGGGCAGCGACCGTCCCGGCTGTGTGGTGGACACCATCAGCCGTTACACCTTTAACCCAGATTCCTGATGAGGCAACCCATGCAAGAAGCAGTTATTGTCGCCACCGCGCGTACCGCGCTGGCCAAATCCTTCCGCGGTTCATTCAATGACACCGAAGCCCCGGTACTCGGCGGGCATGTGATTCGTGCCGTGGTTGAGCGGGCTGGTATCGATCCGGCGGATGTCGGAGATGTGATCATGGGCGCTGCCGTGCAGCAGGGTACCCAGGGCTACAACATCGGGCGTCTGTGCGCCTACACCGGTGGCCTGCCTGAAACAGTAGCGGGTATGGCGGTTGATCGCATGTGCGCTTCTGGATTGATGGCGATTGGCGAAGCTGCCAAGGCGATCATGACCGGTGAAATGGATGTGGCTATCGGAGGCGGCGTCGAGTCGCTGTCGCTGACCCAGACCAAGCACAAGAACACCCACCGCGCGCGTTCCGAAGCGGTAATGGAAGTGGCGCCGGCCGCGTATATACCCATGATCGAGACGGCAGAAATCGTTGCCGAACGTTATGGGATCAGCCGCGCGGCGCAGGATGAATACGCCCTGCAGAGCCAGCAGCGGACGGCCAACGCACAGGAGGCCGGGCTGTTTGCGGATGAAATTGTACCGCTCACCGCCAGCAAGCGGCTGTTCGACAAGGAAGGCTCGCCCACCGGCCACGAGCAGGTGACTGCTGATCGTGACGAATGTAACCGCACCTCGACCACCCTCGAAGGGCTGCAAGGCCTGAAGCCGGTATGGAAGGACGGTCAGTGGATCAAGCAAGGCCAGCACATCACCGCCGGTAACGCTTCCCAGTTCTCCGATGGCGCTGCGGCCTGTCTGCTGATGAGCCGTACCGAAGCCGACCGCCGTGGTCTGAAACCGCTGGGCATCTACCGTGGTATCGCTGTGGCGGGTTGCAAGCCCGAGGAAATGGGGATTGGTCCGGTGTATGCGATTCCTAAGCTGCTAGAGCGTTTCAAGCTCAAGGTCGAGGATATCGGTCTGTGGGAAATCAACGAGGCCTTCGCCAGTCAGGTGCTGTATTGCCGCGACACGCTGGGCATCCCCAATGATCGCCTGAACGTAAACGGCGGCGCCATTTCCATTGGTCATCCGTTCGGTATGAGTGGTGCGCGTATGGTTGGGCATGCCCTGCTGGAAGGGCGTCGCCGCGGCGTACGCTACGTGGTCGTTTCCATGTGTATCGGTGGCGGAATGGGCGCAGCCGGGCTATTCGAAGTCCTTTAATACTGTCCCTCCGAACCCCCTCCTGCCTATCTGTTTTCTTGTAAGCCGTTTGGACGATGTTCGCAGATCTGATCCGAATCACCATCGGGTCAGACTCTGCGGTCGCGGCTTTGTCTCTGGACAGCGACCCAGTTCATATAAAAACAAAAGGAAACGGCCTCCAGGGCTAGGAATCCGTTTCCGTTGATGGATTGCGCCATGAGCAAACTAATCAGCTATGCCTTCTGTGTGGTCGTTGCTGCCCTGGTGATTTACGCCTTTTCACCTCGAAGTGAGCAGGACCTGGATACCGCGCACCTGGATCTCGGGCGGATCCAGATCAACGATCTGATCCGTGTCGATGACGCCCTGGTAGCTGTCGGCGAAAGGGGCACCATTCTCAAGAGCCGTGACGGCGGCGAAAGCTGGAATGCCACGAGCCGGGAGGTCGATATTCCGGCCACGCTGACCAATGTCAGCCGAGTCAGCGATGGGGTTCTGTTGGCGGCCGGGCATGACAGCCTGATCCTGCGCAGTACCGATAACGGGGATAACTGGGAATCGGTCATGCACGATACGGAACTTGGTGAGCCGCTGCTCGGCACCTGGAGCCCGGACGGACGTCAGGTGTATGCCTACGGCAGTTTCGGAAAGTTTTTCGAGTCCGGTGATGCAGGTCTCACCTGGCAGGCGACGGACCTGCCGATCCAGGGCGAACACTTGAATGACATGGCCGGTGATGGAGCTCTGCGCATCGTCGTCGGCGAGATGGGGCTGGTACTCCGCAGCACCGATGCCGGCCAGACCTGGGAGCCCTTAGAGGCTTTCTATAACGGATCGCTGTTCGGCGTAACCAGTCTGGGCAATGACGCCTGGATTGCCTACGGCATGCGCGGCAATGTCTTTTTCAGCCAGGACGAAGGCCTCAATTGGGCGCAAATAGAGATTCCGCACAAGATGCCCTTATACGGTCATGCCCTGGCTAATGACGGCAGTGGCGTAGTGATTGTCGGCACTGGGGGCTCGTTCGTGAGCATCGATGACCAGGGAAATGTTCTGGACACGGGCTTTCTGAAAGGCCTGGGCACTTTGACCTCTGCGGTCACGCTGCCGGATGGCGAATTGTTCGTGGCCGGGCAGCGCGGTGTGCTGCAGGAGAGCCAGGACCTGCTGGCCGTTACAGGTAAATAGGAGAGCGTCATGAGTAAAGGCAACCGCTTGATAGATCGCACCGTTGAATGGAGTGCTGATCGGCTGCTGGCCTGGCGCAAGCCTCTGCTGGCGCTGTTCATTCTGATTACCATTGCGCTTGGCTACAGCGCTACACAGGTGCGGTTGGACCCTGGTTTCAACAAGCAGATCCCGGTCAATCACCCGTTCATGCAGAACTATCTGCATTACAGCGAGATTTTCTCGGGCGCCAATACCATGATGGTAAGCGTGCGCTGGAAGGGCGAAGGCGACATCTACAACGTCGAGTTCCTGGATACCCTGCGCAAGGTGACTGACGAGGTCTTCTATATTCCCGGCGTGCGGCGGGCCAGTGTGCGCTCGTTGTTTACACCGGACGTGCGCTATATCGAGATTACCGAGTTTGGCTTTATCGGTGATGTCGTCATCCCGCCTCATTTCAGCGGGACCCCGGAAGACCTGGCTCAGGTGCGTAGCAATACGGCGCGCTCTGGTCAGGTGGGCCGACTGGTCGCCAACGACTTCAGTGCTGCGATGGTCACCGCCGACTTGCAGGAGATCAATCCGGAAACCGGGGAACAGGTTTCCTATGTCGACATCGCCAAGCAATTGGAAGAGATCCGCACGCGATTTGATAACGAGAACATCGAGATCAACATAGTTGGCTTCTCCAAGCTGGTCGGCGACGTTGTCGATGGTCTGATAGCCGTGATGGGATTCTTTGTCCTCGCCTTTTTCATCACCGCCGCGTTGTTGTGGCTCTACACGCGTTCGATAAAACTAACTGTGGTGGCGCTGACAGTGGCATTGATGCCGGTCGTGTGGTTGCTCGGCTTATTGCCGCTGCTCGGGCTCGGGATTGATCCCATGTCGATCCTAGTGCCATTCCTGATTTTTTCGATCGGTGTATCCCACGCGGTACAGATGACCAATGCCTGGAAGCAGGATGTGCTTGCCGGGAGCAGCTCCATAGAAGCCGCGCATGGCGCCTTCTGCAAAATATTCATTCCCGGTGCGCTCGCGCTGTTGATGAATGCGCTGGGCTTTGGCGTGATCATGCTGATCGATATCCCTATCGTTCATGAGCTGGGCGTCACGGCCTGTATCGGCGTGTTGTTGATGATCATCACCAACAAGATGATGCTGCCCATCATTATCTCGCACATGCATCTGGAACCAGGCGCTGGCAAGACCAATTACGTTGCGCCAGGTGAGAAGCACAAGCTGTGGTGGCGGTTGTCCGTGCTGGCTACACCCGGTCCGGCGCTGGTCGTTTTTGCCGTGAGTTTAGTGCTCCTGATAGGCGGTGCCTGGAAGAGTCGGGATCTGGTTGTAGGTGACGTGGGAACTGGCGCACCCGAACTGCGTGACGAGTCTCGCTACAACTACGATAACGCCAATATCATCAGCCGTTATTCAATTGGTCTCGATGTGCTGTCGATCTACGTAGAAGCGCAGGGAGCTCAACAATCCGAGGCCTGTCTCGATCCGGACGTCATGCGGGCGGTTGAGGAGATCGATTTCCACGCTCGTAGTATCCCTGGTGTCCAGTCCGTTCAGAGCGTGGCAGGAATGGGTAAGGTCAGTATTTCCGGTAATAACGAGGGCAACCCCCGGTGGGCCGCTATTCCGGGTGCGTCGCGCGGGTTGCAGCCAGGCTCAACGGCCTACTCCAGTTCGCATGGCCTGGTGGTCGATGGTTGCGAAACCATGCAGATTCTGTTGTTTCTAGCCAACCATGAGGGCGGGACGGTCGCGAACGTCGTTGATGAAGTCGAGCAGATCATCGCTAACGTGGATGAGCCGAAGGTTGAGTTCAAGCTTGGTGGCGGCAACGTAGGTGTGATGGCGGCCTCCAACGAGGCGGTGAAAAAAGCCGAAGTGCAGATGCACGGTGCCCTGCTGTTATCCGTCGCCTTGTTCTGCTGGCTGACCTTCCGTTCCTTCCGCGCCGTGTTGTGCATCATCACGCCCTTGGCCATTGTTGCCACGTTGTGTAATGCAGTCATGGCCACCTTTGGTATCGGCCTGAAGGTGGCAACGCTACCCGTTCTGGCACTCGGCGTAGGTGTGGGCGTGGACTACGGTATCTATCTATATGAACGGATGCAGCACGAACTGGCGATGGGCAAGGATTTGCGCACCGCGTTTTACGAGGCTATGTGTCAGCGCGGCACGGCGGCGCTCTTCACAGCATTCACCATGTCGATTGGTGTAGGCACCTGGGCCTTCGCTCCGCTGAAGTTCCAGGCTGATATGGGCATTCTGCTGGCCTTCATGTTCCTGGTGAACGTGTTCGGTGCAATATTCCTGTTGCCCGGTCTGGCTGCATGGTTTCACCGGTCCAAGTCGCTGGTGTCAGTAAAGGTGGCGCCTAATGCGCCCACGTCGCTGACCGGTCTGGAGCAGACCTGAGCATGGGGGCGGGCGTGGCACAGGGACTCGCAACCTTGAGTCTCAATGACTATGACTCGTTGTTGGGGGAGTTCTACAACTCTGCCATCGACGAGCATAGCTGGAGCGACTGCCTTGCCCGGCTTAGAGATATCTATCAAGCGAATTTCGTCACGCTCATTCTTCGAGCACCGCGCCATCGGGATCATGGCGTTATGCTGGTGCTCGGGGCCGAGGATACCGAAGCTGGCCTTAACTTTGACTACCCGGGGTTGCCAACCCCATTGATCAGCTCGGAAGCAAACCAGGTATTCACCGTCACTGACCTGATGAGTGAAGACGCCTGGATTGAATCGCGTTACTACCGCGAATTCTGCAAGCCTCGCTCGATTCATCATGTGCTAGGGGTGGATATCCTGCCCCCAGGTTCGGGAGTATGCCGTTTTCGTATCACGCGACCTTCTTCACAGGCCGACTTCAGCGCTGCCGAGAAAACCTTCTGCACCCGATTGATCTCGCATTTCATGCGTGTATTGCACATACGTAACCTCCTTACCCGCAACGAATCACTCAACACCTTGTATTCCCAGGCAGCAGGTCGGTTGGCAGTGGCAACTCTGGTTCTGGATGAAAGGGGGCGATTGATTGAGACGAACTCCCTGGGTCGAGACTTGCTGGTCGCAGCTGATGGTTTGCGGCTGGTCGAGGGCCGCGTCACAGCGACCTATTCGGGCGACAACAAGCGTTTGTATGAAGCGGTGAACAGCATCCTTTGCGCTATGCGAAGCGGATCTGCCGCGGGCACCGGTGCGCTGTCGATTGCGCGCTCATCGGGGCAGCCGTGTCTTGGATTGGTGCTTGAGTCGGTGGCATCAGAGGAGTGGGCCAATGGTGAGAATCAACCTGCCATTGCGGTGTATGTACGAGACGTCAGCGGGGTTCCGATGATCAATGCCGATCGAGTCCAGCAGATCTTCGGTCTTACCCGAACAGAGGCGAGCGTTGCGATGGAGCTGGCGAACGGCGCTTCGCTGGAAGAGACCGCCAACGCGCTCGGAATGCAACGTAGCACCGCGCGGGCGCATCTTCGAGCCGTCTTTTCAAAGACGGGTACACGTCGACAGACAGAGCTGGTACGGATCATTCTTAACAGTGTGATCGGTCTTGCTGCCAGCGAGCAGAAGTCGGCACGGCTAGACCGACCAGTCCGTATCAATCTGTAATATTCGCGAGACAAATAACTCGCAGTCGAGTGTCTCGGGAAGGTTATAGTTGGCTGTGTCTTTCAGGGATCGAGGGTCAAGGCAGGACGCCACATAATAAAACCTGGTCGTCAAAGTAACGACGCATGAAGTACCTGGAGAGCAACAATGACAACGATAATAGAGGCCGAGACTGCCTTCGCCGCCGGACGGCTCATATCAATGGACGAGTATGACCGCATTGTCGGATGTATTCATGATGGGGCGTTGGAAGACGACCGATTGTCCGCCGCCCTCGAAGAGCTACGCCTGCTTTTTCGCGCCAATTTCGTAACCCTAATCCTGCGTATTCCGGGTGTTGAGGACGTCGGATTGATGATGGTCGCTGGCAATCTCGAAGGGCGCGGAAGGGTCACTTATTACGCCTATTATCACAACGACACGCCGTTCTCAGGCCAGCCTGTCGACAAGGTTTTTACGCTCGATGATGTAATGACCGAAGATGAATGGCGCAACTCGGTGTACTACCAGGGGTACTCCAGAGACAACGATGTTTTCCATGTAATGGGCGCTGACATTTCCACGCCGGAAGCGGGTGTATTGCGCTTCCGTATCACACGCCCGGAATCCGCCCCGCGATTCAATCAGGAGGAGAAGCTCCTTTGCTCGCGGTTGCTGCCACATCTTCGCCGTAGCCTTCACGTCCACAATCTTCTGGGGCGTAGCGAGTTGCTGGGTAATCTCTACTCGCAGGCGATCAACAGACTGTCCGTCGCGACTCTGGTGCTGGACGATACCGGAGCGGTGTTGCAACTGAACGACGTCGCGCGTGAAATGCTCAAGTTGTCGGACGGATTGAAGCTAGTTGGCGGCCGTCTGGAGGCCAATTATCCAAGCGACAATCGCAACCTGCACAAGATGATCCGAGAAGCTGCAGAGTCGCATGACCTCGGAATGGCAACTGAAGCCCGGGAAGCGCTTTCCATTGCCAGACCATCCGGCGAAGTGAGCCTGGGAGTGGTCGTCGAGCCGGTGCCTTCGATGGAATGGGCAGAAGGCAAAGGTCAGCCCGCGGTCATGGTTTACATCCGCGATGCGGTGGGCAGATCACAAGTCGATGCACGTATTGCCAAGGAACTGTTTAACTTCACTCCAGCTGAAACCGCGTTGGCGTTAGAGCTGGCCAATGGTCTGTCGCTGGAAGAGGCTGCCGAGAATCTTGGCATCATGCGTAACACTGCGCGGGCTCATCTCCGTGCGATTTTCTCCAAGACTGGCGTACGGCGGCAGGCTGAGTTGGTGCGCGTCATGCTCAATAGCGTCGTTTCCCTTGGTCAGGGTGGGATCTCGCCCTATCGCGGCACCAGCGCTTCGTTGATCAAACCTGAGGTCAAGCCGCTGCGCACCACGGGCTGATCTGGATGACAATCAAATCGCTGTCTGGTCCGAATTGACCATGCTCTAACCAACCCGTTCAGCAATCATATGGATCCCAGACGGAGGATCCATATGAACAAGGTCGCTTTTATCACCGGTGCCAGTCGCGGCATTGGCCGCGCCACCGCTCTCGCTTTTGCCCAGCAGGGATACGACATTGTCCTCAGCGCGCGAACTCTCGCCGAAGGTGAAAAGCACGAGCACGCCCTGACCACTGGCGATGGGCTGCCGTTGTCTGGCAGCTTGCTGGAGACCGCCGCGCTGGTGGAAAAGCTCGGACGCAGGGCATGGACCATCCGGATGGACCTTCTAGATGCCGACTCGGTGCTTTCAGCTGCTGCGGCTGCCATCGAGCAGGCAGGCCGGGTCGATGTGCTGGTCAACAATGCGGTGTATCAAGGTAACGATCTCAACAGTTCATTCATGGATCTAGGTCCTGACACCCTCGAGCGCGTCTATCAAGGTTACCTGCTTGCGCCTTTTCTATTAAGCCAGCGTATTGCCTCGCATATGGTCGCGCGTGGGGATGGCGTGATTATCAATATCACCTCGGGGGCGGGCGAAACCGATCCGCCAGTAGCCGCAGGAAAGGGCGGCTGGGGCTACGCCTACGGGGCAGGCAAGGCTGCGGTATCGCGTCTCTCCGGGATTATCACGACAGAACTGGGTGACCAGGGCCTGAGAGCCTATACGGTGAACCCTGGCGTGGTGACGACTGAGGCGTTGAAGGTAACCATTGGCGAAAAAGGCGTCATTGCGCTGCGTAACGGTTCAGCTCCGCCAGAAGTGCCAGCCAAGGTTATCTGCTGGCTCGCCTGTGAGGATGTAGAAGGCTTACATCAGAAAAGAACGATCAATGCGCAGCCCTTCGCCCTCAATCAAGAAATCATCGCCGATTGGCGCGTCAAGTGAGCCGGTCGAGCATCTAGTCCGAGTGGAGGATGAAGCAAACTGTTGGCTTGGCGACTATGTCCTACGTTGAATGTGGTTATACACGCCGCACATGAATTGAAGCGAGGACATGGACATGACACAAATGGTAGATATAAAAACAGTCCCAACCACAGCTGAATATCGCTATGGCCGTGGTTGGCATTGTCTTGGCGAAGCCGAGCAGTATCGTGACGGCCAGATCCATACACTGAATATCTTCGGGACGCGTTTGCTGGCCTTTGCGGCTGACGAAGGCAACATCAGCGTGCTTGATGCGCATTGCCCACACATGGGCGCTGACCTGTCTACCGGTGAGCTGGTAAATGGCCGTATCGTCTGCCCATTCCATCACTGGGAGTTCGAAGCCAGCGGTCGTTGCGCGGCGATCCCCTATTGCAAGCGTATACCTCCCAAAGCCAAAACACGGAAATGGCTGACCAAAGAAGTCAATCGTCTGCTGTTTGTCTGGAATAACCCTGAGGGCAAAGCGCCTGAAGAAGGGGTCGAAATCCCACACTTGCCTGAGATTGATAGCGACGAGTGGGATCATGATTGGCACCTCGACCTGATGATCATCGAAACCAACCCGCGCGAGCTGGTCGACAACCTGGCAGATGCGCAGCATTTCGGCCCGGTTCATGGCACGCCGACCAAATACTTTGCGAACGTCTTCGAAGGGCATATTGGCGAGCAGATATTCCACGGTGATTCAGAGCGTTTGGGCGGGGATCTGGTAGCCGAGTCGGCCTATTACGGTCCCGCTACACACTTCACCCGCATGCGCGCCGAATTCGATGGGATGACTGTCGAGAGCATACTGCTGAACTGCCACGTGCCCATTACGCCGGATAGCTTCGAACTGCGCTTCGGCGTGCTGGTGAAGAAAATCCCGGGTTGGAGCGAAGAGCAGAACCGGGAGTTGGCTCTGCAATATGTTCAACAGAACCGTGAGTCCTTCTATCAGGACGTGGATATCTGGAAAACCAAGGTGCGTATCGATAACCCGCTGCTCGCTGAAGGTGACGGCCCGGTGTATCAATTGCGTGAGTGGTATTCGCAGTTCTTCATGGACGAAGCAGACGTGCCTGCCGCACTGAAAGAGCGCCGCGAGATTGTTACGGTCGCCAAGTAAACACGTTATGGAACGTCTGGTCTGATCATTCACTGAACGATCAGCCGGACGTTCCGCTCACCTGGCGATGCTCAATTGCCGGGGCCTCCCATGACATCCTGTTCAGACCAATCCGCCTAGGTGTCTACCTTGCGCGGGCCAGTCCCCAGTTGCGCTCCGAAGCGCTCCACGCATTTGCATCCCGATCCTGCATATATCGTCCTTTTGGACGATGTTGGATGGCTACGATTATGGGCAAGCTGTCTGACAGGTTACCGACCAGGAGAATAAAATGAATAAGTGCTGGATGCTGTTGATCGGCCTATGCATCGTGTTTGGAACGTCAGCATCTGCTGATACTCAGCCTGACGACGCCCGCCGAGCGAAGGCGTTGCTTGAACGCGCGGTAGAGCATTACCGCGAAGAAGGTGATCGCGCGCTGGCAGCCTTCAGTCGACAGGGGGTCTTTCTTGAAGAGGACTTGTATGTTTTCGTGGTGGATGGCGAAGGGGTGATGCTCGCTAGCAGCGGTCCATCTCACGCCTTGATTGGTCGAAACATCAAGCCATTATTGGATGACAGGCTCAAACGCGACTTTGAAACTGTATTGTCGGAGTCCGAAGAAGGGATCCGCGAGGGCGAGTACCGTTGGGTGAATCGGAGCACGGGCAGGGTCGAGCGTAAGAAAGCTTTCTACCAGCGCGTCGGCGACCACATTCTGGCTGTTGGTTATTACCTCGGCAGGCCAGGTGAGGCAGAAGCGAAAGCGCTGTTGGAGCGTGTTACTGAGGACCTGAAAGAAAACCGCCACAAGACCCTTAATGCGATCAACTGGCTGGACCCTCGTTACATCCAGGACGAACTGTATGCTTTCGTTATCGACCTGCAGAGCAACCAATTCCTTGCCCACGGCTACGATCTGAATCTCATCGGCAAGGATTTTGTGTCCCTCAAAGACCGCACCGGCAAGCCCATCGGGCAGGACATGCTTGATCTGGTCGATGACCAGCCCGAAGCGCAATACGCCTATCAATGGCGTAATCCCGTCACCAGGAAGTATGAAACGAAGCAGGCTTACTTGCACCGTGAAGACGACCTGTTAATTGTAGTGGGGCATTATTCCAATCTTGATTCCGCTTCTGCGTCGCAGCCGAAGTAATCGATAAAACAGGCCACAACGGATAGGTTCAGGCTTAGGCGGTTAGCCCATAAAGAACAGGGTCGTCATGATGGCGCCGGTTACAATCACCACCGCGCGCACGACAGTGGGCGAGAGTCGCCGGGCTAACCGGGCCATCACGTAGCCCCCGATGCTCGCCGCTACCATCATCATGGTCGCTTCGTACCAGACAATGGCTCCGCCGAATGTGTAAACGCATACGGCAATGGCCGTTAACACGGAGGAGATCAGGTTTTTGAGCGCCTGCATCTGATTGATGCTGCGATGCCCCAGCATGCCAAACACGGCGAGCAGAAGGATGCCTAACCCGCCGTTAAAATATCCCCCGTAGACGCTTACAGCGGCCAGCGCTGAGCCTTGAGTGATTGAACCTGCCTCACCTGCGTTCTTGTTTTGGCCGAAGGCACGAAGCAGCCAGGGCGCCGCGGCAAACACAACCGTAGCGAGCAACAATAGCCAGGGGACGATGGCGCGGAACACCTCATCGGGCGTTGTAAGCAGCACGAATGCGCCCAAGGCTCCACCGAGAACACTCACTGCAATGACGATGCTCATGGTCAGAGCGGCGGGTGCTTTCAGGTCTTCCCGATAACCCCAGGTACTCGCAATGTAACCTGGTAGCAGGGCGAGTGTACCCGTGGCATTGGCGGCCACGACGGGTATCCCTGCATAGACCAATGCCGGAAACGTGAAAAAACTTCCGCCTCCGGCGATCGCGTTCAAGCCGCCGCCGAGGAATGAAGCGGCGAGCAACAAACACCACGTCAGAATAGTCTCTTCCACAATCCTTTATCCTTGTGAGACCACGACCGCATATCACCGGTCAGATTTTGTTGTGCACGGCGGTTGTTGCCACCAGCGCCGGAGTCAGCAGCTGACTAGCTGCTTCAGCGGCCTCGGCCGGAGACCCACGGCGAATGGCTTCATACACAGCTTCATGCGCCTCGTGGCTGGGTTCCGGTAAATGTTGGTCCCCTTCCGTGCGCGCAATGGTGTTCTGCAAGCCGCCCCAGAAGTACAGGTACATTTCCAGGAGCGTCGCATTGTGACCGGCCCGCACGACACTCAAATGAAACTGGGCATCCCGGTCGACAAAGGCTTCGAGGGAGGCATCGTCTGTCCAGGAGCCGCGCGCCCGCAGCGCGTCGCTAATGGCTTTCAGATCTTCATCGGAGCGCCGAAGCGCAGCCAGGCGTGCAGCTTCGACCTCTAATGCGCGCCGAACCTCCAGCTGGTCACGCAATGTTCCATCGGCCAGGCGGCGCACCAGTTCAGTGGGATCACGATCGGAGCGCACAAAGGTACCTGCCCCTTGACGCAATTCGAGTAGACCTGCGTGGACCAGAGCCCGTACCGCTTCGCGGACGGTATTCCTGCCCACACCCAGGGTTTTACTGAGACTGTCTTCGGTTGGGATACGCGTGCCGCACGGCCATTGGCCTTCCATCAACTGGGCACGCAGCTGGTCGATGACGCGTTCAACCAGCGTAGAGCGAGGAACGGGTTGTAATGACATGCACACCTCAAATTCATCCTATTGGTAAATCATAGGATGAATTACTAGCCGCGGGAAGCAGTAGTTTTGTGCATCGATGTGCGCTGGTTTGAAGTCAACCCAGAATCCCCATGGCGGTTCTGGGTCTGAACGATGATGGCGGGGCAAAAAGGTCTGGCTGCTGATCACTTATCCTGCTGATGAACTTGATGCAGGTCCTGCAGGCGGTGACTGCCGTCCTCGGCTTGGGCCAGAGTGCAGGTAAGAGCGGAAAGGGAAAACAGCATGGCGATTACAAATTTCATGGGTAATATCCTTGTTCAGTTATTAGCCGCGGCATAGGCCGCTGCTTGACCTGTACAGGATATGGGCTTGGCCCCGGCGCCAGCATGACGCGCTGATTACAAAACTGTCATGCATCGAGCTATGTCGGGAAATGCAATTCGAAACGCACGCCCGCGTCGATATTGGAGACCCTGACGGCTCCGCCGTGCAGACGCACGATCGCCTCGACGATAGCCAGGCCGAGGCCACCACTATCGCCCGGCAGGCTTCTTGAAGGGTCTGCCCGATAGAAGCGCTCGAACAATCTGGGCAGGTGTTCGTCTTCAATGCCTGGCCCCAGGTTATGAACGCTGATGATCGTGAGCGCGTTCTCCTGTCGACTCGCTATGCTGATCGTGCTGCCGGCGTCGGCGTAGCGCACTGCGTTGGCGATCAGATTGGCCAGGGCACGGGTGAGCATCTCGGGTTCCACCACAAGTGTGCCGCTGCACTGGTTGGCCAGTTCCAGCTGCTGATCCTCGGCCATCCCTTCGAAGTAATCACAGAGCCTCTCGGCGAGGGCGTGAAGGTCCGTTGGCTGGCGCGCGAGACTGTGCTTTGGCTGTACGCACCGCGCCAGAAACAGCAGGCTGTCGATCATCCGGGCCAGGCGCTCGAACTCCTCCAGGTTAGATTCCAGCAGCTGTTCGTACTGCTCAGCCGAACGGTGCCGGCTAAGCGATTGTTGGGTCTGGCCGATGAGATTGTTGAGCGGTGTGCGCATCTCGTGTGCCAGATCGCCGGAGAACCGTGAAAGTTGGTCGAAGCCTTCCTCCAATCTTTCCAGCGCCTGATTGAAACTCTGCACCAGCGAATCGAGCTCGTTGTAGCGGCTAGCCGTGTGTAATCGCAGGTACAGATGCTCGCTATCGATTGACGCTGCCTGCTGCGCAAGGCGCCGCAGAGGCAGCAAGCCGCGCTGGCTGATCCAGAAACCCAGCAGAAACGCCAGCAGGCTGCCAACACTCAGCACGGCGATCAGGTTCGACCGATACGCTGCGAGCATCAGTTGCCGCTCGGTCAGTAGATGGCCGGCGATCAGGGTCAGGGATCTCTCATTGACCTCAAGTTGCTGGGTGACCAGGCGATAGGTTTCGGCCTGGTCCTGGTGAAAGACAGGTTCTCGAGTGGCTGGCAGCTGTGGCATTACCAGCTCAGCCGGGTTGATGCTGACCAGCGTGCGACCGCTGTCGTCCAGTACCCAGAGAAAATGCTGCGTATTACCAAGCATGTTGGCATACAGCTCTGGCCGGTCGCTCGGAGCATCGAGGTCCGGGCTGTTCTCCAGCAGCAGCTGTACCCGCTCAAGGCGCCCGAGCAATGCCTGATCGTCCCGCCAGGCGATTTCGCGCTGCAACGACTGGTAGAGATAGACACCAATGGTGCCGAGCAGCAACGTACCCACAAGGGCAAAAGCCAGGCCTAGCCGCAAACTCAGCGAATGCATCAGATTGCTCACGCCGAGCCATCCAGTTTGTAGCCCATGCCTCGAACGGTATGCACCAGCTTGTGCTGGAAGGGGTCGTCCACCTTCGCCCGCAACCGCCTGATAGCTACGTCGACGACGTTGGTGTCGCTGTCAAAATTGATATTCCATACCACCGAAGCGATGCGGCTGCGGGACATGACTTCGCCGGGATGGCTGATCAACAGCTGCAACAAGGCGAATTCCTTGTTGGTCAGGGCGATGCGTTGGCCAGTCCGGCTCACCTGTCGCCGCAGGACATCCACTTCCAGGTCGTGCAGCGTGTAATGCTCGCTATCTCGCAGGGGGGCTCGGCGCAGCAGGCTGCGCACACGGGCGAGCAGTTCGGAATAGGAGAAGGGCTTGACCAGATAATCGTCTGCACCCAGTTCCAGACCTTTGACGCGGTCTTCAACGCTGTCGCGTGCGGTGAGGAACAGGACGGGCGTCTGGCCGCGCATGCGGATCAGTTTGAGCAGCTGCCAGCCATCCATGCCGGGCAACATGACGTCGAGGATGATCAGATCAAAGGTTTCTTCCTCGATCAGATGGCGTGCGTCCAGCCCCTCGAAAGCCACCGCCACCTGGTAACCGGATTCCCCCAGGCCTTTCTGCAGGTACTCGGCGGCCTTGCGTTCGTCTTCAACAACCAGAATGCGCATATTTATCTCCAGGGATATCGCGCCAGATTAGAGCTAAACCCGCGAGCTGCCCATTACAAATACGTAATGAAAAGGCAACGCTACTGACGGTTCCGGGGCAGCAGTATGCAGGGGTATCCACATAGACCAATGCAACTACTCATGCATCCCCAGGAGAGACCTCAATGCTGCATCGACTTTCCCTTATAACGCTGTTCATCGGCAGTCTGGCGGCAGGTGCCGCGCAGGCCAGTACTGAAGGCGTAGCGGACAGAAAAGACCTGACCCTGGCGCTCGGTAAGAAACTGGCAGATGCCACCATGAGTGCCTGTCATGCCCAGGATCGAACCGCTGTCGTAGCGGTTGTCGACCGCTCAGGTCACTTAATGGTGCTGCAGCGTGATGACAATGTCGGCCCGCACAATACTCTGGCAGCCCAGCGCAAGGCCTTCACGGCACTGTCAACCAAGACCGCAACCAGTGTGCTCGCCGAGCGCGCCCAGAACGACTCCAGTGCGACCAATCTCACCACCCTTGATGAACTGCTGCTGCTCGGCGGCGGCGTTCCAGTGCTGATCGACGGTCAGGTAGTGGGCGCGCTCGGCGTGGCAGGCGCTGGCGGCTCCAGCATTGACGAGGGTTGCGCTCAAAGCGCAATCGACCAGTTAACCCAACCTGAATGAACGAGAAAAATACCATGACACTTATCTCCCGCTGCAGCCTGGCGCTGCTTTTCAGTAGTGTTGCAGGCGTTACTCTGGCTGCGGACAACCCACTTAGCGTGCACGTGCTCAACCTCGAAAGCGGGTTGCCTTCATCAGAGGTCCGGGTAACGCTGGAGCACCTCGAGCCGAACGGCTGGCAACATCTGAACGAGGCTGTGACCAATCAGCAGGGACGCATCACTGATCTGTTCCCCAAGGGAAAAGACTTGCAGAGCGGAACCTATAAGGTGACCTTCAAGACCGGGGACTGGTTTGCTCAGCAGCAAGCACAAACCTTTTTCCCGGAAGTTCCGGTGATCTTCGAGGTTGACGGCGCGGTGGATCACTACCATATACCGCTATTGCTCAGCCCCTACGGTTACTCAACCTATCGCGGCAACTGACCCGGATAGTTGATTCGTCCACAAGCGACGGGTTCTGTTTGCTCCATTGCCCCAATACGGTTGTTTTGGGGCAGTTTTGTGGCAGGTGTACAAATTACCTGTACAAATATATAAACTCGTATAGATTTATAGGTATACCCCTCACAAATCACAACGCCCATGCACGCATTTCGCCAGCTTCGCTACATTCTCTTTGTTTCCCTGATTCTTCTGAGCGCTGGGGTGCACGCCGGTTGGCGTGAGACTTTGCCAGACGCACAGTTGATTGGCGGCGGAGAGCTGCGTTTCTTCGGTTTCTCGGTTTATAGCGCGCAATTCTGGAGTCAGGGCGAGGCATCCGGCGCGCCACTGGAACAGGCCGAGCCCTTTGCGCTGGAGCTGACCTACCAGCGCTCGATCAGCCGGGAGGATCTGGTGGCCGCCAGCCTGAAGGAAATTCGCCGGTTGGCGGTCAAGCCGCTGTCCGCCGCGCAGCTTGCCGGGTGGGAGAGGGAGATGATGAGGGCATTTGTTGATGTGCGGTCCGGTGACCGGATCACCGGGGTATACCAGCCAGGAGAGGGTGCACGATTCTACGTCGACGATACCTTGCAGCATCGGGTCGCTGACGAGGCCTTCGCTCGAGCGTTCTTCTCCATCTGGCTGGATCCGCGCACGCGTAATCCTGAGCTGCGATCGCGCTTGCTGGGCGCAGCCAAATCCTGACACCTTGAGGAATATCCCATGTTGAGAGCCCTGTTATTAGTGCTGTGCGTCAGTCTGGCCAGTTGCAGCCAGGTGGATGTAAATACCTACAGCGAGGCGTCGCCGAAGCTGGATCTGCGTGAGTTCTTCGAAGGCCGTGTGGAAGCCTGGGGCATGTTCCAGAAGCGCTCGGGTGAAGTGGTCAGGCGCTTTCATGTGGCAATCGAGGGTTATTCCGAGGGCGATGCCTTGATCCTCGATGAATCCTTCACCTACGACGACGGCAGTACCCAGAAGCGGATATGGACCCTGACGCCACAAGGCGCTGACCAATGGAGCGGCACCGCCGACGACGTAGTGGGTGAGGCGCAGGGCGAGGTCTCGGGTAATACCTTTCGCTGGCAGTATGTGCTGAGCTTGCCGGTGGGTGACGATGTCTACGACGTCCACCTGGATGACTGGATGTACCTGATCGACGAGAACACCATGGCCAATCGCTCGTTCATGACCAAGTTTGGCGTCGAGGTGGGGCAGATCACTCTGTTCTTCCGCAAGCAGGAGTGAGGCGGTCGGGTTCGCGGTCCACGAGCCAGTGCAACGCCGGCAACAGTAGCGCCCATATGCCTGCGAGCAGCAGCATACTGGGCCACAGCCCCAACGGTAACCCAACGCCCGCCAGCTTGGCCCCGCCAAGATAGGACAGCGGTCCGCCAATGGCGCCCAACAGGCTGCCCAGCCACCAGGGCCGCTTCGTCCAGCTCAGGCTATGACGCAAGGTGCTGGCGAACAGTAACCAGAGCGTTGCCAGCCACAGGGGTAGCACCACACTGCTGGTAGAAAATTCGAATACCCCGAGGTGCAGCAGGGCGGTGTCCAGTACCCAGCCGCATACCGCAACACGCACCAGCGCGCGCCACTCATCGAAGTCATTGGTGACCCCGAGCAGATGCACGGCCAGGCAGGTAAAGGCGATCAACAGCATCCATGGCTGCTGATCGCTGAGCACGCAGGCGAACCAGCCGAGCTGGAATAACCCGGCATTGAGAAGCAGTCGGCTGCGGCTGCTCACGCTGACAGGCCAAAGGGTTCTGGCCGGGCACCGGGTTTGGCGAGCAACAGATGCGCGGTGCCGATGCTGCGCTCAAGGAAGCCGCCTTCGCAGTAGCACAGATAGAACTCCCATAGCCGGAAGAAATCCTGATCGTACCCAAGCGCTTCCAGGCTGTGCCGCGTGCGGCGCAGATTGTCGTGCCACAGGCGGAGCGTGCGCGCATAGTGCAGGCCGAAATCTTCCATGTGGTGCAAGTTCATGTCGGTGTCGCGATTAACGATCTCCAGCATGGTGCTGACCGAGGGCAGGGCGCCGCCGGGGAAGATATAGCGCTGGATAAAGTCGACGGATTTTTTCGCCTGTTCATAACGCTGGTCTTTGATGGTGATGGCCTGCAATAACATCAGGCCGTCGTCCTTGAGCAGCTGGGCGCATTGTTTGAAGTAGGTCGGCAGGAATCGATGACCTACCGCCTCGATCATCTCGATCGATACCAGCTTGTCGTAGGTGCCGGTCAGGTCGCGGTAGTCTTCCAGCAACAGGGTGATGCGATCCTGCAAACCCTGCTCTTCAATTCGTTTCTGGGTATAGGCGAACTGTTCGCGCGACAGCGTGGTGGTCGTCACCTTGCAGCCATAATGCGTGGCGGCGTACAGCGCCATGCTGCCCCAACCAGTGCCGATCTCCAGCAGATGATCGCTGGGTTTGAGTTCGAGCTTCTGACAGATGCGCTCCAGCTTGTGCAGCTGCCCCTGTTCCAGGCTGTCAGTCTCGGAGCGGAACATCGCGGCGGAATACATCATGCTTGGATCGAGCAGATGCTCGAACAGCGCATTGCCCAGGTCATAGTGCGCAGCGATGTTGCGCCTGGAGCCATCGAGCGTATTGCGGTTGAACCAGTGCAGGCCCTTGACCAGGGGGCGGCGCAGGCGCGCCAGGCCGCCTTCCATACCATCAAGCACGTCAATATTGGCGACAAAGATGCGGATCACGGCGGTAAGATCCGGGCTGGTCCAGTGGCCGTGAATATAGGCCTCCCCTGCGCCAATGGATCCAGTACTCGCCACCATGGACCACATGGCCGCGCTGTGCACTTCGATCTCGCCGTACAGTGCTGCGCCTGCCAACCCGAAACAGAGCCGTTCCCCATCTACGGTGATTGTCAGCTGTCCGTGTTGCAGGTGTTCCAGCTGACGCAGCACCATCTTTTTCAGCAGCCGCGCTGCAACGCCGGGGGAAGTCGAGCCACAGGCGGACGTAGGGTTCAGGCTAGGGTTTGTCATGGCGAGACTCCAGATGTGCGGTGCGGTGTTCACCGTCGGCAGCGTCGTGGGGGAGAATAGGCAGGCGTTTCAGTAGCAGGCGCAGGGCCTGCCAATAGATGCCGACCAGGGTTTTGCCGGTCATCCAGGGAAAGGTCAGCAAGTGGCGGTGCAGGCTGTGGCGTGTCAGCTCGATGCGCTCCAGTGCCAGTCCGGCCTGAAAAAACATCTGCTCGCTCTGCCAGTCCTGCATGGATACCTGCAGCTGGTGGCCCGGCGCGGTGAAACGCATGCGGTACTCCATGTCACGGGGCATGAAGGGTGATACATGAAAACTTTTTGCCACTCGATGACGCGACTCGCCTGAGGGGTTTGTCGGCAGCACATAGTGATAGCGCTCGCGCCAGGGGGTGTTGCTGACTTCGCAGAGGATCGCGGCAAGGGCGCCGCCAGCTTCAAAGCAGTAGAAGATGCTGATCGGGTTGAAGCTCAGGCCCCAGCTGCGAGGTTGAGTCAGCAGGCAAATGCGCCCCGCAGGAGTGTGGCCCAGGGCCTCTACCACGAGCTGGCGGACGGCGTCACTCAGTGGCACGCCCTGACGAGTGGCGTGCGGCAGGTAGTCGGTCTCGCGGAAGGCGAACGCGGCCCAGCGCGAACGTCCGGCCAGCGGCGACAGACTCAATACCTGTGCTTGCTCCGCCAGATCCAGATACAGCATGCCCATGCGGTAGCGAAAGCCATGAACACGCGGCAGCAGACGTTGGTGGCTGACCCAGCCGTGGTACAGGGCGCTGTTCATAGCTGCTCTCCGAACTCTGCCGCCACGCGCAGGGCGCTCAGCACGCCATCTTCGTGGAAACCGTTGGCCCAGTAGGCGCCGCAGTAGTAGCTGTGCTGTTGGCCTTGCAGTTCCGGCCAGCGCGCCTGAGCCGCAATACCCGCAAGGCTGTATTGCGGGTGGGCATAGCGGAAGCGGCCAAGAATCAGGGCCGGGTCTATTGCAGCGGTCTGATTCAGGCTGACGCAGAAGGTCGTGTCGCTCTGGATGCCCTGCAGGATATTCATGTTGTAGGTGACGGCGGCCGGTCGCTCCGCACTGCCGCCAAGGCGGTAGTTCCAGCTGGCCCAGGCCAAGGGGCGGTCGGGTAACAGCCGTGTATCGGTGTGCAGGACCACATCATTTTCGGCATAGCGCAATGCGCGCAGCACTTGCTGTTCGGGCTGGCTGGGCTCTGCCAGCAAGCGCAGCGCCTGGTCGCTGTGACAGGCGAACACGACGCGATCGAAGTGTTCACTGCCTGCACTGCTGTGCAGCGTCACCCCTGCGGCGTCCCGCTCCACGCGCTCGACCGGACAGTTCAAGCGGATTTTGTCTTCGAAACCTGCAATCAGCGGGGCTATATAACGGCGTGAGCCGCCGCTGACCACACGCCATTGCGGACGATTGCTGACCGACAGCAAGCCGTGGTTCCTGCAGAAGCGCACGAAGAACTGCAAGGGGAAGCCCAGCATGTCGGCCAGTGACATTGACCAGATGGCTGAGCCCATCGGCACGATGTAATGATCGATGAAGCGCTGACCGTAGCCGTTGCGCTTGAGGTAGGCACCCAGCGTTGTCTCCGCGGGGATACGTTGTGCATCCATATCGCGCAGCACTTCGTGGTTGAAGCGCATGATATCGCGCAGCATGCCCCAGAACGCCGGCGACAGCAGGTTGCGCCGTTGCGCGAAGAGGGTATTGAGCGTGTTGCCGTTGTATTCGACGCCGCTCAGCGGATCGCGCACGGAAAAGCTCATTTCGGTCGGCTGCGAAGGCACGCCCAGCTGATCGAGCAGTTTGATGAAGTGCGGGTAGGTCCAGTCGTTGAAAACGATAAAGCCCGTGTCGATGGCATGGCGCTCGCCGTTCAATTCCACATCCACGGTGTGGGTATGACCACCGACCCAGTCGCTTGCTTCGAACAGGGTTATATCGTGACGGCGGTTGAGTAGGTAGGCGCAGGTCAGCCCCGAGATACCGCTGCCGATGATGGCGACTTTCATGAGGATTCGTCCTTGTTGGGGCGGGCCATGCGTGCGCCCAGCGCCAGTTGCAGCCGCTGTGGCAATCTGGCCATCAGCCGCAACGCAGCGATAAACGGGCCGGGAAAGGCAATGTCCAGTGGGCGGCGATCAAGCCGCTGGACGATGTGGGCAGCGGCCTTGTCGACCGGCCAGCGCATCGGCATCGGGAAGTCGTTCTGTTGCGTAAGCGGTGTATCCACGAAACCCGGGCTGACCAGGGTGACGTCGATGCCCTCATGCGCCAGATCAATACGCAGCGATTGCATCAGGTAGCGCATGGCAGCCTTCGAGGCGCCGTATGCCTCCGCGCGGGGCAACGGCAGATAGGTCACCGAGCTGCTTACGGCTACCAGATGCGGGTGATCCGCGCGGCGCAGCAGCGGTAGGGCCGCCTCGATGCAGTAGGCCGCGGAGAACAGGTTGGCGCGCATTACCCGTTCGATCATGTCCGCTTCAAAGGACTGGGCGTCGAGGTATTCGCAGGTGCCGGCGTTGAGGATGACCTGGTCCAGTGCGCCCCAGGCCTGCTGAATCTGTGCGCCCATATCGCGGACCTGAGCCGGGTCGGTCAGATCACCGGGCAACAGCAATACCTGGTGCGGATACGCGGCGTGCAGTGTCCCGAGCGCCTGGGCATTACGCGCACTGACCGCCAGGTGATGTCCCTGGGCTAGCAACAGCTGGGCCATAGCAGCGCCGATGCCGCTACTGGCGCCGGTGAGCCATATACGTTTCATGCCAGTCGTCCTTTCAGCCAGCCGATTGCCGGCCCCATCAGCGGCAGATGCTCATAGAGCAGCGCGCCGGCGTCGAAATAGTCCCGGTGCTGGTAAACCTTGTCGCGCCATAACAGGTGCGAGCAGCCCTCGACCTCTATGTGCTTGCCGCGGCGCAGGCGCGGGTGCGAGTAACGCATCGTCCAGCGCAGGTAGCCGGCGCCATCCTCTATCTCGTCGAAGCCATGAAACTGGAAATCAAGCTCGCTGACGTTGGCGTACAGCTCGGAGAAGTACGCCTGCAGCGCTGGCAGACCGTGGATGGCGTGCAGCGGATCGCGAAACTGAATGTCATCGCTGTACAGCTCCCCGAGCCGATGCAGATTGCTGGCGTTGAGCCCTGCGAAATCGTCAGCGAAACGATGAAGGAAATCAGACATGGGGTACCTCCGCGGAAGACAGATTCCTGAATGCGTTCAACGCCCGTTGACGGCTTTCGGCCAGGTCAACCATCGGCTGCGGATAATCAGCCACGCCGAACAAATCTCCGGATGAGCCGGGGTCATGAATGCTGCGGTTGTCCAGTTCGGCCAGTTCCGGCAGCCAGTAACGAATGAAGCGACCGTCTGGATCGAATCGGCGTGATTGGGTCACCGGATTGAACAGGCGGAACCAGGGCACGGCGTCCGTGCCGGTGGAGGCGCTCCATTGCCAGCCGCCGTTGTTGGCAGCCAGATCACCGTCGATCAGATGGCGCATGAAGAAGCGTTCGCCCTCGCGCCAATCGATCAACAGGTTCTTGGTGAGGAACATCGCCACCACCATGCGCAGGCGGTTGTGCATCCAGCCGGTGGCCAGCAGTTGCCGCATGGCGGCGTCGATCAGCGGAAACCCGGTGCGCCCCTGTTGCCAGGCGGCCAGCTCCTGCGGGTCGTGGCGCCAGGGGAGGGCTTCGGTTGCCGCGCGAAATGCCTTATGGCGTGACACCTGCGGATACCCGACCACGATGTGTTTGTAGAATTCGCGCCACAGCAGCTCATTGATCCAGGTGACGGCGCCAGCGCTGCCGGTCTCGAACTCCCCGCGGTTGCTGCGCAGCGCCGCATGCAGACATTGCCGTGGGGACAGCACGCCCGCCGCCAGGTAGGCCGAGATCTGGCTGGTCCCGGGTTTGGCGGGAAGGTCGCGGTCGCGCTTGTAGTCGTCCAGCTGTTCCGTCGCGAAACGCTCCAGACGCTCACAGGCTTCGTCTTCACCGGCTGGCCACAACGCCTGCAAGGCTCCATCCGGTGTTTCGAAACCCTGGACACTGGTCGGAATCGGGTCGCTGGGAAGGCCGAGGTGGCTTTGCGCTGAAGGCAGGCCAACGCTCGCCGGCGGCGCGGTATTCAGGCGTTGGTAGCAGACCTTGCGGAACTGGCTATAGACCTGAAAATAGCTCCCCGTGCGGGTCAGAATGCTGCCCGGCTGAAACAGCAGTTGATCGAGATGGCTGTGGAATGCGACCCCTGAAGCATCCAGTCGGGAGGCTACATCCCGATCACGCTGGGCCTCATTCAGCCCGTATTCGGCATTCACCTGAACGCTGTTAATCGACTGCTCATGGCACAACGCAGCCAGCACGTCGGGCGCATCGGCCCAATACTCGGCATGCCGGATCAGCAGCGGCACGTTCAGCCTATGCAGCTCGCGCTGCAGTGCCGCCAGATTGCGCAGCCAGAAGTCGACCTTGCAGGGGGCATCATCGTGCGTCTGCCACTGGCCGGGGCTTATCAGAAACACCGCGAGCGTTGGGCCCGCCTGCATGGCAGCCGACAGGGCGGTGTTGTCTTGAACCCGCAGGTCGTTGCGAAACCAGATCAATTGGCGCATGTAAATGTCCTTATTCGGCATCAGGCAGGTCGAGCTGCTGCAGACAGTGCAGGGCAGCTAACGGGGTTTCTGCGAGGGGCAGGGCGGGTAGCGTCTCGATTAGGTCCTGATGAATGCTGACCGATCGCCCGCAGAGCAATAGCGGGCACTGGATGGCGTCGAGCGAGCGCGTCAGATGGGCAGGGTCGATGCATTGATCGCTGAATAGCAGCAGGGCGCGGGGGCTGATGTGTTCCATTGTCAGCGCCAGATCCTCCGCCGGAATGGGCCACTCAAGCACCCGCACCGGATAGCCTGCATTGCTGGCCAGCCAGGCACATAGCCAGAGACCGGGTTCCATGGGGCGATCCGAGAGGTTCAGCATCAGCAGGGGAGTGCCAGTTAACAGCCGGTTGCCGTGGTAAATACGCACACTGAGCTTGTTGCGTAACCAGGACAGGAAAAACACCTGCTCAACCCGGGCGCTGGCCTGCGCGCTCCAGCGCGATTGCAGGTGGGTCAACAGCGGCGACAGCAGGTGCTCACACAGGGTCTCGGATGGATAGAGAGCCAACGCCTGGTTGAACACCTCGTCCAGTTGGCGTTCGGCGAGCCGTTCAATGCAGGCAAGCCATTCAAGCAGTTGCTCATCCCATAATGAATTGACAGGCTCCGCCTGCGCCGGTGAGCCCTGCAGCAGGCGCTTGACCTGACCAACCGCTACGCCGCGTTGCAGCCAGCCGAGCACTTCGCGAATCTGGGCAATGTGCTCGGCGCTGTAGAGACGATGGCCCTTGAGTGTACGTTGGGGCTGAATCAGCCCATAACGACGCTCCCAGGCGCGCAAGGTCACCGGATTAACCCCGGTTTGCCGAGCGACCTCGCGGATCGGCAGCAGCTCCTCGGTCGACTCCGGTTCGCTGCCTGGCGTGCTGTGTGTCATCACAGTGCATTCCGCAGGCTGAGGTCTTCGGGGTGCGGCTGCAGGTATGCCTGGTGATCAATGTATCTGTCTGGATGTCGGCGGAAATGGTGTTTGATCATGGTGATCGGCACGACCAAGGGCACGATGCCCGTACGGTACTGTTCGATCAGGTGCTGCAGCTCCTGCTTTTCGGGCGAGCTCAAGGCGCGCTTGAGATAGCCGGACAGGTGCTGCAGTACATTGCTGTGGCTACCGCGGCTGGCCGGCTGTTTCAGAGCGGCCATCAGCTGGCTGAAGTATCGCGGTGCAAATTCCTCTAGCGGTATGCCCGCGCTTTGCGCGACCTCGCGCCCGAGTTGCCGGTATTGCTCGCGGCAGGTGGCCATGAGCTGATACTTGTACCGCTCGTGGAAGGTGATCAGTGCCCCGCGTGTCAGGCCTGCGCGCTGCAATCGCTGCCATTCGGCGTAGGCGAATACGCGGGTAATAAAATTCTCGCGAAGTACCGGGTCATTCAGCCGCCCGTCTTCTTCCACTGGCAGATCAGGACGGGCGCGCATCAATGCTGCGGCAAACAGTCCACGACCGCCGCCTGCAGCAGGTTGGCCGTTATCCTGATAAACCTTGACCCGCCCCATGCCGCAGGAGGGTGACTTCTGCATCAGTATGTAACCGCAGATATCGTCCAGTTGTTCGGCAGTCTGTTCGCCGAAGGCAGTCAGCGCGTCGGTCACGTTCAGCTCAGGATGTACACTGCCTACCGCCTGCGGATTGCTGGGGTCGCCGATCAGGCGAATTGGCTCGCGTGGGGTGGGCAGGCCTATTGCCTGTTCCGGGCAGAGGGCAACGAACTCGAAATGACGAGCCAGTACCTCGCTACACAGCCGGGATTCCTTGTGGCCGCCGTTGTAGCGCACGGATTGTCCTAACAGGCAGGCGCTGATGCCAATCTTGATGGTGTCGAGGGTAACGGCCATGGGGTATGCTCCTTGTACGGGCTGCGTATCTTGTACAGCTTTATCAAAGAGTACGGTTTATATTGTACAAGTCAAGTATGTTGTATAAGGATACGTACAGGTTTTGACGCGTATGTATCGGCGTCCGACCCCATGTCTAATTCCTACTTATATGGATATTTCCTACTGATGAGCGAGCAGTCCTCAAACCCCACCTGCAAATCCTGCCGCGATGGCAAGGCCCTTGAATTCGACTTCAGCATGGCCTTCCAGCCGATTGTTGATCTGCGTGACAACAGCCTGTACGCCTACGAAGCGCTAGTGCGCGGCACCGACGGCAGCGGTGCCGCGGCTATTCTTGGGCGAGTAAACGAACAGAACCGCTATGCCTTCGACCAGGCATGCAGGGTCAAGGCGGTGGAGCTGGCGGCGCGGCTCGAGATGCCCTGCCTGTTGAGCATCAACTTTCTACCCAACGCGGTATATCAGGCCGCTACCTGCATCCGTGCCACGCTGGCCGCCGCACAACGCTTCAACTTTCCTACCGAGCGGATCATTTTCGAGATCACCGAGAGTGAAGAGCTGGTGGACAAGGAGCACCTGAAGGGCATCATCACCGAGTATCAGCGGCAGAATTTCAAGACGGCGATTGATGATTTCGGCGCCGGGTATGCCGGGCTCAATCTGCTTGCAGAATTCCAGCCGGACATCATCAAGCTGGACATGGCGCTGGTGCGCAACATCGATACCGATCCGGTGCGCAAGGCCATCGTTCAGGGAATACTCGGCGTCTGCCGTGTGCTGAATATTGAAGTGATTGCCGAAGGGATAGAAACACTGGGCGAGCTGCGCGAACTACAGGGCCTTGGGGTCTATCTGTTCCAGGGCTACCTGTTCGCCCGTCCGGCCTTTGAAGCCTTGCCTGAGGTAGCCTGGCCGGCGTCCTGACGTCGGCTGACAGCACCGCTTAGCGGTGCTGATCGAGTGTCTGGGCAAACTGGCCGATGACCTCTACCACCTGTTGTGCGCCCCGATGAATATCCAGGATCACCGAGCCGGCCTGATTGGCCAGGCTCACGCCCTGTTCCGCCTTCAGCGTACCGGACTGCATGCTGCTTTCTGCTCGCTTGGCCAGGTCGCGGTTCTTGCCGACCACCTCGGTAATGGCGACGGTGGCCTCGCTGGTGCGCCGCGCAAGGTTGCGGACCTCTTCGGCTACCACGGCGAAGCCGCGGCCCTGTTCGCCGGCGCGCGCGGCCTCGATCGCAGCATTCAGGGCAAGCAGGTTGGTCTGTTCGGCGATACCGCGGATCGCGTCAACAATATTGCCAATCTCCTCTGACTGGGCACTCAATGCGCTGATGCCGAGGGCTACCTGGCGGAGCTCGTCGGCGATGCTTTGCACCACGGTGACGGTTTGTTGAACCACTGCGGTTCCATGTTCTGCGTGGGCGTCAGTCTTCATGGACGTGTCGAAGGCCAGCTGGGCGGCCTGCGTCTCGGTTTCGCGCTGCTCGACCTGCCGGGTAATATCGGTGGCGAATTTTACGACGCCATAGAGCTTTCCCTGGGCGTCGAACAGCGGATTATAGGTGGCTTGCAACCAGATGATGGCGCCGTGCTTGCCAACGCGAGCGAATAAGCCGGAGCTGTATTCGCCCCGGTTGAGTCGGGCCCAGAATTGCCGGTACTCGTCACTCTCTACTTCGTGGGGCTGGCAGAAGATCCGATGGTGTTTGCCGCGAACGTCCTCCAGGCGGTAACCCATTACCTTGAGGAAATTGGCGTTGGCGTCCACCACATGCCCCTCAAGGTCGAACTCGATGACCGCCATGGAGCGATCGACCGCCTGTACAAAGCTGGACTCGGTTTGTGAGCGCTGTGTGCGGCTGGTCACGTCGGTGGCAATTTTGATAACCCGTTGCACGGTGCCGCTTGCACCACATACCGGGATATAGCTGGCGTCCAGCCAGAGCTTGCGTCCGTCACTCGCCTGGCGCAGTACCTGCTGGCTGAAACCCTTGCCTAGTCGCAGCCGCTGCCATAGATCGGCAAACTCGCGACTGTGCGCATAGGACGGCTCGCACAGCATCGCGTGATGCTGACCGCGAACTTGCTCCAGCGAATAACCCATCATCGACAGGAACAGCGGGCTGGCATCGAGCACTATGCCTGCTGGGGTAAACTCAATCATGGCCATCGAACTGCGCAGGGCTGCGTGCTCATCTTCGAGCACCGCCCGCTGCGACTGGCTATCCCGTAGTGCGGCGTTGAATGTGCGAGTGCGCATGAACATGGGTGATGCTCCGTGAGACGTTCCGTGTAAGTAAGCGGTCGATGCCGAAATCGGCGTGAGCGGCATCCGCTAAGTTGTACAAATAATCACACATGTACAATAATACGTAAAGCTTTCACGGAGATACTTTGTGTACACCTTTTCAGGCGCGGCAGCGACGCAGCCGCGACGTCAGTCACCCGTCGCGATGCGTAAAGAGAGAGGGGAATACACCGGGGTCAATCAGAAGACGTCGACCGCGATCGCGAGTCGAGCCTTAGGGGAGGCGCCAGTGACTGCGCCGAACGGGTAAGAGGAGTGGCGTGGCTATCGGGCCGCCGGACCGCTCGGCGGGGGATCTGAACTCAGGCTTTACCTTGCAGCTGCGCCAGCTGGTTCTTCAGTTCAGCGACCTCGGCCTCCAGTTGACGCACCCGCTCTTGCGCCTCGACTTCGACGCTCACATCCTTCTGTATTCCGATGAAATAGGTGAGCTGGTCAGCCTCATTGAATACCGGCGTGATCGACAGCTCGTTCCAGAAGGCACTGCCGTCCTGGCGATAGTTGCGAATGATCTGGCGGCATGGGCGTAGATTCCGGACCGCCTCGCGGATCGCGTCCAGGCCGGGTTGATCACGGTCATCGCCCTGCAGGAAACGGCAATCCTGATACAGAATGTCGTCGACCTTGTAACCGGTCAGTCTCTGGAAAGCCGGGTTGGCATAAATCAGGATGTTGTCGTCGCCTTCCTGCTCGGCCACTACGATGCCATCGTTGGATGCTTCGACCACCAATTGCAGCAGTTTTGCGTTGATCATTGTTTTTACCCCGGTGCGTGTCGCGCCATTCTAGAACAATTCAACCTGAGTGCCGCCTCCTCGCGTGAGATTCGGGGCCACTTTTTTCAGCAATCGGCTGATGTCAGTAGCAAAGTGCCCTTACACTCTGTGTTCCACGCCCCCCGCCGCGCTTGTATGGGCTGGCGGCTCAGAGTTGCCGCTGTACAATGCCGACATCCACTCATAACGGTTGCCCTTTACATGACCGAACGAACTGAGCCTTTACCTGACCTTTCTTCGCGCGAAGCCAGCGCTGAGCTGTTACCGATTCGTGAGGTGGTGCGGCTGACAGGGGTCAACCCGGTGACATTGCGCGCCTGGGAGCGCCGTTATGGACTGATCCAGCCCGTACGGACCGAAGGCGGACATCGTCTCTATTCGCAAAGCGATGTAGAGACCATTCGTAGCATCATGTCCTGGACCGAGCGCGGCGTCGCGGTGAGCAAGGTGGGCAGTCTGCTTGCGCGAAGCAAACCGACTCACACCAGCAACCAGCCTGTCGACGCTGATAGTCGACGCGGGTCGCCAGGCGGAGATCTGTCATCCGGCGTTTCGACACCGGGCGAGTGGGGTGAATGGCAGGCTAGCATTGGTGAAGCACTGTCGACATTTGACGAACCTCGTCTCGAGCAATTGTACGGTCAGATATTTTCGACGTACCCGATGTCACAGGTGTTCGAAGAGGTTTTGCTGCCGGTCTGGCGCGAGCACATGCATCAGTCCGGCTTCGGACAGCTCAGTCAGTGGCTGTTCTACGATGCGTTTCTTCGCGCTCGCGTGCTGCAGCGTCTGCAGCTCACCCGGCATAAGGCAGATGGCTGCGTGCTGTTCGCGGCAGTGCCTGAAGACTGTCCCGAGTTGGAGCTGTTGGTCGCCGGGTTATTGCTTGGCGCAGAGAACGGGGCGGTGCGGGTGCTGGCAGCGGGTCAACCGCTCAATGAATTGCCGCTGCTGTGCCAATCAATCCAACCCCAGGCGCTGGTGCTATTCGCGCCCGTACCACCGACCTCAGCCGTACTGCGCCAACTAAGCAAACTGGCCCTCGCCATCGACTGTCCGCTGGCGCTGGCAGGGGTCGGCGCCGAACTGGCCGAAGAACAGCTCAAAGGCACACCCATTGCCAACCTGGGCAGCGAAAGCCGGCTCATGCGCAGTCGCCTGACGCAATTTGTAGAAGGGCGCCTGGATACCTGATGCGTGCGAAGTAGGGAAGTCGATTAACCTCGATGATCAAGATACGTGGTTGGACCCAGTCCCTATATGTTTTTTAATTTCCGTGATCTGTCCGCTCATTGAACGTGATCAGGTATAGCGTAAAGCGTCAGCGCCTGGTGGTCAGCGCTTAACCCAAGAGCCTGTACATACGCCACATATCGCATAATCATCTGACGCTTTGATGATCCGGTCCGGAAAATCAGGGTTCACGGCGAGGAAATAATGTTCTGCGGTCTCAGCGATCTGGAGTCGTCTAAACATAGCCCTGCCATCAGCTGTGCTGACAAGGATGTCACTACCATGTCCAGCTGGGATAGTCGGGTCGATCAGTATGATTTCTCCGTCTCGGTAATCCGGAGCCATGCCAAGCCCTACCAGGTTCAAGCAGAAGGAACCCGCCCCAGCTTGGAAAGGGGGATCAATCCAGAGATCAATATTCTCGGGCGCTAAAGCATTGGCTGCTCCACGCATCATGCCTACAGCTGTCCATGAAATAAGTGGAACGGCATTCGTTTTCGCTTTGCGTTCTGGAAATGAACAGCATGACTCTACTCGGTCGTAGGTGAGATGCGCGTTCAGCATTTCGCCAAGACTCAAGTTGAACCACTTCGCGAGCTCCCACCCTGTATCGACTCCGGCATCTGTTTCGCACCGAAGAATGCGACCGATTGTAGTCTGTCCTACCCGACCTGATGTGGCTGCCGCGAGCTTCTGCTGAGTAGCAAGTTCCGGTCGGCTGGACATTAGAAATTTTAGATTGCTGGCTAAAAGTGCTCTACCTGACGTCATTCGTTTCCTCATTAACATAGTGTCGAGTGCTCGATAGACGACCCGACTGAATCATGAACTTACGGGTATCACAGATTTACGAGAGTAGGGTAATTATCGCGGAGCGAACGTAATCCTTGAGCAGGGCTGCAGCGCTGTCGCGCCAGTTTACTTGAGTAAGGAAAGTGAGAGTCGGTACATGTGTTCCGGCGTTCAGGGTGTGTTCTGCTTCTTGCGCTTTGATACGCGGATGGTTTCAATGAACTGAAGCCACGCGGAGTCTGTTCATGCCCGGTCACGCCCACAGTCATACCGACGATCACCACCATAGCCATAGCCACGGCAGTGGCAGAACCTTGCTGTTCGCCTTGATCTTCACTACAGGCTTCGCCGTCGTGGAAGCAATCGGCGGTCTGATGGCCAACTCCTTGGCGCTGCTGTCCGACGCGGGCCATATGTTTACCGATTCGTTGTCACTGGCCGTCGGCGCTTTTTGTGCCTGGCTGGCGAGCAAGCCCGCGTCCCGCGCGCACTCCTTTGGCCTGCAGCGGGCCGAGGTATTAGGGGCACTGTTCAATGTGCTCTTTATGTTCGCGGTAATCGCCGTCATTGGCATTGAAGCGATTGAACGGATGCAGAACACCCCGACGGTGGACGGTGGCACGGTAGTGCTGATCGGTGGGCTGGGGTTACTGGTAAACGTTATCGTCGCCTGGGTGTTGATGCGTGGCGAGCAGACGATGAATGTGCGCGGCGCGCTGCTGCATGTGATGGGTGATCTGCTCGGCTCGGTGGCAGCCATTGCCGCGGGCGCAATTATCTGGTTCGGCGGGCCCAGCATCATGGATCCGATCCTTTCGCTGGTCGTGTGTCTGCTGATTCTGGTATCGGCTATACGTCTGCTCGGCGCGGTCACCCGAGTGCTTATGGAGGGTGTACCCCAGGGCATCAGCTCCCGTGAGGTGGGGCTTGCGCTCGCGGAAATCGATGGCGTCATTGCGGTTCATGATCTGCATATATGGAGCCTGTCATCGACCAGTCACGCCCTGGCGGCGCATGTCGATCTGGAGGCTATGGCGCAGTGGCAGGGTGTATTGCCGCAGATGCAAGCGCTGCTGCGTGAGCGCTTCGGTATAGAACACAGTACCTTGCAGCCAGAGGATGCCGAGATTCGACTCGGCTGCGTCATTGGCGCCATGTGTGATGGAGGGGAGCTCGGAGGGCCGAGTCATTTCCGTTAGGTGGTTATGCAGTGATGGAACACGCCCATGTGTTTGCAGATACAATATTTTGAGTGTAGTGTTTAAGGACACACTCTGATCCGGGTCTGATTTCATGCTCACCACCGCCGCTGTTTCCGCCGATAAAACCGCCGCTGCTACCGGTCTGCGCGCTGCCGTCACCATTCTGGACAGGTGGGGCGCCACTGGCGAGCAGGGGGAGGCTATTCTGCGTGTCTCGCACAGCACCTATGCGCGGGCCAAGCGCAAGGATGGTCTGCAAGCGATCAATCTGGATCGGGATCAGCTCACCCGCGTCAGCCTGGTGCTGAATATCCACGCGGCGCTGCGGATGGTGTTTGATAACCCGGATAACCTCTACGGCTTCATGCGCATGCCCAACGACAATGAGTTTTTCTTTGGTCGTTCCCCGCTTGAAGTGATGGGCAGTGGGGACATGGTGGCGGTATACGAAACCTTCAAGCGGATTGATGTGCTGCGGGGCAGCCAGTGGTAGCGATCGACACTCTGCAGGTATTGCCGGCGCAGTCGGTCCGTGCGTATCGGCTGGTCAATTCCAAATTTCCGCCCATCGCGATCTTCGATGATGTGGCCAGCGCCGATGAATTCGAAGATCTGTACGCCCTGCAGGCACTGACCAATCCGCGCATCCAGAACCAGACCGGCAATCTGGAGCTCATCCCCCGCAGCGAGATTCCCTTCGGCATACCCGGATGCTCCTATGCGGCCGCGCCCTTTACCCACGTCAATCCGGAAGGGTCGCGCTTCAGTGATGGAAGCTTCGGTGTGCTGTATCTGGCCGACTGCGTGGAAACCGCCATCGCCGAGGTCAGGCATCATCAGCAAGCCTACTGGTCACGTGTTCCGGATCTGCGCTATGAACGCTTTGTGTTTCGCGCGCTCACCGCTCGCTTCAACGAGGCAGGTGCGGTGGATGCGCTTAACGTACCGCGCACTGATCCGATCTATTCCTCCAGCGATTACTCAGCGTCGCGCCTGCTCGGGCGCAGCGCGCGGAAGGCCGGCGCCACGGCAATCCGTTACCACTCCGTTCGCCGGGCAGACGCCATCTGCTGGGGCCTGCTCACGCCCAAGCCGGTCACTTCAATCGTGCAGACCGGTCACTATGAAATGATCTGGAGCGGGGAGATCGCTGCGGTTCATAAGCTGTCGACGTATATGGGGCGTTAACGCTTCTGCAGGAACTTCCCTCCCACTCCGGCCTCGCAAGGACATAGCGTTCAGGAGTCGGCCATGCAGCAACTCAATCTTGCTCTCGCGGTAATGGGAGCAACCGCAGTAGGTATTGCCTTGATGTCGTCGGCGCTCAAACGAAGCCCGGTGACCGAGTCAATCTTGGCGGTGGCGGTGGGGATTGCTGTTGGACCCTACGGGCTGGCTTTGCTTGATCTGGCGGAGTGGGGCGAGGAGACGGCGATACTCGAGCAGGCGTCGCGCCTGACATTGGCAATCGGCCTGATGGGCGTCGCGCTGCGGATCAAGCGGGACAGTTTGAAAGTCTTGTGGCGCCCGATGATGGTGTTGCTGACGATCGCCATGCTGGCGATGTGGCTGGCTTCGTCTCTGCTTGCGGGCTGGTTGCTGGGCCTGCCGCTCTGGGCTGCGCTGCTGTTCGGCGCGGTGGTTACGCCCACTGACCCGGTGGTGGCGAGCACTATCGTGACCGGGACATTCGCCAAAAAGCACTTGCCGCTGCGTATCCGTGATGGACTCTCGCTGGAGTCCGGTGCCAACGACGGTCTGGCCTATCTGTTCGTGATGCTGCCGATTTTCATGCTGACGGTGGCGCCAGGGGAGGCGTGGTCCAAGTGGTTGCTAGAGTCGGTATTGGTCGGCGTGGTGTTCGCGAGTGCGCTGGGGTGCGTGATTGGTTTCTGTGCTGCCAGATTGCTCTCATTGGCTGAGCGTCATCGGCTGGTCGATAACACCTCCCTGCTGGGATATTCCGTGGCGTTTTCGCTGTTTACGCTGGGTTTCGCCGAGCTGCTCGGTGCCGATGCGATCATTTCCGTCTTTCTGGCGGGGCTGACATTCAATCTTGTCAGCGACAAGAATGACGAACACGAAGAAGAAAAAATTCAGGAGGGCGTGGCGAAGTTGTTCACGCTGCCGATGTTCGTCATTTTTGGCATCGCATTACCTTTTGCCGAGTGGATCGAGCTGGGCTGGCCATTGCTGGTCCTGACGCTGCTGATACTGATACTGCGCAGGCCGCCGATATTGCTGATGTTGTATCCCGCATTGAGGCACTACTGGGCCACGCCGGATGTCAGATTTATTGGCTGGTTTGGTCCCATCGGTATTGCCGCTATCTATTACGCGAATCTGGCGCACAAACACATGGACCAGCCAGTGTTCTGGCACGCCGGCAGCGCTATTGTTTTCGCATCTATCCTCGTGCACGGCATAACCGCTGCGCCTTTGACTCGCTTGTATGCTCGCCATGCCGGCGTACCACCAGAAGGCGCCCGTGTACTGAGTAGGAGCGATGACGAATAACCGATCGACCAGCGGTCCTAACGTCCAATCAAGGGGGATAAGATCGTGCCAAAGCTGAAGATTGCGACCTTCAACATCAACGGCATTCGCTCACGAGAGGCCGCTCTGCTGGAATGGCTGGAAAAGGAGTCACCTGATGTTGTGTGCCTGCAGGAGTTGAAATCTCCGGACGAGGCTTTTCCGATCGAGGCGATCAACAATGCGGGATACGGGGCGATCTGGCATGGGCAAAAATCCTGGAACGGTGTGGCTATCCTGGCTAAGGGCGCGGACCCCCTCGAAACCCGTCGCGGGCTGCCGGATGATCCCGATCTAACCCAGAGCCGTTATATCGAAGCGGCTGCGCACGGTGTCATTGTCGGCTGCATCTATCTGCCTAACGGTAACCCGCAACCGGGTCCCAAATTCGATTACAAGCTGGAATGGTTCGAACACCTGATCCGGCATGCGCAGGGGCTGTTCGACTCCGGACACCCGGTCGTGCTGGCGGGTGATTACAACGTTATCCCGACCGACTTCGATATCTACAACACGCGCTCCTGGAAGAAGGACGCGCTGCTGCAGCCAGAATCGCGTGAGTGTTATCAGCGTTTACTCGACCAGGGCTGGACCGATGCCCTGCGCACGCTCTACCCGGAGGAGCGCATTTATACCTTCTGGGATTATTTTCGGCAGCACTGGCAAACCAATTCCGGTCTGCGCATTGATCATTTGCTGTTGAGTGCAGATCTGGCGCCGGCCTTGGTCGGTGCTGGCGTGGACCGTTGGGTGCGGGATTTACCCAAGGCCAGCGATCATGCGCCCACCTGGATTGAACTGGACCTGAAGCACTAAGCGCTGCCGGGCAACTGACATTGTTTTGCCAGCCACTCTAGTGATCCTCGCAAACTCCTGCTGCCGCGTTGCGGATGAGTTTGTCGCCATTATGGTGACATCGCCTTACAGTTTTGTTTTGAAACTTTTTGTAACCCACTCAGTCGGACCTATAACGGAACGCTTCAAGGCCAAAAATGGAATGCCTGGTCGCTGTGCCGATTGTTAATGGTCGGTGTTTTGGTGGATGTTGGCGTTATTGAGGGAGCTGGGCAGTGCTTTTCAATTCTGCAGTTTTCATCCTTGGTTTTTTGCCTTTAGTGCTGATCGGTTTTTTTCTCTTCGCGGGATCAGGCCGTCAACGCCTGGCTGTGATCTGGCTCAGCGTTGCGTCACTGGTTTTCTACGGCTGGTGGAATCCGGCCTATGTGCCGCTGTTGGCCGGCAGCATGGTGGTCAACTATCTGCTGGGGGGGTATCTGCTTCGCAGTTCATCACGTCTGCTGCTGGTATTGGGCGTTGCGGCGAACGTGTTACTGCTTGGCTATTACAAATACACCGGATTTTTATTCGCCACGATTGATACGGCCGTTGGTCTTGACTGGTCGATAGATAGCATCATCCTGCCGCTAGCTATTTCATTCTTCACCTTCCAGCAAATTGCCTATCTGGTGGATGCGCATGATGGACAGGTAGAGGAGCATGACTTCTTCAATTATTGCCTGTTTATTTCCTTTTTTCCGCAGTTGATAGCCGGCCCCATCACGCACCACGGTGAGATGCTGCCGCAGTTCCGCGATAAGGCATTTTTCCGCCCACGTGCGGACAACCTGGCCATCGGCACCACAATCTTCCTGCTGGGTTTGTTCAAGAAGGTAGTGCTGGCCGATCCGCTCGGCACCATGGCCACGCCGGTCTTTGCCGGTGCGGCGACCGGCGTCATTCCGCCGTTCTTTGAGGCCTGGACGGGCGCGCTGAGCTATACGCTGCAGATCTATTTCGATTTTTCCGGCTACAGCGACATGGCCATCGGGCTGGGCCTGTTGTTCGGTATCCGCTTGCCGGCGAACTTCAACAGCCCCTTCAAGGCGCGCAACGTGATCGAATACTGGTCACGCTGGCACATGACGCTCACCCGCTTTCTGACCGCCTATATCTATAATCCGATCGTCATGCGCAGCGCCCGTGCCCGCATGAAAGCCGGCAAACCGCAGCCCAGGCGCGGCAAGATGACCTTTGGCACATTCGTGGCGTTGGTGGCGTATCCCACCTTGTTCACCATGTTTGTCTCCGGTGTCTGGCATGGGGCCGGGTGGCAGTTTGTCGCCTTTGGCGTGCTGCACGGTGTGTATCTGGTCATCGCACATGGCTGGCGCGCGTACAAGACGCGCCAGGGCTGGGAAGTGGACAGCGACAATCCACTGCGTCGTGGCGCCGCAGTCTTGTTGACCTTCGGCTGTGTGGTGGTGGCGATGGTGTTCTTCCGTGCTCCGGATCTGACTACAGCGCTGACGATGCTGGCGGGGATGGTTGGTTTAAGTCCCCAGGAGAGCACTTTCTACCGCGCCGACGTGCTTTATATCGCAGTGCACTTGCTGATCGTCTGGGGGCTCCCCAACGTCGAGCAGTGGATGAGCAAGGTCCGCACCGCCCTGGATTTTCATGTGTACGAGCACTGGATGCAGCGCTGGATACCCGTTGCCCTGTGGCAGCCAACGCCCGCCATGGGCGTCGCGATCGGAGTGGCCGGATTCTTCGCGTTGGCTATCGCGTTCTCGGTAGCCCCAACAGAATTCCTGTACTTCCAGTTCTGACCACCCCATTCAGGAGCACCGCACCATGCCAGAGCTTCACTGGTTACCTCGCCATGCAGACCTCGGCGCGGCTATTGCTGCCGTCAAAGCTGAGTCTGATCCGACCCGTCGGCTGGTGCAGGTGATGCAGCTCGCGGGCTACCAGCGTGACTTTACCCACACAACCCGGCTCGACCGTGTAGCGAACAAGGTACTGGAAGGCCCTGACGCAGTGGATGTCATGCGCAATGCCGGGCTCACGCCGCAGCGTATCGCCGTGTTGTCCTCGCATACAGTGGATCAACTGGTGCCGGCGATTCGGGTAGCGGGGCTGCATCGTCGCCTGGCACTGTCGGTGCATGTTGTGCCCTACGGCATGTATCGGCAGGTGTTGCTGGGCCATGACCAGCAACTCAACGATTTTGCCCCGCAGCTGGTACTGCTGGCGCTGGATGCGCGGGATGCACCGCTACAGTTGTCGCTGCAGGCAACCGAACAGCAAGTGAATGAAGCGGTGGAAACACGGGTCAATGAGCTGCGTCAGCTGTGGCGCAGTGCGCGGGAACGCTTTGCCGCTCAGGTTGTGCAGCAGACGCTGGTGCCAGTTGATCCCCCCGTGTTCGGTTCATACGAGGGACTGGTGCCGGCCTCGCCTTACGCCATTATCGATCGACTCAATAGCGCCATCCGCAGTGCGGCGCGGGAGGAGGGCGTGCTGCTGATGGACCTGGCCTGGCAGGCCGCGCAGGGTCAATACGGCCCGGGGCTGGGCGATGCAACACGCTGGCATCAAGCCAAGCAACTGGTGAGTCCTGAATTGGCCCCGCTGTATGGCGACCATCTGGCACGCATTGCGGCCGCGAGCGCAGGGCTGTCGCGTAAGTGTCTGGTGCTGGATCTGGACAACACTTTGTGGGGTGGGGTGATTGGCGATGACGGTATCGACGGCATTCAACTCGGCCAGGGCTCGCCCACCGGTGAAGCCTTCGTTGCATTTCAGCGTTATGCCAATCTGTTGGCGCAGCTTGGGGTGATTCTCGCCGTATGCAGCAAGAACGATACGGCCGTTGCCGAGGCGGCATTCAACCACCCGGAAATGGTGCTCCAGCGTTCCAATATCGCGGCCTTTGTTGCGAACTGGGAGGACAAAGCCGGCAATCTCCGGCGTATCGCTTCGATGCTGGATATCGGCCTGGATAGCCTGGTATTCGTCGACGACAATCCGGCCGAACGCGACATAGTGCGACGTGAATTGCCTGAAGTAGCAGTGCCGGAATTGCCCGAGGATATCGCCGATTATCCGGCCTGCGTCGCCGCTGGCGGGTACTTTGACGCGGTGTCATTTACCTCGGACGATGCCGCGCGCGGGCGCAGTTACGCGCTGAATGCCGAGCGCAAGGTTGCCATGACCCAGGCAACCGACATCGACGGCTACCTGCGCGGTCTTGAGATGCAGCTGAGTGCCACCCGGATCGGGGCAGCAGAGCTGCCGCGCTCCACCCAGCTGGTCAACAAGACCAATCAATTCAATCTGACCACGCGTCGCTACAGCGAAGCTGAAGTGGAACGCATAGCGAATGACCCGCGAGCTATTGCGCTGGCTGTGCGCCTGAAAGACAAATTTGGTGACAATGGCTTGATCAGTGTGGTGTTGGCCCGCCCGGATCCCGGCGTCGGCGCCAGTGAGCTGCTGATCGATAGCTGGTTGATGAGCTGCCGGGTGCTAGGCCGGCAGGTAGAGCAGGCCGTTCTTGAGGTGCTGGCCGGGCTCGCAGTAGAAAGCGGTTGCACTGCCCTGATTGGTGAGTACCGTCCGACTCAGCGCAACGGCATGGTTGCCGAGCACTTCCCGCGCCTGGGATTCGAACCTATTGATACGCCGGACGGCGCCGAGCGGGCAGCCAGCTTCTGGCGCCTCGATCTTCACACTAACCCCGACACTCAACATTTTATCGAGATATTAATTTCATGACTGAAGCAGAGATTTTGAGCGCACTTCACCCGATTTTTCAGGACGTATTCGATGACGACGATATTGTTATTGATGCTGATACCACAGCCGAAGACGTTGAAGGCTGGGATAGTCTCGCGCACGTTAATCTGGTGGTAGCTGCGGAACAGCGTTTCGGGGTCAAGTTCCGAACCGCGGAGCTGGAATCCATGCGCAACGTCGGGCATTTCGTCGCGTTGATCAACAAGAAGCTCAACGGATAAGAACGCCATGGACCATGCTTCACCCAACTTTCCGGGTTATCTGCTGGGCATACTGGGAGGCTTGCTCGGAACTGCGGCTGCCTTCGCTCTGCTGCTGGTATTTCTGCAACAGACCGAAAATCTGCCGCCTCCGGCATTCTCAAATAATCTGTGCGCCGATGAGAAGCTGGAATTTCTGCGCGCTCATCCCACGCAAGATCCCAATCTGCTGGTAATGGGCTCATCCGTAGCATGGCGTCATGTCGACAGCAGCATACTGGTCGACAGCCGGCCAGGGCTTCGACCGCTCAATGGTGGGTTCTGCGGCATGCATGCCAACCAATCGATTTTTATCGCCGAATGGCTGCTGGAACGGGAGCCTAGTATCGAGCAGGTAGTGATGCTGGTTGATCCGATTGATTTTGCGGGTTGCAAGGCCCTGCCCGATGAGTCCTTTGACCGCGCGGACATCGACGCCTTCGTTTATGGTGACGCGTGGCGCTGGCAGTATTACATGCGCTATTTTTCGCCTCGTTCGCTACTGAGTAACGCGCAAACGGTGAAAGTCCAGCGGTCCAACCTGGATGAAATGAACCCTCTGGTGTTCAATCGCTACGGTGACGGTCCATTGGATACCGCCAACTCGCGGGAGCTCTTCTATGGCGCGCCAGAACCGCTCGACCCCGTGTGTTTTTCCGCCCTGGGCTCGATGGCGCAACGCTTGAAGACGGAGGGCAGGCCCTTCACCGTCGTCATATCGCCACTTAACCCCGACTGGAAAGCCATCTTTGATCCGCGGGGAGCGCTGAGCACCAGGTTCAGTCAGGCCCTTACTGATACCTTGCGTGGAACAGGCGCCCGGTTATGGGATGGCGATAGTGCCTGGAGGCCGGGTGCCGCTGCCTTCATCGATGCAATCCATATGCGCTGGTCCGCAGCACAAGATTTCACTGAAGTGCTGGTGAAAAAACTGCCGGAACCCCATGATAAGGGTGTCTAGGATGGCTGGTAAGGTATTCGACCAGCGAGCTGAACCTTGCGGTCCAGTCCAGCCTCCAACAAACATGCACGTCATATCAGGAGCCGTATATGCAAGTTCAGGTCAACAGCAATCACATCGAAGGCAGTGTGCAACTGCAGGAATGGGTTGGTTCGGCAGTAGTCGAGCAGCTGGAGCGGTTTGAGGACCTGCTCACGCGGATTGAAATACATGTGAGCGATGAGAACGCACACAAGGGAGGAGGGCAGGACAAGCGCTGCCAGATCGAGTTTCGCCCCAAGGGTCACCAGTCCATGTCGGTGTCGCACAAGGCGGAATCGCTGCACCTGGCAGTTGAAGGGGCAGCCACCAAGGCGCGCCATGCGCTCGAGCATCTGACCGGCAAGCTGGACGCACGACCAACAGGCTCCCGCGAGATCAATGATCCGTTAACTGAACAAGGCGGCGAGGGTTCGCGAGATGCGCTGTTGCAGGCGGAATTTCTGGCCAAGCAGGGCGAGAACGTCGCAGAGCTGGATGACGATGCCGTAGAGCAGACAGCAAAAAGCTGAGTCGCCGAGCGCAGCCTGCGGGCTGCGCTCCTCTCCCCCCCTTATTACCCCTGTTCAGTTCATCCCTCGCCGATAAAAAACGAAGGTTGACCCATGAACGATCCTTTCAGATTGCAACGCTTTGTCGACGCCCAGGAGCCGCTGTACGAACGTGCCCTGGCCGAGTTGCGTGCAGGCCGCAAGCGCAGCCACTGGATGTGGTTCATATTTCCACAGATTTCCGGGTTGGGTCGCAGCGACATGGCGCAGCGTTATGCCGTATCCGGCCTCGAAGAAGCACAGGCGTATCTGAAACATCCGCTGCTGGGTCCCCGGCTGCTCGAATGCACCCAGGCGCTGCTACAGCATACCGGCACCCCCGCGTGCACCATCCTGGGATCGCCGGATGACATGAAGTTACGCTCAAGCATGACGCTGTTCAGTGCCGCCGCACCGCAGCAGGATGCGTTCCGACTGGTATTGGACGGGTATTTTGATGGTAACGCCGACGACCACACCCTGGAGTTGCTCGGGAGGCCCGATTGAATGGCTGAGCCGAGGCGTTCGTCTGTGCAGTGGAACTTGCTATGAGCCGTAGCTTCTAACCGGGTTCACAGTAACCACAAAGTCAGTCCCATGATCGTTACCCCCGGTAGTCCCAAGCCGTCCGAGACCGAACAGGTGCACGCTATCTTTGTTTCGCCGAAGGACAGGCTGGATTTTTATCGAAGCGAGATTCACAACGAGGCAAGCAATCTCTCCGCACGCACCAACTCCTATCTCTCGGCACAGTCCTTTCTGGTGATTGCCTATGCCTCGTCCATGGCTAACATGAATCCTGATTGGGGCCCGATCTTTACCCTCGTTGTGCCGCCGGTTCTGGCTCTGCTAGGGTTGCTTAGCTCGCTGAGTGCCTGGCCCGGGATCAAGGCTGCCTGCGACATCATCGATCACTGGTACGTAAAGCAGAATAGCTTGCTGAGTAGCGATCCGGTCATTGGCCATATCTACGACGAGACTCCGCTCTTTTCAAGCTGGGAATCGGATTTCAGGGGACAGCGCAAATCACTGCTTTTTTCCATGCGCTCGCCGTGGCTGTTCGCGGCGTTCTGGTCGTTTTTCGGGGTGTTTTCGATCTGGCTCCATCTCTGAAGTGCGTTTGTCTGATGTGGAAAAATCAAGGAGCCGCCTGTGATCGTGGGTACCGCTGGGCATATCGACCACGGCAAGACCGCCTTGCTGCAGGCGTTGACCGGCGCCCAGGGTGATCGTCGCCGGGAAGAGCGCGAGCGCGGCATCACTATTGATCTGGGTTACGCCTATGCCGATCTGGGCGCCGAACAGCCCAGTGGTTTCATCGATGTCCCGGGGCATGAGCGCTTCGTACACAACATGCTTGCGGGTGCGAGCGGCATAGACTTGCTGCTACTGGTCGTGGCGGCTGACGACGGGGTGATGCCACAAACCCGCGAGCACCTGTCTATTGCCGAACTGCTCGGCATTCCCCGTGCGCTGGTAGCAATCACCAAGATCGATCGGGTCGAGCCCGCGCGCGTGCATGCAGTGCAGCAACAGGTTGCTGCGCTTCTCGCCACCGGCCCCTTTGCCGGGGCCCGGCAGTTTCCACTATCGGCAGTGCAGCATCAGGGCGTAGAGGCGCTGCGCAAGGCACTGGCCGCCGAAGCTCAGCAGGCACTGACACGCAGTCAGGCCGGGCATTTCCGTCTGGCCATTGACCGCGCCTTCAGTGTTGCCGGAGCCGGTGTGGTAGTCACGGGCACGGCTTTCGCCGGTCAGGTCGCAGTCGGTGATGGGTTGCTGCTCAGTCCGTCGGGCAGGTCAGTCCGGGTGCGCAGCCTGCACGCGCAGAATCAGACCGTGGATAGAGCCCATGCGGGCCAGCGTGTAGCGCTGAATATCGTCGGCGACCGGGTCAGTGTGCAACAGATTCATCGAGGTGAGTGGCTGGTTGCGCCAGCGTTGCATGCACCGGTTACCCGGCTGGATATTCAGCTTGATCTCCTTGCCAGCGAGCCCCGCGCATTACGGCATTGGTCGCCGGTTCATATTCACCTGGGTGCTCAGGATCTGACCGGCCGGGTGGCCCTGTTGCAGGACCAGACGCTGGAGCCAGGTGGTCGGGCATTGGCCCAACTGGTCCTGAATGCGCCCACCCATGCGGTGCACGGCGATCGTCTGGTGCTGCGTGATCAATCAGCGCAACGCACCCTGGGCGGCGGCACAGTACTGGATCCCTTCGCGCCGGCGCGCCACCGTCGTACAGCCGAGCGTATCGCTCAGCTGCAGGCACTCACGAGCGAGTCGCTTGAGACGGCGTTCCCGGAGCTTGTGCGCCAGACGCTACAGGGCCTTGAGCCCTGGCGGCTCGAGCGTCAGTTCAACCGTCCGGCGGGTAGCTGGGCAGTACCCGCCGGTGTGATGGAAATTGCCACGCGGGTGGGGCCTCGGCTGTTCAGCACGACAGCCTGGCATGCCATGCAGAACGAACTTACGGCCCGGCTCGCACAATTTCATCAGGAACAGCCTGACGAATTAGGGCCTGACCGTGACCGCCTGCGCCGTTACGCCATGCCGCAGCTGGAACGTCCAATCTTTGTGGCGCTGCTGGAATCGTTACTGCAGAACGGTCGCATCGCAGCCAGCCGTCCCTGGTTGCATCTTCCGGATCACAAGGTGCAGCTGAGTGAGGCAGAGGAGCGCTTGCAGGCGCATCTTTGGCCCTTGCTGGAGGAGGGCGGATTTGACCCGCCCTGGGTGCGCGAACTGGCGCGAGCGCTTGAAATCGAGGAAAGTGATGTGCGCCAGTTGCTGCGCAAGCTGGCGCGCCTCGGACAATTACAGCAGGTGGTAAAGGATCTGTTCTATCCCGAAGGCGCGATACGCTGTCTGGCAGCTGAAGCAGTGGAACTCGCCGCGCGCAGCGGCGTCATAGCCACGGCTGATTTCCGTGACCGCATCGGTATTGGTCGCAAGCGCAGCATCCAGCTACTGGAATATTTCGACAGGATGGGTCTGACCAGGCGCGTCGGCGATCTTCGGGTGATCAGAACGGATCACGCGCTGGCCAGTTCTCAGGTTTCCACTACACTCACGGCTAAGCCGTTGAGCTGACAGTCACTTGGAAGGCATTCGTGTCCGGTGGCGCGGCCGGGCTTCAAACCCGGTTGGGGGCGGCAGCCGTTCCCGGGTGAGTTCGACTCTCACTGCCTTCCGCCATTTCCTGCAGCGGAACCAAGCCTAGGCGGCGAAGTCAACAATTTGAGCGGATTCGGTCAATCGAGAACGCTCGATGGATGGCTATTTCACAGGTATTAAGGAGATATCCGTGTCCGTGAACGTATCCAGACGATCCTTTCTGAAGCTAGGGGCAGCGGGGCTGGGCGCATCGAGTATGGCGATGATGGGGTTTGCCCCGGATGAAGCCGTCGCGTCTGTCCGCCATTTCAAACTTTCCGGTTCCAAGGTCTCACGTAATATCTGTACCTACTGTTCGGTGGGTTGCGGCATGTTGCTGTATGCCCGCGGTGACGGAGCTATCAACGTAATCGACCACATCTACCACGTCGAAGGCGACCCGGATCATCCGGTCAGTCGCGGTTCGCTGTGTCCGCGGGGCGCAGGGGTGCTCGATTTCATCAACAGTGAATCCCGGGTCAAGTATCCCGAGGTGCGCGATCCCTTCACCAACGAGTGGAAGCGCATCAGCTGGGACGAGGCATTGGACCGCATCGCTCGACTTATGAAGGATGATCGGGACGCGAATTTCGAGACCCATGACGAGCAGGGTCGGCTGGTCAATCGCTGGATGACGACGTCCATGGTGGCCGCTTCGGCGACGACCAACGAAACCGCCTACATCACGCAGAAGATCACCCGGGCACTCGGCATTCTCAAGCTGGATAACCAGGCGCGCGTTTGACACGGACCAACGGTGGCAGGTCTTGCCCCAACATTTGGTCGCGGTGCCATGACGAACCACTGGGTCGATATCCGCAATGCTGATGTCATCCTGTCCATGGGCGGTAATTCTGCCGAAGCGCATCCGGTGGGCTTCCGCTGGGTCATGCAGGCCAAGACGCAAAACAACGCGATACTGATCTCGATTGATCCGCGCTATAACCGCACCACGGCGGTGGCGGATTACCATGCGTACATTCGAACCGGGACGGACATCGTCTTCCTCGGTGGCTTCATCAGTTACCTGATTGAAAACAACCTGTATGCGCAGGAGTATGTGCGCGAATACACCGATGCCAGTCTGATCGTCCAGGAAGGTTTCGGCTTTGAGGAAGGCCTGTTCACCGGCTACAACGAGCAGCGTCGTGTGTACGACCGGGGAACCTGGAACTTTGAGATGGACGAGCAGGGTTTCGCTCGAACCGATCCGACGTTGCAGCATCCACGCTGCGTGTTCCAGCTGATGCGTCAGCATTACAGTCGCTACACCATTGCCCAGGTGGAAAACATCTGTGGCATGAACAGCAAGCTGGTGCTCCAGTTGTGGGAGCTGATGGCGCAGACCGCCGCCCCGGATAAAACCCTGACGATCCTCTATGCGCTGGGCTGGACGCAGCACACTGTCGGCTCGCAGATGATCCGTTGTGGGGCCATGGTGCAATTGCTGTTGGGCAACATGGGCATGCCCGGTGGCGGGGTGAACGCACTGCGCGGACATTCCAATATCCAGGGCCTGACCGATATTGGACTGTTGTCGAATCTGCTGCCGGGCTATATGAACCTGCCGTCGGCCGATCTGCAGGACTATGGGGCCTACCTGGAGACGCGGATCAAGCAGCCGTTGATTGAAGGTGAGGTGTCGTACTGGAAGAACTACGAGGCGTTTTTTGTCAGCCTGATGAAGGACTGGTACGGCGATGTCGCCACAGCCGAGAACAGCTGGTGCTATGACTGGCTGCCGAAACTGTCCGAACCAACCTACGACATCCTCTACGCGATCAATGACATGACACTGGGCAAGGGCACCGGCGCCTTCTGCCAGGGCTTCAATATCCTTGCGGCCTTCCCTGACAAGCGCAAGGTGGTCGAGGGGCTGTCCAAGCTCAAGTACTTCGTGATCATGGATCCGTTGACGGTCGAGACCGGTGAGTTCTGGAAGAACTTCGGTGAATACCACGATGTAGACCCTTCGCAGATCGGCACCGAAGTGTTCCGTCTGCCGACCACCTGTTTCGCCGAAGACGATGGCTCGATCACCAACAGCTCGCGCTGGCTGCAATGGCACTTCAAATCCGCACCGGGGCCGGGCGAATCCATGACCGACACCACGATCATGGGTGCACTGATGTTGCGGTTGAAGAAGCTGTATCTGGAGGAGGGTGGCGCTTTCCCGGATCCGATCCTCAACATGAGCTGGGATTACAAGAATCCGGCCGCACCGACAGCCGAGGAGCTGGCACGGGAGTACAACGGCAGATCCCTGGAGGACGTTCGCGATCAGCAGGGCAATGTGATTCGTCCCAAGGGCCAACAGTTGAAGGACTTCAGCGAGTTGCGTGCGGACGGCACTACCGCCTGCGGCTGCTGGATCTACTCCGGCGCCTGGCCGCAGGAAGGCAACATGATGGCGCGTCGGGATAATTCCGATCCCTATGACACCGGCAATACCCTGGGTTGGGCATGGGCCTGGCCGATGAACCGGCGGCTGCTGTACAACCGCGCCTCAGCGCGACCAGACGGTACGCCGTGGGCGGCGAACAAGGCCTTCATCTGGTGGAATGGCGAGCGTTGGGTGGGTGCGGATGTACCAGACTTTCCGCTTGCATCGCCGCCCTCAGCGGGCGTAGGCCCCTTCATCATGACGCAATCGGGAGGTGGGCATTTCTTTGCTGGGGAATGGCTGAACGAAGGGCCGTTCCCCGAGCATTACGAGCCCATGGAATCGCCGATCAACCGCAACCCGATGAGTCCGAACAATGCCCGGGCGATGAGCAATCCGATTGCCCGGGTGTTTGATCAGGATTGGGAGAGTTTCGGCAATAACGTGGATTTCCCCTATGCGGCGACTACTTATCGTCTGACCGAGCATTTCCACTACTGGACCATGCATTCGCGCCTGAACGCTATCTCTCAGCCCGAGAAGTTTGTCGAGATCAGCGAGGAGCTTGCCGAGGAGTTGGGCATCGGGATTGGTGAAAAGGTGCGGGTCAGCTCCAAGCGCGGCTATATCCATGCGGTGGCGGTGGTGACCAAGCGGATGAAGCCCATGCAGGTGGACGGCAAAACGGTGCACCACATTGGCATCCCGATTCACTGGGGCTTCAAGGGTGTTACCAAACGGGCGCATCTGACCAATACCTTGACGCCCTTCGTCGGTGACGGCAATACACAAACGCCGGAATTCAAGTCGTTCCTGGTGAACGTCGAGAAGCTATAGAGGAGTTGCCGCATGCGAGGTGATCAAATAAACCTGCAGAACGTCATCGCGCGCTCGGCGACGACAGTGCCTTCTCCGCAAGTGCGCCAGGGTGGCGTGGAGAAGGTCACCAAGCTGATCGACGTGTCGGTGTGTATCGGCTGCAAGGCCTGCCAGGTAGCCTGCTCGGAGTGGAATGATCTGCGCGACGAGGTAGGCGAGTGCGACGGGACTTACAACAACCCGCAGGATCTGTCCCCTGAATCCTTTGAGGTGATGCGCTTTTCGGAGTACGAGAACGAGCAGGGCACGCTGGAATGGCTGATCCGCAAGGATAACTGCATGCATTGCGCTGAGCCGGGCTGTCTCAAGGCCTGCCCAGCGCCCGGTGCCATCGTGCAGTACGCCAACGGTATTGTGGATTTCAATTCCGAGCACTGCATCGGTTGTGGGTACTGCGTCGCTGGCTGTCCCTTCGATATTCCCCGAATCTCCAAGAAGGACAACAAGGCGTACAAGTGCACGCTGTGTTCGGATCGGGTGTTCAACGGACTGGAGCCCGCCTGCGTGAAGAGCTGCCCAACCTCGGCGATCATGTTCGGCACCAAGGAAGACATGCTCGACTATGGCGCTGGGCGGGTTGAGCATCTGCAGGGGCGTGGCTACCCGAATGCCGGCATCTATGATCCGCCCGGGGTCGGCGGCACCCATGTGGTGTATGTGCTGCAGCATGCCGACAAGCCAGAGATATACAGCGGCCTGCCCAATGATCCGCATATCAGCCCCACGGTTGAAGTCTGGAAAGGCGTAACCAAGCCGATCATGTCAGCCCTGCTGGGGGCTTCGGTGCTGGCAGGCTTCTTCCATTACATGATCAAGGGACCCAAGGAAGAGCCCGAGGATGATCCGCATCTGGATCCAGATGCAGCAGATGAAGAACTGGATCGTCGTGAGGAGGATCGGCCATGAGCCATTCCAACGTCAAGAGAGGCATTCTGCGCTACGGTTGGTGGTCACGCACCAACCACTGGCTCGTCGCGATCTGCTTTGTGTTGCTCACCCTGAGCGGGTTGGCGCTGTTCTATCCGGCGTTTTTCGGGTTCACAGCGCTGTTCGGTGGTCCCGAGCCGACGCGAATTGTGCATCCCTACATCGGCGTGTTCATGACCCTGTTCTTTCTGATTCAGGCGGTGCGATTCTTCACCTCGAACCTGTTTCGACGGCATGATCGGCAGTGGATCAAACAGATGCCCGATATGCTCAACAATCGAGATGACCGCTTGCCCCCGGTGGGCAAGAACAACGCCGGGCAGAAACTGGTGTACTGGATCTTTCTGCTGACGGTGCCGATTCTGCTGATCTCGGGTGTGGTGCTCTGGCGTCCGTGGATTGCCGACGGCATGCCGATCTGGGCCCTGCGCTGGGCGGCAATGATTCATGCCCTGGCAGCCTTTGTGGCCATTCTCACGCTGGTGATTCACGTGTACTCGGCTATCTGGGTCAAGGGCTCGGTCCGCGCCATGACCCGGGGGCGCGTCAGCCATGCCTGGGCTCGGCATCACCATAAACTGTGGTATGACGAGGTGGTGAATGACCGGGATCATGTTGATCGGGAAGACCGTCTGCGCACCCGAACCGTTACCCCGACCGACCGACCGAAGGAGCTGTAGTGAATCACACATACGGAAATGCACCCTCCGGCATCATGGACCCGCCCAAGGTCACGCTACCCGGCGCGGACCTGTTCCAGAAGCGCGCCACGCGGCTGCGTGAGCTGGTGGTCCAGGTGCCGGCACTGGATGAGTTTCTGGCATTCATGGCCCGCCTTGTCCAGGCCCAGCATCAGGTACTGTCCGAACAGGAGCCGGGCTGGCGCCCGGCGCCCGGCGCCTTTGATGAGGCCTTGGCGCATGGTATGCCGCCACTCGGTTATCAGGCGCTGCTGCGTGACGTCTGTTGGCAAAGCGACTTGAGCGCGTTGCTTGAGAACGTTGAATTTCATGTAGGCCAGCGTCAACGGCCGCTGCTCGAAGCGCTGCGGCGCAAAACCTCTGAAGAGCTCGATGCGATAGCGGTAGACGTGCTCGAAGCGCGTTCCGGTTCGCGTGAGAATCGGCCGCTAATGCCTCTGGTGGCGGCCGCGCTGCAGGTGACCTGGGTGCGTCTGGCACAGGCGTTACCGCGTGCACCCGATAAACCCGCCGTTGAATCTGAAGCGCTGTGCCCGACCTGCGGTTGCCCACCGGTAGCCAGTGTCATCCATGGCGAACAGTACCGCAGCGGTGTGCGCTACCTGCACTGCAGTCTGTGCGCGACCGAATGGCATCTTGAACGGGTGAAATGCAGCGTATGCGGGGAGGGCGGCAAACTCACCTATCTCGGGCTGGACGATGAAAAAGGCAAGCCGTTTTTGCCGATTCAGGCCGAAGCCTGCAGCCGGTGCGATCATTACCTGAAAGTGGCGCTGCGCGAGTCACATGGCCGCGCTGACCCCGTCGCAGACAACCTGGCCAGTCTGGCGCTGGACGTTATGCTGGCAGAGGAAGGCAGATATTCGCCCAGCGGTTATAACCCGCTGCTAATCATCGGAGATTAAAGATCCCTGGGAGTGTTGCGCGCCTGCGCTAAGGCTGTGGCTTGGTGTATTCCGGCAGGCGTCTCGGCATCGTCGATCCACCCCCCAGCGCGACGTAGAGCTCGATCAGGTTCTGCACCTGCGCGCGCTGGATCTGCACATAAGCCTGTTCAGCCTGGAACAGGTTGCGTGACGCATCCAGGACCTGCAAATAATTCACCACCCCCTCCGCATAGCGATCCTCTGCCAGGGTGGCAATGCGCCGAAGCACCTCCACGTTCTCCTCCTGCGCGATCAACTGCTCTGCGAGAAACCGGCGTCCGGCGAGTGCGTTGGCCACTTCGCGAAAGGCGGTCTGGATGCTGTCTTCGTATTCCGCGACGGCGATGTTCTCCCGCGCCTGGGCGACAGTGAGGTTGCCGCGGTTTCGGCCGAAATCAAACAGTGGCAGGCTGATGGTCGGCCCGATGCTCCAGGTTTCGTTGGAGCTGTCGACCAGCCCATCCAGCTCGTTGGAGGCGTAGCCGAAGGTGCCGGTCAGCGATATCTGCGGGAAGAACGCGGCGCGTGCCACGCCGATATTCGCGCGTGCGGCGCGCAGTGATTCCTCGGCGGCAATGATGTCCGGCCGAACATATAGCAGGTCGGAGGGCAGGCCGGCGCGCAGTGTGGTGGCGCTGACCTGTTGGGCCAGCGGTAGCGGTGCGGGCAAGGTGTGATCTATTTCAGTACCGACCAATTGCGTGAGGAAGTTGCGCTGCTGCGCCTGGGTGAGGCGCAGCCCCGCCAGTTCTGTTTCAGCCTGGGTGAGCAGGGCGCGGGCCTGGTTCCAGTCCAGGGCAGAGGTAATGCCCGCATCGAGACGTACTCTGGCAATACGCAGCCCGTCCTGGCGACTGTCTACCGTAGCCTCGGCAAGTCTGATGCGTTCCTCGGCTTCCAGCAACGTCAGATAGGTCGAGGCCACGTCGGCAATCAACGACAGCCGGAATGCTCGCTGCGCCTCGATGGTACCCAGATACTGCGCCCGGGCGGCTTCGGTCAGGTTGCGCACTCGCCCCCAGAAATCCAGCTCGAATGCCGAAACCCCCAGCCCCAGCGAGTAGCGTTCGACGACTCCATCGCCGGCCCCGGCTGTTGCACCGGGCGATACTGGCATTCCCCCGGTACCCGCGCCTGTAGGGAAGCGACCTCGGCTCGCTTCAGCATTGACGCCCAGGGTGGGATAACGGCTCGCGCCCTGCACCCGATATAACCCGCGCGCTTCCTCGATACGCTCAATGGCCACGCGCAAGTTGCGGTTGTGTTGCAGCGCGGTGCTGACCAGATGTTGCAGCCGAGGGTCTCTGAAAAACGCCTGCCAGGCGATATCGCTGGCAGTGGCTTCGCCACGTTCCGGCGCATACAGCTTGGGATAAAGCGCTGCGGTAGGCTGCTCGGGTCGTTCGTGCTCGGGCGCCAGCTGACAACCGGCGGTAAGCGCAATCAGCAGAAAAGAGCAGGTTTTATTCATGCGCTGGCTGCCCCCTGTCACTGCCATCGCTGTCCTGATTGTCGGCGTGGTCCTTCGGGCCGGGTGGACCCTTGCGGCTCAACCAGCGCCGAACCGCCATGTAAAACAGCGGGATATAGAACAGGCCGAGCAGTGTGGCAACAATCATCCCGCCCATCACGCCCGTGCCCACGGCGATGCGCGATGCGGCGCCGGCGCCAGTGGATAGCACCAGCGGCAGCATGCCAAGGATGAAGGTCAGTGAGGTCATCAGTACTGGACGGAAGCGTAAACGTACGGCATTTCGCACGGCATCGAGGAGTGATTTGCCGCGACCTTCCTCGTCGATGGCGAACTCGACAATCAGAATGGCATTTTTTGCCGACAGGCCGATGATGGTCACCAGGCCGACGTTGAAGTACACGTTGGCGGGCAGGTCCCTGAGCATGGCGAACAGGACCGCGCCCAGTCCGCCAAAGGGCACCACCAGCAGCACAGCAATAGGAATGGTCCAGCTCTCATACAGCGCCGCCAGCACCATCAACACGACCAGCAGCGAGAGCCCAAGCAGCATGCCGACCTGACCCGACGCCTGCTGTTCTTCGTAGGACGCGCCAGACCATTCATGAATAAAGCCGGCCGGCAACTGCTCCATCAGCCGGGCCATCTCATCCATGGCCTCGCCGGTGGTATGACCGTCTGCGGCGTCGCCTGATATCGACACGGCTGGATAGCCGTTATAGCGCTGCAACTGAATCGGTCCGAGGGTCCAGCTGGCATTGGAAAAGGCGCCGAAGGGTACGTTTTCGCCTTCGTTGTTCAACACCTGGAGATCGAGCACGTCTTCAGGCGTCATGCGAAAGCGCGAATCCGCCTGCAGCAGTACCTGCAATACCCGGCCATCGAGATTGAAATCGTTGGCATAGGCGCTGCCGAATGCCGTGCCGAGTGCGGTATTGACGTCATTGATCGACAGCCCCAGTGCGCGGGCCTTGATCCGGTCGATATCCAGCCGCAACTTGGGCGCCTCATCGGCGCCTTCCGGACGAACGCCTTCCAGGATCTGACTGCCGTTGGCCAGGCCCAATAGCTGATCGCGGGCTTCGAGCAGCGCCTTGGAGCCATTGCCAGCACGGTCTTCAAGTTTCAGGGAAAAGCCACCCGAAACGCCCAGCGCCGGGATGGATGGCGGATTCAGGGCGAATACCTGGGCCTGCTGGATTTGTGAGAAGGCGCCCATGGCCTTGCGCACCAGAGCGAGCGAGCTTTGCTCCTCATCCGGTCTGTCTGACCAGGGGCTGAGCCGCACGAAGGCCATGGCATGCGCCTGACCCTGGCCGAAGAAGCTGAAACCGAACACGCTGACCACGTCTTCCACGGTCGGCTGGTCGTCGTAAAATGCCTGAACCTGTTTGACCGCTGTGGTCGTGCGCTCAATCGTCGCGCCCGGCGGTGCCTGGATGACGGTCATCACCGAGCCTTGATCCTCATCGGGCAGGAAGGCGGTCGGCATGCGCACAAACAGCAGGGCAGTCACCGCCAGCAGCGCGACAAAACCCAGCAGAAATATCATTGGGTGAACCAGTACAAAACCGACACCGCGGTTATAGCGCTCGGTCATGTATGACATCCCGCGATTGAACGGAGCGAAGACGCGTTTGCTCCAGCCTGGCTTGTCTTTTTCCTCGTCAGCGGGCTTGAGGAATGCGGCGCAGAGTGCCGGGGTCAGGGTCAAGGCCAGCAGCGTGGATATGGCTACCGCGATCGACAGTGTAACGGCGAACTGCCGATAGATGCCGCCGGTTGAGCCGGGGAAGAAAGCCAGCGGCACGAACACCGCAATCAGCGCCAGCGTGGTGCCGATAATTGCCGCCGATACCTGGCCCATGGCTTTGACTGCGGCCTCGTAGGGGGGCAAGCCTTCTTCATCCATCAAACGCTTGACGTTTTCCACCACGACGATGGTGTCGTCCACCAGGGTGCCGATTGCCAGCACCAGTCCGAACAGGCTTAGCAGATTGATGGAAAATCCCAGCAACCACAGTCCCAGACAGGTGCCAATGAGCGTGATCGGAATGACGATGGTCGGGATCAGCGTGGTGCGCCAGCTCTGCAGGAACAGCAGCATCACCAGCACCACTAGTACCATGGCTTGCAATAGGGTCTTCAATACCTGGCGTATTGAAGCAGAAATGAACGGCGTTGAATCGAAGGGCACGGTCCAGGCGATGTCCTCCGGGAAGCCGGTTTCCAGCTCTCGCATGCGCTGCTTGACGCCTTCAGCCGTATCCAGTGCGTTGGCGCCGGGTGCAAGCTGCACCGCCAGACCAGCAGCCGGTTGCCCGTTGAGCTCGCTGCGCGCAGTAAAGTTTTGCGCGCCCAGTTCGACCCGGGCGACGTCCCCGAGACGAATCACCGATCCGTCACGGTCAGCACGCAGGATAATCTCGGCGAACTCATCGGGATTACTGAAGCGTCCCTGGGTCTCGATGGGCGCATTGATCTCGATGTTTTCGCTAAGCGGCGGCTCGCCAAGGGAGCCGCCGGCGGCCTGGCTGTTCTGTTCACGCACGGCGGCCATCACCTCAGCGGCCGAGATGCCGAAGTTCGCCAGGCGGTCGGGGTTCAGCCAGATGCGCATCGCATAGGGTGTATAGAACTCGCGAATATCTCCGACGCCCTGAACCCGGCGCAGTTCGCTGATGATATTGGTGGTGGCGAAATGGCCCAGCTCCAGACTGCCCAGGGTGCCAGTCTTGGACACTAACGCCACGATCAGCGCAAAGCTCGACGAGGCCTGATAAACGCGGATACCCTGGCGACGCACTTCTTCGGGCAACCGCGGTTCCACACGGCTGAGCATGTTCTGCACTTCCATCTGCGCGACGTCGATGTCGGTCCCGGCCTGCAACGTGAGTGAAATGGACGCCGTGCCATTCGAGCGACTGGTCGAGTCCATATAGAGATAGCCCTCGACCCCGTTCAGCTCCTCCTCAATGACCTGGGTGACGTTGGTTTCCAATACCCCGGCATCCGCACCGGGATAGGTCACGTTGATGTTCAGCTGGGGCGGGGCAATGGAAGGATACTGTTCAACCGGCAACGCACGCAGCGCGAGGATGCCGCCGAGTAAAATACCCAGCGCGATGACCCAGGCGAATACCGGACGGCGGATGAAGAATGTCGGCGTCATTGCGCAGCGGCCTCGTCCTCGGCCGGCGCATCGGCACCTGGTTGCTGCGCAGGGTCATAGGACTCTGGCGTCACCGGCGCGCCGGGCCGCGCTTTTTGCCAGCCTTCGATGATGACCCGCTCGCCAGGCTCAAGGCCTTCGCGTATCACCCAGCTGCCATCGAGCATGCTGCCGGTTTTCACTTCCCGTGATTGCGCGACGTCCTCCTGATCCACGAGCATGACACTGGCTCCGCGCTCACTCATGATCACCGCACGCTGAGGCAGCAGAATACTTTGGGGGCGGGTCCCGACCTCAACTTGAGCTTCTACAAACTGGCCGGGCAACAGCAGACGATCCGGATTGGGGATCTGCGCGCGCGCCGCAACGGTACCGGTGGCACGGTCAATCGACATGGCGAGAAAATCCACAAAACCTGAATGCGAATAGGGCTCGCCGTTTTCCAGCTCCAACTGTACCGCGACCTTGCCTTTTTCCGGCATCTCCAGCGCACCGGACGCGATCTGGGCACGCAGCGATAGCAGGTCTGAGCTGGATTGCGAGAAGTTCACGTAGACCGGGTCGAACTGTTCGACCCGGGTTAACAGTGTGCCATTGGCTGCGCTGACCAGCGCGCCGACGGTCACCTCGGCGCGTCCCGCCACACCGTCGATGGGCGACTCGACCCGGGTATAGCCACGATTGAGTTCGGCTGTTTCCACGGCGGCTTCGGCCTGGGAAACATCGGCGCGTGCTGTTCGCAGACGGGCCAGCGCCGTGTCGTATTCCTGCTGACTGATGGCCTGTTTGGCGACCAGGCCCTCGTAGCGCTTTACATCCTGGGCGGCATTGGCGGCCGTGGCCTTGGCCCGGTCCAGTGCTGCCTTGGCTGAATTGAGGTTGGCCTGCATCTCCCGCGGGTCGATCTGGAACAACTGCTGGCCAGCTTCGACATCTGTGCCTTCTTCATAGAGGCGCTTTTGAATGATTCCATCCACCCTGGCGCGCACCTCCGCGACAGCTATGGCTTCAACCCGCCCCGGTATTTCAACGACATTTGCGACCGGTTGGGTTTCGACTGTTACAACCGATACCGTAGGTGGTGGTGGCTCGGGGCTGGTTTGTTCTTCATCGCAGGCGACAAGGAAAAGCGGGGCCAAACAAAGAATCAGGCGCTGGGGCAGTGACTGCATTGACGTCTCTCTTGTGTTTACTCCGCGACGGAAGTCTTATCGAGGTATCTAATCTCGACATCGCGGCGCGGGTGCAGGTTCCTGTGTGGCATACGACCGATGCAAGGCGGTGGTATCATCCGCGGCCAGTATTTATTGGCCATTTCGGTCTTTTAGCCGGTGCTGTTGGATGGTCAGGTATCGCCTGCGGCATTCATTCATGTCCGGGGACGCCGATACACGCCTGGATGTCTGGGCGACTAAACTGACGCAGACCACAGCCACCACACAGGCCCGTTTGATGCTCCGCACCTTGCTACTTTCCCTCGGCACCCTGATTGTCATATTGAGCTGCGTATGGGCAGGCATGGCGCTGTGGTTCCAGCTGCCCTGGCCCGCGTCGGGTCGTATAGCGCTAATCAGTTTCTGGGTCGGTGCGGTCGCGGCCATACTCTGGCTTATCTGGGCTGGCAATCCCGGCCTGGGGCTGGCTGGTTACGCTGTGCTGTTCGGCCTGCTGCTGGTCTGGTGGGGCAGCCTGGAGCCGAGCCATGACCGCGACTGGGCGGATGATCTGGCGCGGATCACCCAGGGCGAGATCAATGGCCAGCAGGTTACGCTGCATAACGTGCGCAACTTTGACTGGCGCTCAAACGAAGACTACGACGTTCGCTGGGAAACCCGGCACTACGATCTCGACCGGCTGATTTCGGTCGACCTGATCACCTCGGAATGGGGGATGCGCGGGATCGCTCATATTCTGGTGTCGTTCGGCTTCGATGACGGGGAATTCATCACCTTCACTGTGGAGATTCGCCGCGAGCGCGACGAGAGCTTTTCGGCCATTGGCGGGTTTTTCAAGCAGTTCGAGTTGGATGTGCTGGCTTCCGATGAACGTGACGCCGTACGGGTGAGAACCAATGTGCGCGGTGAAGAGGCCCACCTGTACCGCGTCGATATGCCCGATCACGCGATGCGTGACCTGTTTGTGGCTTACGTTGAAGAGGCCAATCGGCTCGCTGCGCAGCCGCGTTTCTACCATACCGTTACAGCCAATTGCACGATCATCGTTTACAACATGATGGAGCAGATCGTGGATGGCCTGGCGATTGATCCGCGGCTGTTGCTGTCCGCCTACCTGCCGTCCTACGTCAAGGACGTAGGCGGGCTGGTGGATGTACCGCTGGAGGAGCTGAAAGCCCGTGGCAACTTTACCGAGCGGGCCAAACAGGCCGGGGATGACGAGGACTTTTCTCGCGTGATTCGCCAGGGCGTGCCGGGCTGGGAATCGACGCCGTAAGCAACTGAAACGCCGGACGCTCTAGCCTGATCGTCTGGCTTCATCGCTCATCAGAATGCCGGCCCAGCGTGTCTGAGGCGATGCATCAAGTGCCAGCTTGGCGACCATGGTCAGGGGTATCGACAACAGCATCCCGACCGGGCCGAACACATAGCCCCAGATCAGTAACGACATCAGTACCACCAGCGGCGATAGACCCAGGCTGCGGCCCATGAAACGTGGCTCGAGAATGTTGCCGATCAGCGTATTCACCGCGACATACAACCCGAGCACGCCAAGGCCTTCGCCGATGCCCAGACCGAGAAAGGCGATCAGCACTGCCGGTACCGCCGCGATGATCGAGCCGATGGTCGGAATAAAGTTCAATAACCCTGCCACGATCCCCCAGAGAATTGGAAAGTCCACGCCGATGGCCAGCAAGCCGATGCCGACGATCAGGCCGGTAGCTGCACTGGCTGCTGTCTTGATCAACAGATAACGGTACACCGATCGCAGAAAACGTCTGGCGCGCACGCGTGCCCGCCGCCGGTTCGGGAAGGCGGCGTCGAGCTTGTCCGACAGGGTGCGTTCTTCCAACAGTAGGAACATGAACGCCAGCAATACCAACAGAGAGGTCGCCGTGAACTGGCCCAAGCCACCGGCTATATCCCGCGCCGCGCCGGTAATCGTCGGGCTGGCAGGCAATGACAGTTCTCGCGGTAGCAGGTCTGGCGGCAGACCCCGTTGAGCGATGAATTCCCGCAGATCGAGCATCCAGCCGGTAAAACGCGCCTGATAAAGCGGCGCCTGGGTGGCCATGCTCTCGGCAGCGCCTTTCAACGCCAGAAACAACAGGAAAAAGGTAAAGCCTACGACGGAAAACAGCACCAGGATCGATACCGGTCCGGGTACGCCCCGACGTTGCATCGACGACAGAGGCGGAGCGCTGATAATCGCGAGGAACACGGCTAGCAGAATGGGCGTGACGATATGGCTGATGGCTTTCAGGCCACCGAGTACGATGACCAGTGCGGCCGCGCCGAGCAGCCAGTGCAAAAGGGAAAAGGATGTCGTTTGAGAGGGGAACTGCGGTTGCATCGAGAGTCCTTGCAAGTGAGTGCTGAGTGCTGAGTGCTGAGTGCTGAGTGCCGAGTGCCGAGTGCGAGGCGCCATCATAAAGCGGAATCCTTGCCAGCTACAGTGATGGTGGCGGTAATTGCGATCTTCTTAACCTGGGCGCTGGATGCATAATGGTTCAACTCCTCCATTCACCACAAAACAGGACTTTTCATGGATTCATTCATGCAATGCGCAATTGACGAAGCCCGGACCGGTGCCACGGAAGGCGGCATCCCCATCGGCTCGGTTATTGTTCATGAGGGCAGGATTATCGGCCGCGGACACAATCGCCGCGTTCAGCAGGGCAGTGCCATTCTGCATGGGGAAATGGACGCCTTCGAGAATGCCGGTCGCCAGCCTGCGTCGGTCTACGCCAACTCGGTGCTATACACCACGCTTTCGCCGTGTCCGATGTGTACCGGCGCGATCCTGCTTTACGGTATTCCGAAGGTGATCATTGGCGAGAACCAGACGTTCCAGGGTGAAGAGGATCTGCTGCGTTCGCGTGGAGTGGACGTCGAAGTATTGCAGGACGCCACCTGTATCGCGCTGATGAAGACCTTCATCGATAACAATCCGGCGCTCTGGCACGAAGACATTGGCGAGGACGCGTAAACATCATCGATTGACCATGCCAATAGCCGCTATTGAAAAAGCCTATTCTCAGGGGGGCGAACCATTCCCCCGCAATAGGCTCCGATACTGAGACACTTTTGCGGATGGCACCCTGCTGCCCCTGCAAAGCCTTTCCTCTGATTCAGTACGGAGAAATACATGTCCAGCGATAATAAAACGAGTGGCCTGGCGGGTACCGATACGACAGATCGCAGCAATACCAGCACCAAGATTGATCAGCTCGACGCCTACCGTGAAGACGCCACCGACCGATCACTGACCACCAACACCGGCACCAAAATTGCGGATAACCAGAACACACTCAAGGCGGGGGACCGAGGTCCATCGCTGCTTGAAGATTTCATCATGCGTGAAAAAATCACGCACTTTGACCATGAGCGCATCCCCGAGCGCGTGGTGCATGCGCGTGGTTCGGCAGCGCATGGTTTCTTCCAGGTGTACGAACCACTGTCGGACCTGACCAAGGCCGACTTTTTGAATGATCCGGCAAAAAAGACGCCGGTATTCGTGCGCTTCTCGACTGTACAGGGCCCCCGTGGCTCGGCGGATACAGTGCGTGACGTGCGCGGCTTCGCCACCAAGTTTTATACCGATGAAGGCAACTTCGATCTGGTCGGCAACAACATGCCGGTATTCTTCATCCAGGATGCAATCAAGTTCCCTGATTTTGTGCATGCGGTGAAACCGGAGCCACATAACGAGATTCCCACAGGCCAGTCCGCCCACGACACCTTCTGGGACTTCGTCTCGTTGACGCCCGAGTCCGCGCATATGGTGATATGGACGATGTCTGATCGCGCCATCCCGGTCCATTTCCGCGCGATGCAGGGCTTTGGCGTGCACACCTTCCGCATGATCAATGCGCAGGGCAAGAGCGTCTTCGTCAAGTTTCACTGGCGCCCGGTATCCGGTGTGTATTCGCTGGTGTGGGACGAAGCGCAGAAGCTGGCCGGCAAGGATCCCGACTTCAACCGTCGCATGCTCTGGGAAGATATCGAGAAGGGCGACTATCCGGAGTACGAGCTGGGCCTGCAGGTCGTGCCCGAGGAAGACGAGCACAAGTTCGACTTCGATCTGCTGGATGCAACGAAGATCATTCCCGAAGAGCTGGTGCCGGTGCGCATCGTCGGCAAGATGACGCTCAATCGCAATCCGGACAATTTCTTTGCCGAAACCGAACAGGCAGCCTTTCATCTGGGCCATGTGGTCCCCGGGATCGATTTCACCAATGATCCGTTACTGCAGGGCAGACTGTTTTCCTACACGGATACGCAGTTGCTGCGCCTCGGCGGTCCGAACTTCAACGAGATTCCGATTAACCGGCCAGTATGTCCTTTCCACAACAACCAGCGGGACGCCCCACATCGCCAGACCATCAACAAGGGCCGCGCATCCTACGAGCCGAATTCGATTGATGGCGGATGGCCGAAGGAGGCGCCGCCGGCTCCGTCCGGCGGAGGGTTTGAGTCATACCCGGAGCAGGTCTCGGGTACCAAGATCCGCAATCGCAGCGAATCCTTTGGTGATCACTTTTCCCAGGCCACGCTGTTCTGGAACAGCATGAGCGAGCCGGAGAAGGAACATATCATCGGCGCCTACAGTTTCGAATTGTCCAAGGTCGAGCGGATGTTCATTCGTGAGCGCCAGGTAAACGAGATTCTGGCCAATATCGATATGACGCTGGCGACCCGCGTAGCAGCGAATGTCGGTGTCGCAGCGCCATCCGGACCTACGGTCACGCCGCGCAAGATAAGCGTGACGGAGTCCCCTGCGCTGAGCCAACTGGGCCTGCTGGCCGGGAATATCAAATCGCGAAAGGTGGCCATTCTGATCGCCGACGGCGTGGAAGAGGGCGATATCAGCTTCATACTTGATCTGCTGAAGCAGGAAGGTGCGATGGCCAAGCTTATCGGCCCCTCTGCCGCGCCAGTGAAGACCGCGCAGGGCCAGAGCCTGGTGCCAGATGCCTCGATGGAGGGGCTGCCATCGATTGCCTTCGACGCGGTATTTGTGCCCGGTGGCGCTGCTGCTGCCCAGGCAATGAAGATGGATGGTACCGCACAGCACTACCTGCTGGAGGCGTACAAACACCTCAAGGCTATCGCGCTGTGTGGTGATGCCGGCAGTCTGGCAACCCATCTGCGGCTGGATGCCGACGAAGGCTTGATCAGCGCACCCGCTGCCAAGGATCTCGGTGACAAGCTGGTGTTAGCGATGTCCAAGCATCGTGTCTGGGCGCGTGAGCCGAAGGCAAAGAGCATTCCGGCCTAAGCACTTCAGCCTGATGTAAGGCGCCGGCCTCGCGTGAACGGCGAGGCTGGTCCCACCATTCATCTGGACGCTGAGTGATCGTTTGCGCGCCAGCTTGGGCGGTGCGCATACTCGGAGCTGTTATATCGACAACGAGTGACTCAACAGTTTGGCTGTTGGCCGATCCGGGCGCCGCTCAGGATCGGCGTCCCAGCCGTCTGCTGCTGGGCAATACTTTGACCAGGAGAATACGTGAAGATTGGGATTTTGCAGTGCGACGATGTGCCTGAGAACCTCCAGCCGGACCATGGCAACTATCCGGAGATGCTGTTGCAGCAGTTACAGAACCACGTTTCGACGTCAGATGTGAGTGTCTACCGTGCCCACCATGGCGAGCTCCCTGCGTCGATCGATGAATGCGACGGCTATATCACCACAGGCAGTCGTTTCAGCGTCTACGATGCCTTGCCATGGATCGAAGCGCTGGACGCTTTTATGGTGAGTTTGTGGGAGGCGAAAAAACCGCTGGTGGGCATATGTTTCGGCCACCAATTGATAGCCAGAGCGCTTGACGGTGAAGTGGAGAGATCCGAAAAGGGCTGGGGTGTGGGTGTGTCCTTCAATCAGGTGGTCCAGCGCAAAACCTGGATGGATCCCTGGCAGGACAAACTGGATCTGGTCGTCAGCCATCAGGACCAGGTAGTTGAGTTGCCCGTCGAAGCCGAGGTATTGGTCAAGAGCGACTTTTGCGAATACTACGTGCTGCAATATGCCGATCATTTCCTGAGCATTCAGGGTCACCCGGAATATTCCAAGGCCTACTCGCGCGATCTTATGGAGTCGCGCCGCGGCATTATTCCAGACGCCCGTTTGCGCGCAGGGAATGCCTCGCTCAGCGCTGAAGTCGACGGCGAGCTGATGACCAAATGGATGGTCAATTTCATGCACGAGGCATTGGTGCTGCGCCGTAATGCCTGACCGTCTACAACTGACCGAAGCGGTTTGCGCTGACCAGCGTGTCGGCCTGAGGTTCTGGATACCGCTGCATCGGCCCGTACCTGTTGGTGTTAACCGGAGAGCTGACCGGCTGCGCCTGAAGCGCAGGCGTTTGCTGCCTGCCTAGTGCCGTATCAAAGGCGTGAGCGATCCGCTCAGGGGAGTAACCCCGCGTCGCCGCTCGTGTTTCAGGGCGATTACGGTCCACTACCTCGCCCCGGAAGTACATCTCCACACGTAGAACCAGACCCCAGCGCGGCGCGAAGTTGGCTTCGCGCGGGAAGCGTAGCTCAGGCACGATATCGGCGAACAGTATGTCGCGATGCAAATTGCGCCGGTACTGGGCGAGGAATACATAGTCCTCGATCCGGGTGTGCGACAGGCTGCTGCCAATCACCACGCCGGCATACCGGATAGCACTTCGCTTGCCGAGAATCTGGTTCAGCTCAACCGATTCGGAAAATTCCAGGGTGTCTTCGTCTTCCTGCCACTGCACATGCGTAATGAAACGCAGATGCTGCGTGTCATTCAGCGGGCGACCCAGATCCCAACGGGTTCTGACCCGATAACCGTCGCTGTTGAACCATGAGGCGCGGTTATAGGATTCCAGCTGCCAACCGCCTTGACCAACATCCCACAGGCGCTCGGCCGTGAGCCGCACGTACGGATCAAGCGGAAAGCGGAACCGGATACCGGCGCCAGTGCTGGTCTCCCAGCCGACGCGCTTGTCATCACCGCCCAGCTGGCTCAGCCCGAGAATGGTATTGCCGCTACCGGGCTGTTGCACGCCAAGACGGTTTGCCTGCTGCTCGGATAACGTGCCCTGGGTCTCCTCTGGGTCACTTTCGATGATCAGCCGCAGTCGTTCCTTGGTGGTAGGTAAATCGAGCTTGAAGCGAATGCTGGTGTCGTTATCGATGCCTTCGCTTTCCTCCCATTCCAATTCCTGACTGAGCCGCAGATAGGAGCGGTTGCGTACGGCGAGGTGTTCGTCGGTGCCGAAGAATCCATCGATGCTGCGCGAGGAACTGTTTACCCAGCGCGACAAGCGATCGTGAAGCGGGTCGATACGTTCGACTGTCCAATCGGGAAGGTCGCTGTCATCAGACGGCTCGGCGACAACGGTGAAGGTCAATATCATCAACATGCCGGGCAGCAGGCTTTTGTGCATATTGCTGTACTCCTTTAACCTATGGCCAGTATAGCCATCCTGTATGCCCTGACGGAGAAAAAAATCCTTGACGATCAAACTGCTCTACGGTGTTGAGCTCGACGAGGCGGAGGTGGACGTGACTGCCATCCGCTCTCAGGGTGCGGGCGGGCAGAACGTCAACAAAGTGTCGAGCGCGATCCATCTGCGGTTTGATATCGCCAAATCGAGCCTCCCCGACTTTTTCAAGGAACGTTTGCAGGAGTTGTCTGACTCGCGCATTACCAAGGACAAGGTAATCGTGCTCAAGGCACAGCAATACCGCACCCAGGAACAGAATCGTGAGGATGCCTTCGCCAGGCTTGCCGAACTGATCAACAGCGCCGTTGAGATCAAGAAACAGCGCCGGCCCACCAAGGCGACCAAGGCTTCAAAAAAGCGGCGGGTGGATAGCAAGACGGCCAGGGGGCGAGCCAAAGTATTGCGGGGGAGGGTGGATATCTGATTACTGTGGGGGCAGGTAAACCCTGGGCTGGCCTGGCGGCCAGCATCGCCCGGAGTCCGGCCTCCCACAAATTAGTTTCTCTGTGGTGATCAAGGGCGTCGCTTGGACTTGGCCTCTACCACAAAGCTGGTTTGTGCTTTTCGTAGGAAATGGGATGGACCCGTCCCACTCGTGCCATGATTGAGTTTGTCCAC
>NZ_VTVA01000039.1 GCF_008638345.1 Pseudomonas saliphila | reverse complement strand
GCAGCAAGTGAAGCAGCAAAAATACTTCACAAAATTGCTTGACGGATCAGAAGGTTAGCGTAGAATACGCGGCCTTGGCAAGGCGGAAACGCCGGCCGAATCGCTCTTTAACAATTTGAATCAAGTAATTCGTGTGGGTGCTTGCTGAGTGCTCGATGATCGAAAAGATTATCAGCCAAGCAAGTTACTCTGTGAATTCATAGAGTTTATTTGTAAACGCTGAGCCAAGTTTAGGGTTTTCTCAAAACCCAAGCAGTTTTTAAACTGAAGAGTTTGATCATGGCTCAGATTGAACGCTGGCGGCAGGCCTAACACATGCAAGTCGAGCGGTAGAGAGAAGCTTGCTTCTCTTGAGAGCGGCGGACGGGTGAGTAATACCTGGGAATCTGCCTGATAGTGGGGGATAACGTTCGGAAACGGACGCTAATACCGCGTACGTCCTACGGGAGAAAGCAGGGGATCTTCGGACCTTGCGCTATCAGATGAGCCCAGGTCGGATTAGCTAGTTGGTGAGGTAATGGCTCACCAAGGCAACGATCCGTAACTGGTCTGAGAGGATGATCAGTCACACTGGAACTGAGACACGGTCCAGACTCCTACGGGAGGCAGCAGTGGGGAATATTGGACAATGGGCGCAAGCCTGATCCAGCCATGCCGCGTGTGTGAAGAAGGTCTTCGGATTGTAAAGCACTTTAAGTTGGGAGGAAGGGTTGTTGCCTAATACGTAGCAACTTTGACGTTACCGACAGAATAAGCACCGGCTAACTCTGTGCCAGCAGCCGCGGTAATACAGAGGGTGCAAGCGTTAATCGGAATTACTGGGCGTAAAGCGCGCGTAGGTGGTTCAGTAAGATGGGTGTGAAATCCCCGGGCTCAACCTGGGAACTGCTTTCATAACTGCTGAACTAGAGTACGGTAGAGGGTAGTGGAATTTCCTGTGTAGCGGTGAAATGCGTAGATATAGGAAGGAACACCAGTGGCGAAGGCGACTACCTGGACTGATACTGACACTGAGGTGCGAAAGCGTGGGGAGCAAACAGGATTAGATACCCTGGTAGTCCACGCCGTAAACGATGTCAACTAGCCGTTGGGAACCTTGAGTTCTTAGTGGCGCAGCTAACGCACTAAGTTGACCGCCTGGGGAGTACGGTCGCAAGATTAAAACTCAAATGAATTGACGGGGGCCCGCACAAGCGGTGGAGCATGTGGTTTAATTCGAAGCAACGCGAAGAACCTTACCTGGCCTTGACATGCTGAGAACTTTCCAGAGATGGATTGGTGCCTTCGGGAACTCAGACACAGGTGCTGCATGGCTGTCGTCAGCTCGTGTCGTGAGATGTTGGGTTAAGTCCCGTAACGAGCGCAACCCCTGTCCTTAGTTACCAGCACATAATGGTGGGCACTCTAAGGAGACTGCCGGTGACAAACCGGAGGAAGGTGGGGATGACGTCAAGTCATCATGGCCCTTACGGCCAGGGCTACACACGTGCTACAATGGGCGGTACAGAGGGTTGCCAAGCCGCGAGGTGGAGCTAATCCCGAAAAACCGTTCGTAGTCCGGATCGGAGTCTGCAACTCGACTCCGTGAAGTCGGAATCGCTAGTAATCGCGAATCAGAACGTCGCGGTGAATACGTTCCCGGGCCTTGTACACACCGCCCGTCACACCATGGGAGTGGGTTGCACCAGAAGTAGCTAGTCTAACCTTCGGGAGGACGGTTACCACGGTGTGATTCATGACTGGGGTGAAGTCGTAACAAGGTAGCCGTAGGGGAACCTGCGGCTGGATCACCTCCTTAATCGACAGATCACGACACTCTTCAAGCACTCACACGAATTACTTGATTCAACACAAAGGCGATTGGGTTGTAGCGCTTAGTGCTACAAAGTACCCGAGATAATTGGGTCTGTAGCTCAGTTGGTTAGATCGCACCCCCTGGTTTTATAAAGGGTAGGGTGAGGTCGCATCGACCGGCAGTTACAGGATGGGAAAGCCCGAGATAATTGGGTCTGTAGCTCAGTTGGTTAGAGCGCACCCCTGATAAGGGTGAGGTCGGCAGTTCGAATCTGCCCAGACCCACCAATTGTTGAGGTGCGAGGGTTCTTCTTAAAGGGGCCATAGCTCAGCTGGGAGAGCGCCTGCCTTGCACNGGGTCTGTAGCTCAGTTGGTTAGAGCGCACCCCTGATAAGGGTGAGGTCGGCAGTTCGAATCTGCCCAGACCCACCAATTGTTGAGGTGCGAGGGTTCTTCTTAAAGGGGCCATAGCTCAGCTGGGAGAGCGCCTGCCTTGCACGCAGGAGGTCAGCGGTTCGATCCCGCTTGGCTCCACCAAGACAGACCGAAGCACGAACGACTCAATGACAACGCCTTAGCTGGACCTAGAGTTCATACATGAATGATTGCCCTTGGGTAGATCATTGATGTCTGGTCTTTAATAGCCAGCCGCTCTTTAAAAATTTGGGAAAGTGATAGAAGTAAGACAAGACATAGCACTGTGTTTCACTGCACAGGGTTATGGCTAAGGTAACTTGTAATCTCAACGCAAGTTCCGGATTGTCGTGAAATCATGTCGATATAACATGTGACTTCGATCGGTCGTGCTGGCAACAGCGAGATTGTTTGGGGTTATATGGTCAAGTGAATAAGCGCATACGGTGGATGCCTTGGCAGTCAGAGGCGATGAAAGACGTTGTAGCCTGCGATAAGGTTCGGGGAGCTGGCAAACAAGCTATGATCCGGACATTTCTGAATGGGGAAACCCACTTGGCATAAGCCAGGTATCACACACTGAATACATAGGTGTGTGAGGCGAACCGGGGGAACTGAAACATCTAAGTACCCCGAGGAAAAGAAATCAACCGAGATTCCCTAAGTAGCGGCGAGCGAACGGGGAGCAGCCCTTAAGCAGTTTAGAGTTTAGTGGAACGCCCTGGAAATGGCGGCCGTAGTGGGTGATAGCCCCGTACACGAAAGGCTCTTAGCTGTGAAATCGAGTAGGACGGCGCACGTGAAACGTTGTCTGAACATGGGGGGACCATCCTCCAAGGCTAAATACTCCTGACTGACCGATAGTGAACCAGTACCGTGAGGGAAAGGCGAAAAGAACCCCTGTAAGGGGAGTGAAATAGATCCTGAAACCGTATGCGTACAAGCAGTGGGAGCCCACTTGTTGGGTGACTGCGTACCTTTTGTATAATGGGTCAGCGACTTATATTCTGTGGCGAGCTTAACCGTCTAGGGGAGGCGTAGGGAAACCGAGTCTTAATAGGGCGTTTAGTCGCAGGGTATAGACCCGAAACCGGGCGATCTATCCATGGGCAGGTTGAAGGTGCCGTAACAGGCACTGGAGGACCGAACCGACTACCGTTGAAAAGTTAGCGGATGACTTGTGGATAGGAGTGAAAGGCTAATCAAGCTCGGAGATAGCTGGTTCTCCTCGAAAGCTATTTAGGTAGCGCCTCGTGTATCACCACTGGGGGTAGAGCACTGTTTGGGCTAGGGGGTCATCCCGACTTACCAACCCCATGCAAACTCCGAATACCAGTGAGTGTCAGCACGGGAGACACACGGCGGGTGCTAACGTCCGTCGTGAAAAGGGAAACAACCCAGACCGTCAGCTAAGGTCCCAAAGTTATGGTTAAGTGGGAAACGATGTGGGAAGGCTTAGACAGCTAGGAGGTTGGCTTAGAAGCAGCCATCCTTTAAAGAAAGCGTAATAGCTCACTAGTCGAGTCGGCCTGCGCGGAAGATGTAACGGGGCTCAAACCATACACCGAAGCTACGGGTTCATCTTAGGATGAGCGGTAGAGGAGCGTTCTGTAAGCCTGTGAAGGTCAATTGAGAAGTTGGCTGGAGGTATCAGAAGTGCGAATGCTGACATGAGTAACGACAATGGGAGTGAAAAACTCCCACGCCGGAAGACCAAGGGTTCCTGCGCAACGTTAATCGACGCAGGGTGAGTCGACCCCTAAGGCGAGGCCGAAAGGCGTAGTCGATGGGAAACGGGTTAATATTCCCGTACTTCTAGTTACTGCGATGGGGGGACGGAGAAGGCTAGGCCAGCAAGGCGTTGGTTGTCCTTGTTTAAGGCGGTAGGCTGGGATCTTAGGTAAATCCGGGATCCTAAGGCCGAGAACCGATGACGAGCTTTCTTTTAGAAAGCGAAGTGGTTGATGCCATGCTTCCAGGAAAAGCCTCTAAGCTTCAGGTAACTAGGAATCGTACCCCAAACCGACACAGGTGGTCAGGTAGAGAATACCAAGGCGCTTGAGAGAACTCGGGTGAAGGAACTAGGCAAAATGGCACCGTAACTTCGGGAGAAGGTGCGCCGGCTAGGGTGAAGCATTTACTGCGTAAGCTCTGGCTGGTCGAAGATACCAGGCCGCTGCAACTGTTTATTAAAAACACAGCACTCTGCAAACACGAAAGTGGACGTATAGGGTGTGACGCCTGCCCGGTGCCGGAAGGTTAATTGATGGGGTTAGCTTCGGCGAAGCTCTTGATCGAAGCCCCGGTAAACGGCGGCCGTAACTATAACGGTCCTAAGGTAGCGAAATTCCTTGTCGGGTAAGTTCCGACCTGCACGAATGGCGTAATGATGGCGGCGCTGTCTCCACCCGAGACTCAGTGAAATTGAAATCGCTGTGAAGATGCAGTGTATCCGCGGCTAGACGGAAAGACCCCGTGAACCTTTACTATAGCTTTGCACTGGACTTTGAATTTGCTTGTGTAGGATAGGTGGGAGGCTTTGAAGCGTGGACGCTAGTTCGCGTGGAGCCAACCTTGAAATACCACCCTGGCAACTTTGAGGTTCTAACTCTGGTCCGTCATCCGGATCGAGGACAGTGTATGGTGGGTAGTTTGACTGGGGCGGTCTCCTCCCAAAGAGTAACGGAGGAGTACGAAGGTGCACTCAGCACGGTCGGAAATCGTGCGTAGAGTATAAAGGCAAAAGTGCGCTTGACTGCGAGACCCACACGTCGAGCAGGTACGAAAGTAGGTCTTAGTGATCCGGTGGTTCTGTATGGAAGGGCCATCGCTCAACGGATAAAAGGTACTCCGGGGATAACAGGCTGATACCGCCCAAGAGTTCATATCGACGGCGGTGTTTGGCACCTCGATGTCGGCTCATCACATCCTGGGGCTGAAGCCGGTCCCAAGGGTATGGCTGTTCGCCATTTAAAGTGGTACGCGAGCTGGGTTTAGAACGTCGTGAGACAGTTCGGTCCCTATCTGCCGTGGACGTTTGAGATTTGAGAGGGGCTGCTCCTAGTACGAGAGGACCGGAGTGGACGAACCTCTGGTGTTCCGGTTGTCACGCCAGTGGCATTGCCGGGTAGCTACGTTCGGAAAAGATAACCGCTGAAAGCATCTAAGCAGGAAACTTGCCTCAAGATGAGATCTCACCGGGAGCTTGACTCCCCTGAAGGGCCGTCGAAGACTACGACGTTGATAGGCTGGGTGTGTAAGCGCTGCAAGGCGTTGAGCTAACCAGTACTAATTGCCCGTGTGGCTTGACCATATAACACCCAAGCAATTTACGGTGTTATAGACGACGCCGATTGCACGACAGTTCGGAACTGCACGAGAT
>NZ_VTVA01000038.1 GCF_008638345.1 Pseudomonas saliphila | reverse complement strand
GTGGACAAACTCAATCATGGCACAAGGTGGGACGGGTCCATCTCATTTCCTACGGAAAGCTAGGTTGTATGTTTGACGATATTGCTCTTGGTCCGGTATTGCACAGTCTGCAGCCCGCGCAGACGTTGTCGTAAACATCGACGTACATTGTGGGAGGCGCGACTCGCGGCGATGGTGTCCGTTAGGACGCCTTTGGTTTTCAGTTGTTGGTGTTGCGTGCTTTGGTTAACCACCCCAGGGCGTCCTTCGGACGCCGTCGCGCCGGGGGCGACGCTCCCACGGAAGATCACTGCTAAACCGTTGTAGCTGTAGCTATTTCTTCTTCAGACACGCTACCGCCACAAGATTTTCTGTTGGTTTCTTGAGAACAGGTGTTTCGGGTTTTTTCTGACTCTGCGGGCCTGGTGAGTGCTTTAGGCAATGGCGGAGCCGGACGGAGGTTAATCCGTCTATGTGTCAGGTGTTCGGGTTAGTCTGCGGCTCTGATGCTTTTTAACGGGACGCTCAGGGTCTGCTGGCGCTGCAGTACATTCAGCAGAATGATCACCCTCTCCTCGCCATCGGCTTTGCTGAAGATGGCGTCCAGGTCCCTGAAGGGGCCTTCGGTCAGGGTGACGTGGTTGCCGGGTTTGAACAGGGGTTGGTCGGTCGTGACGGCCAGGCGCTGTTTGATGTCGTCGATCAGGCCGGAAGCAATGGGTACGGGATAATTGGCGAAGGTCACCAGGCGCAGCACGCCGCGCGTCGAGCGGATGGTGTGCCAGCTGTCGGTCAGACGGCAGAGATGCACGAACACGTAACCGGGGAAGAGTGCTTCATCGATGAGCACACGCTTGCCGTGGCGGATCGCTTCAACAGCGCGCACGGGGCGATAACAGGGAATATGCTGGTTGCGAAGATTGTCTTCAGCGCGGGCATCCTGCCTCGACTTGCACTGGACCACGTACCACTGGGGCGTGCTGATGAAGGTGTTTGGCATCCTATCCTGCTTCCGGAGCTACCCGGCGACTGCGCATTCATTGATAACCCGCACGGCGAACGGACCATAATCCGGGACCAGAATAGCGCCGTGCAACAGGCGGGCATCTTACTGTCGAGGGGCGATCGATACAAGCGGAAAAAGTTCAAGCTTGATGCGCGGATGGGGGCGTGCTAGACGTTTTGCCGCGTGTTTGACAAGGACTGCGTTGTGGCAAGTCAAGCGTAGCGGCAGGTTTCAGACGCATGCGGCGGCAAGTTGGCGCTATTCGGGCAACCAATTTTCTAACCTGCCGTTCATTGCGATGCAACACAGCGTGCCAGAGTTGGTATCACGTGATCGATTGAACCAGCTCTCTTCTTACCTAGGGATGGTCACCTTCATTGGCGTGCTGGCGTTTTTGGGCGCGGGTATGGGCGGGGCTGCGGTGTGTGGCGGACGGATTCANGTATGGGCGGGGCTGCGGTGTGTGGCGGACGGATTCAGCGTAGCGCAGGCGCACTACACCCCCAGGGGTTAGCCCAGCGCGGTATTTCTATGTCAATTCCCGGTGCGCTGGTGCTTCGTCGGCGCGTCCGGACGCGGCCCGAGGCGCACGGCAGGCAACCCCAAGCAAATCTGCGGTGCTCTCCTGGGGGTGTAGTGCGCCTGCGCTACGCCAGTTTCAGGACGCTGCCGATGCCCGAACAATGCCCGCCCGCTAACCGGGAGCCTCATTTTGGTTAAGGGATCATCACCTTCATTGCTTTGCCCTTGACTCTCGGGTGCTGCATAAGCTTTGCAGCCAAGGCTTGTTTGGCCTCTGCGTCGCCATGCACCAGCCTGACCTCCTCCGGACCGTGGCGCATACCGGTGATGAATTGGACCAGGCCTTTTTGATCGGCGTGCGCTGAGTAGCCGCCAATCGTATGAACGCCGGCATTGATATCGAGCCGCTCGCCATCCAGGTCCACAAAGCCGCCTCTGGGGCCGTATTGCTGGATTGCGTGTCCGGGTGTGCCCTGTGCTTGATAGCCGACGAACAATACGTTATGCCGCGGATCGCCGAGCATGGCCTTGAGATAATTGATGATGCGTCCGGCGTTGCACATCCCGCTGCCGGTGATAACGACCGCTGGTTGAAAGGTGTGCGCCAGGCGGTTGACCATGGCCAGGTGCTGGGCGTGGCTCTCTGTGGTTAATAGCTGATCGAAGGTCAAGGGCTTACGGCCTTGGCTGACGCGCTTGAGAGCTTCGTCGTTCCAGTAGGGTTTTAGCTCGCGGTACAGGGCGGTGAATTTGGTGGCTAGTGGTGCATCGAGGATGATCGGCAGCTTCGGCCAGGTTCCGGTACTGAGTATGTCCTCCAGCTCGTACAGCAGCTCTTGCGTTCTGCCGATGCTGAAGGCTGGAACCAATACCGTGCCACCGTCTTGCAGGGCTTGTTCCAGCACCTGCTTGAGTCGGGCCTGGCGGGTGCGCCGGTCTTCGTGATTGCGGTTGCCGTAGGTGCTTTCCAACACGACAACGTCGGCGCGGTGTGGTGGTTTCGGAGCGGGTAGCATCGGGGCGTGGGGTGCGCCCAGGTCACCGGAGAAGACGATGCGGCGCTTGAGGCCGGTGGCTGGGTAATGGATATCGCATTCGACATAGGCAGAGCCGAGTATGTGCCCTGCCCTTTGGAAGCGAATTTGGCAGGTTAGCTCTGGCTCTTCGATCAAAGTTATCCATGTTTTGTAGGAATGGCCTTGGAGGCGCTGTTCCACCAGGCCGACGAATCGGTCGGCCAGTGTGGCGTCACGTTTAACGCCGACCATGAAGGCGTCTTCCAGTACGGTAGGCATGAGTAGCGCGGAGGGTTCTGTGCAGTGGATCGGGCCTTTGAAGCCTGCCGCGATGAGCCAGGGTAAGCGGCCGATGTGGTCGATGTGTACGTGGGTGGCGATCAGGGCTTTGACGGTGTCTAGGTTGAATTCGACGTGGAGGTTGTTGGCGTCTGCGCCGTTGCCTGAGGTTTCTGCGCCCTGGAATAGGCCGCAATCGATGAGCAGGCTGGCCGTTGAGGAGAGCCATAGCTGGTGGCAGGAGCCGGTAACGCCTTTTACGGCGCCGTGGTGTTGAATGTAGGGGTATTGAGTTGGCATGTTAGCAAGTCCTTTTGCTTGGGGTGGTTGGAGTGTAGCTGAGGATCGCTGGGGTTGGCTTGCGAGGGTTGGTGTTGCTGCGGGCTTTGGCGTAGCGCAGGCGCGCTACACCCCCAGGGTACGAGCTGGTGCTCGAACGTTCCCAGGGGACCGCTTCCCACTCTGGGATCGCTGTCTTCCTGGCGAATATCATGGCCGAGGCCAGTTGCTCACTCTGAGCGAGCACCAACCCGTAGGAGCTCCGACCCCGGAGCGACGCTGGCTGAAAGCCAGTCAACCGAGCAACCCCACAACCAAGGCGCCCTGCGGACGCCGTCGCGGCGAGGGCGGCGCTCCTACGAAAACCCTAGCCGAAGCCAGTTTGCTCACTCTGAGTGGACACCAACCCGTAGGAGCTTCGACCCCGGAGCGACGCTGGCTGAAAGCCAGCCAACCGAACAACCCCACAACCGGGGCGTCCTGCGGACGCCGTCGTGCCGTGGTCGACACTCCTACGAAAACCGCTAGCCGAAGCCAGTTTGCTCACTCTGAGTGGACACCAACCCGTAGGAGCTTCGACCCCGGAGCGACGCTGGCTGAAAGCCAGCCAACCGAACAACCCCACAACCGGGGCGTCCTGCGGACGCCGTCGTGCCGTGGTCGACACTCCTACGAAAACCGCTAGCCGAGGCCAGTTTGCTCACTCTGAGTGGACACCAACCCGTAGGAGCTTCGACCCCGGAGCGACGCTGGCTGAAAGCCAGCCAACCGAGCAAGCCTACAACCGGGGCGCCCTGCGGACGCCGTCGTCCCGACGATTCGGCGCCCCGAGGCGACACTTGTATGGTTTTCCGNGGCTGAAAGCCAGCCAACCGAGCAAGCCTACAACCGGGGCGCCCTGCGGACGCCGTCGTCCCGACGATTCGGCGCCCCGAGGCGACACTTGTATGGTTTTCCGGCAGGTCCAAAATGGACCTGTCAGGGTGGGGGGGGGCAAAACCTGCTACTGAAAACGAATCATCCGAATGAGCTGTAAGAAATAGTCCTGCGACCAGATATCCAGCTGCGCCCGAGTCTTGATAAAGCGCGCCACATCTTTTCTTGCGGATTCAACATCAAGTGAGCGAATGCGTGCTTCAAGCATTCCCAAAAAAGCTTCCTCTGTCAGGACTTCACCATCCAGATCACCGCTCTGCCTGGCCCTTTCGGCAAAGTGCTCCAGACTTAAGGGGCAGCCTCGACGGATGTACCATTCAATGTCGAACCAATCCCTGCCTTTGACCCGATTTTTCCACCGCCGAAACAACAGTGCATGCATCTTTCCGGCAAAAAGATCTGGCAGAGCAAAGCATTTAACGTAGAACGAGTACGGCTGCAAAAGCAGCTTTTCCTCATGGACGAAGCCCAGCGGTGGATCGGTATCCACTTCGAACTTGATTTTGATAAGTTTCTCACCGGCGATGCGCAGGTCATACACGCTGGCAGTTTTCTTCAAAAAGGCCGAAGCAATATCAGATCTGGCAGCCTTCGGCTTCGCCGAGATCTCCACTTCAAAACCAAAGGGGGCAAACTCTGACTGCATTGCATTGAAATAAGGGTCAAGAGCAAAGCCGGGGTTTGGCTGCAACAGGGAGAAGTCCAGGCTTTCCGAAAACCGCGGCAGCTCGTGGAAAATGCGCAGGCATGTACCGCCGTAAAATGCAGCCACGTCAAAAAATCCGCCACGATATAACCCGGCAAGCGCGATTTGCTGCATCACCTCACGCAACGCATGAGTACGCGCCTCGTTGCTGTCCTGAGGGTAACGCTGCAGCATCTGCTCAATCACTTTCATTTGAAACCCTCCAACACTTTGCACAGGGCTCGCAGCTGCCGTGGTTTGTGGCCTGTGGCCAAACACTGGTGGAACGGCTCCAGGTTCAACTTACTCAGCACGTGAAAATCAATTCTCAAGTCGTCCTCCAGAAAAACGTGCATCGTTCGGGCTGTTGTAGCGCGCAGGTTACGGGTGAAGAGCACTTTGTCGCACAAGGCTTTCTCCGGGCTGGCTATCAGAAAATGGCTGTCGTCCGGATTACGCTCCATCACAATGCCGATGCCGTACAGGTCGGCGAAGGTACGCGTATAGGAGAACCTGCCCAGCGGCGTATCGTATCGGCGAGCACGGCGCGTCGTGACCGAACTGACTTCAAATACGCCTTCAGGGATCAAGCCGTGCCAGGACAATGCGAAGTCCAGAGAGACATATGACGGGCCGTATAGGAGGTTGCCGACCAGGGGTAATGAGACCGCGGAGGTACGATGTTCGGTACCCAAAACATACAGCCCTTTTTTAAGCTGCAGGAGATCACCGCTTGCCAGCATGTGGGCAATTTTGTCGTTGGGTCTGCGGTATTCCCTTAGATAAGACAGAAGCGTTCCATGATTAAAGGGAATACTGCCCAAGGACCGAATTTGTTTGTTCAAGCGCGCACCTTTGACGTTTTTTACATGGATAATCGGATAATAGTCGATTATCTATGCAAAAAAATAGCAATCAGACCCTGAGTTGGCTGCTCTATCGATGGCGTGCGGCCCACTACCCCAAGGGTACGAGCTGGTGCTCGAACGTTCCCAGGGGAGCCGCTTCTTGCTCGGAGGTTGGTGCTTTCCTGGGAAATATCATGGCCGATGCCAGTTTGCTCACTTTGAGTGGATACCAACCCGTAGGAGCTTCGCCCTCGGAGCGACGCTGGCTGAAAGCCAGCCAACCGAGCAGCCCAAAAACCGGGGCGTCCTGGGGACGCCGTCGTGCCGGGGTCGACACTTGTATGGTTTTCCTGCAGGTCCAAAATGGACCTGTCAGGGTGGAGGGGCAAACGACCCTTCCGACCGTTCGGTACGGACTGTAGGAGATTCAGCCCCACCCTCACCATAACGCCAATAGAGAATCCATCGGCAGAGCGTCGCCCGCTTTGACCGACGATATGTAG
>NZ_VTVA01000037.1 GCF_008638345.1 Pseudomonas saliphila | reverse complement strand
AATGCACATCTCATAATGGCCGGGGCCGTACACCCCGATATACAAGGCCGGATATAAGCGTGCAATCTCATTCTCGAATGTCATGTGGCTTGCAACACGGGACGGGTCCATATAAGGGTCGCCCTCGGCGCGACGGCGTCTGCAGGACGCCCTTGGGTTTACTACTGAAATGCCCTTACTGTTCTTCCGCGTCCCGGATACGTTCCTGCCGTTCCTGCTCTTCGGCAAATGCCGCGCGAATCTCGTCAACCACCGAACCGACATCGGCAGCCTCTTCACTCTCGGCGAAGAAACCTGTCAGCTCTGTGTCCGGGTCCAGTTCGCCGTCTTCATATTTGGCCCACATTTCCTTGGCGTAGCGCGTCTCCAGCAGGTCCGGAGCGTACTGGCCGTAATACTCCGTCATGTTGTTGACGTCGCGCTCAAGCATCGACCGGGCATTGTTATTGGCCGCGGCGTCCACCGCCTGAGGCAGATCGATAATTACCGGACCGTATCCATCGACCAGCACGTTGAATTCGGACAGATCGCCATGCACCAGGCCTTCACAGAGCATCAATTTGACGTACTCCATCACCAGAGCATGATCTTCACGAGCATCTTCGGCGGCCATTCTGATGTCATTAAGGCGTGGCGCGACGGCACCATCGCCGTCGGTCACCAACTCCATCAGCAGCACGCCTTCGAAGCAGCCGTAGGGCTGTGGCACCCTGACGCCGGCGCGAGCAAGGCGATAGAGGGCGTCGACCTCGGCGTTCTGCCAGGCCTCTTCCTGCTGATTGCGGCCGAATTTCGAGCCTTTCTCCATGGCGCGGGAACGGCGGGAGTTCCGCACCTTCCTGCCTTCCTGGTACAGCACAGCCTGCTTGAAGCTGCGCTTGGCCGCTTCCTTGTAAACCTTGGCACAACGGATCTCGGTGCCACAGCGCACGACATATACGGCAGCTTCCTTGCCACTCATCAGCGGACGTAAGACCTCGTCCACCAGACCGTCGTCTACCAGCGGTTGTATTCGTTTAGGGATTTTCATAGCGCCCTTATACCCTGAAACGGGCAGTTTGATAATCCCCCTGAGCCGGAGCCGACGAAATAGAGCTTACTAACGTTTGATATTATCCGCCGGGGCTGGCGAAACGAGGCGACGATTCTGCGCTCCGGTTGCGGCAGTCAGAGTAAACCGGCGAGCCTGATCCATCCGGTAGTCAGGGTGCGCGACACCGCTGACAAAGTGCCAATCGGCTGTGGCGTGCTCGGGAGTGAAGGTCACGAGCATATAACCGCGCTGATAGGCGTTGACGTACTGCACGTCATGCGTGAGCGTGGTGATTGCCCGCTCGCTCAAGGGCATCAGCGTTTGTGGAATGTCCAGATAGCTTTCCATGCCAGGCGATGTCACTGAACTGGTGACAAACTCCACGCCAGCGTGGGTACCTTCGAGGGTTGTCAGATTGCAGGCCCAGGCATTGTGGGTATCGCCGGAGAGCACCACAAGGTTTGTGTCATGTGCGCTCGCATGCTTGAGCAGCATTTCCCGCTCGTAGGCGTAACCGTCCCAGGCATCCAGACTGAAGGGGACCAGCGTTGCCACCTGATCGAGCTCTTGCTGCGTCAGCGAGGGGTCATTCTGTTGACGACGCTGCGCGATAGCGATCAACGCCTGAAGCGTCTGGGCAAGATCGCGATCTTCTGCGTCCTGCAGCACCGACAAGAGCGCCCGCGGCAACATTCTTTGGCCCATCAATACCTGCTGGCCAAGCACCTGCCAGGTCGCGCCAGAGGTCTCCAGGGCGTCATACAGCCAGCGCCGCTGCGACTGGCCCAGCAGGGTTCGACTAGGGTCCATGCTGTCGCGCCGGAAGGCAGCAGACTTGAAGCCTTCATCGTCATAGTAATCACTGAAGGTGAGCTGGCGATCGCGTCCGATCACGCGGGTGTCCAGCATGTGCAGGCTGACCAGGTTGCCAAAGTCGAAGCTGCGGTAGATGGTCAGTTGATCGTCGCTGCTAGCTGGGCGAACCGGCATCCATTCGAACCAGGCCTGCAGGGCAGCGCGTTTGCGTTCGTCGAAATCGCCTTCGTCCTCGTTGTGGTTCTGCGCGCCGTGTTGCCAGGTGTCATTGCTGATTTCGTGATCATCCCACACGGCAATACAGGCGGCTGCTGCATGCAGCGCTTGCAGGTCCTCGTCGGTGCGGTACAGCGCGTAGCGTTTACGGTAGTCGGCCAGCGTCAGGGTCTCGCCGTCGTTATCAGCAGGCAGCGCCCGGCCCATGTCCTCCGCCGCAGCCGTGGCGTAGCCGCCGGCGCCGTATTCGTAGATATAGTCGCCAAGATGAATCACTGCATCCAAGTTTTCAGCGCGGGCGACCTCGGCATACACATGAAAGTAACCGGCTGGATAATTCGCGCAGGAGACCACCGCCAGGCGCACCTGACTCACATCACCGGCGGGCAAGGTCTTCGTATTGCCGTGCGCAGAGGTAACGCCCTGGGAGTTAAATCGATAGTAGTAACGGGTATCGGGCTTAAGGTTCAGTACATCAACCTTGACTGTGTAGTCCTGTTCCGGACCTGTCCCGGTCGAACCCTTATGCAGCAGCTCTGTGAAGCCTGAATCGGCCGCCACTTCCCAGCCGACCTCGATCGCTTCGCCAAGGGCATCGATTGGCGATATCCGGGTCCAGAGAATGACCCGGTCACGCAAGGGGTCACCACTGGCGACCCCATGCCGAAAAGCGATCTTGCGCGGCGTTGCATGCGCAGCCGAGAGGGCACCGCTGACAAAACCGCTCTGCAGCCCCGTGGAAACCGCAATGCCGCCCAGCGCGAGGGTCGATGCTCGCAGAAAACCTCGTCGATTCATGCTCGCCGCTCCTGTAAGAAAACAAGATCGAAGCGATTATGCAGTCTAGTCGATGACCAACCGAGACTGAGGGCCGGTCAGTCAGTCAACCAGCGCGGCGTGCACCAGCGCTCGCAGTTCCTGCCTCAGCAGGTAGGCGGAGGAGGGTATCAATTGGGTCATGAAGATCACCACCAGCTCCTCCACCGGATCGATAAAAAAGGCTGTGCCGGCCATGCCGCCCCAGCCGTATTCACCGACGGAGCCAATAGTCTGAGACTTGGCAACATCGGTCTTTACCGAGAACCCCAGACCAAATCCGGAGCCATCGTAGGGTGTTTCGCTGAAGCCCCCGACTGTGACGCTGGGCAGATCCTGATCATCTGGCAGGTGGTTCAGGCGCATGAACTCCAGAGTCTTGCGGCCGATGATTCGCGCACCCTCCAGTTCACCACCATTGGCCAGCGCCTGGGCGAAACGATGATAGTCGGTAATGGTTGATACCAGGCCTCCACCGCCAGACAGATAGCCATGCTCGCGCGCGAAGTGGGAGTGCTGCGGGTCGTCCTGGAGACTGAATTGATCGCCTGGCTGATACTGGTAGCAGGCCGCAAAGCGATTCAGTTTTTCTGCCGGGACAGTAAAGAAGGTGTCGTGCATCTTCAGCGGCTTGAACACATGCTCGGCGAAATACGCTTCCAGGCTCATGCCTGACAGGAGTTGCACCAGATAGCCGCACACATCGGTCGATACTGAGTAGTTCCACGCCGTGCCTGGAGAGAACTCCAGCGGTAGTCGTGACAGCTCATCTATCAAGCGTTCGAGGGTCAGCCCGGAATTGCCGTCTAGTTTCAGCTCGCGATAAGCCGCGTCGACATTGGTGCGGTTCATGAAGCCGTAGGTCAGGCCTGACTGATGCGTCAGCAGATCACGGATGGTCATGGACCGCTCGCAGGGCACCGTTATGAAGTTGGGGTGAATGCCAGACTTGTAAACGCGTAAATTCTTCCAGGCAGGTATGTACTTGTGCACCGGATCGTCCAGCAGAAACCGGCCCTGCTCATACAACTGCATCAGGGCGATCGAGGTGACCGGTTTGGTCATCGAGTAGACCCGGAATAGCGTATCTGTCTGAACCGGTTTGTTGCGCTCCACATCCATCATGCCCTGTGCATGCAAATAGGCGATTTCACCGCGCCGGGCAACCAGCGTTAGCGCACCCGGTAGTCGGCCCGGTGTGATATAGGCCCTGTCCAGATGTTCGGCGATTCGAGACAGGCGCTGGGTATCCAGGCCGGCAATGTGGGCGGTTTCAGTCATGCAGTGATCCGTTTGCTGATGTGAATTTGCCTCGATGGTAACGCGTCAGAACCCAGCGGGGGAGTATTCCCTTATCGGTCAATATAGGCTCATAAGTGCAAGCGCCTCATGCCAGAAAATAAGTGGGTTCTTTCGCCGAATTCCGCTTGTGTGCTCAGGCCGTTGCGCTGTAAAAGTCGCGCTCCAGAAATTACCTGAGGTACGCGATGAAATGAGCGAAACAACACCCTGTCTGAACTGCGGTGCATGTTGTGCCACATTCAGGGTTTCGTTTTACTGGGGCGAGACGGACAGCGCCCAAGAGGGAGGTGTACCCGCCCACCTGACGGAACAGATAAGCCCGCATTTGAGCTGCATGCAGGGTACGAACCAGCCCGAACCGCGCTGTGTTTCGTTGATGGGATCAGTAGGCGATGGGGTGCGCTGTAATATCTACGAGAAACGTTCCAGTGCCTGCCGGGATTTCCCCTATCACGGAGAAGCAGGGCAGGAGAGTCCGCATTGCCAGCGCGCCAGGGCCACACATGGCCTGCCCCCGCTGCCAAGTCCGCAGCATCCGCACCTGATTCCTGTGGTCGCGGCCTGATAGCTGCGTAGAGTATGCGGTAGAGCCCCGGGGCTGTAGAGCGCCGGGTTATGTAGCAAAAATAACAAGGCCCCGCATATATGCGAGGCCTTGTTTCGTTCCAGCACCAAATTACATGTTGGGGTAATTCGGACCGCCGGTTCCCTCAGGCGCTACCCAGGTGATGTTCTGGGCAGGGTCCTTGATGTCGCAGGTCTTGCAGTGCACGCAGTTCTGCGCGTTGATCTGGAACCGCTTGTCGCCGTCATCACTGGTTACCACTTCATACACGCCAGCTGGGCAATAACGCTGTGCTGGCTCATCGTACAGCGGCAAGTTCTGCTCAATCGGAATGCTTGGATCTTTGAGCTTCAGGTGAACCGGCTGATCTTCTTCGTGGTTGGTGTTCGACAGGAATACCGAGGAAAGCTTGTCGAAACTCAAGACACCGTCGGGCTTACGATAGGCAATCTTCGGCGCTTCCGAGGCTTTCTTCAGACAGGCGTAATCCGGTGTGGTGTCGTGCAGGGTCACCGGCATTTTGCCGCTAAACAGGTTCTGGTCGATGAAGTTGAACGCATTACCCAGCAATGCACCAAATTTGTGAATGGCAGGACCAAAGTTGCGCGAACGGAACAGCTCGTCGTATACCCAGCTGGCCTTGAAGCCTTCGACGTAGTTGGTCAGCTCATCACCGCCTTCACGCCCGGCTGCCAGGGCTTCGAGTACTGCATCGGCCGCGAGCATGCCCGACTTCATGGCTGTGTGGTTGCCCTTGATCTTGGAAAAGTTCAGGGTGCCCAGGTCGCAGCCAATCAGCGCGCCGCCCGGGAAAACCATCTTCGGCAGCGAGTTCAGGCCGCCTTTGGCGATGGCGCGGGCGCCGTAGGAAACGCGCTTGCCACCTTCCAGGTACTGTTTGACGACAGGGTGGTGCTTATAGCGCTGGAATTCGTCGAAGGGCGACAGGTGCGGATTGGAATAGGACAGATCGATGATCAGACCTACTACAACCTGATTGTTCTCGATGTGATAGAGGAACGAACCACCGGTGTTCTCGCTGCCCACGATATCCATGGGCCAACCTGCAGTATGAACGACCAGGCCTTCTTCATGCTTGGCAGGGTCGATATCCCAGATTTCCTTGATACCGATACCGTAGTGCTGGGGATCGACACCCTCGTTCAGGTTGAACTGGTTCATCAGCTGCTTGCCGATGTGCCCGCGGCAACCTTCGGCGAACAACGTGTACTTGGCACGCAGCTCCATGCCGGGGGTGAAGAAACCTTCCTTCGGATTGCCTTCACGGTCAACGCCGAGATCGCCGGTCACGATACCGCGCACGACACCGCTTTCGTCGACCAGGGCTTCCTGGGCAGCGAAGCCGGGATAAACCTCTACGCCAAGGTTTTCAGCCTGTTCAGCCAACCAGCGGCAGAGGTTGCCCAGGGAAATAATGTAGTTGCCTTCGTTGTGCATGGTTTTCGGCACAAACAGGTTCGGAATTTTGTAGCCTTTTTCTTCGCTGGTGAGCATATAGATGTCATCACGCATCACCGGAGTGTTCAGCGGAGCACCCATCTCTTTCCAGTTGGGGAAGAGTTCATTCAAGGCGCGCGGCTCAAACACGGCGCCTGAGAGGAGGTGAGCCCCGACTTCGGAACCTTTTTCAACAACGCAGACGCTGACTTCCTGACCTTTTTCAGCAGCCTGTTGCTTGATGCGACAGGCAGCGGAGAGGCCGGACGGCCCTGCGCCGACGATGACAACGTCAAACTCCATGAATTCGCGTTCCACTATATATCTCCTACTCTAGGCCGGATCAGAATTTAGTTATCAAGGCCCATCCTGGGCCGATTAGCCGCGCATTATATCAGCCAAGCAAGGCTGCTCCAACGCAAACATCCACTTGCAGGTCAGACAGCGGCCTGTGGAACAAGGTCCCGGCCTTGACCCTGCATGGGGTGATCGGCATGATTAAGCGCTTTTTTTATGAATGGTCCCGTTCGGTCAACCAGTAGCAAGCGGCGGGAAGCTCTTGAAGATTTATTCAATAAGAGGATGCCATGAAGGTACTTGTAGCAGTTAAACGGGTCGTTGATTACAACGTCAAGGTTCGCGT
>NZ_VTVA01000036.1 GCF_008638345.1 Pseudomonas saliphila | reverse complement strand
TCCATAAAACCCGGTGTGATTCAGTCTGAGGATGCGGCGCACGCACTAGAAATCGTCGGGTTACTTGTCGAAGAAGTTTTCAGCGATCGGAAGCAAAAAATTCAGAACCTCGCAGCGGATATCATCAAACAGAAAGGGCCAATAGGCGGACTTCTATGAACTCAATCTGGTTTCCCTTCGCTTCCGTCTGCAGCTCGTGCATGTGCGCAACGGGCCGGAAACGGCGGCTGTAGCCATAAGGACATTTGCCAGCGGCGGCTAGGTAATCGTGCGCATTAAGGGACGCCAGCTCGCGTCCAGCACCCTTGCGGCAAGCCGTCAGTCGACAGGCTCTTCTACATGTTCGACCAGCTCTCTGTTTTCTTCGATAAGATTCTAAATGCCGAGTTTATGAATCTGCCAAGTGGCGAGCCCGGTGCTCATAAGCAGGATCAACGCGGGAAGCGAGAAATGCCAACTTTTTTTGGCTACCGTTAACCAGTGTCTAGACCGAACCGCGACGGCATAGAAATAGGCCCAAACGCTGCAGGCACCCATAGATATAATTGCCCCCGCGTACCTGTAATCCCACCCCGCGGGTGAATAAAAGATCCAGGGCGTGCTGTGGAACATGTATAGCTGCCACCAAGCGAATCCAGAACAGGCGAGAAGTACTGAAGCTAGTCCGAAAGTTAGTAGATAACCCATCGTCTCTTCACGCATCGTTGGGGTGTCGAAACTCATTTTTGCTGCCTCCTGTTCCTTATCGATATGATCCTAGCCTCTTGGCGAAAATACCCAAATACCTGCTGGCGGCAGGTGAATTGACGCTATGCCTGCAAACGGCTAATTCGGAGTGGGAAAGCTGCTGTGGCTCGTTAAAACTATACCTTCCATTAAAAGGATGGAGGTTGGCTGAGCCTTCGATTTTCACTACAACGGCGCGAGCTCCGCCAGCATCGACAGAGGGATTAGGGTTTTCTGCTGTATGTTTGAAAATCTGTAGGCGGCGACAAGAAGAACTGTCGTCTCGGTTACCGATACCACATCGGTCCTCCGCGTTGCATTGCCGCGTCAGTCGATGGTGAGAAAAACTATTCAGAAAGGAAGACATACATGAGCGAAAACGCCAAGGTGATCCGATCGCAACTTCATTGGGTGACTCCGCCAGATCTTGGTCAGCCTTTGGAAGAACTGGAGTGGGTCTTTATCGACGTATACGATAATGGCTCCGCTCAAATCAGGCCAGAGCCGCCATCCGATCGAGAGGTAGCAGAGTTCCTTGCGGCAGTCAGGTCGCATCCATCTTCGCAACTAGGATAAGGCGGGAGACGTCGCGAGTATGGTTATCGGTCTCTTCCTGTCGCATAGATCGGCTACGTGGCTCTTTACGGAGGTAAGAGCAGTACGTAGACCGCAGGGCGGATCTAGAGATTTTCGCGCAAGGTCAGATTGTCACCGTCATTGCGCACAACCCACGGCATGATCGACGGTATCCATTCGAATCGCCAACAAGAACAGGATAATGCTTGGCGCCAGATCTTCGGCCTGCTCCGGATGAAAGCTCTGCTGTAACTGCCATTGAGCGACATGGCGGTACTACTACCGGCCTGCGCTCATGAATATCGACTTGTTTCCTGATTACTATCGGCGGTCGCAGATCCGCTTGGGTCTTCACCGAGCGGCGGCTGTGCGCTGTCGCGAGAGCTTCCGCAAGCGTCTGCTATCGGCCAGAAGAAGCCTCCCACCCGCTCTAGGGCAAATCTCCAGAAGGAATCGGGGAGGCCAGCATGACGTTGAGGACACGGCGGTCTAGATGGGGTTTATGGATCGCTTACGAAAACTGGAGGGGGTTGGTTCTGTTAAAGAAGTATTGAAAGCCTGGGCTGCCATTGAACGGGGATTCGAGCAAGCAGCGCTGGTAGGGACGTGACTTCTTCCATGAGGACGTGGTTCGTTTTCACTCTTCTGACTGAATACTCTCATCACTTATGTGCCGAATTGAGGTCAGCGGTGAAAGCCAAATCAAGCCAGCAAAGCGAATCGGGTTGGAAGCAGTACCTATTCCGGCTCTGCTCCTGCCCGGGAAAGGTAGTCATTGATAGTGTAACGGATCAGTGATTTAACCTGGAGCAGGGAGGTCTCACCAATTCCCTGCCCGGTGATTCCAGCCGAGATGATCGTCAAACCCAGTTTAGCCGCAGCCTCAGCTCGAGTTAAGTTTTGCTCTTTACCATCTATAACTAGCTTTACTTTGGTACGAAAAAGTTGATCTTTCAGTTTTTGAACAAAAGGATCGGGATCATCCGTCTCATCAGACACAAGCAAAATTTCAAGCATGTAGGGGGGTGGCATAAGCCCCAGAACACCAAACCATTCTTCGTCCACCGCTGAGCTAATGTCAAAGTAAACTCCGTATAGTCCATTGCTCCGCAATTTGCTGTCGAGCACGGATTGGATCTTACTTGCTTTCAGAATTTCGTTGAATTCGTCCGGAAGCGTAACCCTTGTATAGCTTCGCGACAGCCAACCAGCAAAGTTGTCTAGCCACTGATTGTTAAACCAGTCCGCCGATTCTCGATGTGCGTCCCGTATCTCGTACGCAGGCTCACCAAGGCCTGCTAATCTGCGGCGATTTACCCAGGCACGTCGTTGTATATCTATTTCAAACGCTACAGTCTCGTTATCACCCTCAGCTTGGACATGCAAAAGCCTTGGGTTATTGCCTTTCGAGAAAGCTGGATTGATCTCGTCAAATCCCATCTTCCTAGCTGCGACAATTTCGAAGACGGGAATCTTTTCGAAGTCAGGGTTGTATAGATTGCAAGTCTGCGAGCTGATGACCCACCACACATCCGCTTCCTCAGTGGAAGCATCATCAAGGCACGAAGCGGAAAGGATGGAGCCCTGCCACCATCCCCCCTTTTTTATCGCTTCAGCCAATCCCATGTCATCACTGTCAACCAAGATCGGCTACTCGATCCATGTCATTAGCATGAGCATTTCCTAAGTAGGTTTTGCCCAGTTTGTGGGCTGTTCGACCAAGTCGAGGAGCCAGCTCTTCCAGCTTGGCCATAGCGGCAGCCATGCGGGAATCTTGATCGAGCTCTTCATCTAACACAATGTCAATGAACGAGCTACCGTTGACGGTCATCTGCCACACGCCCTTCAAACGCTTCAGATTCAGTCGTGATTCATTCTGTCTGATTAAATCAGTTACGAATTCCATCCGGTTTAAGGCGTTTGCCCGCGGTGCCGCGTTATCCAGCCAGTCATAAACTGTCTTTCGTGTTACGCCAAACAGCTGCGCGATCTGAGTAATAGATAGGCCAAGCTGATCTTGTACGTTTTCAATCTGGGCCTTGAAGGAGATCGCTGCGATTTCCTTTCCGGTGCCAGCGGACAGTTGGACTGCCACAATATTTCTGGTTAGTTCTGCTGGATTGCCGTCCACAGTGATAATTAGAGTGGGAGTCCTCCGCAGCAAGCCAGTTACTCCATATGGCAAACTGCTTTCAAACATTGCTCCAATTCTGGTTTGAATTGATCCGCCATCTATCACGTTCGCTTGGCTCTCACCAACTAAGAACCGACTTCTGGCTTTAGTAATACATGCTGCCGAGGACGAATAGGAGCGACCGATCGTGCCCCCAGATGGCGGGCATTGGATTGGGCTGGCTACTGCTGCATCAGCGGCAAACATTAGGATTCTCCTTTCCAAACGTTGAAGGCGTGCTCAGTGAAAAAATCCTTGTGCCTAAAAAACTTATTAGCCACATTGTGAAGCTCATTTAGTACATGTTCCAGCTCTTCTTTTTTAAGCCGTTTGGGGTTCTCATAGATCGCGACAGCATCCATGTCTGCAATGAAATCTTCTTGACCAAGAGCCTCAACTTGGAAAGGTTTGTCCGGCCCGTTCAGTATGAGAGGGATTGAAACCATTTCTTGGGGGATCGGAAACGATCCAGGTATCCCGAGAACGTTAACACGAAGATCATAGCTTCCCGACTTGTAGTGGGAAATTATATGCCCACCAGAAATTGATAAGTCATGTATAGCAGGGGCGAGGAATTTATCGCAAACATATTCTGACTTTTTTTCACCGTCGCGAGGCTTTATGTTGTCTATATAGCGAATTCCTGCGTTATGCACATCGATAAAGTTCATGTACTTATAAAGTACACCTAGAGCCCTGCTGTTTTTTTCGGAAAAGTCTTTATAGTTGCTATAAGTTTTCGTGAAAAATATTATCTGATCTTTTGAGAACTGAACGCAATAATTCTTATCAGCATCAGCCAGCATCCAAGCGTCTTGCTGCGACTGACCCTCGGGCACCTCAATTCTGACATGGTGCATCAAAGGAAGCACATCACGTAGCTCGTCTTGGATCTCATCCATTTTTTTAGCCACCAAGGGCCACGGTGCAAAACGCACGGATGCAAGCACGTATTTCAGAGGAGACTTGTGAAGGATGCCGGTGCGATTGGACATGGGATTGGATCCGAAGCTAAGTAGAATGCCTAGTAGTGAAACTATACACCAAAGTAAACAGGTTTGGTAAAGCCGTTCGAGTCCGAGCCCGGCGCGCTCTCTCCCCGCCACACCTGCGGGCCAAGCGTGTCGGGAATTTCGCCCCCCCTGCTTGGCGGCGCAGACGATACGGCGTTGGCGCGAGAAGAGGGGACAGATTTATTTATCCGGCTGACTGTCTGCTCCTGGCGTTTCGAGACGTTCGCCACCGTCCGATTTTGGCCGTTAGCAGCCTGTACCGACGGGCAGGTAACGGCCGAGACTGTGTACAAGCTCTTTTGATCAAGCGTAGCAGTCCAAATCGCTTCGAATACCACGCTCCTAGGCAAAATTTAGGTCTGCTGGCTAACCGAGCGCTTACAGATTTCACGAAGGAGCGCACACATTAGAAAGACGTCTGCGTTTTTTCACAGCCTGGGCCAGAAGCGGTCGCTCACGAAGCGCTAATCAGACCGTCCCTTGCTCCGAGCATCTCGCCAGGGTTGATCGGTGAAGGCCCATCGGCCACCTCGACCCGGTTACGGCCGCTTCCCTTACTGACATACAACGCTGCATCAGCTCGCGCTACGCTATCGCTAAAAGCTTCACCGGGAAGGTGTCGGCTGACACCGATGCTCAAGGTGACCGCTGCGGTCAACTCATATTGCGACCAGTCATATTCAGCCACGGCGGCCCGAACACGTTCGGCGACCAGTTTCGCCTGTTCGGTATTGGTGCCGGGTAACACAGCCAGGAATTCCTCTCCGCCCCATCGGCCGACGTATTCGTTGTCGCGCAGTGCGTCACTGATGATTTGGCTAATCGCACAGAGGATGCGGTCGCCAAATTCGTGGCCGAAACGATCATTCAGCTGTTTGAAATGATCGATATCCATCAGCAGGAACGCCACAGCGGGACTGCTCTGCCCATCCCCGGCAATATCGAGAGCGGCCAGCTCCGTCATATGCCGACGATTGAAGAGACGAGTCAGCGGGTCCGTCGTTGCCATTTGACGTAGAACCCGGTGCGCCTGCTGCACCGTCTTCATGTAGTAGACCGACAGATAACTGAACATCATGAATACAGCCGTCAGGTTAAACAGGTTTACAGCTACCAGCGCGCGATCCGGGATCGGCTCGATAGGCTCGACCCAACGCATGACACTAATGAGCGTTATGTAGAAAAGCCACAGGCAAAAGACTGATGCGGCTGCCCTGCGCACGGAGCGAGCCCCCGCAAACAGCGCCGGAATGAACATCAGAAGGTAGTAATGAAAGCCGCTGTGCCAGCCTATCAACAGCGTACCCAGCGCGGCGTGCACCAACACTTCCAGCCAGATCAACAGCAAGGCCAGCCGGTTGTGCCGCTTCTTCAAGGCGACATAAGCGGTCGCGTACATAACAACACTCGCCACGTTGATCCAGGCGAGAATGGGTGATCCGAAATGGTGAAAAATAAAGAAAAACGCAACATCCACACTGCCAGCCATGATGCAGCAGCGCATGCTCATCAACCAGAACTGCGAGCGAGGTCCGGCCTCCAAACCACGTGCCTCCATGTACGTATTGCTCCTCAGTCTGATATCTTGCAGCCATCCACTTTAATGCCATTTTGCCATCCGTGCACCTTCATCCATTGCGCCGACGAGGCTGCGGTTGAGCAGACACCGGTTGGTAAACAAACCGGACTCTGCGGTGCCCCTTATAGGACAGTAGGATAAAAGGGGATAGATTTATTTACCTCGTAGCGACTGTGCGCTTCTGGCCGATAGCAGCCTGTATCGACGGGCAGGTAACGGCCAAAAGCTGTTGTGCAGTAGTAATCAACCAGCGATCGGCGGCGCTATGTTAGTATCGTCGATCGCTTCTAAGTGTAAAAAGGTCAGTGGTAACTCGGGGTCGAAAGTTCTGTTCTCTTTCTAGAACTCCAGGTTGCTCTAGCTTTCCAGATAAGACAATTGCTTTGTAAGGCTTTTCATTGTGTGATTAATATGCGAATGCACGATACAGTTGCGCGATAGTGCATACCTGATGATAGCCAGACATTCTTCATAGAGCAGTACTTGATATCGAAGTTTTGGTTCTAAAAAGGCGAAAGCTGAAGTTGAATATTTGTGGGTTCCTCGTCCCTTACGAATGGGGCGGGCTAAAACTCGTTTTGAACCCCCCTCGCTACGTACCGGTACGGTCTTACTCCAGCGAATTGCGGTGGAACGATAGCGCTTATCCTCATTGATCGTGATCACGATCGGTAGCAGCTTATTGCGTTCTGTAGCAATTTCCAAAAACTGAACCATCAGTCGCTTAGCTTCCGCTGTTAATTCTTCAAACTGACGGTCCAGCACCGTCAGCATTTCCTCGTAGGTCTCTAGTTCCATATCTAGTTCTAGCATTTTCTTCCTCCTGGTTAATCAGCAAGCAGATTCTCCAGCAGTTCGCTGTCTGAAATACTGGGAATTAAGCAGGATTTCGGCATAAAAACGGTTTTGGGGATTTTTTATGCACGACGCTTCCTGTGGCCTGCTGACAGGCTCATTCGGCGGTTGGCTCCGAATTTATTTGTCGCGGGCATCGTCCGGCCACCCGCGCCACCGTTTGCTTTAAGCAGCCAGCAGTTTCCTTGGGAGGTCTCTGCTGAGAAAGTAAACGGGGGCGTGTTTCTATCGCTGGAAATACTTTGTCAGGCTCTTGGACCTCATTTTCTGCGCCTTCCCTTTTTTCCGGCGCCTTTTGACGTTCTCGTATATTTATGAGCGCTCAGGGTAGCGGAAACGGAATTTTTCCGGCTTCTCTTCACGGAAAATGTACGCAGAAACAGAGGCTTAGCTGTTTTTTTTCCGGTTAAATATGCCTCTGGAATTTGTACTTTGCGATACTGGTTTGGGCGCGCTGAGAAGAAGGTGGCCGGAAAAATGTCGCAAGAACAATGACTTAGGCCTGTTTTTCCGGCGCTTCACAGTGGAAAACTCTGCCGGAAAATCGATCATTACTGAGATTGCCCTGTCTCTGTAAAAGTAAGGTAATAAGAGGCGACCACCAAGAGCGGTTTCTCAAGAAGTTTTTCCGGGTCGCGGAAGCGCATCGCAGAAAAAGAGCTGCGGGCCCCTTCGAACCAAAATTCGACTCTGCGCGATGCACGGCTACCGCTTTAGGTGACCGAGCAGGTCCCGGGCATCGGGGCAGCTGCTTCTGGACACCGCATCTCGATAGAACCTCATATGATCTCTATGCGGGCTGGCTTTATTCTGGGCCTCGTAAGTACGTGAGAAGATGGCCCCTTTCTCGCCTGGTCTTCTATCTTCAGCCAGGTGAGGAGGGTGGTAGATCGGCGCCTAGGTTGCCGTATTAATAACACTGAAGAGGTGACGGCTGGTTAATGGGGGTTTAATCCTGCTCGTCACTAGTATAAGAGTATAGTCGGTGAGGTCGAGGCCGGCATGTGCGATGCTCACGGAAATACGTTTTCCTGCTGGATCGCTACTATGAGTTTTATTAGTTTAGTTTAGTTTTGTAAGTGCAAATAAATTATTTATGTGACTCCGATCGGCGATAAAAAAACGATATGTAAAATCAGAAAGTCTTCTGTGTGTGCGGTATATGAAGAAGTGGTTTGTTGGTTGGTAGTCGACACTAAGCTGTGTCTCGCTTTCAATCGAAGCATGCTATGCAATTTCTCATTGCGTACCGGGCATCACAAAATATTTATAGTTATCTCCTTATGACGGAATAAGGGAGTATTTTATGATTATTATAATAAATGTTGATCAGGCGCTTTACGCGAAAGCTTCGAGGGTGGCCGATCCCTATATGGATAAAGAAGATATTGTTCGGGAAACCTTTTGAGCGTTTATAAGAGTTCAGGCTGCTGAGCGGTTAACAGCGCTCGGTGGAGCGTCGCCTAATATGAGTGGAATGCCTCCTCGTCGTTAGGGGCTCTATGTGTTGGAAAGATTCGGTTGAGACGAAGAAAATTTTGCGGTGCGGGCACTGGATAAAGGTTTTCGAAAGTGATCAATCAGCAGTAATGGTTTGACTGGGCTGATGCGCAAATAGGCGACTTTTGGATGCATCATCGCGAGCTGCATATCCGATGCGAGCCAAGGGTATTCAAACATGCCCGCTTAGCAGTGGGAGCGTAATTGAAATAATGTCGGGTAGCGGTCAACTGGTCATCACAGCATCAGCTGAACGTACCGTCTTCCCGTATGGCTGGTCTCAATTGATAGCTGATAAGCGACCCACAAGCTGCACTAGCATTGTACGTTGAAATTCAGTAAGCGTCCGGCAATCCCATCTTGAGCCTGGCACAGCTGACG
>NZ_VTVA01000035.1 GCF_008638345.1 Pseudomonas saliphila | reverse complement strand
TGCAGCATTTATTCAGACCTTCCCTAGCATTGCTAATGAAATCTGAGACTTGTTAACAACAGCTAATGTTACCGTCTGCTTTAGCCAAGATTTTAGCAACCCAATGCACCCGCAGGTTTTTTCGTGCAAAAGCTGTGTATGTTTTAGCAAAAACCCGGAACTAACAAATTCACCGAGGGATCGCTCGAAAGCCTGAATAATCTTTGCAAACTCCACCAAGTCATCTGGGTGCGTACCATAGCGTTGTAGATGAATTTGTTTTTTTCTACCTAGCATATGAGGCGAGTGCTGTAGCAGCTCCAAAATTGGGTAAGCTCCAACAACAACCAAAACGAGTCCACACGTCTGAGCCAGACATTTCCAAGAGTCCATCACAGCGCAGGGCGCGTGACTTTGTTTACTGGCATATCGAACATGCTGAGCCTCATCAATGAACAGGTAATAAACACCTCTGTGCTTAAGCGCCCGCTCCAATATCTGTCTCAACGTATTCTCTGTAGTTCGTTCCAGTTTTGCTCTAGCAGTCTCAGAAGCAGCATCGAGCTCTGATATACTCAATAGCGGATGACGCACCGCTTCAAGCATTCGCATAGTAAAAGATTTAGTAGAAAAAGCGCCATTTGGTCCAGAATTAACCGCTTCGACACATATTACTGGCAGCTTTCCAGTGGACTCGTAAGAGTTTCCATTCTCAAGCTGTTTTTTAAGCTCATGAATCAACCTTGACTTTCCTGCGCGCGATGGCCCGACTATACAAACGACATCACCCGGACTCGCCATTGTTAACGTCGCAAAAGCTTCTTGGAACGCATTGACCCAAAACTTATGATTTACCCTTAACTCCAAGACACTCCGACCAAGCTCAGTCATAATCATTACTCCAGCTTTCAACCTCAAGCTCGTCCAAGGGTTCGGACAGTAACGATTCAAGATCGACGGGCGAGGATAGATCATATCCGCGATCTATATATCCTAAATTCGTCACCACTTGTTCAGAAGAATTTTCGCCTATATCACTTGAATACGACCTAATTATTCGACATAAATTTTCATCATCAATAGTACGAATTTTTCTTCTAAGAGCTGCAGCTTCAAGCCGAACCAAGCCCTCGCCAAGCTGTTGCGCACCCGTTTTCCCACCGTAAGTAGTCGAGCCAGTAGTAAAACAGGCGGCCCACTCGTTCTTTACACAGGCATATATAACATGCGGGTTCTCTGGATCTATTCTTACCTGAATAGCCGATTTCCGACCCCGGACAGACGACAAAGCAGGAGAATAATACCAGTCGTCCCCTACGTGGATTCCCCTAACGGGGTCTACTTTATAATCCTTAGTGTCAACCGCCGTCATCATCATGAATTCGCTGTTGTAAGGAACTGGCTTTGCTACAAAAGGATACAACTCGCACCCCCTTCGAAACTCGTCAGCCGCAGCGAAAACTTTGCCACCAACAAGTTTGGCGTTTCGCCAACTGCAAAACTCTTTAACCTCGCTAAACACCTGTGCCGGGAATAGTACGGCGCGCCTCCGGGGGGATAGCGCACCATCTACGCTTCTAGCTTCCCGATAGTCCGCTAGATTTCCCGGACGCTGAGATAGCCACTGATCTTTGAATTCACCAAATAAACGCTCGACCTGTGCGCCGAACCTAGGATGACTTGCTGGCCTCAGGGTATACACAATACCGTAATGGGCCATCAGCGATGCCATAAACGTAGATCTAAACTCTGATCCACGATCTACAATTATTTCAGCCGGCAGCTTCCCATGCAATCGGACGCATTCACGTATAATTTTACTGACAGCTTTAGATGATGGCGACAAGAACGAAATAGTTACTGCTAATACATATGTCGTCGCCAGATCAATCATTGCAGTAATCCACGGACGCTCAACGTACACACACCCATCAGAGGAATGAACAACAACATAAATATCAGCTAGATAATGATCAATGGCGGCACGTTCCCAAGGGATCTGAGCCCGCTGTACCCTATACTCTGGGTCTGTCGGGTCTGCGGCGGCGTTAGCGGCTCTTCTCCCCCCACGCTGCAAGGCAATCACCTCTGCAGGAAGGTGCTGCAAGCGCTTATCAAACGTTCTTTGCGAAACAGGATCATATTGCGGTAACAATTCTGACGCGAGAACCCTATACTTCACATAAGAGCGATACCTCGAAAGGCCAGGGGACTCCGCATGCGGCCCCAAAAGGTATTCGACCAGAAAGTCATCGACCTCCTTCGGTACTTTCCGGCTTCTGTTTCCGCTCAGATAATATTTAGGTATCAATGCCTGAAAAGTAGTCAATCCTTTTTTTCGGCCTTCAACTGCCAACAAACCCCAACGTCTTGCAGAGCGACTTTTAACTCCCTGCTCTACAGCGGAAAGGCGTTTCAAAGCTACTTCAGCATCCCTTAAAGTTGGGATTTTTGTGACATGTAACCTATCACTATTTATATAAGCGGATACCTTGCTCGCATCCAGCAGTGACTTTCCAGCTGCCAGTAAGGCATGCGTTTTTGAAACAAGAAATCCTTCAGGCTCTGAAATCAAGGATTCATCTAGATCAGCGGCCAAACTCCCTCGATCGATAAGGCGAACAAGCGTAGTATAATCACCCAACCCTAAGTGCTTTCTCAGCGAGTGTAAAGACCAGACACATTGTGCCTCTAGTGCCTCCTCTAAATCTTCAAGAGCGACATCGGTATCTTTATCGCTACATCTGGCCTGTAAAATCAGCTCTACATTTGCGACTCGATATCTCCACTTATTCTTATAGACAAAAACTCTATAATCCAGACCCATGCTATTAAATTCTCGCACAGCCGGTGTGAAAACAACTTCCCCATCATCCCCTAAGACCCAATCCAATGGGTATTTTTTCACCAGCTCACCGACATTACTTTCTGTTTTAACCTCAACCACGCAAGGTCCACCTTTAGTTAAAACCAAGAAATCTGGAGTATAACTAAAAGATCTTTCCTTCCCATTGCGATCATGGCGTTTTATCTTGATTGGATCAGGTTGATCCCACAGCTCAATTACGTTGTCATCAAATTCGCTCAATAAAAAAAATGCTGTTTCAGCGGAGCGGCTTTCCAATGACACGGCACGCATAGTTCTTGCAGATATGCGCCAGCTGACGAGGTTCGAGCTCGCATGCGTACCGACCATCCGTGACGGAACAGATGTCCGCGCTGCATGGATGTACTGCTTTGCATGATGAGACAGCTTAAAAGTCAGGTTTTGATAACGCAGGAGCTCTAATTCGCTGAGCATAAGCACTCCTCAGCCAGGGCCAACCGCAAAATTTTGGCATACGGCGGCCTCTGACCCTGAGAATCGGGTTATGTGAGCTTGACCTGGTATCCAAATAGGGTGACACTGTGGTTACCACACCGGAGTGTCTACTCCTTCAAGAAACCGGGGCAAGCGTGAGCAAGCTTCGGTTTTTTGTTTTTATCTCATTGTTTTATCTCACTTTTTCTGAGCGCACTCTGTTTTTGCGAGGCCAACCATTTCGCTACGTCTCGTGTTAATGCGAATTTTCCCCGCCGTTTCGGTATCTCGAAAACCACTACCGGCAGCGTTCCTCTCTGCAATGCTTTTCGAAAAGCGTCCCTTGATGAATATCCCAGACTGCTGACCAATAAATCTCCCGTCAACAACGGGCCTGCCTGCTGTACCAGCGAATCCTCTAGCTCTCTTTCCAAGTTCATGTTGGCAACTCGTTGTTGACGAGCCTCATATTCTAGCTACGCTCGTCCCAAAGATGTAGAGTGTCTTTTTCATGCACTATAAAGTCCGCGCATCAGCAATTAATCATTAAAAATCATCAACATACAAATCCGCGCAAACGGATTTTGTTTCAATTACAGTCAGGTTCCTGTCATGCATAGTCCACCTAAGAGCTCTCTAGCAACCAAGGTATGGTTTGCTGCTTTGCTCGAGAACTCGGGGCTGGATTCTGGATATGCGCTGGAAACAGCCCTGTCACCGGCTTGCATAAAAAAGCTACCTGACGGAACCAAAAGCCGGTCGGGACGGTGGTACAAATACTCCCGGGGCATAAGCACACCGTCTGCGCGCACCCAAACTCAGGTGGAAAAAAAATATCCAGGAACATCTGCCTGGCTCTATGCTCCACTGTGGAAATTGATATCTCCGGACAGGTTGGGCATTGAGGAAATCGCGGCTATCATCTCCAGAGCTCGTCCGCATCTCGCGAAGCATGTCGCCACAAGCAGCCGCCCTTTCAGTTCACCAAGAACGATTGATTCACTCTGGAGACAGGGTGATCTACAGGCTTTGGAGGCATTACTCGCTATTACGCAATTGGGAGAGAAAACAGAGAACCTAGCCGTCTACGTAGAGGCTTCCTGGGCTGCGTTGCATGTAGCGGCGCTGTTAATGATCAACACACCCCTAAAAGCGATTCAGCCTGAGTTGACCTCCATCCTCTGGGATCTATATTTTATAAACCTGAGCCAGATCCCATCTCCCATGCCATCACATTATTCATTGGCATATGTGACCAACGTTTTCATAAAGATGCGTGATGAGGCGCGCAACAGAAGTCTATTTACTTCTCTTAAGGATGAGCGTCGCTTTGCATTTTGGCTCAGCACAGAATTCTCCAGCTATACCCTCCACACCCTAAAAGTCGATAATGTCGTTAGACGCTATGAGCAGCAGCATGGTGCAAAGTTGAAGCGGACGGGAATTCGTCTCAATTTTATTCAGCGTTTCAGTTACGCGTTAATCTCCGCTCACAGGCCGGGTGCTGAGCGAGAGCACGCCATTCAGGAAATGAAGGATCAGGGGAAACAGCTGGTCAACCTTCGCCTGCCTAGATAAATATTCATTTTTTCAGTAAATATCGCGCAAGCTGCGATCTACAGCCATAGAGGTGGCCAATCTATGGTATTTTTTTTTGGCCAATCTATGGTTCGATGCACAGTTCTTATGCTTTGGTGACAATTGTTATCTGAGCTGAACGACGCCCCCCTCCCCGCCATCGCCCATATTCGCGTCTCCGGATGGCGAACTGTACGGCATTCTGCTGCGATCAGCCGACTGCGCAGCTTTAACAGATTGAGGTTCAACGGCGACCCCCGAGTTGGTCTGAGCACCCCCAATGCACTCGAATCAATCATCACTCCCAGCAGCATAGTTTTCTTTATCCACGATACTCGATCGCCTATGCTGTGTTTTCAGGATCCGCCGAATCGTGAGCCAACGTCGGGCCGGACCAAAACGGAGATCGAGTGATCAATGGATGCCCTAAGAAAAAACATATGGCTGCTATTCCTCCTGCTCGTACTTTCAAGCACCGTTCTGCTGATAAGCATTTCGGTCTCCCGCTGGAACAGCCTCACTGAATATTACCGAGTCAGCCAACAAGGGCTGGCGGCCCAATGGTTCGGGGCATTCTCGTCAATTCTCGAACAACAGGAAGTCATCCTTAGCCTGATGGGCGAAGATCTCCTCCTGCGCGGAGCCGATAGGCCTGAAGATCTTCGGGCCCGGCTGGACGACCTGATGAACCTGAACCCTGATTTTTTCTCAGGGTTTGCATTGATTTCTCCCCAGGGTGAGGTGCTGGAGCGCACATCGAATCTCGACAGCGACGTAACCAATATTCTGGACGCCCCTGAGGTGCGTGACTCCTTCGCCTATGCGCTTGAAACAGACAAGATGGTGCTTGGCCGTACCTATCTCACACCCCGCCTGGTTGTCCCCGCCCGCAAAGCAATTCGCAACAATCAGGGCGAAGTAATAGGGGTCATGACCGGAGCGCTGAGCGTCACGGGCGCCGACGGCTACTTTTCCCAGGGCCACGTATTGGGCCGTTTCAACCGCGTTACCATTCTTCGCAGTCGCGATCATTACATTCAATACGCCACCAGTGATGCGCTGGTCAAAAACTTCCACGAGCAGCCCATGCCCCCCTCGGCCTATGGGAATCTCATGCAGATCCTGCAAGACGTCTCGGAACCTGCATCGTCCGGCGCCCGATCGGGTTTGACATCAACTGCTTTCCGTTGGGATGCGGGGGAAGAACGAGGCATGGTCAGAGGCGTAGCCATATACCATCCCCGATATGAATTCTGGCTTATATCGGAGATTGAAGACGCCTTCCTGATACGAGAGTTTCTAGAAATTTTTGCCAGTTATCTGCTGGTTCTGTTGGCGTTCACGGTGAGCATGTATCTGCTATTCCGTTACATTGACCGGATCGAAAAGGGCCGTCGCAGAGAGCTCATTTTCCAGGCCAATCATGATGCTTTGACCAGACTACCGAACCGCAACTACCTGATTTCAACCTTTGACGAATGGATGCATGAGAAGCCGGCTTTCTCGCTTCTGTTCATCGATTTGGATAGTTTCAAGGGGATCAACGATAACTTTGGCCATAGCATCGGTGATGGCATCCTTGTTGAACTTGCCAAACGGTTTCGAGCCAATACCAGCCATAACGAGTTGCTGGTTCGCCATGGCGGTGACGAGTTTGTCTTCTTGACAGCGGGCTCGGACCGCGACCAGAACGAACAACGTGCAGCGGCATTGATTTATCAGGCCTGTGACAATATCCGCGCCTTCAACATGACCTTCTCCCCCGGCTGCAGCATCGGCATTGCACGTTTCCCAGAGCATGGTGCTCAACTGGACGAATTGCTCCGGGCTTCCGATATTGCCATGTATGAGGCCAAGAAGAAGCGCAACAGCGTCGCCAGTTTCAGGCCCAGCCTGGAAGACCATTACTTGCAACGGATCAGAATTGAACAATTACTCAGGGGCGCGGAGGAGCGGGGGGAGATCTACATGACCTACCAGCCCCAGATTGATGCCGCAGGTCAGCTTCATGGCGTCGAAGCACTGGTTCGTTGGCGCCACCCCGAACTAGGACTTATTCCACCGGATCAATTCATCGGCGTAGCCGAACAGTCCGGCGGAATGGGCAAGCTCGGCAACTATATAATTGATCAGTCTCTTGGCCAGATTCAGACCCTTTGCCAACGCTACAAGATGCAATTCAAGCTATCTATCAACATCTCCGTGCGCCAGTTTGCAGAGGCTGACTTTGCGGAAGATTTCCTGAAGAAGCTCAAGAACGTAGGCATGCCAGTGCACGCTGTGTGTCTGGAAATTACGGAGAACCTGTTGATCGAGGACCTGGAGCACTTCCGTGGCGTCCTGCAAACATTGCATTCAGCAGGAGTCCGAATCGCTCTGGATGACTTCGGGACCGGGTACTCCTCACTCAGCATTCTTCGTGATCTCCCTATCGATGAATTAAAGATCGATAAGAGCTTCGTTAGCAATATTATGTCCGACGACACCTCGTTGAAGATGGTGAAGAACATCATCAACATTGGCCGTATTTACGAGATGGCCATTCTCGCAGAAGGCGTAGAAACCGAAGCACAGAGACAGATCCTCACAGATTGCGGCTGTGACCTGTTTCAGGGTTACCTTTTCGCGCGTCCGATGGCAATTGACGCTCTGGAGAAATATATCCAGGACGAAGCGTCAAAACCCGGACCCAATGTAAGCATTCATTCCACGACCTAGCACCGCTTACCCCACGCTACCCAGCCAGCTTGCCCCTCAATCCAACACCTTGGCCTTTCCCGCATCCGCCGGCGTCAGCAACACATACAGCGCCGGTACCAGGAACAGCGCCAGCACCGATACCGAGATCAAGCCGAAGATAATCACCAGCGTCAGTGGCCGGTAGAAGGGGCTGCTGATAGCCAGTGGGGCGAGGCCGACAATAGTGGTGATGGCGGTGGTCATGAGCGGGCGCAGGCGTCGAGCCGAGCCGGCAGCGGCGGCTTCGGCGATCGACATGCCGTCTTCGATGAAGCGGTTCATGGTGTCGACCATGATGATGCCGTTGTTGATGGCGATGCCGATCAGCGAGACCAGGCCGATCATGGCGAAGAACGAGAAGGTGATATCGAAGGCCCAGAAACCCAGGGCGGCACCGATGATCGCCAGCGGCATGGTGGCAAAGATGATGAACGCCTGGCGAAAACTGCTGAACAGGATCACCAGCACGCCGACCACCAGCACGATGGCAATTACCAGTGCAATCAGCGCCGAGCCGAAGGTTTCGCTGGTATCTGCCGCTTCCCCACCGATCACGGTGCGGTAGCCTGCGGGCCACTGCTGCTGTAGTTCGTCCAGCCGTGGCTGCACCTCGGCCATGACTTCGCCGACGGTACGGCTTTCGTTCTTGGCCATGACGGTCAACGCGCGCTCGCCGTTGACGTGGGAGATAGCAATGGCCGCTTCCGACTGGCTTGGCTTGAGCAGTTGCCGGGTGGCAATGGAGCGGCCGTCCTGGGTAAAGACCCGCACCCGTGACAGTTCCTCGATATTGCGCGGCCCACCCGCCTCGCCCGGCCTGCTGGGCCATTCGGTACCCAGGCGGATGTCGATATTGTCATCGGCATCGTCGGTAATGAAGGTGCCTACTTCATCGGAGCTGAAGGCAATGCGCAGCTGTGAAGCCAGGTCGCCATGATCGATGCCGAAGAAGTCCGCGGCTTCACGATCCGGCTGCAAGGCCAGTTGCGGTTTGAGCATGCCGATATTGTCGCGCACATCCACAACGCCAGCGGTTTCCAGAAGCAGTGCCTGCACGTCACGGGACAGGCGCTGCAGTTCATCCATGTCCGCACCCAGCAGCTGAATCTCGATCGGATCGCCCGCAGAGGGACTGCTGGATTCAGGTACGACCAGCAATTGCGCCGCCGCGACCCGCTCCTGCAGGTAGGCGGACAGCTCCTGGCGCAGCTCATCAGCCAGCTCATAGGATGGCGCGTCACGCTCTTCCAGTGGGCGGAAGATGGCGGAAAAGCCGATGTAGTTTTCAGCCTCACTGGGCTGCAGGTTGGCCGCCATGGAGCCGCCGGCGAAGGGGCTCTTCATGCCCACCAGTTTGACCACGCTTTCGAAGTAGGGTTTGCCCCGCAGGATGCTGCCGATCTCGTCGGCCACGTCCTGCGACGTCGCCAACTGCACGGTCGGCGGCAGTTCGATATTGATGCCCAGGCGCGTGCCGTCGGTCGCGGGAAACAGTTCCACGCGGGCCTGACTGAAGGCCAGCATGGACAGCACGAACAGGCCGATGGCCGCGAGCAGCCAGAGCCAGGACTGGCGTTTGCTCTGCACCACCCAGCGCGTATTCCAGCGCTCAAGACCCTCCACCGCACGCCCTGTCACCCGGTCCGACAGTCCCTGCTTGCGCGCATCCTGCGCCTTGCGTTGCTTGCCCAGAAGCGCGCGGGCAAGCGGCAGCGTGCAGAGCATGGCAACGATATAGGCCAGTACCAGACAGACCACCGTGGTGGTGGGCAGAACACAAATAAACTCGCCCACGGTGCCACTGATCGACATCAGCGGGGCCAGCGCAAGAATGGTAGTGATCTGCGCAGCGAAGGCCGGCATGCCGTAGCGCTGGACCGTCGCCAGCACTGCTTGGCCGAAGGTCTTGCCGCCGTTATAGATCTCGTCGTGCAGGCCTTCGAGCAGGATGATGAATACGTCGACGATCATCACCAGCGCGATGACCATGCCGATCACCACCAGCTCATTGAGCGAGTAGCCCATCATCAGGATCACCAGCAGCACGCCGGCAAAGGTGATGGGTACCGACAATCCGGCAATGATCGCTTCGCGCCAGGCAATGGTCAGCAACAGGATGATGAACACGATCAGCATGGTCTGCATGGCGCTGATGAATACATCCGACAGCGAATCCCAGATCTGTTCAGCCTCGTCCTGAATCACGCTGTACTCGATCCCCGACGGCCAGGCGCCGTCGTTGCGCAGCTGCTCCAGCGCCATTCTCAGGGTTTGCACCAGATTGACGGTGTCTGCACCCGGCGTCTTGCGCACCGATAGTTCCAACGAAGCGGCGTAGGCGCTGCCTTCAGCGCTGAAAAACGCGCGGGTGGTTTCGGTGTCCTGCATGCGCCTGACGGTGGCGATCTCGTCCAGACGTACCGGCCGCCCGGTGCCCGCACCGCTCAGGCGCGCCACGGGCAGTGCACGCAGGTCGTCGATATCGCGGAAGCGCCCTTCCAGACGCACCACCGCACCTATGTCGGCGCTATGAATCTCGCCGAAGGGCTGCTCGACGTTGGCCTGCTGTACGGCATTGCGCACCGCGGAGGACGATAGCCCCAGCGCCAGCATGCGCTCGGGGCGCAGCAGTATCTGCACTATCTCTTCGCGCTCACCACCGATGCTGACGCCATCGATGCCCGGCAAGCGCTCGAGCGTATCGCGGATACGCCGTGCCTGCTGGTTCATGGTGGCCGAACCCGCCTCACCATGCAGCACGAAGGTGAAAATCGGCATATCGTCTACCGAGGCCTGCTTGATCGCTGGACGTTCCACATCGGAAGGCAGCTCGGCCTCGGCGTCAGCCACCGCAGCGCGCAGCCGGGTCATGGCGTCGACCGGATCAACCGATGCATCAAACTCGACCGAGATAACCGAAAAGGAATCGTAAGAGGCACTATCGACCCGGCGCACCCCTTCCAGCGTGGTGACCTCATCTTCGATGATGTCGGTGACCTGCTCCTCGATGGTGCGCGGGTCGGCACCCGGCCAGGCGGTAGTGACGGTGGCCTGGGGGATGTTCAGATCGGGCAGGGATTCCTTGACCAGTTGCGTGTAGGCCATCAGCCCGCCGAGCAACAAGGTCACCAGCAGTAGAATGCCGAAGATCGGTTGCAGGAAGAAGAAGCGGGCCAGCGGATGGGCGTTGCGCACTTCCTCGCTTTCCGCCGGCGTAGCCGCCAGCTTTGGCTCAACCGCTCCGTCGTGTTCGCCGGGACTACTCATTGCGCCGTCTCATCGCCGCGCAGAATGCGCACCGGCTGCCCGTCATTCAAAGCCGCACGGCCATCGGTGACGACCAGCTCGCCCTCCTCAAGGCCTTCGGTCACCGCGCGGAAACCACCCGCGTGCTGCCCCAGCTCGATCCGTCGCTCGCTAACCCGGTCAGTGTCCGCATTGACGACCAGCACAAAGGACTGATCGTTGCGATAGCGCAAAGCGTCCAACGGGACCGCCAGCACCTCGGTCTTCTCCGGACGGGATATCCATACCGCGACGAATTGACCATCCTGCAATCCGGGGTTGCTGCCTTCGGTATGCACTATGACTTCAAAGGTCCGGGTTTCCGGATCCAGTGACGGGCTGACGGCATAGACGGTACCCAGCACGTGTTCCTTGGTCTGCAGCGGGTCGAGATCCTGACCATCTACCGGCGGCGTATCACCGATCACCGTGCGCGCACCGGTGTGGATCTGGCGGTAATCATAGGACGGCAAGTCCACCCGTATCTCGAAGCGATCGGGATCAATCACCAGTGCCGGCACCGTGCGCAGCGCGTTCTGTTCCGTGTTGGTCTGCACTACGCTGGGCATGAAGTAACGGCCCTTTTCGATATTGAGCCGCGCCAGCACGCCATCCATAGGCGACACCAGCCGCGACTCGTCAATGCCGAGCTGGGCCTGCGCCAATTGTGCCTTGACGTTATCGCGCGCCGCCTTGGCCTGCTCGACCTGCACTACTGCCTGATCCAGTTCCTGGCGCGAAGCGGAACGCTGCTCTATCAGGGTTTCGTAACGGCGACGGGTAACCTCGGCCAGCGTCAGGCTGGCTTGCGCCTCGGCCAGTGCGGCTCTGGCGGCCTGCATGTCGGCTTGCACCCGCGCCGGAGCCTGATGAGCAATGACCTGCCCGGCTTTGACCCGGCCGCCCACCCGCAGTGATTCATCCACATGGGAGACGACGCCTTGCTGGGTAAACGTCAGGTACTCACGTTGCCGGGAACGTGCCGTACCCTGGCTGTACACCCAGCTTTGCAGGCTCCTGCGCGCCACCGGCACGACAATCACACTCACCGGCTGCGCATCGCTGGCGGACTGTTCCGGGTTATCGACCGGGCTCTGGTCCGAATGGCACTTACTTAACCTT
>NZ_VTVA01000034.1 GCF_008638345.1 Pseudomonas saliphila | reverse complement strand
TCCACGAAACCCGGTGTGATTCAATCCGTTCCGGACTGGCGTTTGATACCAGCATTCAAGTGCAAGCCGTTTTGCCTCAAGGGAGCGCTTTAAGGTTTCCTCATTAACGATGAACACACAACGGTTGTTGTTATAGAAAATGTCTTCTTCTGCGCGACGTGTATGAGCTGGATCGAAGGCTGCGAATAACCACATCAGCGATGCGCCCTCAGCTCGATAAAATTCGCCTCGCTCCACGATCACATCCAGGAATGTCGTGGAAAGCTGGATTTCAAAGGCTATTCGTTTGTCACCATAAACACCCTGAACATCTGGCTTCCTCCAGACAGAGCGCTCCTTAAATGATTCGCCTCGCCAGACCTTCTCTATCTGGAGCCCAGAAAATCTCGGATCAGCTCGTATGCTGGCAGCGAGCAACATCTTGAGGCTTTGATGGGCTTTACTTTCCTTGGCACCGTTGTACTTGGCAGCGTTCATCTGGTCGCGAGTCATCATGCCTCGGGTATCAATGGGACAGTTACCCTCCTCTTCAGGCATATGTCGGAAATAAAACCGCCGATTCTTACAACTGATGAGCTTCACCGCTCGGTTGCAATAGGGACAAATCAGCCAAGGTTTTTCCGTGTCGCGACGATACCTCACGAACAGTTCGCTTCGATCCTTCATAACCAGACCAAGCTCACGACGTATGAAGGACGCAGCGTCGATCTGTCCGCCTGTGTCCAGATCAATCAGTTCACTAAGAGTCAGTGTTTTAGTGGGTTCTGCCAGAGTAGACATTTTTACGATCTTCCAGTGATCAGGACGCCAGTTCATTTAGGCGAGGCGTCGGGTCGATATGAGCACATGGTATCAGCCCGCAGCACGTCTCAATCTTTAAGTCGGTGCATTTACTCCAGCCTACCCACTTAGGTTTTCCTTGCTCGATGTGATGTTGGCTCCATCGCAAAGAAGAACACCACGCAGCTACACAGCCAACCAGACCACAACCACGCCGCTGGGGTGATCACAGCTGATGTGCTTGATCGCTCTAAGCAACCGTTCAATACAACGCACTGACCGAGCTGGCCTCAGAATTTGAGCTAACCAGCAAGCGGATGTATGAGCCTATATGAGCCTATATGAGCTTTCTATGCGTTCTTCTGGGGTCAGGGTACGAATACGGCTATTTTTGCTTGTGCCGCGCAGTCGGCCTTGTGTCTTGCCTGCATCGCTCATACCACATATAGTGTAAATGTGTTCTCTTACCCCGGAGTTATTAGTGCATCATCCTACCCCAGCAACTGTGAGTCTGAACGAGGCTGCTTCACCGCGTCTTGCTGGCGACTCTTGGGGTGGGCGGGAGTTAGTGCAGGAGATAGCGCTTCTTGAAGAGCATTTGTTCGAGAACGAGACGGATATTTTCTTCCTGTCTATGTATGCCTTCGGGTCGGCACTAACAGAAGACATCGAGTCTCCATCCAAACGGTCGTTGATGCATTCACTGCTGCAGTCAATCGACCAAATAAGTGGGGAGCATTTATCAGGTGTAGGCCTGGATTTTTTCTTTCGTAAAATCTTTAATCGAGTCCAGCTCACGCCTCACCGACAGCGTTTCTTCTGGCTGGTGATCAAAGCTATCCGGCATGCTCAGGCAGCACGGAACCTTATTCGTCTCAAACTTCATTCAGAGCATACCTGTCTCACTGCCCCACTCCCCGCCAACGCCCCTGAGCTAAGCCGGTATCCCCACCGCTTTCGGTAACACCTCCTCCTTCTGAAAAACCTTTCGCTTCAGTCATTGAGGAGGTCTTTATGACCGTCTATTGCATTACGTCAGACCGTGTATTTTCGGGACAAATTCGTTGCGACCACTGCTGGGATCTGCGGGCCACCCACATCGAATTATCCAGCTCTCTCACGCATGATCCTGACGAACATCTAGTGCTTTGCATGGTGTGTGCTTACTTAGCCGGGTTGTGGAGCTGTGAACACTTAAAGCCGGTTCCTGTTTCCGCTCCTGGAACACGAGACCTGCTGACCCCTGCATTTAACCCTGCCCGTCTTCAGAAGCAGCCTAGAAGCCATTGCGCACGGCAAACCCGATGCGCTCGCTGTAAATAGCCTCACGAGAAACACCGCTTAAAGAATGTGCGTCTGACCTATCGCTATGACGGGTCAGTCGCAATCCTTTTCTCAACGTGGCAAGCGTCAGATGCTCAGCGAGCTTGGCGCTTGCGGCCCTCGGCTTGGGTTTTCCCTCCTCGATGCGACTTTTGCTCCATCGCAAAGGGAGAACACCATGCAGCTACACAGCCACCCAGACCACAACGACGCCTCTGACGTAATCACAGCGGAGGTGCTTGATCGGTTCTATGCACCTGTTCAATACGATGCACTGACCGAGCTGGCGTGTGAATTCGAGCGCACCAAACGTCGGATCATTGAGGTTCAAGAAATGATCACCACTGAGCGTGTTTCAGGCGTGATGGGGTATTTCTTCTCGGGTAATGCGCGAGATTCGCACGGCTCGCCGGCTTCATTACGCCATGCATCCTCATTCGAGGAGATCTTTACCCTGGAAGGTGCTTTGAATGACCTGACTGCAACCTACTGGCAGCGAGCCCTCGACCATACAAATCTAATGGAAATAATGCCCCAGGAGCGTCGGAGCCAATGGCACAAGTCTCTCAACGGCTGGCGTGAGCGCGGCTACAAAAAAGGCGTCAATCCCGAGCAGGATATGCCTGAATTCAATCTCGACAATCTGCGCTCCACGCTGCAGGCCTTGATGGCTCGCCGCGCGGAATTCGTTGCAGAGCGGGTTGATGGGATTTTCAGGGCCCTGAGCCGGGTGCATGTTACCAACTGCCCCGAAGCGTTTAACAAGCGCATGATCATGAACGCCATGTATAACGATTGGGGCTCCACAGACTGGGATCGCCTCGGCTTCATCCACGATCTGCGTGTTGTCATTGCCAAATTCATGGGCCGCGATGAACCAGAGCGAAGCTCCACAGAACGCATTATGCAGCTTGCTCGGTCCCATACCGGTGAGTGGTTCGAGTGTGATGCCGGTAGTCTGCGTGTACGCGCCTACAAGGTCGGTACAGCGCACCTGGATATCCATCCGGAGATGGCTTGGCGTCTGAATGGCATCCTGGCCTATCTTTATCCTGCAGCCATTCCTGACAGCTCATGTCGCCCTCTGAAGCGTACCCGCAAGGGTACAAGCTTCAAGGAGCGCCCTCTATTTGATAGACCGATAAGCAATGCCGTCATCTCACTTCTAAACGGGGCAGAGACGTATTCTACCCTGGAGAAATCGACCAGCTTCCGGCGTGAGTATGACCGCAAGGAGGTCCGCAACTCACTTGTGATTAGGAATCGCGAGACGATCAGCAAACACCTTTTTGCTGAACTCAGCACGATCATGGCCGCCCTTGGAGGCGTACAGGTGAGTTGTGGCAAGCACACACATATGAAGTACTGGCAGTTTGACTATGATCCGATCGATGTTGTTCATCTTGTGGTTGCTCAAGGTTTCCTTCCGGATCAAAAGAGTTTCCAGTTCTACCCGACTCCGGATTCAGTCGCGCAACAGGCCCTTGTGATGGCGGACCTCACCAACGATGACATCGTTCTTGAGCCAAGCGCCGGCCAAGGCGGTATCGCTGACTATCTGCCCCGGGATCGAACGCTTTGCGTAGAGATCAGCCCATTGCATTGCCAGATTCTGAAATCCAAAGGGCACAACGCTATCGAGGCCGACTTTCTTAACTGGGCGCCTGGTACTGATTTCTCCGCAATCATCATGAACCCCCCCTACTCAGAGGGCCGCTGGCAAGCTCACACGGTCAAGGCTGCATCTCATCTATGCATCGGGGGACGGCTAGTTGCCGTGCTGCCTACGACCGCCAGAGCCAAGGCATATGACTTGCTGCCGGGCTTTGAATTGGAATTCAGCTCCACTATCGACAATGCATTCGATGGAACCGGTATTAGCGTCGTGCTTATGAAGGCGACACGCCAGGCATAAACATAAATACATCCAATATCCGCCACTTTATCCGCCATGGAGATCAGGGCACATGAATCATCATGGACCCTGTTCCAATGGAGGAGACCACAATGGATATGCTCGAAGTTGTTTTGACTCGCCCTGATCGCCAGGTATATGCCTTGGTTACCAGCAGAGGTGATACTGATACCGTCCAGATAGTTACCCCGACCGACATCCCTTCCAAAGGAAGGCTGTACACGGACATCCATCAGGCACGGTACGTTCTGATCTGCATGGCCCGAGCGGATAAAAAACTCTTGGATGATCCGCTTCCGGGCATGTCCCACTGGTCAAAATTTCCCTTGGTAAAACCTAAATCCCATCCTCTTCTGGTCATTCATGGAGGCAGGCTTTGTCTTGAATCTGCAACCAATTCCAGAGGCATGGAAACACTCATCGTCGGCGATATAGTCCTGCAGCCCGACGAGCCAGCATGGTGGAGCTACATATGAGCACAGTCACCCAGTTACATCCGCGGATAACCCTGAAAATTGGTATCGATCTTGAGCCAGGCTGTTTAGCCGTTGAAGAGGTCCGCCGGGCGTTCGAGCTGGCTGCGGTCGAGGCGATCGAAGCCGCACGAGAAAGTGTGAGGGAGAAAACATCCGCTCGAATTGGTTCTTACCAAATGCGTTCATCTGTGACCGCCATTCCAGAGATCCCAGCAAAGCCCGTGGCTCGGGCCGGCACCAACGGAATTTGAGGGATAGTTATGCCTGAGTTTCTTCAATCATTTGATCTTGGTTCAAGCGCAATTCCCCTGCTGGTTCTCATCGCAGGGCTGTTCTTAATCAAAAAGCTACTTCGGTTTGGCCTGTTTCTAGCGTTGCTAGGCGGCGTTGCGCTGCTATTGGAGCACGAAGGTATCAGCGTGGTCGGTTACATCCAGGCAGCGCTTTCAGAGCTTCGTCTCGATGCCTTCCTCGACTGGCTGGTCAACGGCAACAGGATGTAGCTGTTGGGTTTTTCGGCTTCGGAGTGATCCTGATGTCAGGTAAACACAGGATCTCAACGATGGAAAATTCGACAGTTACTATCATCATCAACGGCTTAGCCGGTACAGCCCGATATTCCAGTTACGGTATCGAGCTGCGCGGCCCTTGGGCTAGTCACACAGGTTTTATCTCGCTCTGCTCGATGGCGAAGCAGGGTGATGATTCTGCAGATTTATACGCGCTTGCTGAGGAACGCTACAACCAGCAAAAGTGTTATGCCTTTGCAGTAGGTGATGAGCATCGTGAACATGGCTGGAAGACCCTTTCCATGGGTTTCAATGGGTGCATCGAGATCCGTTTACCTAGTTGGCATAAAGGTGTGGTTGCCGAGGCGCTAGAAAGTTACGGCATGATCTTCGACTGCAAACTCAACTGCCGCTGGGTGTTTCCGGCCAATTGCGGCGTTGATATGGGGTTGGCCAGAGCAATATTTGCTCCGATTCTTCAACAAAACACACGCTTTGCCGATGAGGTATTTCTGGCTCAACAGATTGATCTAGCCGCTCGCCAGGCCGGTTACTGCTCACGCCTTCCTCTCCAGCAGGGTGAAGCCCAGCGAGCACTCTTTTAAGTGACCCGCTTGCTCTGTATCGCGTCGAGCCTAGCAGGCTGGCATGCCTGTTTGGTGACGCTAGTAAATAACCGATATGCCAACTCAGATAGGTATCACATGCACCAAAAATCTCTACTGCCCGTGGCAATAGCTTTGTCACTCTCCTTAACAGGCTGCGCTACGAATAGTCCCCAGATTTACAATGACCAAGAGAGTCGTGCGCTAAACATCACTCAAGCCGCCGGCCTTTGGAAGACCAAGGACTATCCACCTAGCAAGACGCTCAGCGGAACTGGGGCGATATTAGATGTCACCACCAGTGCGCTATCGTTCGAGTCAGGTTTCGGTTTGGGCATGGCAGCGGGAGACGCCTTAGGACTGAGCCTTATTAGCTTTGCCTTTTCGCCTCCATCTCAGCTGGATCGGAACTCGATACTAGCCTGGGTTCCTCAGGCTCAGGCGGCAGATAAGGACCAGGCTGCCCTCGTCCTGTCGAAGCTTGTCCTGGATGCAACAGAACAGACCATGAAGGCTGAAGGCATTGACTATCATGTGACCGATGCTCACAAGGAGCGTCTGGCACTGTTCTACCCTTACCTGTACACCTATGTAGATTTCACGCTGGACGGCAACAAATGTAGCCTCGATTACAACATTTTCAAGACCAAGATCACCGCCCCAAAACCATTGCCGCCCTTCATTGGCGACGGCTCCCCAGCGTATAGTTTCCCGCCCGGTGACGAAGTTCAGTATCCATCCTTCCGCATCGGCTGTTACGAAGGAAGCCCGCTTGACTCAATCGAGCTGGCCCGAAAAATCAGTCTCGCGCTTCCGGAAACAGTCTTTCTTTATATATCGTCCACGCAAATTCCCGATAAGGGCAGAACCCCGCCAATGGTGTTGGATCACGGTAAGGCGCTGCTGTTCGTCAAGCCCACGCCTGAAAGTTGAGTCCATCCCGACAGCAGCTCTTCAGTTTATCTGGGGAAACGTCAGCACCCACCGTCATGTGCATCCAAATACTGCACATGGCGGTCTCACAGCACTCCTCGCAAGAAAGTAACGGTAACGTTACGGGTTTATCCGTTCACGTTGCCACTCATCTGTCGGCGGGCTGGCGTACACGTGGTCAGCTGCGCAGCTACCCGGGATTGTAGGGTTTTCATATATCCGTGCGAAGCTGAAGAAATGCTCTGGTAGATATTGATAAGAGGACATTAATCATGCCGCGCAAAAGCAAGTACGGAAACATGCCTTCCGTTCCTGAATACAAGGCAAGGATCAAAGGCGATGCCGGGCTCTACGAGGTATGGGGTATCGACTGGATGCACCATACGGTCCTACTTAATCGTGCAGGACTAGAATGGACGCCGATTAAAAACGTAACGTTTGTGCCCCTCGAAGTGAGTGAGGCCGAAGCGAGTGAGGAATCGGATGAATAATGATGCTCAGTCATTTCCTGAAGAGCCCTTTGAGAGCTTGGGCATCCTTAAACGCCAAAGGTATAGTTCTCTACAGAGCGCACCACAATAATCAGCAACACGGATGTCAGGAGTCAGAAATGGAAGTGACACTCACCAACGATATCGTAGAAATGCGTAAATACCGGGCCAAAATAACTGATCTTGGCTTCCTCACGCCGGACACCGCGCCCGACAGCAAGCGGTATGGCACCTACAAGTACATCGTGATCAGGGACCTGGACGATGACCGGGACATAACGCTCGAGAACGTTGCAGTTGGGTTGCGCTGTGCTCCGCTTGTCAAAGAAGGTTCTGAGCTGACGTTCCTGTATGGTCATTCTCAAGACGGAGAGTCCGTAAATTGCCTTCTAGCAGTTGTAGCAGGCGGCGAGGTTAAAGACGATTATCGATTTTTTCGGAGTCAAATTGACTTAGGGATTAATGCGCTATTAGCTTACAAATTGAAAACCACGTGGCTGGCCATTGCAGCATTCGGGATGAGTATTCCGCTCATGTTCTGGATAATTCCGGGCATCATAGTTCTCGTCCTGGGCATCATCTTGTGGGGAGCCAGGAGGAAGATTCAGAAAATGATTAAGGATATTGAGCTCAGCATACCTACCCAAGCCGGCTTTGAACGTATCCTCACAGCGCTATGATGGCCACCGTCATGTGTTTATTTACCAAGCACATGACGGTCTCTCTCCCTACCCCCCAAGCATAATATCGGTAACGTTACCTCTTAATTCGCGTCACACCGCCACTAATCTGTCGGCAGGATACTGACGCATGAATTCCATGCTTTGCTCAGGAGGGGCTTTGAGCCAGTCCCGGATCAAGCCGTTCGGTAAGATCACAGTCATACGTTTCTCGTCTTGCGGCTTANGATCAAGCCGTTCGGTAAGATCACAGTCATACGTTTCTCGTCTTGCGGCTTATGGTAGTCCTTCATGAACGGATGATCGTCTGCATTCACGGTGAGCATCGTGAACGACAGAATCTTTTTTCCTTCAGGATTAGTCCATTGATCCCACAACCCGGCTATGGCCATGATCCCGCCATCTGTTCGTTGGATTCGGGTAGATATTGCATTTCCTGAACGCCAGTCAGGCTCGTAAATTGCCGCCGCCGGGATGATGCAGTGCTGACCTTTCGCCCAGGCAGAACGAAATGAAGGCTTGGAGGACGCAGTTTCAGATCGAGCGTTGTATGTCCGTCTTCCGAATTTCTGATCTTTTGCCCAGTGGGGTAGCAGCCCGAACTGCCCCACGTCCAAGGTGAACCCAGAGAGATCTTCTTCGCTGGAGACGGTCTCGTCGATGCTCGGGTCAAGTCTTACTAATGGCCCTGCGTATGTCGGCCACAGATCAGTCTGATAGTCCTCGTTTGGCGCCTGGCCAAAGGCATCTTTCAATCGATTACTGGAGGGGGCTTCGTAATGGCTGCACACATCAGCTCCTTGGTAGGGAATAGGCTGTACTGAGTCAGTAGAACGCTCACCGGTGCCGGTGCTTGGCTGGCTGGCTGGCTGGCTGCAACTCAGTGTGTGGGGCGGTCCATACCAACGCTGAGCGTGAACCCATGTTTCACTTGATCATAGACCTCAACGTTCGCCTGATGAGCGCCTGCAGCGTAAAGAAGTGCTGTCTGAATCACGACCGACTCAACAACTGCGGCCAATTTCTCCTGGTCGCTGCTTTCACAATATTCTTCACAAATGTGTGCAAGCTGTGCAAGAAGGCCGTCAGCGAGTGGAGCAACACCGACACCCCAAGCTACTAACTCTTGGCAAAGACCGCTCAGATTGTCTATCGCAAACTGCTTGGCCGTATGGTTGGCATCAGTAGCGCTATCCCCGGGCCTGCTTGAATCTCTCATAAAGCTTTCTCTTGCGGCTCACCGCCAGGTGGCAATTCAGCATCAGTATTCAGCGTTTCAACCTTCCGCCGCGCCAATGCACGCTCCATGTAGTCAATCGCCTTTTCGAGCGCAGCAACAGCCCAGTCTGGGCATGGGCTTGTACTAGGCTTGTCGGGATCATTCACCCAAGATCGTACAGTGCGCGCTGAGCAAGGCCTCTGTGTAACTGCCGCAACCAATACAGCGCTTTTGGCCTGGGTGATTCCGTTATCCTTCAGCATCTGCCGGTAACGCTCACGATTTGTCATCTTTTCTCTCAGCCATTCATAGATAGGCAATTATGCCTATTCCTGGCACTAGGCAGAATTGCCTATCTAGTATCCTTACCCTTTTTATCTCTCACCAGCCAAAATAGTTAAGCATAGCTAGGCTCATACCTGCGAAGACAGATACCGAAAATGTAGCCTCACGCAATGCTTTACTCTTGGGCTTGAGCAGTCTGGATAAAACAGCGCCGAGGAGTGCTCCTCCGACTGTGAAGGCAATGAAGGTGATGACAATGTCTTGTAGGTTATTCATGGCCGATACTGCCGGGTTGTACGGTTGAACCGGCTCAGCCGCTAGTGTGGCAGTCCAACAGAACGCAACAACAACAATAATGTGCTTCAGGTGATTTACCAGAGAAGTTATGTCCGCAATAACAGGTCCGCGTCGATCAAGCCGGTCATCGTCTGTCTACTCTGATTCAGTGAGAGATTCGGGTAACGACTGCTTCCCATCCGGGCCAATCGCATGCCCCTTTTTCTCCATTTTCAGTTTCATTCTCTTTTTCCCATTCGGCCAATTCGTCCTGTTCCTGTTTGGTCATCTGCTCAGCTGCCCTGACGATCCGCTCATAATGGGCCAGTTGTGCTTCGATTTTTGCATTTGACATTGAGATACCTCTCCTCGGTTGGAGCTACAACCATATCTATGATTCCCGAGATCCCAACCGCGCATCACGGGATCAAATATTTGCCTATAACCGACAAAATGAATCCCGCAAAGCGGGGTTTTTTAGCGTACCGGTTAAGCACTTGGTTACCATTCATTGGTTATTTAGTCGGTCGCCCGAAAACAGACCCAGCGGTTCAGCTGATGATTGTATAGCGCTTCTCGCCGGCACCGGCCCCGATCAGCAGCTGGCTGCCCAGAGTAAAAACGGGATCACCTTTTTTTACGGTAGCCAGCAAACCCGACACCCGAAAGAATCCCTCGGATGTCTCCACCAGGGTTTCGCTCGATGACAGAAAGCCTCCTTTAACAATACTCATCCCTGCCAGGCCCCCGGCCGGGGAAGGCGTAGAAGCACGATTTGCCTCATCCCGTAGGCGCTGACGGTACGAATCTTTCGACCCGGCCTCGATTATCCCGACGCGATACCTGACAAAGGACAACCACGGAAGGGTCAGCAAGGCCCAACTTGCTCCGGCAACCAATTCACGAATGAACAATAAGGGACTGACCAGGAATCTCGGCATGTCATCAAAGCTTATCTCCTGGCTATCGAGCAACAAGCTACCGACCCATTCAATGAAATCCAGCGGGCTGAATCCGACGGCACCCAACCAATAGAGTATCGCCATTCCAAAAAGCCCCCAGCGAACCAGTAGCGCCCAGAAAACCCACGTGTCAGAGGCTATCGCTCTCTTGGCAGTATCGGTTTCATTGTGAGTCGTAAAGTTCGGTTGGTTTTCCGGTTGCTCTTGCTTCATCTCTGATTTCCCTTATCTATTTGGCGAATGATGATCGGCAGAACTTGCGTCTCGCTGATGGGCTCGAAGGGATCCCGTCAGGAACTCGATGGCCTGGGTGAGCGCCTTACCAGGCAGACCCAGATAGGTCCCGTCGCTAAACGACTCAGCAGGCAACACCACGTCGCCAGCTTTGGGCGCAACACGCCAGGTGCGATCACGCTTGTTCCGAAAGATGTACCGCGGAACCATGTACGTCCGTCCGCCAATCTCCATAGGTCTCATTGGCAGATCTATGCCCGCCACCGACAGGATCTGTTTTTCTTCGCCATTGGGCGTATGTAAAGGCTGATCGTGCATTAGGTTTTCCTAGGCTTCGAGCGTGACTTGTGGAAGCTGGGTAATTACTCTCTCGAATTGTTTTGCTTTTCTTCCGCGAGGATTTCCTTCGCTGCGAGCCATCCGCCGATTGATGCAATCGACACCGCGATAATTCCGCATACCCACGCCCAAGCAGGAGGCTCATTGCCAGCCAAGGTTATCGCGCATGGCAATGCAATTGCGGCCCCTGCAATGAAAAAACGGTTGCTGTCCTTCATCATTTTGATACCAGTGAATCGCTCTGATTATTGCAAGCATAACCGCTCAACCCAGAATCCCAACCTGGCCGAGTTGGATGGTTTTTCTAGTTGAATCTGCGTTAGCGGCTGGAAAACAGCCGCTATTAGTAGTCGATCCCGCTTCTATAGGTGTTCGGCACATGGCTGGGCTTTGGGAATCTACCAGCAGATATTCCACGGGGTTGGGTTATCCCAAATGATTTGCTCGCGGAACCCGCCCCGCTCGGCGCCGATCAAGACGCTAGGGGTAAAACGCCGCACCAAAACACTGCACTACCTATCTAGTATCATATGGCTATATTCTTCTTAACGTTCTGACTGCGTTGCGCGCACCAGGGTGATGATTCCCATGGAGTCGATGTCAGGGCAGTTCTTTTGTAGCTGCTGAAGAACGATGGCCGTTACCCAAAGCACGTCCGGGGCGAGGATCGGCACAGCCTTTGCCGATTGACCCTTTGCGAAAACGGAGACAAAAACTTTCCCTCCGTCTTGCCTCTCCAGGCTGAAGCCCTTGTCATTGTTCTGGCCATGATTCTTGAATTCGCACTTGCCCCGGACCCCGAGTAGCACAGCTGCAACCACAGGCAACTCTGCCTTGGTCAGCTGAATACGGATCTTCTGTTTCCAGTCATAGGTCTTTGGCCCTGTAGATGACGCAGCATCCAGTGCGATGGTCTCATTACCGCTTTTCGTGATGTCAGCGTTGAAGCACAGTGCGGCCCTTCCACCGTAGACGTGCAACGACTCCCACCCCTGATCTTCAGATGAAGCACTTTCCCTACCATGAGAGGGGGTCTGACAAGATGCGGAGCCCAGGGCAGGAGAGTCGTTTGCTGCTTGCGCCGGAGGCATATCATCCGATAGAGGTGGTTGAGCTGGAGAGAGACCGTCGATCAGCCCTGCTGCGCGAAGAGTGCCTTTGATAAATTTCAGAGACTCTGTGTCCTGGTCGGCCAAGAAGACGCTACGAATAAATCTGTCTCGAACCGCAGGAGATATTATTTCCCTGAGACGTTCCCGTGGGATGGTCGGTAGCCCGGCACGATTCAACCGCTGATTGATGTCACCCAAGGTCGGGCCTGGTGCCGAATTCGTAGTTGGAGCATTCTGCGCCATTTTATTCTCCTCATGTCCTGGTGCCAGCTTACCGGGTGTCCAGGGAATCCCAAGGCCAGGCAACGGACCATCCACCAGTCATAACGGAGTGTGGGAGTGTGTGTGGGATCGCCGCTCCGCTTATCCATGGAAGTAAGCAATTACGGGCTCTGCAGGGCGCTCGTATGAGGATGAGCTATCCTCATACGGTGCGTTGAAGTTTGCGTCCTCTCTCTGGCTACCCGCAGCAACCTATACTCCTGTTTCAAAATAAGCGCTTGGATCGCTAGCACTCACCCACAACCGCAAAGCAATCACGCTTTCCTAACGGACTTGCCAGGCGCAGAGAGGCCTACCTTTCGCCTTAGTGATCTCGATCAGACTGAATTTCGTAAGCGACCGGCGATCACACCTTGCTGGCTGGTTTCCAGTTGTGCGGCAACAGCTCTTCGATGGCGTTGTTCTTCTGCGTGGGCAACCGGGTCAA
>NZ_VTVA01000033.1 GCF_008638345.1 Pseudomonas saliphila | reverse complement strand
GGGGTCAGTTCTTCAGACGTTCCCTAGACCCATGACCTGGATCAATTCCACATGAGCGTAACTAAGCTCTAATCAAAGCATCAATACCCAATATACGCGGAAACCGATCCCATGATCCAAGCGATGCGCAGTCGCCATAGAGCACTCAGCAGAAATCTGCTGGCGCTCTGGTGTGTGCTGCTTATCGCCTGCGCCTTCGCCCATATTCAGGTCGCCAGCGCCCACGCACACGACGACACCGGGGTCGCGGCCTATAGCAGCCACGCGCATGCCACCCATGAAACAGGCACAGCGGAAACCTGCAGCGCCGTGCAGAACGCTCCGTTCAACCAGCAACTACTGACGCTCCTGGCATTGACCGCCCTGCTCGCCCTGGCCGGCAGCCTTGGTTTGCTCAGCGATCTGCAGCGCCGCATCAGTAGCTTGCAGGTCATACCCTTATTCCGCCCCGGCCGGTCTCTGGGTGAGCGCGAGTGCTATGTCTTCGCGCTCCTGCTCGATTTGCTACGGCGAAGCCTTTGGCGCTGCCCCGGAATTTTACGCGTTTATGCGCACTCTAGAGACCTACAAGGCCCTGGGCGACAACGCCACGCTGATGATCAGGTCGGATTCGGACTTTTTCCGCTACCTGGAGAAAATCGACTGACCCCTGGTTGGTCTGTTGGCAGGCTAAGGGGTCTCGTCGACTGCCGCCCATTGTTTTCCCATTATTCCAACAGAAGGAAAGCCGCCATGAAAGAAGCAAACCGGCTGGGCGTCTCCAGTGCCAACCTGGTAACCCGTCACTTGAAGCTCGAACCCACGGAGCGGGAAAAACTGGATGCGGCAATCGCCGAGATCGACAAGCTGTATGGCCTCGCCAGCGTCTCCTTCGATGACAGCAAGGGACGCCTCGACATGGCCTATGATGCGACCCGAATCTGCCTGGACTGCATTGAGGAAGTCCTAACAAAGTACGCCGTCGAGGTCAGCCATGACTGGTGGACGCACTTCAAGGAAGGTCACTATCGCTTTGTCGATCAGAACCTGAAAGACAATGCCTCTCGTGAGCCATGGAGTTGCCATAAGTCGCCACCAGGCTCCGGGCACAATCGATAACTCATCAACCGTCGGGGGCAGCTCGTGCGTAATACTCTAGGGAGACCAGGATGAACCGGATAACAGGCAGCCCGGCGTTCAATGTGGCGCTGTTCGCCTTGCTGCTCAACTTCCCCTGGGAATTCCTGCAGGTTCCGTTCTTCGCCGAAATGCCGAGCATGGAGCATTGGCAAGCTGTGCGCTTTTGCGCCCAGGCCACCCTGGGCGATGTGCTCATCGCCCTCGGTGCCTACTGGATCGTGGCCATGTTGCGCCGTGATCGAGACTGGATACTGCAAGCCAACGCCGCAGCGATGTTCGCCTTCATGGCCCTTGGTGTCGCCGCCACCCTGGGATTGGAATGGCACGCCACCGTGCTTCAGCAACGCTGGCAATACAGCGGGCTAATGCCCAGGCTACCGCTTCTGGGAACGGGCCTGACCCCGGTGCTGCAATGGCTGCTTTTACCTCCGCTTATTGTCTGGTTGGCCCGGCGTCAAATCCTCGGTCATAAACACCTGCGTGAGCAATAGGCGGTTTCCTTTGCCAAATCTCAGCTGAGCTTGTGCAGTGTCGCTAACCAGCATCGAGCCACCGTCTGGCTCAAGGATACGCTGGAAAAACTGCCCAGCTGGCCCAACAGCCGGTTGAGATATCGGAGAAATCGGGAAACCGAGAGCAGTCCAATACCCCCCATTTCGGTGTCCGGGATTAGTAGACCACTACAATGACCCTGTCTGTCATAAGTTACAGTAGTGGTGCAAAAAGGTATGCCGCACGTGCGCCGATGCGGTACCAAAGCGACAACTCATCGAGATCGGCCAGTTGCATCTGTCGCGCCCGGGCAAAATCTTGCTCGAACATAGCCTCTACCTCGGCAGCAAAGGTCTGATCGACAACCAGTGCTGTCACCTCGAAGTTGAGTCGAAACGAGCGATTATCCAGATTAACGGTACCCACGCCCGCACCTACGTCATCAACTAAAAAGCTCTTGCCGTGCAAAAAGCCCTGTTCATAACGGTAGACCTTTACGCCGGCTTCCAGTAAGGGACCGAGAAACACATATGCTGCATAATAGAGCAGAGGATTGTCAGGCCGCTGAGGGATTAGAATGCGTACATCCACTCCATTGATTGCCGCCAGCTTGAGCATCGAGAGCACGCTTTCATCAGGGACGAAATAGGGACTGGAGATCCATACCCGTTGGTTGGCCGAGTGGATCGCCTGTTGGATCATCAAGCTGGCAGTTTCAAAACTGTCAGCCGGTCCCGACGGCAAAATCAATACAGGGACCGCATGGTGGCTGGGAATGCTGGGCTCCCATGGCAGATCCAGAATCTCCTCGGTTGCCCAATGCCAATCCTCACTAAACAGCAGTTGCAGAGCCAACGCTGCCGGACCTTCGATCAGCAGATGGGTATCACGCCAGGGGCCCAGTGCGGGATGACCGTGCAGGTATTCATTGCCAATATTGAAGCCTCCTACCCAGGCACGGGCACCGTCAGCCACCACGATTTTACGGTGATTGCGAAAATTCAGCTGGAAGCGGTTTCCCGCACCGCGCGTTGAATGAAAGCGATGCACCTGAACCCCCGCGTCACGCATGGTCTGCAGATAATCAGCAGGCAAAGCATAGCTTCCGATTTCATCGTATAAAAAGTAAACCTCTAGCCCTTCGCGCGCCTTGTCGATCAGTCGTGCCTGCAGCGCCAAGCCGACATCGTCAGCCCGGACGATATAAAACTGCACTAGCAAGTAGCGTTCGGCAGCGTCTATGCCGGCAAACAGGCTGTCGAAGGTATCTTTTCCGTCAATCAGTAGTGACACCTGATTACCTTGAAGAAACGGCAGCTTGGCCAGGCGCTCCACGCCTGCCAGGTGCTTGTTGCCATGAGCAAGCTCTGCATGCTGTCGCCGCAGCTCAGCCATTTTTGTCATCAGCGCCAGAGCGAGCTCCGAATCTTCGTCACGCCGTGCGTTGACGTAACCCTGGAACTTGGTTCGCCCGAACACCCAATAGGCAGGCACAGCGACATACGGCACCGTATTCAATGACACTATCCAGGCCACGGCCCCTTGAGCCGTGCGTGTTGACATCAGCGCATCGACAGATGAAGCAAACCCGAGCACATGGAAAACTCCCGCCAACAGCAGCCAGCGCTGCCAGGGACGTCGCCCCGTCGAGATTCGCTCTGGTTCGCTCGTAAGATCCACCATGATCGCCTCTTTGATTTACCCCTGTGTTGGCAACCCGGGCGCGTATGCAGGGTACCTTGGTCAAATAATCTACCTTAAAACTCCGGATGGGCGTCCCCAACTTCCAGGTAACTAGCTTGACGTGTGTGTAAGACACAGATGCATAGTCACCAGGGAGTGTGCAGCTCGTGTGGAACTCCTTGGAGCTTGACCTAGGTCAAGAATCTAAACGGAGTCTGCGACTAATCTGAGTTACATGCCACCGTAGATGAGGGAACGGATGTATGAGAGTCAATGAGCTGGCGAAGGATCTCAAGGTAACGGCGGACACGGTTCGCTTCTACACTAGGACTGGTTTTTTGAAGCCGACGAAAAATCCCGTCAATGGTTACAAGATATACGGGGCACACGACCGTAGGCTAATGCGTTTCATCCTGAGTGCGCGGCAACTTGGCTTCTCGGTTGATGACATCAGCCAAATCCTCGCCACAGCTCAACGGAAGAGGTCTCCTTGCCCTCTTGTCAGGCAACTTATTCAACAGCGACTGCTGGAAAACGAAAAGAGCTTTCTAGACAGCCTACGCTTACGTCAGCGCATGCTCGATGCAATCAGTCAGTGGGACAGAAAACCCGATCAGGCTCCAACAGGCGCGCTGATTTGCCACTTGATTGAAGAATTTAGCGACGCTAGCAATGAAAAGAGGACAGGATAATGCATGTTGGAGCCTGGGGCTTGGCCATAATCGTAACGGTCGTCATATCGTGGTTGATGTATCGTTATCTGGCACCGGACAGCTGGAAAGAGTGGACGCGCGCGGGGGTGCTGCAGGCTTTCATCATCGCCTTTTATGCCGAGATGTATGGTTTTCCATTGACGATCTACTTTCTCGCGCGCTTCTTCGGTCTAGACTTGGTCTGGGGCGAAGGGGGCAACCTCTGGGCGCAACTTTTCGGCACGCCAATGGCGCACATCATTGCCATGATCCTTGGCTATACTCTCGTGTTCTACGGCGCGGTACTCGTTGCCGACGGTTGGCGACAAATTCATCAAGCGCGGCGGAGTGCCTCGCTGAAGACTGATGGCATTTACGCTCACATACGTCACCCTCAGTACACCGGTCTCTTCCTCATCGTATTCGGTGAAGGTGTTGTGCACTGGCCAACTATCGTTTCAGTGATCGCCTTTCCAGTGATTCTCCTCGCCTACACATTGTTGGCTCGCAAGGAAGAACGACAGATGCTGGACCAGTTTGGCGATGAGTACCGCGCCTACCAACGGCGAGTCCCGATGTTTTTCCCCCACCTAAATAGCACACCACGTCAGGAGGCCTGAATGAGCGGAAACATAATGACCATCATAAGCGGTTTTGCTCTACTGACTGTTTTCGGCCTTGTGTACTGGAACTTGCAACGAAAGCGCGCTCATCGAGAAAAAACAGGCGGAACAAAATGAGTACTGAATCAAAGCACAAAATGGCCTCGGCGAGACTGACTGTGCCCGGCATGGGCTCAGACCATTGTGCTGGTATCGTCAAAACGTCACTAAAGCGCTTGGACGGCATCGGTGAAATCACGACCAATATCGCATCCCACCGCGTGGAGGCCAGCTATGACTCCAGCGCGCTGGATCTGACCGATATTCGCAAAGCCGTCGAAAAGGCAGGCTACGAGGTCGCATCGGCTAGCAGTTCGGGAGCTGGCAACAATGTGCAGCTTATCGTGCCGGGCATGGGTTCCGATCATTGTGCCGGTATTGTGCGCGAGTCCCTCCTGCGACTAGATGGTATCCAGTATATCGATATCAGTATCGCCAGCCACAAGGTACACATTGAGGTAAGCGGAGGCGGCCCCACTGCGGAACAGCTAAAGCAAGCGGTTGAAAAGGCCGGTTACGACGTTGCCAAGGTCTCTTCCGAGGGGGACGATGACAATGCCGAGAATGATGCCGATATAGAAGGCGCCTATCTGCGTCAGGCGCTCAAACGCTTGTGGATTGCCGGTATCCCCACCACTCTGATCATGCTGTTGATGATCCCCCATATGTTCTGGCAACCGATACCCGGCTATTTGTTCATCGTGGCTTTACTAGGCTTCCCGGTGGTCTTTCTTTACGGCGGTGCCGCGACTCACAAGTCTACCTGGCGCTCGCTCACGAATCGCACGTTCAACATGGATGTACTGATCTCCCTGGGCAGCGTCCCGCCCTATCTGATCGGTCTGGCGGGATTTTTCATCACCATGACCTCTTTCATGGAGATGGCCGCAACCATCATGACCTTTCACCTGCTAGGCCGTTATCTTGAGGCCAAGGCCAAGGGCCGAGCCTCCCAGGCGATTCGCAAGTTGCTGACCCTGGGTGCAAAAACGGCGCGGGTAGAACGGGATGGCCAGGAGATAGAAGTGCCCATCAAGGAGCTGCAGCCTGGGGACATCATGGTGATCCGGCCGGGCGACAAGGTGCCCACCGATGGAGAAGTCATCGAGGGCGAAAGCCATCTGGACGAGTCCATCGCCACTGGGGAATCGGCGCCCGTGTTCAAGGCGAGTGGTGATACCGTCATCGGCGCGACCATCAATAAGGAAGGATTTTTGCGGGTCAAGGCCACCAAAGTGGGCGGCGATACCTTTTTGTCCCAAGTGATCAAGCTGGTAGAGCAGGCACAGGGCTCACGGGTGCCCATCCAGGAATTTGCAGACCGTATGACCGGTCGCTTCGTACCGATTGTCATCCTGATTTCCCTGGCGAGTTTTGTGGCCTGGTTCATGGCGGCTGACAGCCTGCGGCCGATACTGGAATGGGGCGCGACCTTCCTGCCATGGGTAAACCCAGATGCGTCCAGCACGGCGCTGGCTTTGATTGCTGCCATCGCTGTACTGGTCATTGCATGCCCTTGCGCATTAGGTCTGGCGACGCCAACTGCCCTGATGGTCGGGTCCGGCATAGGCGCCGAGCGCGGCATCCTGATCCGGTCCGGCGAAGCTATCCAGACCTTCAAGGACGTCAAGGTCATCGTGCTCGACAAAACGGGCACTATCACGCGGGGCGAGCCTAGGCTGACCGAAGTGGTTGTGGCCGATGGCGTCTCTGAACAGCAGTTATTGCACTGGGCAGCGACGGTCGAGAATGCCTCGGAGCATCCCATCGCACGCGCTATTGTCGAGGGTGCTGCTGATCGGGGGGTGAAACCAGGAGTAGTAACGGAATTCCGTTCCACCGGGGCCCGAGGCGTGTCCGGAAAAGTTGATGACGCTCTGGTGCTGATAGGCAACCGCAAGTTGCTTGCCGAAGAAGGCGTGAGTGGCCTCACGGCGCTGGACGGTGATCTGAATGAGCTGGAGGGGCGCGGTCGCACTGCCGTACTGGTAGCTGTTGGAGGTAACGCGTGTGGCATCGTCGCGGTAGCGGATACGATCAAGGAAGAATCCATTGCAGCGATTCGCGGCATGCATGAGCTGGGTCTTCATGTGGTGATGATCACAGGTGACAATGAGCGCGCCGCGCGCACTGTTGCCGAGGAAGTGGGCATCGACGAGGTGCAGGCCGGGGTGCTCCCGGAAGGCAAAGTCGATGCGATTCGCGAACTTCAGAAAAAGTATGGCAACTACGTCGCCATGGTGGGCGACGGCATCAATGATGCGCCCGCGCTAAAACAGGCCAATGTGGGCATTGCCATTGGCGCGGGAGCCGATGTTGCCATCGAGGCAGCAGATGTGACTCTGGTACGTGGCGAACTGACCGGTGTGGTCGAGGCTATGCACCTCTCCCGCGCCACCTTCAGCAAGATCGTGCAGAACCTGATCTGGGCCAGTGCTTATAACGTGGCCGCAATACCGATCGCTGCCATAGGTTTGCTTCATCCGATGATCGGTGTCGTTGCGATGACGGCGAGTTCGCTTTCGGTGATTGGCAACTCGCTGTTACTCAAGCGGGTGAAGCTGGATGGGGTCAAGAAAACTCGCACAGTCAGTTAACCATCTTAAAGCAACATTGGAGAACCCAGCATGGAAACAAAATCGGGATACTGGACCAGTCTTCATGGAGTAGCCACTCTTGCCCTGATAGGCGCGGCACTCTACTTCATCTTTGTGGAGCACGGTGCGCACGTTCTTCCGTATCTCCCTTTTCTTATCATTTTGCTCTGCCCCTTGATGCATATCTTCATGCACAAGGGTCATAGCCAGCACGACAGCGGGGCAGGCAACCAGTCGGAAGCAGACGAAGCCTATCGCCGTGGGCTGGAAGAGGGGCGTAAAGAATCGTCTAAAGACTCTTGATCATCCAAGAAGGGGCGTTAAACCGTCAATGCGAGTGCATCACCCTTGATAGGGCGGCGCTTGTACGGGGGCTTGCCTATCAGTTGGGCGATACTGCCGGGGAGTTCCTGGCCAGCCCGCTCTGGGGGCATTTTTTCTCGGATGCCGCCGTGTTCCTCCCCAGGGAGGATTTGGTAACCATGCAGACCGTGGTAAGAGCGCTGGAAAGCGCGACCCTGCTGCCGGACTATCGGCAAAAGGTGCTGTCCTGGGCACCGGAAACAGCACAGGTCAGTCACGGCCCGGTCGGCGCCTTCATGGGCTACGATTTCCACCTTGGCGAAACCGGCCCCCGTCTTATCGAGATCAACACCAACGCGGGCGGAGCCTTTCTGAACGCCCAGCTGGCCAGGGCGCAGAAACGTTGTTGCAATCGCGATGTGAACGCCTCGTGGATTGAAGACTTCGATGCTGCGGTGATCAGACAGTTCGAGGCCGAATGGCGGTCCCAGCGCGGAGGCGAAAGACCTTCACGTATCGCGATCGTTGATGATCAGCCGATGGGACAATATCTTTATCCTGAATTCAGGCTGGCGCAGCAGCTTTTTGAAAAACAGGGTATCGATGCCGTCATCCTTTCCCCCGCCGAGCTCAGGTATGAGGCAGGCGTTCTTTACGGTAACGGCCTGCCGGTCGACATGGTCTACAACAGACTGGTCGATTTCGCGCTGGATCTTCCTGAACATGCCTCCCTGCGCAAAGCATGGATGGAAGGGGGGGCCGTCATCACACCCAACCCTTTTGCCCATGGGATCCTCGCGGACAAGCGCAATTTGACAGTGCTGTCCGATCGAACGCTGCTCGAACAATGGGGGTTGAATCCAGAGGACGCCATTACGCTTGAAAAGGCAGTTCCCAGTACAGTGCACGTGAGCGAGGAAAACGCATCATTGCTCTGGAGTCAAAGGCGCGAGCTGTTCTTCAAGCCGGTTGCCGGCCATGGCAGCAAAGGTGTTTATCGAGGAAGCAAGCTTACCAAAGGCACGTTCGCCAACATCCTTGAGAGCGAATATATTGCCCAGACCTACGTGCCGCCGTCAGAAAGAGTGGTAGTGACTGACGGAGAGTCACAACTGCTCAAGGTGGATGTGCGTCTGTATACCTACCGTGGAGAGGTAATCATGGCTGCTGCCCGACTGTACCAAGGGCAGACGACCAACTTCCGCACCCCTGGCGGGGGGTTTGCACCCCTGTTTTTCACGGACGCAGCGTAGAGGTTTAAGCAAGGGCCCCCTGCTCGCGATGCGATGGCCGCGAGCAGAGGCCGAACGGTCCGAAATTAGTCCTTTAGTGCCTTCTGGATTTCCGTGACGACGTAGTTGCCATTTTGCTCCTGCGCCCGGAACTGCACCGCATCCCCTACTTCAAGACCTTCCAGGTGTGCTGACTCGCTCACCCTGAACACCATGGTCATGGGCGGCATTTTCAGGTTGTCGATTGGGCCATGGCGCAGGGTCACGCGGTCTTCGGCAAGACGTCTAACCTCGCCGTCACTCAATGGCTCTTCCGCTTGAGCCTGTGATGGCATGGCAATGAGCAGACCCAGGCTCATCAAGGCAGCGATGGAAATTTTCTTCATGGTTGTATCCTCTGGTTAGTGATGAGTGTCATGCGCTGATACCACTTGAACTCCGCCCTTCATGCCTGCCTGGAAATGCCCTGGCAGCAGACAGGCGAATTCAACGCGCCCTGCCCTGTTGAATGTCCAGATGATGCTTTGCGACTGGCCGGGATCGACGTGGGCCATGTAGGGTGCGTCGTGTTCCATGTTCGGAAACTGCTCCATCATTTCGGCGTGCTCTTCCAACTCTTCCTGTGTTCCCAGCACCAGCTCATGCAGCAGTTGGCCGTCGTTGTGAATCACCAGCTTCAGGGTTTCGCCTTCTGCTACGTCGAGGTGATCGGGATAGAAACGCATCTTGTCGTCCATGCGAATAACGACTTCACGATCAACTGCAGCTTCGTCGGCACCGATACCCCAGGCGGTCTGCTCTGGCGGCATTGACGGGCGCTCGCCATTAGAACCAGGGGCGTGGGCGAGCACGCTCGATGTAGCGGACGTCATAACCAGCGCGAGGCTGGCGATAAGTAGTGATTTCATGTTTTTACTCCCTAATAAAGGATATTAGTGACCGCTATGACCGGTCGGTTTACGAACCTGCACTTCGGCGGCTGGCACACCGCTGGGCTCGGATTTGAATCTTGCAGGCTCTGGCAAGGGGCCGGTCCATTCGTAGGCCTGTGTTCCCTCCGGCTGCGTATACCACCCTGGATCGCTGTAATCGCCCGCGGCCTGGTTGTCGCGGATCTTGACCATGGTGAACATCCCGCCCATGTTGATGCCGCCGTATGGGCCGTCGCCCGCCATCATCGGGGCGGTGTTATCGGGCAGGGGCATTTCCATTTCGCCCATGTCGGCCATGCCCCGCTCGCCCATGACCATGTAATCGGGAATCAGGTTGCTGATCTGGGTCACCACCTTGCGGTGATCCACGCCGACCATAGTCGGCACGTCATGCCCCATGGCGTTCATGGTGTGGTGGCTCTTGTGGCAGTGAAAGGCCCAGTCCCCCGGCGCATTGGCAATGAACTCGATCTGGCGCATCTGACCGACGGCGACATCCGTGGTCACCTCAGGCCAGCGCGCCCCCAGGGGTACTGCTCCACCGTCGGTACCGGTCACATGGAAGTCGTGACCGTGCAGATGTATGGGGTGGTTGGTCATGGTCAGATTGCCGAAGCGAATGCGAACCCGCTCATTGGTGCGGGCCACCAGCGGGTCGATACCCGGGAACACCCGACTGTTGAAACTCCAGATATTGAAGTCGAGCATCTCCATGATCTTGGGGGTGTAGCTCCCGGGCTCGATCTCGTAGGCATTGAGCAGGAAGCAGTAATCCCGATCGACTTCGGCGATGTCTTCCCGCGGCTCGCGCGGATGGGTCACCCAGAAACCCATCATCCCCATCGCCATCTGAACCATTTCATCGGCGTGGGGGTGATACATGTAGGTGCCGGGGCGAGCGGCGACGAACTCGTAGACATAGGTCTTGCCCGCGGGTATGGCGCGCTGGTTGAGTCCCGCCACCCCGTCCATGCCATTGGGCAGGTGCTGGCCATGCCAGTGAATGCTGGTGTACTCGGGTAGCTTGTTGGTGACGAAGATGCGGACGCGGTCGCCTTCCACTACCTCGATGGTGGGCCCCGGCGACTGACCGTTATAGCCCCAAAGATGAGCCTTGAACCCTGGCGCCATCTCGCGCACCACTGGCTCGGCGATCAGGTGAAACTCTTTCACGCCGGCATTCATTCGCCACGGCAGGGTCCAGCCGTTCAGGGTGACGACTGGGCGATAGGGCCTGCCGGTGGATGGCTCCAGCGGGGGCATCGTGTCCGGCTTGTCCTGGATGATCGCTTCCGGCAGTCCGGCCAGGGAAAATCTGCTTACTGAAGATGTGGCTACCGCTGCGGTAATCGCCCCGGCACCCATGAAAAAATCGCGTCGAGAAACCATGGATCAATGCCCTCCTGCTGGGCTTGCGGAAACGGTGGTGGGTGCTGCGGCGGCGCTGGGTGTGACGGGGCCATAACGCACCAGATCAAGCTCGGCCTCGGCTATCCAGAAGTCTCTTTGCGCCTGTAGATAACGGTTGACGGTATTGACCTGCTCGCGCGCATCGACCAGCAGCTCGAACACGCCGATGAACATGCCGTTGTAACGCAGCAGATTCTCCTCACTAATACGCTTGCGCAGCGGCACTATCTCGTCTCGGTAATGGGCTGCTACATCCCAGGCATTGCGGTAGTTGACGTAGCTCTCGCGTACCTGGGAGCGGGCGTTCACGGCCACTTCTGCGGTCCCCTCCACGGTCTGCATATACATCGCCTCGCTGCGGGCCAGCCGCGCGCCGCTCCAGTCGAAGATCGGCAGCTCCACGGAGATTTCCACGCCGCGCTGGGTGGGTTCCTCGTTGGATCGGTTGTTCGCTACCTCAAGCTCCAGCACGTTGATAAACCGCGTCGCCCTGCTTAACCCCAGGTTCTGCGCCAGACGCGTTGCGCCAAGTTGCGCGGCCTGAATATCCAACCGACTGGCCATCGCTTCTCGCTCGATGTCCGGTCGATCAACCGGATGGTGCGGCAGTTCGGGCAAGCGCTCAGGCAAGCTGAACGCCAGCTGATCGCCCCATAACCCCAGTTGCCTGATCAGGTGCTCGCGGCTGGCATTGCGCTCGCGTTCTGCCTGCAGGCGACCGAGTGCCGCTTCGGCATAGAAGCTTTGCTCGCGGGCCTGTTGCAGTGGGCTGAAATTGCCCACCGCTGCCATGCGCCGAGCAAGCTCAGCGCCGGCCTCGGCGGCTTCGAGCACCTGCTTGCTGTAACTCAGGCTTTGCTCGGCAGCCACTGCGCGGTACCAGGCAGTCCGGGTTTCGGTCGCGATACGCATGACATCAAGGCTGACCTGGAGCTGTACCTGCTCCGATTGCCCTTCAGCAATACGGCGGGTGGCGGGTAAGGCGATCAGGCGCGCCAGGTTGAAGTGAATGCTGCGCTCCCACTCCACCTCACTGCCCTGGGTCATGCGGCCTATGGAGAAGCCGGGATTCGGCAGGCGGCTGGCTTGCACCCGCTCTGCGTCGGCGATGCCCAGGTCATAGAAGCGCGCCTGCAGGCCACGGTTGTTGAGCAGCGCGATTTCAACACCGCTTTCAAGGCTGAGCGGCTCCGCCAGCAGTTCAGCAAGCCGTTGCCGCGCCTCCGGCCCCTGGTTCTGACCGTTGGCCCAGTGCAGGGTCTGCTGCCCGGTGAACGCAGCGCTATCCTGCGCCACCTTATCCAGGCTGGCCTGGGGCGCTAGGCTGGCACAACCTGCCAACACAAGAAGCCCCAATGCTGCCGTTACCAAACGGAGTTCGCGCAGCTGTATGACACTAATCATCAGTGCGCTCCTCAGTGGTTGTGGTGCTGGTGGGGACTTTCTTCAGCGGGCTCAGTGTCGCTACCATTCTGGCTCGCCTCCCAGACCTCAGCGGCATAAGCCTGCCAGCCACCGATTCGGGCAACAGTATCGTTGGCCTCACGCCAGTTGCCTGGGGTCTGGGGGGAGTGACGCTGGTAGTCGGCCAGCGGAGAGCTATAGGTGGTCGCGGGCACGGCCGCGTCTGCCCAGGGTTTGGAACTGTCTGCTACAACAGGTAACGCTACCAGCAGGCCCGCGCATAGCGGCCCTTTGGCGAAAGAATAGGAAAACATGTCAACCTCTGCATACGTCGCCCGCAATGGGGCAGGAAGCGCGGCTTGCTAGGAAGCCATCAACAGCTCAGAGGGTGACTTGACGCGGGGGTCTTCGGGGGATGTCGGCAATATAGCCGTCGAAAGACACATAGGCCTTAAGGAACGTCTGAAAAAGACTTTCT
>NZ_VTVA01000032.1 GCF_008638345.1 Pseudomonas saliphila | reverse complement strand
GTGGTTTTGCCATGGTCAACGTGACCGATGGTGCCCACGTTCAGGTGCGGTTTCTTACGTTCAAATTTCTCTTTAGCCACGGTTCATAACCTCTGTAATTAGCTTAGGTGCAAGTTAGCCTTGCTTCTTGATGATTGCTTCGGCGATGTTATTTGGGGCCTCGGCGTACTTCGAAAACTCCATGGAGTAGCTCGCACGTCCCTGGGACATGGAACGAACATCCGTGGCGTAGCCGAACATCTCACCAAGCGGAACCTCAGCGCGGATAACCTTACCGGAAGGGGAATCTTCCATACCCTGTACGAGACCGCGACGACGGTTCAGGTCGCCCATTACGTCACCCATGTAATCTTCCGGGGTGACAACTTCCACTTTCATGATCGGCTCGAGCAGAACCGCACCACCCTTCTGGGCCAATTGCTTGGTCGCCATGGATGCTGCGACCTTGAACGCCATCTCGTTCGAGTCGACGTCATGATAGGAGCCATCAAACAGGGTCGCTTTCAGGTTGAGCAACGGATAGCCGGCAAGGATACCGTTTTTCATCTGCTCTTCGATGCCCTTGTTCACCGCAGGGATATATTCGCGCGGAACAGAGCCACCCACTGTTTCGTTGACGAAAATCAGCTTATCGCCTGCCTCGTCGGACGGTTCGAAGCGGATCCATACGTGACCATACTGACCACGACCACCCGACTGGCGCACGAATTTGCCTTCGATCTCGCACTTGTTGCGAATCGCTTCACGGTAAGCAACCTGCGGCTTACCGATATTGGCATCCACATTGAACTCTCGGCGCATACGATCAACCAGAATGTCCAGGTGCAGCTCACCCATACCACCGATGATGGTCTGACCGGATTCTTCGTCGGTGCGAACACGGAACGAAGGATCTTCCTGGGCAAGCTTGCCCAGAGCAATACCCATTTTTTCCTGGTCAGCCTTGGTCTTCGGCTCGACAGCCACATGAATCACTGGCTCGGGAAAGTCCATGCGCTCAAGAACAATCGGCTTCTCTTGGTTGCACAAGGTGTCACCCGTAGTGACGTCCTTCATGCCGATCAATGCAGCGATATCGCCCGCCCGCACTTCCTTGATCTCTTCCCGGTTGTTGGCCTGCATCTGAACCATACGCCCGACGCGCTCTTTCTTGCCCTTGACCGAGTTCAACACGGAGTCGCCCGAACTGAGGACACCCGAGTACACCCGTATGAAGGTCAATGTACCAACGAAGGGATCGGTTGCAATCTTGAACGCTAGCGCAGCGAAAGGCTCCGCGTCATCAGAATGGCGAACGTCGGTCTTCTCGTCATCATCAGGATGCACGCCACGAATGGCGACAACCTCATCAGGTGCCGGCAAATAATCGATCACAGCGTCGAGAACCAGAGGCACACCTTTGTTCTTGAAGGAGGAACCGCAGACAGCCGGAACGATTTCGCCCGCCAGAGTACGCTGACGCAGTCCAGCTTTGATCTCATCCTCAGTCAGCTCACCGCCTTCCAAGTACTTGTTCATCAGCTCTTCGTTGGCTTCAGCGGCAGCTTCAACCATCTGCTCACGATACTTCTTAGCGTCTTCAAGCATCTCGGCGGGAACGTCTTCCTCGCGCTTGGTCAAGCCCATGTCGTCTTCGTTCCAGTAGATCGCCTTCATACGAAGCAGATCGATCTGGCCAGCGAAGTTTTCTTCCGAACCGATAGCAAGCTGAATCGCCACAGGCGTGTGACCCAGACGTTTCTTGATCTGCTCAACGACACGCAGGAAATTGGCACCCTGACGGTCCATCTTGTTCACGTAAACGATACGCGGAACGCCGTACTTGTTCGCTTGACGCCATACGGTTTCGGACTGGGGCTCCACGCCGGACGTGCCGCAGAACACAACGACTGCACCGTCAAGAACACGCAAGGAACGCTCAACCTCGATGGTGAAGTCTACGTGACCAGGGGTGTCGATGACGTTTACGCGGTGTTTCTGGTATTGCTTTTCGGAACCCTGCCAGAAGGCGGTTACAGCTGCGGAAGTAATGGTGATTCCGCGCTCCTGTTCCTGCGCCATCCAGTCCATGGTCGCCGCACCATCATGAACCTCACCCATTTTGTGGTTCACGCCGGTGTAAAACAGAATCCGTTCCGTAGTGGTGGTCTTACCCGCATCGACGTGCGCGCAGATACCGATGTTGCGATAGAGATTAAGCGGTGTTGTACGAGCCACGATATTCTCCTGAGTCGTTTAGAAGCGGTAGTGAGAGAAGGCCTTGTTGGCTTCAGCCATACGGTGCACGTCTTCACGCTTCTTGACCGCAGAACCTTTGCCTTCAGAGGCATCGACCAGCTCACCGGCCAGGCGCAGGGCCATGGATTTTTCGCCACGCTTCCGAGCAGCATCGACCAACCAGCGCATCGCCAAAGCGTTACGACGGGAGGGACGCACCTCAACCGGAACCTGGTAGGTAGCACCACCTACGCGACGGGATTTAACTTCAACCAAAGGAGCGATGGCATCAAGTGCCCGCTCGAACAGGTCGACTGGATCATCGGTCTTGGTGCGTTCCTTGACCTTGTCCAGTGCGCCATACACGATGCGCTCAGCGACAGCTTTCTTGCCGCTTTCCATTACGTGGTTCATGAATTTCGCGAGAATCTGGCTGCCGTACTTAGGTTCTGGCAGGATCTCACGTTTTGCCGCTACACGACGTCTTGGCATGATAAGCCCTCAAAACGGTCTTCAGGTTAGCCCGGGATCATAACGTTAGCGTTACACCCGACCTTACTCTTATCGACTCAGGATAAATGAAATCAAAAATTACTTGGGACGCTTGGTGCCGTACTTGGAACGGCCCTGACGACGATCCTTGACACCCGAGGTGTCCAGCGAACCGCGAACGGTGTGGTAACGCACACCCGGCAAGTCTTTTACGCGACCGCCGCGAATCAGTACGACACTGTGTTCCTGAAGGTTGTGACCTTCACCACCGATGTACGAAGAAACTTCGAAACCGTTGGTCAAACGGACACGGCAGACCTTACGCAGAGCCGAGTTCGGCTTCTTCGGGGTGGTGGTATATACGCGAGTACATACTCCACGACGCTGCGGACAGTTCTGCAGCGCTGGCACGTCGCTTTTTTCAGCAACGCGCTTGCGCGGCTTGCGAACCAGCTGGTTGATTGTTGCCATCTAGCAAAACTCCACTGATGTCTCTGGGACATATTTAATAAAAAATGGCAGGGCAAGGTGCCCCGCCAATTTTAGGGGTACGGAATTCTATAGAGCGCACCCCTGATCGTCAAGGTCCCGGCACACGAGGCACCGGGACGCTTGTCAGTTGCCGCTCGAGTTCAACGCATCAGAAAGTGCCTGCTCAACATCACTCGCACTGACCGTGGTCGGTTTGCCAGCCAGCTTCTGACGCTTGCGCTCAGCGTGATAAGCCAGACCGGTACCCGCCGGAATGAGACGACCGACCACTACGTTTTCCTTCAGACCGCGCAGATGATCGCGCTTGCCAGTGACGGCAGCCTCGGTCAATACGCGGGTTGTCTCCTGGAACGAAGCCGCCGAAATAAACGATTCGGTCGACAGCGAGGCCTTGGTAATACCCAGCAGAAGACGAGAATACTTGGCCGGGAACTTGTCCTGGGCAGCCAACCCTTCGTTCGCTTCCAGCACCTGGGTCAGCTCGACCGAGTCGCCTTTGATAAAGTTGGAATCGCCGGATTCAGTGATCTCAACTTTGCGCAGCATCTGACGAATGGTCACTTCGATGTGCTTATCGTTGATCTTTACACCCTGCAGGCGGTACACGTCCTGGATTTCGTTGACGATGTACTTGGCCAGCGCACTAACACCCAGCAGACGCAGGATATCGTGCGGGTTGCTCGGACCATCGGAAATGACTTCGCCCTTGGTAACCTGCTCACCTTCGAACACGTTCAGGTGGCGCCACTTCGGAATCAGCTCCTCATATGGATCAGAGCCGTCGGTAGGTGTAATCACCAGACGACGCTTGCCCTTGGTTTCCTTGCCGAACGAAATCGTGCCGCTGATTTCGGCCAGGATCGAGGGCTCCTTCGGACGACGAGCCTCGAACAGGTCGGCAACGCGCGGCAGACCACCGGTGATGTCACGGGTCTTGGAGGTTTCCTGCGGGATACGTGCAACAACGTCGCCCACGTTCACTTTGACACCGTCGGTCAGGTTGACCAGCGCATTCGGCGGCAGGAAGTACTGCGCCGGTACGTCGGTGCCAGGCAGCATCAGCTCCTTGCCGTTCTCGTCAACCAACTTGATGGTCGGACGGATGTCCTTGCCGGAAGCTGGACGATCTTTTGGATCCATTATTTCAATATTGGTCAGACCGGTCAGTTCATCTGTCTGGCGCTTGATCGTGATGTTCTCATCCATGCCGAAGAAGGCAACGGTACCGTCGATCTCCGTGACGATGGGGTGAGTGTGCGGATCCCACTTGGCAACGATACGGCCGGCCTCAACCTTGTCGCCTTCCTTGATGCTGATGAAGGCACCGTAGGGCAGCTTGTAGCGCTCGCGCTCGCGGCCGTACTCATCCGCCACCGCCAGCTCACCCGAACGAGACACAGCCACCAGCACGCCGTCAGCACGCTCTACGTGCTTCAGGTTGTGCAGACGAATCGTACCGCCATTCTTCACCTGGACGCTGTCCGCAGCGGAGGTCCGGCTCGCGGCGCCACCGATGTGGAAGGTACGCATGGTCAGCTGGGTGCCCGGCTCACCGATCGACTGGGCTGCGATAACACCTACCGCTTCACCAATATTGATCAGATGGCCACGCGCCAGATCGCGACCGTAACAGGTGCGGCATACGCCATAACGTGTTTCACAGGCGATCGGTGAGCGCACGATAACTTCATCGACGCTGTTCTGCTCGAGGAACTCGACCCACTGCTCATCGATCAAGGTACCCGCAGGCACGATGGTTTCTTCGCTGCCCGGACGCACCACGTCGCGGGCAATGGTACGACCCAGGACGCGCTCACCCAGCGGCTCAACAATGTCACCACCTTCGATGTGCGGCGCCATATACAGCCCCTGATCGGTACCGCAATCAGTCTCGGTAATGACCAGATCCTGGGCAACGTCAACCAGACGACGCGTCAGATAACCGGAGTTAGCTGTCTTCAGTGCGGTATCCGCCAGACCCTTACGGGCACCGTGAGTAGAGATGAAGTACTGGAGTACGTTCAAGCCCTCACGGAAGTTCGCGGTGATCGGCGTCTCGATGATCGAGCCATCTGGCTTCGCCATCAGACCACGCATACCGGCCAGCTGACGGATCTGCGCCGGGGAACCCCGGGCACCGGAGTCAGCCATCATGTACATCGAGTTGAACGATTCCTGCTCGACTTCATCACCGTGGCGATCAATAACCTTCGACGTCTTGAGGTTATCCATCATGGCCTTGGAAATTTCATCGTTGGCCTTGGACCACAAGTCGATGACCTTGTTGTACTTCTCGCCCTGGGTTACCAGACCGGAAGCATACTGATCTTCGATTTCTTTAACTTCGTCGGTTGCCTCGTCGATGATCCGCGCCTTCTCGTCTGGAATGACAAAGTCATTCACACCGATAGAGGTACCGGAAATTGTCGAATAAGCGAAACCGGTGTACATCAACTGGTCAGCAAAAATGACCGTTTCCTTCAGACCAACAATCCGGTAGCACTGGTTGATCAGTTTGGATATGGCCTTCTTCTTCAACGGCTGATCACACAGTTCGAACGGAAGGCCTTTGGGCAGAATCTGGAACAGCAGCGCACGACCCACCGTGGTGTCCACAATGCGCGTCTCGGTCGTCCAGGATTCATCCTTGTGCTTGATAGTCTCGGTTATACGCACCTTGACCATGGCGTGTAGTTCAACCTGACCGCTGCGATACGCCATCTCAACTTCGTTGACGTCAGCAAAGCGCATGTTTTCGCCCTTCGCGTTGATGCGCGAGCGGGTCATGTAGTACAAGCCCAGTACCACGTCCTGTGACGGCACGATGATCGGTTCGCCACTGGCCGGAGACAGAATGTTGTTGGTCGACATCATCAGTGCGCGCGCTTCCAGCTGAGCCTCAAGGGTCAGCGGTACGTGCACAGCCATCTGGTCACCGTCGAAGTCGGCGTTGTAAGCAGCACAGACCAGCGGGTGCAGCTGGATAGCCTTGCCTTCGATCAAAACCGGCTCGAATGCCTGGATACCCAGACGGTGCAGCGTCGGCGCACGGTTCAGCAGCACTGGGTGTTCGCGAATCACTTCAGCGAGAATATCCCAGACTTCAGGGAGCTCGCGCTCAACCATCTTCTTTGCAGCCTTGATGGTTGTCGCCAGACCACGGTGTTCCAGCTTGCCGAAGATGAACGGCTTGAACAGCTCGAGGGCCATTTTCTTCGGTAGACCGCACTGATGCAGACGCAGAGTCGGACCTACCACGATCACAGAGCGACCGGAGTAATCCACGCGCTTACCGAGCAGGTTCTGACGGAAACGACCCTGCTTACCCTTGATCATGTCGGCCAGTGACTTCAGCGGACGCTTGTTGGTGCCCGTGATAGCTCGACCGCGACGGCCGTTATCCAGTAGCGCATCAACAGATTCCTGCAACATGCGTTTTTCGTTGCGCACGATGATATCCGGCGCAGACAAGTCGAGCAGACGCTTGAGGCGGTTGTTACGGTTGATTACGCGGCGATACAGGTCGTTCAGATCGGAGGTCGCGAATCGGCCGCCATCCAGAGGCACCAGCGGACGCAGATCCGGTGGCAGTACTGGCAGAACGGTCAACACCATCCACTCGGGCTTGTTACCCGAACCGTCGAACGCTTCCATCAGCTTCAGCCGCTTGGACAGCTTCTTGATCTTGGTCTCGGAGGTGGTCTGCGGGATTTCCTCGCGTAGACGAGCAATCTCGTGCGGCAGATCCATCGCGGTCAACAGCTGGTAGACCGCTTCTGCACCCATGCGGGCATCGAAGTCATCGCCAAATTCTTCGAGCGCTTCAAAGTACTGCTCGTCGTTCAGCAACTGCCCTTTTTCAAGGGTGGTCATGCCCGGCTCGATCACCACGTAGCTCTCGAAATAGAGCACGCGCTCGATATCACGCAGGGTCATATCCAGCAGTAAACCGATCCGGGACGGAAGCGATTTAAGGAACCAGATATGCGCAACCGGCGATGCCAGCTCGATGTGCCCCATGCGCTCGCGACGCACTTTAGCTAATGCGACTTCAACGCCACACTTTTCGCAAATCACACCACGATGCTTGAGCCGCTTGTACTTACCGCACAGGCACTCGTAGTCCTTGACTGGGCCAAAGATCTTGGCGCAGAAAAGGCCGTCACGCTCAGGCTTGAACGTACGGTAGTTGATGGTTTCCGGCTTTTTCACTTCGCCGTACGACCAGGACCGGATCATCTCCGGTGATGCCAAGCCGATCCGGATCGAATCGAACTCTTCAATCTGTCCCTGGGACTTGAGCAGGTTCAGTAAGTCTTTCAAGGCCTATACTCCTCGCAGTGTCTCAAGGGCGGAGGACTTCTCCGCCCGAGACGTGGGCAACCGGGTTACTCGGTATCCAGTTCCATGTCGATGCCGAGTGAACGAATTTCTTTGACCAATACGTTGAAGGACTCGGGCATACCCGGCTCCATGCGGTGGTCACCGTCCACGATGTTTTTGTACATCTTGGTACGGCCGTTCACGTCGTCAGACTTAACAGTCAGCATTTCCTGCAAGGTGTAGGCGGCGCCATAGGCTTCCAGCGCCCACACTTCCATCTCACCGAAACGCTGACCACCGAACTGGGCCTTACCACCCAACGGTTGCTGTGTTACCAGACTGTAAGACCCGGTAGAACGCGCGTGCATCTTGTCGTCGACCAGGTGGTTCAGCTTAAGCATGTACATATAGCCAACAGTGACCGGACGATCAAAAGTATTACCCGTCCGTCCGTCGTACAGCTTCATCTGACCCGAATCTGGCAGATCAGCCAGTCGTAACATCGTCTTCACTTCGTGCTCTTTGGCACCGTCAAACACGGCGGTAGCCATTGGCACACCCTGGCGAAGGTTATTGGCCAGATCCAGAATCTCTTGGTCGGTCAATGAATCGAGGTCTTCGTTACGTCCGCCAACCTGGTTGTAGATCTCGTCGAGGAACTTGCGCAGATCAGCGACCTTGCGCTGCTCTTCAAGCATCAGGTTGATCTTGTCGCCCAGACCCTTGGCTGCCAAGCCTAGGTGGGTTTCCAGGATCTGCCCAACGTTCATCCGCGACGGTACGCCCAGCGGGTTCAGTACGATATCGACTGGCGTGCCGTTTGCGTCGTGGGGCATGTCCTCGATCGGCATGATCACGGAGATAACACCCTTGTTACCGTGACGACCAGCCATCTTGTCACCCGGCTGGATGCGACGCTTGATTGCCAGATAGACCTTGACGATCTTGAGTACGCCCGGTGCCAGGTCATCGCCCTGCTGCAGCTTGCGCTTCTTGTCTTCGAACTTGTCGTCGAGCAACTTGCGACGGTCAGTCAGATAGGCCTGAGCCCGCTCCAACTGCTCGTTCAGGCTGTCCTCGGTCATGCGCAACTTGAACCACTGGCCGCGTTCGATACCGTCGAGGATCTCATCGTTAAGCGTCGTGCCCTTCTTGAGGCCAGAGCCGCCTTCAACAGATTGACCATTCAGCGCAGAACGCAGACGCTCAAAAGTTGCGATTTCGACGATGCGGAACTCTTCCTGCAGATCCTTGCGGATCTCATCGAGCTGTTCTTTCTCGATAGCCAGCGCCCGCGTGTCGCGCTCAACGCCATCACGTATGAACACCTGAACATCGATGACCGTACCCTTGGTACCAGTCGGGACGCGCAGAGAGGTGTCCTTAACATCGGACGCCTTCTCACCGAAAATGGCTCGCAAAAGCTTCTCTTCAGGCGTCAGCTGGGTCTCACCTTTTGGCGTGACCTTACCGACCAGGATATCGCCAGGACCGACTTCCGCGCCGACATACACGATGCCGGCTTCGTCCAGCTTGCCTAGCGCAGCCTCACCGACGTTCGGGATGTCGGAGGTGATTTCTTCCGGCCCAAGCTTGGTATCACGTGATACGCAGGTCAGTTCCTGAATGTGGATAGTGGTAAAGCGATCCTCCTGGACCACCCGCTCGGAAACCAGAATGGAATCCTCGAAGTTGTATCCGTTCCAGGGCATGAACGCTACGCGCATGTTCTGACCCAGCGCCAACTCACCCATATCAACAGAGGAGCCGTCGGCGAGAATGTCCTTGCTTGCGACCAGATCGCCTTTCTTCACCAGAGGACGCTGGTTGATACAGGTGTTCTGGTTGGAACGGGTGTACTTGGTCAGTGCATAGATATCAACACCGGCTTCGCCCGCCTCGATCTCGTCTTCGGAAACCCGGACGACAATACGGCTGGCATCGACAGAGTCAATTACACCGCCGCGACGTGCGGTTACACATACGCCGGAGTCGCGTGCAACGTTGCGCTCCATGCCGGTGCCCACGAGGGGTTTTTCGGCGCGTAGCGTCGGTACCGCCTGACGCTGCATGTTCGAGCCCATCAAGGCACGGTTGGCATCGTCGTGCTCCAGGAACGGGATCAGCGACGCAGCCACCGATACAACCTGACGCGGCGACACGTCCATCAGGGTCACCTCGTTAGGTGTCTTGACGGTGAACTCGTTCATGTGCCGAACCGCTACCAGATCGTCGGTCAGTTGACCGTCTTCGACCTTGGCGCTGGCCTGGGCAATAACGTGATCGCCTTCTTCGATAGCCGAGAGGAAAACGATCTCGTCAGTTACTTTGGCATCACGCACACGACGGAATGGGCTTTCCAGGAAACCGTACTGGTTGGTACGCGCATAGGTCGCCAGCGAGTTGATCAGACCGATGTTCGGGCCTTCTGGGGTTTCGATCGGACATACACGCCCGTAGTGCGTCGGGTGTACGTCACGTACTTCGAAGCCTGCACGCTCACGGGTCAGACCACCCGGCCCAAGAGCCGATACACGACGCTTGTGGGTAATCTCCGACAGCGGATTGTTCTGGTCCATGAACTGGGACAGCTGGCTGGAACCGAAGAATTCCTTGACCGCTGCAGCGACTGGCTTGGCGTTGATCAGGTCCTGAGGCATCAGGCCTTCACTTTCTGCCATGGACAGACGCTCTTTGACCGCACGCTCGACACGAACCAGACCCACACGGAACTGGTTTTCTGCCATCTCGCCGACGGAACGGATACGACGGTTACCCAGGTGATCGATATCATCGACCACGCCTTTGCCGTTACGGATCCCCACCAATGTCTTGAGAACTTCGATGATGTCTTCTTTGCTCAGTACGCCCGGACCTTCAATCTCGTCCCGGCCAATACGGCGGTTGAACTTCATACGACCAACTGCAGACAGATCATAACGATCGCTGCTGAAGAACAGATTACCGAACAACGTCTCAGCGGCGTCTTTTGTTGGCGGCTCGCCGGGACGCATCATCCGATAGATCTCTACCAGCGCTTCGAGCTGACTGGTCGTGTTATCGATACGCAGCGTGTCAGAGATGAAGGGCCCACAATCGATATCGTTGGTGTACAACGTCTCAATGCGCGCTACCTGTCCTTTAGCCAGATTGCTGATGACCTCCGGCGTCACTTCTGTGTTGCACTCGACCAGGATTTCTCCGGTCGACGGATGCACGATGGTCTTGGCGATGGTTCGGCCGATAATATAATCGAACGGTACGGAGAGACTGGTAATGCCCGCCTTCTCCAGCTGATTGATATGACGTGCAGTAACGCGACGCCCTTTCTCGACTATTACCTTGCCTTTCTCATCCTGGATATCGAAGGTCGCGATTTCGCCGCGCAGGCGCTGTGGAACCAGCTCCAGGCGCAGTTCTTCACCCTCAACATCGAAGACGTTGGTCTCGTAAAAAATATCCAGCAATTCGTCAGTCTGATAACCCAACGCACGCAGCAGGACAGTCGCGGGCAGCTTACGACGGCGGTCGATACGTACAAATACCGCGTCCTTGGGGTCAAATTCGAAGTCCAGCCACGAGCCGCGGTAAGGAATCACGCGGGCAGAGTACAGCAGCTTGCCGGAACTGTGCGTCTTGCCACGATCGTGGTCGAAGAACACACCCGGGCTACGATGTAGCTGGGAAACGATGACACGCTCGGTACCGTTGATTACAAAGGTGCCGTTCTCAGTCATCACAGGGATTTCCCCCATGTAGACTTCTTGTTCCTTGATGTCCTTGATCGCCTTGTTTGACGATTCACGATCAAAGATGATCAGACGTACTTTCACGCGCAGCGGGACCGCATAGGTCACCCCACGAAGTACGCACTCCTTGACATCGAAAGCCGGGTCACCCAACCGGTAACCGACATATTCGAGCGCCGCATTACCGGAATAGCTGATAATGGGGAAGACAGATTTGAAGGCCGCGTGCAGACCGATGTCACGGACATTCTCTTTCGCCGTACCGGATTGCAGGAATTCCCGATAGGAATCCAGCTGAATCGCCAGTAGGTAAGGGACATCCATGACATGCGGCAGCTTGCCAAAGTCCTTGCGGATACGTTTTTTCTCAGTATATGAGTAAGCCATCAGCGTTCCCCAGCGTGGTCACCTGCTTGATTGGCTAGCCCTGACGGGATAGCCTGAAAATGCGTGCAAGCCCTAAGTCTTGCTCACTCGCCTGGAGTGGCTCCGCCTGCGGCATCGAAGCCGGTCAGAACGGAAAAAGGCCGGTGGCACACGGGCCACCAGCCATCAATCTGATTCAGTAAATCAGACTGTCGACGCAAGGTCGCGCAAGCTTACTTGAGCTCAACCTTGGCGCCGGCATCTTCCAGAGTCTTCTGAGCAGCCTCAGCTTCGTCCTTGGATACGCCTTCCTTGATCGCGCCAGGAGCGTTATCAACCAGTGCCTTCGCTTCTTTCAGGCCAAGACCTGTCAGTTCACGAACGGCCTTGATGACGTTGACTTTCTTCTCACCGGCTTCGAGCAGCATTACGTTGAACTCGGTCTGCTCTTCAACAGCAGCCGGACCGGCAGCTGGGCCAGCGGCGGCAGCTGATGCTGCAGAAACACCGAACTTCTCTTCCATAGCGGAGATCAGTTCGACAACCTGCATGACGGACATTTCGGATACTGCGCTGATGATATCTTCGTTAGTAAGAGCCATGACTCTAATTTCCTGTATTGGGGGATGGCTTTCAGGCCATCAAAACGTATAAATCGACTGGCAAGCCCGAGCACGCATCAAGCGGCTTCGGCTTCGCCTTCTTTCTGATCGCGAACAGCTGCCAGAGTACGAACGAACTTGCTGGTAGCGCCTTGAATAACGCTCATCAAGCGGCTGATAGCCTCGTCGTAGGTTGGCAGTGTGGCCAGAATGTCGATTTGTTCAGCTGCAAGGAAGTTGCCTTCAAACGCTGCGGCCTTGATCTGGAACTTGTCCTGACTCTTTGCGAACTCCTTGAACATGCGAGCAGCAGCGCCCGGATGTTCGTTGGAGAATGCGATCAAAGTCGGACCGACAAAGACGTCGTTCAGGCACTCGTACTGAGTACCTGCGACGGCACGACGCACCAGCGAATTACGTACAACACGTACGTAAACTCCGGATGCGCGAGCTTCTTTGCGCAGACCAGTCATGGCAGCAACGCTTACGCCGCGGGCATCAGCCACAACGGCAGACAGCGCAACTTGGGCAGCTTCGTTGACTTCAGCGACGATGGCCTTCTTGTCTTCGAGCTTAATTGCCACGGGTTTCACTCCTGGATTTACCATTTGCCACTCTTGCGAGCAGCCTGTTTTGGTGTCTGATCCAGCCTGCACTGAATCGGGAGCACCATCTGCGTAGGCCCGAAAAAACTTCGGTTTAAGGCTCGCACCGCCTACGGTCTTGGATAGCCCCCACTACGCAGGGACCCCAATAGGTGACACGCCGCAATGCGACGTGCCGTTAAATCAGATTTCCAGAGATGCGTGGTCGATCTGTACGCCCGGACCCATGGTGGTGCTCAGGGAGACACGCTTCAGATATACACCCTTGGAGGTGGACGGCTTGGCCTTCTTCAGGTCAGCCAGCAACGCTTCAACGTTTTCCTTCAGCTTGATCGCATCGAAACCGACCTTGCCGATGGAGCAATGAATGATGCCGTTCTTATCAGTACGATAACGAACCTGACCAGCCTTGGCGTTCTTGACAGCCGTGCCGACATCAGCGGCGACCGTACCCACTTTCGGGTTTGGCATCAGACCACGCGGACCAAGCAGCTGGCCCAGCTGACCAACAACACGCATAGCATCTGGTGATGCGATAACGACGTCGAAATCCAGGTTACCGGCTTTCATGTCGGCTGCCAGATCATCCATGCCGACCTTGTCTGCACCAGCGGCCAGCGCGGCTTCGGCGTTAGCGCCCTGGGTGAACACAGCAACGCGAACGGTCTTGCCAGTACCATGGGGAAGCAGTGTCGCGCCACGGACTACCTGGTCGGATTTACGCGGATCAACACCCAGGTTGACCGATACGTCGAACGACTCAACGAACTTGACGCTGGAAACATCAGCCAGCAGGGTGGCGGCGTCTTCAAAGTTATAAACCTTGTTGGACTCAACCTTCTCGGCAATAGCCTTCTGACGCTTAGTCAACTTAGCCATTTACACACCCTCCACGGTAAGGCCCATGCTACGGGCAGAACCTGCGATGGTGCGAACAGCGGCATCGAGGTCAGCAGCAGTCAGGTCGGCTTGCTTGGTATTGGCAATCTCTTCCAGCTGGGCGCGCGTGACGGTGCCAACCTTCTGAGTGTTAGGACGTGCAGAACCGCTTTTCACGCCTGCCGCCTTCAGCAGCAGTACAGCTGCCGGAGTACTTTTGGTCTCGAACGTAAAGCTGCGGTCGCTATATACGGTAATGATCACTGGAGTCGGCAGACCGGCCTCTTGGCCTTGGGTCTTGGCGTTGAACGCCTTGCAGAACTCCATGATATTCACACCGTGCTGACCCAACGCCGGACCTACCGGTGGACTTGGGTTAGCTTGACCGGCTTTGACTTGCAGCTTGATGTAAGCTTGAATCTTCTTCGCCATGTTTCTTCTCCAAAGGGTGATAGCGCCTAACGGCTCCCCAATTAACTATATTCCCCACTGACAACAAAACCCCGCAACGCCAAAAGCGTTGCAGGGTTCAGGGGACGTGAGAATTCAGCCCTTTTCGACCTGACTGAATTCCAGCTCCACCGGCGTGGGGCGACCAAAAATGAGGACAGCCACCTGAACCCGGCTCTTCTCATAATTAACTTCTTCAACAACACCGTTGAAATCGGCGAAGGGACCGTCGGTCACTCGCACAACCTCACCCGGCTCAAACAATGTCTTGGGCTTCGGCTTGTCAGTACCTTCGGATACACGGCGCAGGATTGCCTCAGCTTCACGATCAGTAATCGCAGCGGGCTTATCAGCGGTTCCGCCGATGAAGCCTAATACGCGAGAGGTATCCTTAACCAGGTGCCAGGTGCCTTCGTTCATTTCCATTTGAACGAGCACGTAGCCAGGGAAGAATTTACGCTCACTCTTACGTTTCTGGCCATTGCGCATCTCAACCACTTCTTCAGTGGGTACCAGAATCTCGCCGAATTGGTCTTCCATTCCAGCCAGCTTCACACGCTCATGCAATGAGCGCATGACATGCTTTTCATATCCCGAATAGGCATGCACGACGTACCAACGCTTAGACACGGATCACCTTTAACCAATAAACTGAGAAATGATCCAACCCAGAAGGGTATCTAGACCCCACAGGATCAGCGCCATCACCAACACAACCGCCACAACAATCAGCGTTGTCTGCGTAGTTTCGGGACGGGTTGGCCATACGACTTTGCGAATTTCGATGCGCGCTTCTTTTACCAGCGCCCAGAAGGACTTGCCTCTGGCCGTTTGCAAGGCAACAAACCCAGCAACCAACCCCAGCACTACCAACGCTACAGCACGATACAAGACAGGTTCTGCGGCAAAATAATGATTACCATAAACCCCAGCGAGGACCACTATGGCCACAACGATCCACTTGACTACATCTAAGCGATCATCGTGAAGCTCTGCTTTGGTGCTCATGAATCATCAAATCCTGTCTTGTTAGCCAAAGCCAGATGAAATCTGGCAGGCCAGGAGGGAATCGAACCCCCAACCTGCGGTTTTGGAGACCGCCGCTCTGCCAATTGAGCTACTGGCCTGTAATCGCAGTCGAGCCGGCAATAGTACCGACTCAACAGTTCAAGATCAATTGCTAATTAAGCAATAATCTTAGCAACCACACCGGCACCAACGGT
>NZ_VTVA01000031.1 GCF_008638345.1 Pseudomonas saliphila | reverse complement strand
CCCCCTTTTTCAAAGTGGGGGACCGTGCGTGCAGGCTTCAAGATCCATGTCGTTCTGCGAGATCGGCTCGTGCCGGGAATAAAAAACCGGCCGCCGCTATCCAGTTTCACGCTTTTAAAATGCCTAGCCACATATAAGCGCCTGGACCTGGAGCCAGCCTCAGCCGCTGCTCGGACCAGTCCCCCACTTTGAAAAAGGGGGGCTAGGGGGGATTCAGCTTTTAAAAAAACATCAACCACCACCCTCCCGCTGCTGATTAGCCCACAGCTGCGCATAAGCCCCATCCAGCGCCAACAGCCGCGCATGATTACCCTGCTCCACCACCCTTCCCTGCTCAAGCACCAGAATATTATCCGCATGCACAATAGTGGAAAGCCGATGCGCGATCGCCAGTGTCGTGCGCCGGCGCGATATCTGATTGAGGGAATCCAGAATCAGCCGCTCAGCATGGGTATCCAGCGATGAGGTCGCCTCATCGAGAATCAGAATCGCCGGATCCTTGAGCAACACCCGGGCAATGGAAATACGCTGCTTCTCGCCGCCGGACAGCTTCAAGCCGCGCTCACCCACCGGCGTATCCAACCCCTGGGGCAAACGGCTGACGAATTCCTCCAGCTGCGCCAGGCGCAACACGCGCCAGATCTCGTCCTCGCTCGCACCGGGGCTACCGTAGGCGATGTTGTAGCCGATGGTGTCGTTGAACAGCACCGTGTCCTGCGGCACCACACCGATAGCCCTACGTAGGCTTTGCTGGGTGACGGAGCGGATATCCTGGCCATCGATGCGAATCGCACCCTGGCTGACGTCGTAGAAGCGAAACAGCAGGCGCGCCAGCGTCGACTTGCCGGCACCACTAGGGCCGACAATAGCGAGGGTCTGGCCGGCAGGGATCTCAAAGGACACGTTATCCAGTATCAGACGATCCGAGCTATAGGCGTGGCTGACACCCTCGAACTGGACGGTCCCGCCCCGCACTTCAAGCGTCGCAGCATCCGGTGCGTCAGCCACCTTGACCGGCGTGCGCAGCAAACCGAACAGGCGCTCGATATTGGTCAGCGCCTCGCGAATCTCGCGGTAAATGAAGCCCAGGAAATTCAGCGGAATGAACAGCTGGATCATGTAGGCGTTGATCATCACCAGCTCGCCCAGCGTCATCTCTCCGTTAGACACCTGACCGGCAGCCATGAACATCATCAGCGTGACTGATCCGGCGATGATCAAAGCCTGCCCGGAATTCAGCGCCGCCAGCGACAGGCGGTTCTTCATCCGCGCAGCCTCCCACCCCTCGAGATGGTGGTCATATTCCTGCGCCTCGAACGCCTCATTGCCGAAGTACTTCACCGTCTCGTAGTTCAGCAGACTGTCCACCGCCCGCGTATTGGAGCGGTTATCCATCTTGTTGCTTTCGCGCACAAAGCGGTTGCGCCACTCGGTACACCAGATCGAAAAGCCGCCATAAAGCAGCACCGCGCCAAGCACGGTTACCGCATACATAGGGCTGAAATTGATCAGCAGAATCACCGCGATCAAGCCGATCTCAACCAGCGTCGGCAGGATGTTGAACACCATAAAGCGCAACAGGAAGCTGATACCGCTGGTGCCACGCTCAATGTCGCGTGCCAGCCCACCAGTCCGGCGGGACAGGTGAAATCCCAGGTCGAGACGGTGCAGATGTTCAAAGACGCGCAGCGATATCCGCCGCATCGCACGCTCCGCCACCCTGGCGAACACCGCGTCGCGCAGCTCGGAAAAGAACACCGAGGAAAAACGCAGCAGGCCGTATGCCGCCAGCAGGGCTACGGGTACCAGCACCAGTGCATCCGCGGCAGATTCGAAGTGCTCGACGATAAGTTTCAGCGCCCACGGCACCGCCACGCCAGCCAGCTTGGCAATCAGCAAAAAGCCCATAGCCAGCGCAACGCGGCCACGGAATTCTTTCAGATAGGGAACAAGGCTGGAGATGATGCTCCAATTGACCGGACCACCGGTGTATTGACTGTCACTGCTTGGGCGCACGCGGGATTCCTGTTGCTGCGGAAAACGCACAGTATAGAGCCAAGTGCACTGGGGGTTGGCTGTTGTTGGTGTTAGTTACGGCAAACGCAAATCCCCCTAGCCCCCTTTGCCAAAGGGGGGATTGTTCGAGTTGCGGGTAATGTTGGTGTGTGGCTGGTACTTTTGGGCTGCGGCCCTGGCCAAACCCAGATCCAGAGCCAGAATTGACTATTGATCGTGTTAATCGCGGCAGACCCAAATCCCCCTAGCCCCCTTTGCCAAAGGGGGGATTGTTCGAGCTGCGGGGAATGTTGGTGTTTGACTGGTAATTTTGGGTTGCGGTGCTGCTCAACCTCAGAACCAGAACCAGAACCAGAACCAGAACCAGAACCAGAACCAGAACCAGAACCAGAACCAGAACCAGAACCACAACCAGGACTAGACTAGAACTAGCCCAGAACTAGCGCCAGAACTAGAACCAGAACCAGAACCAGAACCAAAACCAGGACTAGACTAGAACTAGACCAGAACTAGAGCCAGAACTAGAACCAGAACCAGATTCGCACTATCAGACTGACACCAACCCCATCAGCAGCACCAAACCAGTCCCCCCCTTTGAAAAAGGGGGGCTAGGGGGGATTCGGTTTTCAGGACCCAAATCCAACAAACGACCAGAATACCCAGGCCTCAATCCTCCTGCGGAATAGGCTCCGCATTACGATCCCAGCCAACCAGCAGCAGGGTGGTCGCGATACCAAACAGCAAGCCAATCCAGGGCTCAAAGAACGCCAGCCCAGCCCCGATGAGCAGCACGGCGCCGCGAGAGGCGTTATTGCGGGGGATGGCCATGGCGACATAGGCGCAGGCGAAACCTGTCAGCACCAGCGTGAGCGACAGTGCGATGCCTAGTAGCGGACGCAGCCCTGTCAGCAGCGGCAGTACAAAGAACAGCAGCGGTATGCCCATCGCGTAGTAGGACGCCAAGCCACTATGCAGACTGTTCATGGCCGATTTACCGGACTTCCAGCGCTGCATGACGATCACATGCACGCCGACCCACATGGAACCCTGCGTGGGGAAGAACGGGGCAGCCACGGCCATCACTGCGTTCCGAATAGCCATCGACAGGTGCGAACGCGTCGGGTTGATATCGATGTGTTCGTCCTTGCGCGTCTGCAGCCCTTCACGAATGATCTCGTTACCCGTGACCAGATCGCCGAAGAAAATCACGTAGGTGATCAATGCCAGCGGCATGCTCTGGATGAACATATCCATGCTCGGCCAGCCGATCATGAACGGCGATACCTTGGCCCAGGTCTCGACCACTGGCGGCACCATGAAGCCCCACTGAATGTCGTAGGTGACCTCGCCAACCATTGGTCCAATCAGGGCGGCCAGGAGAAAACCGGGCAGCAATCCGAGCGCACCCAACACCGCGAAGAACTTATAGTTTTCCTTGAGCTTCTGCATCGGCAGGGAAAAGGCAAATACCAGACAGACTGCGCAGGCCAGGGTCGTCGCAATCGGCTGCTGTAGCAAAAAGCGCTCGGCGTCGTCGATAAAGACGCGTTTCAGTGCAGCAATCGCCGCACCGAGAATGATGCCCGCCTTGAGCGTATCGGGCAGCCAGAACACAAACTTCTTGCCCAGCCCGGAGATGCCCAGCACAAACAACAACAGCGCAAAGTTGAGCGAAACCGCCGTCATGGCCTGGAAGCGCATGGTCGGGTCTTCGTAATTGCCCAGCACGAAGGCCAGCACCAATGGGAGCGCTGGAGTGATCCAGCCTGGCGCGTAGGGCTCTCCGAACACGATCAATGCCGAGCCGATCAGGATCGAATGCATCATCGAGACCGCCACCGCTTCTTCGAAGCTGAGGCCAAAGAACATGGTCATCAAGGGAATCAGCGACAAGCCCGTGGCTGCAGCGATGAACAGACCCTGCAAGGCTTCCTGCCAATAAAAGCGCGTGTGATAAAAGGGAACACGGAAGGTAAACGGACCCCAGCGCCAGCCGGGTAATTCGGGTTGTGACATCTTGTACTCCTGGGCTCGGTATTATTCTTATTGGCCGGACATAATCCATTTCTGTCCAAACCGGACTCATTATGCCGCTTTGACCGAAAATGTGTATGGATAACAGGCGGCCTGGTTCATGTTATGCCAAACCGCTCTGCACTGAAGCCCTGAGCTCCCCGCATCACCAATATGAATATCAGCGCACTCAAGGAAGCGCTGAACAATTCCTTAGCCCAGCGAAGCCCCGTCCTCCTGTTCCAGCTTATGTCGCACGTCGCCGGGCGAACCGGTCTTGCGCGCCAGCAGGCTGTACAGCACCGGAATAACAAACAGTGTCAGCAGCGTCGATATACTCACGCCGAACACCACAACGATACCGATGACCGCGCGCGTCTCGGCGCCAGCACCCACCGCGAAGACCAATGGCAGCGCACCGGCAACGGTGGTCACCCCGGTCATCAGGATGGGGCGCAGACGCAGGGTGGCCGCTTCGAGCAGCGCCTCGTCAAAACGCTTGCCGGCGTCGCGCAGCTGGTTGGCGAACTCGACGATCAGGATGCCGTTCTTCGCCGCCAGCCCGATCAGCATCACCATGCCGATCTGGCTATACAGGTTGAGGCTGTTGCCGGTTAGCCATAGCCCCAGTACCGCGCCACCAATCGCGAGCGGCACACCCAGCATGATGATGAACGGGTGCACGAAGCTCTCAAACTGGGCGGCCAGCACCAGGAACACCACGATCAAGCCCAGACCGAAGACGAACAATATCGACCCGCCCGCTTCGCGCAGATCCCTGGACTGGCCCTTGAAATCCACCACCAGGGATTCCGGCAGATTGTCGCGCGCCAGTTGCTCGACGTGGTCCAACGCATCCCCCAGCGCGACGCCGTCGTCCAGTGAGGCTTCGATGGTGATGGCGCGGTTGCGGTTGTAGCGATTGAGGGTTGTGGACCCTGCGAACTCATCCAGCGTCACCAGATTGGAAAGCGGGATCAGCTCACCGGAGGTATCCGAGCGAACATAGATATTCTCCAGGGTGCCAGCACTGCGCTTGTCGTCGCGCTCGGCTTCCAGAATGACGTCGTATTCCTCGCCGCGATCGATATAGGTCGTCACCCTGCGCGAGCCGAGCATGGTTTCCAGCGTGCGGCCGATATGGCTGACGTTGACCCCGAGCGTTGCCGCGCGGTCGTAATCGACGCTCACCTCAAGCTGCGGCTGGGTCTCCTTGTAGTCGGAGTCAATGTTGCTCAGCCCCGGGTTGTCCTGCTCAATTTTCGCCAGCAGGATGTCGCGCCATTCAGCCAGCTCTTCATAGCTGCTAGCACCGCCCAACACCAGACTGAATGGCTGGGTCTGCGAGCTGCCAAACCCTTGCCGCATCACCGGGAAGGCCCTGACCCCAGGCAGATCCGACAGGCGCTGCTGCACGTCGTCCATGATTTCCCGGCCCGGTCGGCGCTCGCCCCATTTCTCCAGCACCACAATGGCCATACCGCTGTTGAAACTGGTCGCGCCGAAGGAACGCGGTGCCCGCACCAGCAACCGACTCACCTCGCCGGCGGCGACGTATTCCATCATCCGCGATTCAATCTCGTCCATATACTCGCGCATGTACTCATAGGTCGCGCCTTCCGGACCGTTGACGATGATGATGAAGGCACCGCGATCTTCCCGCGGGGTGTACTCGTTCGGCAGTTGGGTGAACAGCCAGGCGCTGCCGGCAAACATGCCGGCAAACACTAGCAGCGCCAGCACGCGGTGCCGCAGCACCCGGACCAGTACGCCGGCGTAAACCGCACGGCTCGATCGCAGCCCACGCTCGACCCAACGCGTCAGCCAGTTCTCTTTCTCATGCGCTTTGAGCAACTTGGAAGCCAGCATCGGCGACAGGGTCAATGCCACGAAGCTGGAGAAAACCACCGCTGCCGCCATGGTCAAGGCAAACTCGGAGAACAGCCGGCCGACGTCGCCCTGCAGGAAGGCGATAGGCACAAATACCGCGATCAGTACCAGTGTCGTGGACACCACGGCGAAGGCGACCTGCCGTGCGCCATAATAGGCAGCCACCAACGGCGTTTCGCCCTCCTCATCAATACGCCGGCGCACGTTCTCCAGCACGATGATGGCGTCGTCCACCACCAGCCCGATCGCTAGCACCAATGCCAGCAGGGTCAGCAGGTTCACGGTAAAACCGAATAGCATCAGGGCGATGAAGGTCGCGGTAATGGACACCGGCAGCGTGACCGCAGGCACCAGAATGGCCCGCGGACTGCCCAGGAACAGGAAGATCGTCAGTACCACAAGAATCAGCGCGACGACCAGGGTGGAGAACACTTCCTCCACCGCCCCTTCGATGAATACCGAGCTGTCGAAGCTTGGCTGGATCTCCATACCTTCCGGCAAGGTGGGGTTGATCCTGTCCACCAGCTCGCGGGAGGCGCGGGAGATGTCCAGCGTGTTGGCCGTCGACTGCCGCGCCAAGCCCAGACCCACCATGGGCACAGTATTACCGCGGAACAGGTTGCGGTCTTCTTCCGTGCCCCGCTCCACCCGCGCCACGTCCCGCAGGCGCACCAGATAACCGCTATCACCCCGGGCCACCACCAACCGGGCGAAGTCATCGGCCTCGGTGAAACTGCGTGCAACCCGCACGGTAAATTGCCGATCAATCGACTCGATGGTGCCGGCGGGCAACTCGACGTTTTCAGCGCGCAGGGCCTGTTCGACATCGGCTACGGTGAGATTGCGTGCGGCCAAGGCTTCGCGGTCCAGCCATACCCGCATGGCGTAGGCCTGATCGCCCCCGACGCGCACTCTTGCCACCCCCGCCAGGGTCGAAAAGCGGTCAACCAGATAGCGTTCGGCGTAATCGGTGAGCTCGGGCAAGGTCAGCCGGTCGCTGGTCAGGTTCCACCAGATGATCACATCCTGGTTGGCATCCAGCTTCTCGACCTCCGGGGGATCCGCTTCGGTGGGCAATCTGTCCGCCACACCGGATACGCGGTCGCGCACATCATTGGCCGCCTCGGCCACATCACGGCTGATACTGAAACGCATGGTGATTTCGGATTGGCCGTCCTGACTGCGCGACTCGATGAACTCGATGCCCTCAATGCCGGCAACACTTTCCTCGATCACCTGGGTAATCTGCGAATCCACGACGCTCGCCGCGGCGCCAATATACTGGGTCTCGATGGTGACGATGGGCGGGTCGATATCGGGGTATTCGCGCAGCGGCAAGGCGCTGTACGCCACCAGCCCGAATATCACCAGCAGCATCGCTACTACCGTGGCAAAAACCGGCCGGACGACAGCGGTATCGGAGAGGATCATCGGCAGTTCGCTCCGGCTGGCTTAAGGCGCATCTTCGGATAACACCGATTCAGTGGATTCACCGGGCTCCTGGTGCGCGATGATGCGAATCGGCTGGCCGGACTGCACGCGGAAGTTGCCGTGGGTAACCACCCGCTGCCCTGCTTCAAGCCCTTGTTCTATTTCGACAATGCCTGGCTCGCGTGTGCCAATGACCACTTCGCGGCGTTCCGTGAGGAGCTGCCCGTCCTGCTCGTTGACCAGCATGACGAACTGTTTGCTGCCCAGCGGCAACAACGCTTCTTCGGGGATGACCAGCGCTTCACGGGTGGCACCGCGCAGCCGCACTGACATCAGCATGCCGGGACGCAACAGGCCATCAGGGTTTGGCACGTTGGCGCGCACCAGGACCGAACGCGTTGCCGGGTCCACCTGATTGTCCAGCGCCGTCACCTCGCCGCGAAAGGTGGCGTCCGGAAACGCCCGCGTCGTGGCGGTGACCATTCGGCCAGGGGCCACCTGCGAGAGTTTCACTTCGGGAATACTGAAATCCAGCTTCATCTGGCTGTCATCGTGCAGCCGGGCAACCAGCGTACCGGGCGTCAGCAGGGTGCCAACGCTGATCTCGCGCAGACCGACGACGCTATCAAAGGGCGCGCGAATCTGCCGGTCCGCCAGCCTGGCTTCGACTGCCTGCACCTGCGCCCGGGCAATGTCCCGGTCGCGGATCCAGTTTTCCAGCTCCTGTTGCGGCAGCACCCTGCGCTCAACCAGCCCACGGGTGCGCTCGAGTTGACGCTCGGCATCCGCCAGGGTGGCGCGTGCCACGCTCAGCTCAGCTTGTTGTTCACTATTGGTCAGGGACACCAGCAGCTCGCCCTTGTCGACCCGCTGACCATCCTCGAAGTGAATGGCCGACACAGTCTCGGTGAGATTGGCGGTAATATCAGCCGTTTCGCTGGCGCGCAGCGTGCCGAGGGCTTCGATCTGGTTGGCCATCTCCCATACACGCACCTCGGCCACTACGACCGCCAGGGGCTCCTGCTCGGCCAGCAGCGGCAAGCTCAGGCTGCAGGCCATCAGCAGGACAAACTGTTTCCAGGCTCCGATCGGTTTCGACATCCCCACCATCCCAATACGCGTGAACGAAACGGCTCATGTGCCGGTCATTGTTCACGTCCGCCACTGCCTTGTGTGCGGCCATCATAGCAAGGCAGCCCGCCGCTGGCTCATGCTACGACCAGAAACCTGCCGTTCAGCCATCACGAAAACGGTCACCAGAAATGTCGAGCCGAGCGTCAGGGCGCCAAGGTTTCATCAAAAAACTGGCGCATGGCGGCAAAGGCGCGATCAGCTACCACGGGATGGTATTCATTCCTACCCGCCACATTGGCCGTCGGATCGGTGAACGAATGCACCGCGCCGCCGTAGCTGACCAGCTGCCAATCCACATTGGCTGCACGCATCTCCTCCTTGAAGGCTTCAACTTGTTCCGGCGGAACGGAAGGGTCTTCGGCGCCATGCAACACGAGAACGGGCGTCTTGATGGATTCAGCATCCTTCGGATCCGGCGTATCCAGGTTGCCATGGAAGGACACCACGCCGCCTATGTCCGTACCCGACCGCGCCAGCTCCAGCACCGCCCCGCCGCCGAAGCAGAAACCAATAGCGCCTATGCGCTGGGTATCCAGAGCGACCTGATCGCTCTGGGCTTTGAATACGTCCAGCGCGGCATTCACCCGTTTGCGCATCAGGCCACGATCACCGCGTAGTGCACTGGCCAGCTTGCCTGCTTCGTCGGCGTTGGCTGGCTGTTTATCCTTGCCATACAAATCGGCGACGAAGACGATGTAATCAGAACCGCCGGCGCGGTAGGCCTTCTTAGCCGAATTCTCGGTCACCCCCATCCAGTTCGGCACCATCAACAGCCCGGGCCGCGGCTCGCTGGTGGCGTCGTCATAGACCAGCAATCCCTCATAGGGCTCGCCATCGATGTCGTAGGAAACCTGCTCGGAGACCATCTCCGCCTGAGCCAGGCCGGCAGTCGCCATCAGCAGCGTCGAGAGTGTTTTACGCATGGTGCATATCCTTTTATGAGATGTGTAACCACCAGAAGCATAGTCCAAGGAGTCTCTGGATAACGTAGCGAGCGAAGGTCAGGCAAGGCGAAATCCGACGCAAGAGAGCGGACCGGGCTGGCGCACCAGTTTACGTGTTGTAAATGAGCATCTTAAGGAGGATTTCAACGCAGCATGGCCGAGCGTAGTAGTTATCCAGTGGTTCCTGGAGGTACCGCTTTTGTTCCCTGCACAAACCCATATTGGCAGCCATACTCAACTGACATCCGTCTCGGCTGACTGCCACATCAAGGACACCACCATGCAAGTCTCCATCTATCGCTACCACCCCGAGCACGACACCGCACCGGCCATGCAGCAGTATGATGTTGACGATACGATGCGCACCGCCATGGTACTGGATGTATTGACGCACCTGAAGACGCAGGATGACAGCCTTAGCTTCCGCCGTTCCTGCCGCGAAGGCGTTTGCGGATCCGACGGCATGAACATCAACGGTCGTAACCGCCTGGCCTGTATTACCCGGGTAGCCGACGTCATTGACTCAAACGGCATGCTGACCCTGCGCCCCCTCACCGGCATGCCGGTCATCCGCGACCTGGTGGTGGACCAGACGCAGTTCTTCAAGCAATACCAGAAGATGCAGCCCTACCTGATCAACGACACACCCACCACGGGGATCGAACGCCTGCAGAGCCCGGAAGACCGTGCCAAACTGGATGGACTGTATGAATGCATCCTGTGCGCATGCTGTTCATCGGCCTGCCCGTCCTACTGGTGGAATCCGGAGCGCTACATCGGACCGGCCGGATTATTGAATGCCTACCGTTTTCTGATCGACAGCCGCGACACCGCGACGGAAGAACGCCTCAAGGAGCTGGACGACCCGTTCAGCGTGTTTCGCTGCCGCGTGATCGGCAACTGCACAGATGTCTGCCCCAAAGGGCTTAACCCGATGGGCGCGATCGGCCGCATCAAGCTCATGCTGCTTACTAGCGGGTCCTGATCACCGTCTTTTGGAGTGCTACTGATTCGCAGGAGATACCTATGAAGCTCGGCATGATTGGTCTCGGACGCATGGGAGGCAACATGGCGCAGCGCTTGATGCAGGGCGGTCATGAAGTGGTCGGCCTGGATGCGCAGCTGGCACCCCGTCAGTTGCTTGAGCAGCAGGGCGGCGAAAGTGCGGAGTCGCTGACTGCGTTGCTGCAGAAGCTGCCGACGCCCCGCGTGCTCTGGCTGATGCTGCCAGCCGGGGACATCACCCAGGCCATGATCGACGCATTGCTGCTGTTGCTCGAACCAGGCGACATTCTGGTAGACGGTGGCAACTCCTATTATCAGGACAGCGTTAGGCGCGCTCAGCAATTCGCTGATTACCAGCTCGACTACGTCGATTGCGGTACCAGTGGCGGCATCTGGGGACTGGCTGAAGGCTTCTGCCTGATGATCGGCGGTGAACAGGCGGCCGTTAAGCGCCTGACGCCAGTGTTCCAGGCCCTGGCACCCTCCCCCGAGCGTGGCTGGGCACATGTTGGTCCGGCAGGCGCTGGGCACTTCACCAAGATGATTCACAACGGCATCGAGTACGGCATGATGCAGGCCTACGCCGAAGGCTTCGCCATGCTCAATAAGAAAACCGAATTCGATCTGGACCTGCATCAGATTGCCGACCTCTGGCGCGATGGCAGCGTCGTGCGCTCCTGGTTACTCGATCTGACCACCACAGCGCTTGAGCAGAACCCGACGCTGGCCGGCATCGCGCCCTATGTCAGCGACTCAGGCGAAGGCCGCTGGGCCGCAGCGGAAGCGATCGCTCTGGATGTATCAGCCCCAGTCATCACCCTGGCCCTACTCGAACGACTGCGCTCACGCGAATCCGACTCCTACAGCGACAAACTCCTCGCCGCCATGCGCAAGGGGTTTGGTGGGCATGACATTACACACAGATAAAGCGCTTCCGGGCCGGAAAACTCCACGCCCGAGCCCACCCCTAGGGCTGTTGAGGGCCTACTCGGATCATTTTGTGGGAGGCGCGACTCGCGGCGATGGCGTCTGAAAGACGCCTTGGGGTTTGACCCAAACAAAAAACAACTGGCCTGACGGCCAGATCGCCGCGAGTCGCGCCTCCCACGAACTGGCGCAGTGCTCTCATCAAATATTCCACACATATCGTGCTATTCAACACCGCCTACCTGGGGCTGTAGCGCGCCTGCGCTACGGCAAGCTATCCGCATGCACGGCATCAAGCCAACCACAAACCAACCACCCACAAAAAAGCCCGAACACTCTCATGTCCGGGCTCGATACCACCGAAGCGATACCTTACTTGCTAAGTTCTACCAACAGCGCATTCAAACGGCGCACATAAGTACCCGGATCCTGCAGGCTTTCACCTGCAGCCAACGCGGCCTGATCAAACAGGATATGCGTCAGATCACCAAAACGCGCTTCATCCTGCTCGCTGTCGAGTTTTTCCAACAGCGGGTGCGCAGTATTGATTTCCAGGATCGGCTTGCTCTCCGGCGCTTGCTGACCAGTAGCTTCCAGAATCTTGCGCATCTGCATGCCCATCCCATCCTCGACCACCACCAGCACAGCAGGCGAATCAGTCAGACGGTGTGACACCTTCACGTCCTCGACATTCTCCTTGAGCACGTTCTTGATGCGCTGTACCAGGTCAGCCTTGGCCTTGGCCGCTTCTTCCTGGGCCTGCTTGTCTTCCTCGCCTTCGAGCTTGCCGAGATCCAGATCGCCACGCGCGATGTCGACGAACTGCTTGTCCTTGTATTCGGTCAGGTGGCTCATCAGCCACTCGTCGATACGGTCGGTCAGCAGCAAAACTTCGATACCCTTCTTGCGGAAGATTTCCAGGTGCGGGCTGTTCCTGACCTGGCTGTAACGCTCGCCAGTCAGATAGTAGATCTTGTCCTGACCTTCCTGCATGCGTTCGATGTAGGTGTCCAGACCCACCACTTCGCTATCGTCATTCTGCTGAGTCGAAGCAAAGCGCAACAGGCCGGCGATCTTTTCGCGGTTGGCAAAGTCTTCCGCCGGGCCTTCCTTGATCACGCTGCCGAAGCCTTTCCAAAAGGTCGCGTACTGCTCAGGCTGCTTCTTCGCCAGCTTCTCCAGCATATCCAGCACACGCTTGGTCAGCGCGGACTTCATGCTGTCGATGGCAGGATCTTTCTGCAGGATCTCACGGGATACGTTCAGCGACAGATCATTGGAGTCCACCACACCCTTAATAAAGCGCAGGTACAGCGGCAGGAACTGCTCGGCGTCATCCATGATGAACACGCGTTGCACGTAAAGCTTGAGCCCACGCGGCGCTTCGCGCTGATACAAATCAAAAGGTGCACGGCCGGGCACATACAGCAGCGAGGTATATTCCAGCTTGCCCTCAACCTTGTTGTGGCTCCAGCTCAGCGGGTTCTCGAAATCGTGGGAGACGTGCTTGTAGAACTCCTGGTATTCCTCGTCCGTGATGTCGGTACGCGGACGAGTCCAGAGCGCACTGGCGCGGTTGACGGTTTCCCATTCAACCTCGGTGGACTGGTCCTTTTCCTCACCCTGGTGCTGCTTGGGCAGCTCGATAGGCAGGGAGATGTGATCGGAGTATTTCTTGATCACATTGCGCAGGCGCCAGCCATCGGCAAACTCGCCTTCACCGGACTTGAGATGCAATACGATGCGGCTACCACGCTCCGGCTTCTCGATGGTCTCAATAGTGAAGTCGCCTTCACCGGCCGATTCCCAACGCACGCCTTCAGCGGCATCCAGACCAGCACGACGGGTAAACACTTCAACCTTGTCGGCAACGATGAAGGCACTGTAGAAACCCACACCGAACTGACCGATCAGACTGGCGTCTTTCTTCTGGTCGCCGCTCAGCTGTTGCATGAACGCCGCCGTGCCGGACTTGGCGATAGTGCCCAGGTTCTCGATCACTTCGTCGCGCGACATGCCGATGCCGTTATCTTCGATGGTCAGCGTTCGGGCTTCTTCGTCACCGCTGATACGGATACGCAGATCGGGCTGATCTTCCAGTAGCTCAGGCTTGGCAATGGCTTCGAAACGCAGCTTATCAGAGGCATCCGATGCGTTGGAAATCAGTTCGCGAAGGAAAATTTCCTTGTTCGAATACATCGAGTGGATCATGAGGTGCAGCAGCTGCTTCACCTCAGTCTGAAATCCGAGCGTTTCCTTATGGGCTTCCACGGTCATGTTGCTTGATCTCCATCAGTTCATCTATGGCTGGGCCAGCCCTGAGCTGATGCTCAGAGCGGCGCGATGAACACTTGATGGGGACGGCGCCTGACTATTTCAAGACGCCTTGGGGATACACAGCGGTGAAAATCTTAATCAACGGCGCGCTGGTGATGCTCATACAACAGATCGACGATGCCATTGCTCGGCTTGTAGCCCTGCACAGTGCCCAGCAGCGACTCGCGGATCGTATCGTAGTCGTCGTCCCGCACCGCCTGGCGGATAGTGTTCAGGATCGGCAGCAACTCATTCCAGCACAATGACGCTTCATCGGCCTTGAGAATCTTCGGATGCGCAGTGGTCTGAGGATTATCGCCAATCAGCAGTTCTTCGTAGAGTTTCTCCCCGGGACGCAGGCCCGAGAACGCAATCTCAACATCACCGTTCGGCGTCTGCTCATCACGTACTGACAATCCTGACAACAGCACCATCTTGCGGGCCAGATCCACGATATTCACCGGCTCGCCCATATCCAGCACGAACACATCGCCGCCCTTGCCCATGGCCCCGGCTTGAATCACCAGCTGAGCCGCTTCGGGAATGGTCATGAAATAGCGGGTGATATCTCGATGCGTAACCGTTATCGGACCGCCCAGTCTGATCTGTTCGCGAAACAGCGGAATGACCGACCCTGATGAGCCCAGCACATTGCCGAAGCGCACCATGGTGAAGCGTGTCCGATTCAAATGAGCAACCGACGGGGCCTCGTTCCACAGACAGGGCGCTGACTCTGCACTGAGTGCCTGCAGCACCAGCTCCGCCAGGCGCTTGGTTGAGCCCATGACATTGGTCGGGCGAACCGCCTTGTCGGTGGAAATCAGCACGAAATTTTCGACCTGACAGCGGATGGCTGCCTGCGCAACATTCAGCGTACCGAACACATTATTCATTATGCCTTCGGCGATATTGTGCTCAACGATGGGCACATGCTTGTAGGCCGCTGCGTGGTATATGGTTTTTATATTCCAGGCACTCATGACATGCCTGAGCCGCGTGGAGTTGCGGATAGACCCGAGGATGGGCACCAGTTGGACATCCAGCTTGTGTATGCGGACCCAGCTTTGCAACTCGGATTGAATGGCATACAGCGCGAATTCACTGTGCTCGAACAACACCAATGTGCTGGGCGAGGTCGCGAGGATCTGCCGACAGAGCTCACTGCCGATTGAGCCGCCGGCCCCGGTAACCATGACCGCGTGACCCTTTATGCAACGCTCGAATAGGGAGCTATCCGGCGGTACAGCGTCCCGGCCCAACAAATCGACAATGTCGACTTCCTGCAGGTCCTCTATTTTCACCTTACCGCTGGCTATGTCCATGATTCCAGGAACGGTACGCACGTGCACCGGAAACTGCTGAAGATGGGCGAGGATTTGCTGTCGGCGCGTTCGACTGGCTGACGGAATGGCGAGGAACAGCTCTTTCACCCCGCAGGTGCTGATCATGCGCTCAAGCTGCAATGAAGAATACACCGGCAGCCCCGCCACCAATCGACCGACCAGGATAGGGTTGTCGTCGACAAACGCTACAACCTTGTACATACGGCCAACTCTGATCGAAGCATGCAACTGCATGCCCGCGGCTCCAGCTCCAAATATCGCGACGGGTACGCTGGCGATTTTATCCAGCCTATTCTGGTAAACCGGCTTGCCCGCCGTGAACCAGTCACCCATGAAATAGTCGCGCGCTACCAGGCGTACTCCGCCCAAAAGCCCGAGACTCAGACACCAGTACATGAACAGTACAGAGCGAGAAAGCACCGCATCCAGCCAGCCCACGGACTGCATAAAGAACAAAATGCCAACCAGTACAACGAAACCGCAGCTGACCGCCTTTAGAATGCATTTCAGTGCTTCGTTGCCAAAGTATCTAAGGACGGCCCGATACATGCCCATCCTTATGAAGACAGGCACAGCAATAACCGGGGCCAGAAGAAAAATTCCTATCTCGTCACCCTGTGGCCAGAGCCAGCCGTCGGCCCAGAAGCGAATGTAGTACGCCGACCATAAAGCCGCCCATATGAATCCGACGTCTGTGACGATCTGCAACAAGCGCTTTTGCCGGTAACTAAGCCCAACTAATCTTTCCCTGATCACAGCATTACCCTCTAAACGTACTACTTTTCATAACCGTTTTATGGAACCCATGATAAACGCCGCCATTGAGCTTGTCGTTTATTCAGAGGTTCTTATTTATATCCATTCGGATTCGCCGCCTGCCAGCGCCAGGCATCACCACACATGGCTTCAATCCCCAGCTCGGCACACCAACCTAGTTCATCAGCCGCCAGTGTGGCGTCCGCAAAACAGCTGGCCACATCACCCGGGCGCCTGGCCACAATCTGATAGGGCAACGTCTTACCACAGACCTTTTCGAAGGCCTTGAGCATATCCAGTACCGAATAACCCTGCCCCGTGCCCAGATTGAATGCCTTGATGCCGACTTTGCGGCCCAGCCATTCCAGTGCGCGGACATGCCCGGCGGCCAGGTCCATCACATGGATGTAATCGCGGACCCCGGTGCCGTCTGGAGTGGGATAGTCCCCACCAAACACGCTCAGCTTCTCACGCCTGCCCACCGCCACCTGGGCGATATAGGGCATCAGATTATTCGGGATATCGGATGGGTCTTCACCAATCAGACCCGATTCGTGCGCGCCCACCGGATTGAAATAGCGCAACAGGGCAATATTCCAATCGGCGTCGGCATGATGCAAGTCGCCCAGAATCTCTTCGATAATCAGCTTTGAACGGCCATAGGGATTGGTTGCACTGGTCGGTGCGTCTTCACGGATGGGCAGGACTTGTGGATCGCCGTAAACCGTCGCCGATGAACTGAACACGAGGTTTTTAACGCCAGCTCGCTGCATGGCGTCACACAACACGACGGTGCCGCTGACATTGTTGTGATAATAGAGCAGGGGCTGCGCGACCGACTCGCCCACCGCCTTGAGTCCGGCGAAATGGATCACGGCATCGATCTTCTGTTCGGCAAACAGGCTGTCCAGTAAGGCGACGTCATTGATATCGCCTTCGATCAGACGAATATTCCGGCCGGTGATCCGCTCGACCCGCCGCGTCGCTTCAGCTGAGCTGTTACTGAAATTATCCAGTACCACGACGTTGTAACCCGCTTCAAGCAACTTCACGCAGGTGTGAGAGCCAATGTAGCCGCAGCCACCGGTCACCAGGATCGATTGTTCCATGCCGAAATATCCCGTAAAAATAAGAACCTAAGCATACCAGAGCAAAGCCGATTTTTCGTGACCGTCCTCCAGAGATTGGATTCATAACGAAGCCGCCGATGATGACCGATCAAACGCCAGCGCGCCATTATATCGCCACATGGACCCGATAAACGGTCAAATGTCAGAAGATAGTGAGAAGGTAAAGGGCGTCCTACGGACGCCGTCGTGCCGAGTCGACACTTGTATGGTTTTCCT
>NZ_VTVA01000030.1 GCF_008638345.1 Pseudomonas saliphila | reverse complement strand
ATTCGGGCTAGGGGGGATTCGGGCTTGGGCTTCAGCTACCCATCAATCCTCAGCCAGAAAACCACCCGACTGCCGAGCCCAGAGCTGGGCATACAGTCCGCCGCGGGCGAGCAGTTCGCTGTGAGTACCGTCTTCGATGATATGGCCCTCGTCCATCACGATCAGCCGGTCCATCTCGGCGATGGTGGAGAGCCGGTGGGCGATGGCGATCACGGTTTTGCCTTCCATCAATGTGTTCAGGCTCTGCTGGATCGCAGCCTCGACTTCCGAATCCAGCGCGGAGGTGGCTTCATCGAGAATGAGTATTGGCGCATCCTTGAGCATGACCCGGGCAATGGCGATGCGTTGGCGCTGGCCGCCGGACAGCTTCACACCTCGCTCGCCGACGTGTGCATCGTAGCCCTGACGATTCTTGGCATCGCGCAGATCCGGGATGAAGGCATCAGTTCTGGCGCGTCGAGCGGCCTGGAGCATCATCTCCTCATCCGCATCAGGTCTACCGTAGAGAATGTTGTCGCGCACAGAGCGGTGTAACAGCGACGTGTCCTGGGTAACCATGCCGATATGCTCGCGCAGGGAGTCCTGGGTGACGCCGGCGATATCCACGCCATCGATCAGAATGCGTCCGCCTTCCACGTCATAAAAACGCAGCAGCAGATTGACCAGAGTAGATTTGCCGGCGCCGGAGCGGCCGACCAGCCCGATTTTTTCGCCCGGTCGGATATGCAGATTGAGGTGCTCCATCACGCCGTGACCCTTGCCGTAATGGAAGCGCACGTCTTCGAACCTGATCTCACCGCGGGTGACTTTCAGCGGCACGGCCTCGGGAGCGTCTTCGACGACCTGCGGCCGTGAGATCGAATTGATGCCGTCCTGCACGGTACCTATATTCTCAAACAGTGCGGAGACTTCCCACAGAATCCATTGCGACATCCCCCACAGGCGCAACACCAAGCCGATGGCAACCGCCACGACACCCACGGTTACGGCTTCATTGACCCAGAGCCAGATAGCCAGCCCGGCGACGCTGAGCAATAGGATGCCGTTCAGCGCATAGAGCGAGACGTTGATCTGGGTGACCAGACGCATCTGTCGGTAAACGGTGGTCATGAACTCGTCCATGCCTTCGCGGGCGAAGCTTGATTCGCGGCCGGCATGGGAGAACAGCTTCACCGTCTGGATGTTGGTGTAGCTGTCGACAATACGGCCGGTCATCAGTGAGCGCGCGTCGGCCTGTTGTTCTGCGACCTTGCCCATCACCGGCACGAAAAGGCGCATCAGTAATAGGTAGCCGAGGAACCACAACAGCATCGGTACCGCGAGTCGCCAATCAGCGATTCCCACGACCAGCAAGGTGCCCAGGAAGTAAACGATCACGTAGTTGAGGACGTCGATCAGCTTGATCACGCATTCGCGTACGGCCAACGCGGTTTGCATCAGCTTGGTGGCGATCCTGCCGGCGAATTCATCCTGGTAAAAAGCCATGGATTGACGCAGCAGGTAACGGTGCACAAGCCAGCGTATGCGCATGGGGAAGTTGCCCATCAACGCCTGATAGGTCACCAGAGAGTTGGCGAGAACCAGTCCGGGTAGCAGCACCATGACCACCAGTGCCATTGCGGCCAGTTTCCAGCCCTCTGTCTGCAGGAATGTTTCGCGATTCTGCTCCGAAAGCCAGTCAACGATGTTGCCCAGGAAGCTGAACAGCCAGACCTCAGCGACGGCAATCCCTGCCATCAGCAAGCCAGCGATCAGCAGAAATGACCAGCTTCCGCGGGTGAAATGCAGACAAAAGGCGAGCAGGGTGTGGGGCGGCTCTGTCGGTTCCTCGGGAGGAAAGGGATCAATACGTCGTTCGAACCAGCGAAACATCGGGAAAGCCTGCGGGTAAAGCGGAAAGGGTGCGCATTATGGACCCAGGCAAACGGAGGGCTCAAGTGGAATGAGGCTGGAGGAAGAGGGTGGTACGGGCCCGTCAACCAGTGGGTCGGACGGGCCGCAGGTTAGATAGGATCAGTCAGTCAGCTTTTCGAGCAGCAGATCTGCCAATACACGTGAACCCTGAGCCGTGGGGTGGATTCCGTCATTGGCGATATAACGGTCTTCGTTGCCGTTGAAACGGTCGCGCACGTCGACAAAGGTGATGCCGAGGCCGGGATAGGTTCTGGCCTTGTAATCCATGCTGTATTCGTTGATTTCCCGCATTGCCGCAGCATCCCCTTTGGCATTGTAATAACCGAGGAAGATGATCTCTTCGATGCCGTCGGCCTGCATTTGCTGCGCCAGTGAAGCGATTTCGTCTTCCAGATCCTGCAGCAGTGGCATGCAGTCGCGAAGGGACGGGCTGCAGTCGTTGAGTTGAATGTCGTTTCCGCCGCCGTTCATGATGACTGTCTTGATACCGCTTTTTGACGCGTTGTCATATTGCTCGGGAATCGCGTAACGACGCGAGCAGATCAGGTTTCCGCCTAGCATCTGACAGCCGGAGCGGGCGTGACTGGTGATGGACTCACCCAGGTCATCTTCGAGAAAGTCGTGGATGTCACCGCTGAGGGCGAATACTGAATCACCGATAATCATGGTGTCAGCGGCAGTGCTTACCGGCGGGTTGATGGCGTTTGCGGTGCCGACGTTGAGTAGAGTCAGGGCCGCGGCCATGAAAGCACAGTGCTTGATCCTGATCAGTAAAGACATGGTATTTCCTCGGTCTATTATTGTTGGTATTACCCGGGTGAGGCCGAGAGGGGCGATCCGGGCGAGATAAGTTGCGTTATGGCTCGCAGATAATACGTTGAGGCATAAGGACTGAGATCTACCCAAACAGGTGGTTTTAAGCGACCCAGGTCGCGTTATTGGCGCGTCTTGTAAGCTCGGCGGGCGAGGGAGTCTCAATCAACGCAACACGGGTTGAGCGGGAGTGGTCGTGTCAATGCATGAGCGCAGTGGTACCCTCAGCCATGCCTGAAAGACACCCCCTATCTTTTCCCAAGCGACTCTTTCGCTGTTTGAGGCGCCTGTTGATGAATGACGACGAAGTAGTGCTCGAAAAACTGAGAGACGATTACGGGCAGCTGCGAATTACAGAGGCGGCGGGATATCGTTTCCTGTATTTCGGCGAGCAGACCGAACAGAGCTGCAGTTATGTATCCGAGCCGGCCTGGCTGGAGTACGACTACACCCGCGCCATGCTGCTGGGCTGCTTCTGGCGATCGACGCCCCGTGACACCCTGATACTGGGGCTCGGCGGCGGAACGCTGGCAAACTGCCTGTTGCAGAACTTTCAATTGGAAAAGCTGACTGCTATCGAGCTTCGGCCGGCAGTGGTGGAGCTGGCCAGTCGATGGCTGGGCCTGAGTCGAGATGAGCGGCTTCATGTGGGTATTGGTTGCGCCGATTCCTATATCAAGTCGGCACCGTCCAGTTGCGATCTGCTGTTCATGGATCTCTACATGGAGGGAGGGATTTCCCGCCTGCAAATGCAAAAGGAGTTCTTCCAGGCGTGTCACCGCGCGCTGCGGCCCGGTGGGGTGATGGTCATCAATCAGTGGCAGATGGGTGAAAGCGGGCAACCCTATGCTTCGCAGATGCTGGAAGATCTGTTCGGAGACCAGTATTTGCAGGTCGCGGTAGAGGAGGGCAACATTCTGTTGTTTGTGCCCGCAAGCGGAGCCTTGGAGCTTGACCGGGTGGCGATGCTGAAGTGGGCCGACCAGCTGGAATTACAGCTGGGCTATTCGCTGCGCCCCTATATACAGTTGCTGCGCCGGGCTAATGAGGCGCCGCCGCTGTAGGCGTTTGGTGTTAGCCAGCCTCAAGCAAACTGCAATTTCCCGGTAAACTTCAACAGATCGCCACAGCGCCGGCACTGATAGCGTCTACCGCGGCCTGCCCAGGCGTGGCGTTGGGGTGTGAAGGATATCGGAGCGGGGCAGCCACATTGATAGTAATAATGAGTGCGGCGGCGCTCAGGGACCGCATAGTCGTGGCAGCGCCTGGGTTCCAGGCCGAAGACCTCGACCATCAGCTTCTGCCACTGATAACCATGGGGTCGGATATTGCCGCCATACAACGCGTGAGCAACCAGATGGGCGACTTCGTGGGGGACAGTCTGGCGCAGGAAGTCTTCCCGGTTGTCCTGCAGCATGCGTTCATTGAAGCGCAACAGATTACGTCCCAGATAGGCCACTCCCGCACGTTGACCGCGCAAATCCAGCCTCACATGGGGGCGCACGAACACGCGGCCCAGATGGTGCTCGGCGCGCAGATAGGCCTGTTCGACTGCTTCGGTAAGTTCGTTCATGAGCTAGGGTCTGGTGTCTCAGTCGCGGCCGCGACGAAATGGCAACAGACCCTAGTATAAAACCGAAGCGGTGGAGGCAGTACACACAATGGGGTGATCACTAGAAAATCCCGCTATCCAGGCCGGCGGCCATGTACAGACCGAGCTCTTCTGCATCGGTTACAAACTCGTTGCGCCATTCACCTTTGAACGTGATTGGGTCACGCGCCCAGTTCCAGCGCAACCCGGTAACGATGCTTTCCACCGCACGACGGGTGCCGGTGCCGTCCAGCCCGGCCCGAATGTACAGTGCGCAGGGCAATCCCTGTTTTTCCTCGAGTACCGGGTAATAGCACCGGTCGAAAAAATCTTTCAGGGCGCCGCTCATGTAGCCCAGATTCTCAGTGGTGCCGAGAATGATCCCATCAGCAGAAAGAACGTCTTCAGGGGTAGTTTCCAGAGGGGGGATCCAGCGGGCTTTAACGTTTTCGATATCAGGATGCTGCGCACCGCGCAACACCGCCTCAGCCAGTTGACGGGTGTTCGCTGAAGGCGCGTGGGCCACTATCAGTAACTGTTTGTGGGGCATCAGAATCCTCTTGAGTGGTGTTCATCCAGGGGCGTAAGGGGGGCAGACCCTAACCCAAACCCTGGCATCCCACCACCGTTCGATATGTTCTGCCATGGGTCGAGTATAGACGGCAGCAGCATGTCTGATCCGAAATGGGCTGCCCAGATATCGAAGCTTACCTGGATGTTCCGGGTGGCTAAACCTGGACAGTCTGTGATGCTAGACTGCCGCCATGACCGATTTTGCTCCGCAAGACCTGCTGCCCGCCGGGTTCGATCAGCATCTGCTGGCCGTTCTGGAATCCCTTCCGGAAGGCATTGATGAGTTCGCGTTAATCAAACGTCTGGCTGTGGATTATCCGCAATCGCTTTTCGCCGTCCCCGGCGCGCTAAGCGATCCGTTGCAGCTGTTTCGCATTCATTTTTTACTGTTTCACATGCTGTACGGGCTATCCGATTCGCTTAATTGTTCGGGGAGGCGATTGCAGATCAGCGCACTGCGCATTGTTGTTCTTCCTGTTCCGCCAAGCGGCGCGGGCCTACAACTGGCAGATCCGCTGCGCACTTATTATCTGGACTGGGAACAGTGGGCTGCGACCAATGCCGCAGATGTGCAGAACCTTCTCGATGCATTCTGGAGGCAAACGCCTGTTGCCTCGCCTGAAGGCGTCGAAGGCGCATTAGAGCTCTTGGATCTAAAGGCCTCTGCCGACTTCGCGCAGATCAAGCAGCGTTATCGCGCGCTGATGAGCGCGCATCATCCGGACCGGGGAGGCGACACCGCACTGGTGCAGCGCATCAATGAAGCGTTTTTAATTCTAAAACGCTATTACCTGGCGAGTTGAAGTCGCGAATCTCTCTAACGTACCTACTTATTTCCATCCCCGTTTTGACTATAGTCAAGGTATGGGCTGCGACATACGGTCACAGCCCAGCACCTGCCGCCGGCCAAGCCGAAGACGACAGGAATGAATAATAAATTGAGGAGCTGCCAGATGATCCAACACGTCATGGGATTGTTCACCCACCCTGATAAAGAATGGAGAGTAATCAAGGGCGAGGAACGCACCATCGGCCCGACGTATCTTGTCCACGTACTTGTTCTGGCAGCGATCCCAGCGGTCTCCGCTTATATCGGTACTACGCAGGTAGGCTGGTCGATTGGCACGATCGATCCAGTGAAGTTGACCCAGGCAAGTGCGCTATACATGACTGTTTTGTCTTACATCGCGCTGCTGGCGGGGGTGGTGGTGATGGGTGCCTTCATCCACTGGATGGCACGCACTTACGATTCCAATCCGAGCTTCAGTGATTGTCTGGTGTTCGCCGCTTATACCGCGACGCCGCTGTTTCTGGCAGGCCTGTGCGCTTTATATCCAAACCTGTGGCTGATTATGACTGTCGGCACGGCGGCCGTCGCTTACACCACCTATCTGCTCTATCAGGGCATTCCAATCTTTATGGATATTCCGTCCGAAGAAGGTTTCCTTTTCTCCAGCTCTATCCTGGCCGTAGGTCTGGTGGTGCTGGTGGCAATGATGGCAACAGCCGTGATTTTCTGGGGCTTTGGCATCGGTCCGGTTTACCTGCGCTAAATACTCGTAGGTAGAAAACGCCCCCTGACGGTCGTCCGGTCGTCAGGGGGCGTTGTTTTTATGGGACGGTATTTGTGGGTAAAATACCCGGCTTTACCTCCTTCCGGATCCTTCTGTCATGTCCACTTTGAGCGTCAATCAGAACAAATTGCAGAAACGTCTGCGCCGCCTCGCTGCTGAAGCTGTTACTGACTATGGCATGATCGAGGAGGGCGATAAGATCATGGTCTGCCTGTCCGGCGGCAAGGACAGCTACACCATGCTGGAGGTGCTACTGCATCTGCAGAAGGTGGCACCGATCCGCTTTGAACTGGTGGCAGTCAATCTGGATCAGAAGCAGCCCGGCTTCCCGGAACACGTACTCCCTGCGTACCTCGAGCAGGTCGGCGTGCCGTATCACATCCTCGAGCGCGACACCTATTCGATCGTCAAGGAGAAGGTCCCGGAGGGCAAGACCACCTGCTCGCTGTGTTCGCGGCTGCGGCGGGGCAATCTCTATACCTTTGCCGATGAGATTGGTGCAACCCGCATAGCCCTCGGACATCACCGCGACGATATTGTTGAAACCTTCTTCCTGAACATGTTCTACGGAGGCACGCTCAAGGCGATGCCGCCCAAGCTGCTATCCGATGACGGCCGCAATGTGGTGATTCGCCCGCTCGCGTACTGCAGCGAGAAGGATATCGAGGCCTACTCGCGTCTACGTGAGTTTCCGATCATTCCGTGCAACCTCTGTGGTTCGCAGGAAAATCTTCAGCGCAAGGTGGTCAAGGAGATGCTGCAGAGCTGGGAACGGGAAACCCCCGGCCGAGTTGAAAGCATCTTCCGTTCACTTCGGCATGTGCATCCCTCCCAGTTAGCGGACGCCAAGCTGTTTGATTTCGCCGGCCTGAAGATCGACGATCAGGCAACCCCACGCTTTCTTAACGTAATGAACGTCTGATGCCTTCACTGCGCAGTTACCTCTGGTTGGAAGAATACTGTCTGAACCGTTTTGGCTCGCGCGCCGCCATGGAGGCGCGCTTGCCGGTGCCGGCCAGGGACGAGCAACTGCGTCAATTGAGCAACGATCGTTACCTCTCGACCCTGGCGCTGCGGGTATTTCGCGCCGGGTTGAAGCACAGTCTGGTCGATGCTAAATGGCCGGCCTTCGAGCAGGCGTTTTTTGGTTTTGATCCGGAGAAGGTCGTACTGATGGGCGCGGAACATATTGAGCGGATGATGCAGGATGCCCGGCTTATCCGGCATCTGGGCAAGCTCCGCAGCGTGCCGCGCAACGCCCAGATGATCCTCGATATTAGCCAGGAGCACGGCTCCATGGGGAGCTTCATCGCCGATTGGCCTGTCACCGATATCACCGGCCTGTGGCGGCTAATTGCCCGGCGCGGCAATCAGATGGGCGGGCTGTCGGCACCGCGTTATCTGCGGATGCTGGGTAAGGACACCTTCGTACCCAGCGACGACGTGGTGGCGGCGCTCAAGGCGCAGGGCGTGGTCGATAAGGTGCCTAGTAGTCAGCGTGATCTGGCAGCCACGCAGGCGGCGTTCAATCAGTGGCATGCTGAAAGCGGCAGGCCTCTTTGCCAGTTATCTGTGATGCTGGGCCACACCGTGAACCACTGATTCTTGACCGCTCGGTGATGGCAAGGCAGTGTTACGCCTATGATCGGCTACCGGGACTGCTCCATGCGCTTAATGGGTGTGATGATGATTGCTGCGACGCTGTTCCTCGCTGGTTGTTCCAGCGCGCCGAACACCCATGCGCCCTATGTGAGCTCAGAGCCGCCTGCGGCTTCAGGCCAACCCCATGACGATGTGATTTTTCACGCCTTCAGTCTGCTTGGCACCCCCTATCGCTACGGCGGTATGTCGCCCGATACCGGGTTTGATTGCAGCGGGTTGATCAATTACGTGTTTCGCGAGTCGGCCGGGGTCAGCCTGCCGCGTACCACCTCCGGTCTGAGTGCATTGCCGACGCAGCGCGCCGACCCGCTACAGCCGGGCGATCTGGTGTTGTTTTCCATGGCCGGTCGCAAGGTCAATCACGCCGGAATCTATGTCGGGGATGGGCGTTTCCTGCACGCTCCCAGTTCCGGTGGTCATGTGCGGGTCGACAGTCTGCAAGCCAGTCATTGGCAGCGCTGGTACGCCGGCTCACGGCGCGTGCTGGACTGACTGACGGCAATACAGGCTTTATCTCGCCTGATGCTTGCGCAGCAAGATGACATCCGCGCCGACAATCTGCAGCTCTGCCGTCCATCGCTCAGCCAGCCATTTGAACGTGTCATCACTGAAGAAGCTGATATGCGTCAGGTCATTCTTGTAATGCCAGGTCTGGAACGCCTGCTGGTCGCGCACGCGTTTGGTCATGATGGCCAGCCATCCTCCCGGTTTCAGGCAACTCCATAACCGCTCCAGCTCGCACGCCGGTTGTGCCAGGTGCTCGACCACCTCGGTGGCGGTAATGAAGTCCCATTGGCGTTCAAGCAGATCAGGCGCGGGGTGATAGTAGAGATCGTGCAGGGCAACGCGATGTCCCTGATCTCTCAACATGGAGGCAAGTGCCGGGGCAGGGCCACAGCCAAAATCCAGGCCTTCGCTGGCTGGTGCCAGTCGCGCGAGCAGTGGTTCGGCGAGCCGGGACAGAAAGCGGCGGTAACCGGGCTCATCGGTATCATTTTCATGCAGATCGTAGATCGCACGTTCGGCTTGCGAATCGAGATGCCACTCGCGGGGAACATGCACCAGAGCGCAGACGGGACAGTGATAGTAGACCCGCCGGCGATCGGTGCAATAAAGCGAAGTCGCCGCAGCGCATAGCGGGCAAGATAAGTCGGATGCGGTCATTGGATGGATACCATGATCAGCGTCAAACCGTTGTACACCGCATGTGCCAGCACACATAGCCATAGCTGGTCGTAACGGCAGCGCAGCCAGCCGAGGAATGCGCCCAGCACGCCGATCACCAGGACCCCGCCCGGACTGTAGAAGCCGTGCAATAGCGCGAAGATCAGCGTCGAAGCCGGCAATGCGATCAGCATGCCAGGACGGGTCCGTGCCAAGGCCTTGAACAGCCATCCGCGGAAGATGAACTCTTCAGCCGCCGGCACCCAAAGCACCGCGATCACCAGCGCCATCAACAACCGGCCACCGGTCAGCTCGAGCAGCGGGGTTACCGCCTGCGGTCTGGTTTCGCCCTCCGGGAGCAGCACGCTATCGGGTAAGCGCAGGTCAAACCAGCCAGCAAGCGGGTCGGCGGCATAGACCATGACCACCGCACCCAGTATCGCCAGCAGCACGCCGCGCACGCTCAGACGCGAGCCGAACAACCAGCGCAGCGGCGAGTCGGGTTGCAACAGCCAGGCGATAAGCAGGCTGCCGAGCATGACCGATGCGGCGAACAGCGCATCCAGCATCAGAAATTGGGTATCGATATGAAACTGGCTGCCGACGAAACGCATGATCCATGCCGCGACGTAATGGCTCAGCACACCAAGGCCACCGTAGAGCACCGCCAGACGCAGCAGAATGAGGCTGTCGTCGAGCGCGGAGCGGCTGGGCCTGGGTAACCTGATGAAGTGCAGCATCTACAGCGGCTGGATGCGATCGATCAGCCGACCGCTATCAACGAGTTCGAGAAACTCATCGCCCAGGCGCGCGCTTTCTGCCATGGCCGTGCGCCAATATTTTTCCCGGGTCGCGTCATCATCAAGAAACCGGGTGAAGTCTTTACGGTCCGGCAACTTGCCGTAGGGCAGGGAAGCGAGATATTCACGTGACGGCGCCATCAGCAGCACATCCTTCAACTGCTGGAGGTTGCCGCGCCGCCACGGCAGCGTCTTGTCAAACCAGCCGGGCACGATCCGGTCGATAAAGTGCGGATACAGCACCACTCCCGGCGCCTGGTAGGGTAGATCCAGATGATAGTCCAACAGTCCGCCGTCACGGTATGAGCCGGCCGCCATGCCGGGAATGTCGCGCACGGCCTCCATCACCATCGGAATCGAGCCCGATGCCAGCAAGGCTTGGCGCATGTTGGCAGCACTCAGGTGGACGTGACTGCTGGTGAAATCGAGCAGCTCAGCGAGCGGTGGCTGCAAGCGCGGATCATGCAGAATGACTCTCTCAAAGTAATGTTTGAGGAAGCGGCGACCCAACAGGTTGGCGCCCATCACGCCGCTCAAACCAAGCCCGAGACGGGAGCGGGTGTCGTGTTGCATCAGCCCCAGGCTTCTGACCACCACTACGTTCAGATAGTAGAGCGGGTTGCGCAGCATCTGCTCGAATTGATCGCCGAGCAGGTCATCGAGCATCACACCACAGCGCAGGCTGATGTCAGCGACGCTGATGCCACGTGGAAACCGCTGTGTGGTATAGAGCTCGCCGAGGCGTTTGAGCCCGGCAACCGGATCTGGCAAACAGGCCGCAGCGAAGCGCCAACTGCCGATAGAGGCGCCGATCAGGCTACGAGGCTGGCTGGAGCGCGGAAGCCAGTCACCAAACAAGGCCAGATCCAGTCCCTGAATACCCAGCGCCTTGGGTCCCCCGGCTGCGCCCGGAATCATATGTACGTCAGCAGGCTGTAACCCATGCTGGCGAATATGCCCAATGGCGCTGTGGCCGGCACGGAGTGTCAGGACAGAGGAGGGGATGTGAATGGCGACCATGAATGCGTGGGGTCTCTATGCATGCCAGTAACAGTGATTGGATTGCAATATTACACGTCGAGGAGCTGCAGGCGCAGTTTTAAGGCCTTGAGCCGATTAGTTGGGTGCGGTAGCCNCAGGCGCAGTTTTAAGGCCTTGAGCCGATTAGTTGGGTGCGGTAGCCAGACCTGGCGTAGCGCAGGCGCACTACACCCCCAGGCCGCGCCGCGGCTGTGAGCGGTTCTCCTGGGGTTGGCGTGCGCCTGCGCGCCGACGGGGTTGGACGGTATCCAGCCAGGCGTAGCGCAGGCGCGCTACGCCCTTAGTACCGGCTTACTTCAACGCTATGGTGTAATTGAGGATCAGGCGGTTCTCGTCCACCGCACCGAGTACATCGGAGCGCACCATCGCGTTACGCCACTGGACTGAAACGTTCTTCAGAGGACCGTTCTGGACGGTGTAGGTGAAGTCGATATCGCGTTCCCATTCCTTGTCGGCGTCGGAACCCGCGATGTTGATATTATCACCGCTCACGTAGCGCACCAGACCTTTCAGGCCAGGCAGCCCAAGGCTGGCGAAATCCAGATCATAACGGGCCTGCCAGGATTTTTCGTCGGGCCGTCCGAAATCGAGGATCTGGATGTAGTTGGCAATATAGGGGTTGCTCAGCGCGATGTACGGAAATGCCGACTCGCCGTCACTGTGCTGATAGCCGAGCCGGAAGGTATGGGGACCCGTACCGGCCGAGAGCATCACGGACTTCATCTTGTTGTCGGTGTTGCCGGCTTCGATGTCGCTGTCGAAGTAGGCCAGATTGGCGCCCAGCTTCCAGTCGCCCAGTGACATGTTGTGCAGCAGATTGATCATGTTCTGGTCGTAGACACCATCTAGATCACCCCGCCACAACCCCAGCGTAGTGGACTCGGGGGACTGGGTGGGGAAGGTGTAGGCCCCGCCATAGTAGTTGAAACGATCGGATGTGCCGCCAATGTTGGCGATCATGTCTTCGCGATTGGTGCTGTTCAACTGATTGAATTCGCGCAGCTGCGCCGCTTGTAAGGCCAGGCCGCTGACCTCGTTCATCGTCAGCGCCGCGCCAGTGTAAGTCTGGGGCAGCAGGCGTATGTCGCTGGCCTGCAGTACCGGGACGGCGGGCGTCAGGCCACCGACTTTGAGTTCGGTCTCGGAGATCTTGGCTTTGGCAGTGAAGGTGATATGGCTGTAACTGTTCGGACCCTCGTCCCCTAGCGCGTTGGGCAGCAAGGCGGTACCGGCGTGGTCGTCGTCGGACGCCAGCTTCAGGCCGAGCGCCGCATGAACGTCCAGGCCCAACCCCTGATCGCCATGGCTATAGCCCGATTTGCCGCGGAAGATAAAGCCTTGGGCCCATTCTTCGGCCTGCGGACGTGCACCCGTATCGCGAAAATCCCGGTTGAAATAGAAGTTGCGCAGTTGCAGTGAACCACTGGCGTCATCAACGAAGGAGGAGGCATGCGCTCCCGGCGAGGTAGGCAGTGTGAGCGAAAGTGCGACGGCAGCGGCCAAAGCGCTGGGTTTACCAAGCTTTCTCATTATTATTCTCCTGATGGATGATAGCGAACCGGTATCAACCGGAAGCGCAGTCCAATAAAGCACGCGTTTGGCTTGTCAGCCGTAAGACCTTGGTCGAATCTCCAGGACGCTGTTGCTTTGTGAACACTCAGGTGATACGCCCGCTATCGTCCGCAAGCCCTGTTCTTGAGGGGTCGTTAGCGGAGCAGGAGTTTTTCAGTCTATTGGTGACGAGAATTAGACATTGGTAGGGGGTGGCGCGAATATCGCTCCGACGGTCATTTTTTGACAGCATTCCGGTGATACGGCAGAGTACGCGCCCTCAGCCAGGACGGTTCTGGCAGTCTGCAATCAAATACAGGAACTCCAACGATGAATGCGGTAGTCGTAGCTGTTGCAGTGATGCTGGTGCTGAGCTTGTGCCGGGTACACGTGGTGGTTGCATTGATTCTCGGAGCGGTGACCGGTGGCCTGGTCGGCGGGCTCGGACTTGAAGCAACGCTCGCCGCTTTCCAGAGTGGGTTGGGCAAGGGTGCCAATGTGGCCCTGAGTTACGCGTTGCTGGGCGCCTTTGCTGTGGCAATCGCCAAATCCGGCCTGGCCCACGCGCTGGCAGACCGCGCGTTGGGCATGATCAATCAGCGAAACGAAGCCGGCCACGGTCTGCTCAAGATCATGCTGTTGGGCGTCATTCTCGCGGTGGCGTTATCCTCACAGAATATTCTGCCCATCCATATCGCCTTCATCCCGCTGCTGATACCGCCATTACTGATGGTCATGGCCAGGCTTAACCTGGACCGACGCCTGGTGGCCTGCGTGCTGACCTTTGGTCTGATCACACCTTATATGTTTCTACCCGTAGGTTTCGGCGGGATTTTTCTGAATGACATCCTGCTGGCCAACCTCACCGAAAGCGGCGCGGATGTCAGCAGCGTCAACGTCATGCAGGCGATGGCATTGCCCGCGCTGGGCATGCTCTGTGGCTTGCTGGTAGCAATCTTCATCAGCTACCGACGTCCGCGCCATTACGACGTCTCGCGTATTGAGCAAACGGGCGGTGAGAGTGTCAGTTATAACCCGCTGTCGCTGGCTGTTGCGCTGTTTGCCGTGGCGGCCGCCTTCGTCGTCCAGCTGCTGCTCGACTCCATGATCATTGGAGCGCTCACCGGCTTTGTGATCTTTTCCGTATCCGGCGTGGTTCGCTGGAGCGAGGCGGATGATGTCTTCACTGAGGGCATGAAGATGATGGCCATGATTGGCTTCATCATGATTGCAGCTGCCGGCTTTGCCGAAGTCATGCGTGCCACCGGTTCGATCGAGACCCTCGTCATCAGCTCTGCTGACATGATCGGCGAGAGTAAAGGGTTGGCGACGCTGCTGATGTTGCTGGTTGGTCTGCTGATCACACTGGGCATCGGCTCCTCGTTCTCGACCATTCCGATCATTGCAGCCATCTACGTGCCGCTGGCCATGCAGTTGGGCTTCAGCCCACTGGCGATTGTGGCGCTGGTGGGCACCGCGGCGGCTCTGGGCGATGCGGGATCGCCGGCGTCGGATTCGACACTGGGGCCGACCGCCGGTCTTAATGTCGACGGCCAGCACAATCATATCTGGGATACGGTCGTGCCTACCTTTCTGCATTACAACCTGCCGCTGATTGCCTTCGGCTGGCTCGCGGTCATGGTGCTCTGAGCGCATGGCGTGGGCTTGGTGGTATCGCCATGGCCGGGTGCGCTGACTCCGGCAAACGCATCCGCTCTGTGATTCCTTGTTGTCGGGCGCTAGAATAGCGCCTTTGACCGGCGCTCTCCGCGGCGACGGAAATGAACCTTCAAGGGAGCACGTAATGACTGATGTGAAAAAAGTCGTCCTGGCCTATTCGGGCGGACTGGATACGTCGGTAATTCTCAAGTGGTTGCAGGATACTCACGATTGCGAAGTAGTGACCTTTACCGCCGACCTCGGTCAGGGCGAAGAGGTCGAGCCGGCCCGCGCCAAGGCAGAGGCAATGGGCGTCAAGGAAATCTACATTGACGACCTGCGTGAAGAGTTCGTGCGCGATTTTGTGTTCCCCATGTTCCGCGCCAATACCGTCTACGAAGGTGAATACCTGCTGGGCACCTCCATTGCCCGGCCGCTGATCGCCAAGCGGCTGATCGAGATCGCCAACGAAACCGGCGCAGACGCCATTTCCCATGGCGCGACAGGCAAGGGCAACGATCAGGTGCGTTTCGAGCTGGGCGCCTATGCCCTCAAGCCTGGCGTTAAAGTGATCGCACCCTGGCGCGAATGGGATCTGCTGTCGCGCGAGAAGCTGATGGATTATGCAGCCAAGCACGACATTCCGATCGAACGCCACGGCAAGAAAAAGTCGCCGTACTCGATGGATGCCAACCTGCTGCACATTTCCTATGAAGGCGGCGTGCTGGAAGATACCTGGGCCGAGCACGAAGAAGACATGTGGCGCTGGACCAAGTCGCCCGAGAACGCTCCTGACACCCCGACCATCATGGAACTGACGTACAGCAAGGGTGACATCGTTGCCATTGATGGCAAACAGATGAGCCCTGCCGAGGTACTGGCGTATCTGAACAAGGTGGGTGGCGAAAACGGCATCGGCCGTCTGGATATCGTCGAAAACCGTTTCGTCGGCATGAAGTCGCGCGGCTGCTACGAAACCCCCGGCGGCACCATCATGCTCAAGGGTCACCGTGCGATCGAGTCGATTACCCTGGACCGTGAAGTGGCTCACCTGAAAGACAGCCTCATGCCCAAGTATGCCGAGCTGATCTACAACGGTTTCTGGTGGAGTCCTGAGCGCGTCATGATGCAACAGATGATCGATGCATCGCAGCTCCATGTAAACGGCGTCGTGCGCCTGAAACTCTACAAGGGCAATGTCATTGTCACCGGCCGCAAGTCTGACGACTCGCTGTTCGATGCCGCCATCGCCACCTTTGAAGACGATGCTGGTGCCTACGATCAGGCCGACGCGGCGGGCTTCATCAAGCTCAATGCGCTGCGCATGCGTATTGCTGCAAGCAAAGGGCGTAAGCTGCTCTGACATCATCGGTATGCTGAAACCGGGGCCGGACAATGATCCGGCCTCGCCTTGGCTTTCGAGCCTGCGAATCCAATCTCGACCAACGAGGAAAGACACGCGTGAGACTCCTACACACCATGCTTCGCGTCGGTAATCTGGACAAGTCCATCGCCTTCTACACCGAGGTGCTGGGTATGACGTTGCTGCGTCGCAAGGATGTTCCCGAAGGCCGCTTCACTCTGGCCTTTGTCGGATATGGCAATGAATCAGACAATGCAGTACTCGAACTGACCCACAACTGGGATACCGATCATTACGTGCTGGGTACCGGTTACGGTCATATCGCCATTGAAGTCCACGATGTCTACAAGGCTTGCGAGCAGATCCGCGATGCCGGTGGCAAGATTGTGCGCGAACCCGGCCCGATGAAGCACGGCACCAGCGTATTGGCTTTTGTCGAGGACCCGGATGGCTATCGCATCGAGTTGCTCGAAGAACGTTCGGATACCCTGAACGCGTCCTGATTCCTCCCTCTGGAGCGCCAACATGTACCTAGGCACTGTGGCGCTCTTTCTTCTGATTCTGATTGCAGTCTCGCTCTGGTTCGCGCAGATGCGCCGCAAACGCTTGCACGCACGCTGTGAAGCCTGCGTACAGGAGCTCGAACGCATTACCTGTCTGCGACATCTGTTGGAGCTGGTACAGCAACACCGTGGGTTGAGCTTCGGTGAGATGGGCGGCGAGGGCAGTTTGCCGGCTCGGCGCTGGGCAGTACATCAGGAAATCCGTGCTCAGCTTGCGCGTTGTCGGGTACATGAGAGCAGTTTGCAGTGGTATCCGGGTTGGCATCAGGCACTGGCTCAGTGGGCACAGATCGACAGCGAGCAGGATGATGTCAACGCTGAATCGGTGCTGCGTTCGCATAACCGCATGTTGGCGTTATTGCTCGAAACCATCCATAGCATCGCCGATCGACATGATCTTGAGTGTCTGGGCTCTCTGGCGACCCAACCTGTCGGCTGTTGGTTACAGCTGCTTGAGCATACCGAGCTGCTTGGGCAGGCGCGTGCTATTGGCACCGGCATACTGGTGCGTCCCGATCTGAGTGATGCGCTGCGCGCAGAGCTGGAAAGACTGCGCACGCGGATTGCTGCTCAGACCTATCTACCGCTCGCACAATTGCACGCCGATCCGCAGATGCGTCGAATAATGGCGGCCGAAGTGCAGGAAGCTGAAGACTGCCTCGATCGACTGCTTGAATTGATCGATCGGGTGCTGGCCGTTGAAGCACACCCAACGCTTCGCTCGTCAACCTACTTCCAGACCGCCACCCACGCCATCACCGCCCATCTGGTGCTGGTTGACCAGCTACTGGGACGGCTCAAGCAGGATAGCCGGTACGCCGAGCGCACACCGGGCAAACCCGAATCCCCCTAGCCCCCTTTGTCAAAGGGGGGACTGGTGCGTGCTGCTGTGGGTTCAGTTACCGCCAGCGCTCGGGTGTCGCTGCCGTATCTGCAGATCCGCCCAGCCGTTTTTTGTCGGGGTCACTTCATTATCAATGGCTAGTGTTCGTTACCGTAAACCACAGATCCGACCCGCAGACTTCTTGTTGGAATTGATCCGAGGAGAGAGCTGGCTATCGTTATAGCCTGTGTTCAGCCACCCCGATTGCCGCATCTACTAAGCCCTCCCGTTGGAAGCGGGGCTAGTCCAAGGGGCGACTGCTTCCACTGTCGCCTACCGCACAGAGCCCGCCTAGACAGATTTCTGCCCGACTTGCACGGCCAAGTTCCCCACTTTGAAAAAGGGGG
>NZ_VTVA01000003.1:33006-354238 GCF_008638345.1 Pseudomonas saliphila | reverse complement strand
TAGCGTTAATATTTCTTATACTCGGTTGGTGCCGCTATAGTGCAACAAATGCTGGATAACGCTATTAAACAGGCAAAAGCCGAAGCGAAGAAAGTGGCAGCCGATAAAGCCAAAGAAAAACTTGAGGAAGAAAAAGACAAGTTAATGGAAAAAGGCAAAGACAAACTTAAAGATCTGTTTAACTAGTAGTTTTCCTGCTGCACAGTAGTGCTAGACGGACGTTCCAGACGTCCGTCGCTTACGCCTCTACATATGCTGTTCAATGGCCACTTCAACACTTTCTGTTACGTCCGGCCCTTCGATAGTCAGCCACATCTGACCGTCCTGTACGGTCACCTGAATTTGCATAGAGCGTTGCACGACGTTTTCCAGTGTGGAAGCCAGTGCTTCAGGCACCGTAAACACCGAGAGGTTTTTGCGGGTTTGCAGCTTGTTTTGTTCCTTTTTCCACCAGGCATCAAAGCTGTTATCGGCGTAGGAGTAAATCATCATCTGCTGGCTTTGATTACAGCCTTTCTTAATACGTTGTTCTGAGGGTTGGCCTAATTCAATCCACAACTCAATCTCATCACTGAAGTTCTTTTGCCACAGGTCCGGCTCGTCATCATCGGATAACCCCTTAGTGAACTGCAGTCGTTCATGAGCATTCACAATAAACGCGATAATTCGCAGCATCATACGCGCATCATTTTCAGACGGATGCCGGGCAATGGTGAGGTTGTGGTCGTTATAGTAGTTGCGGTCCATATCGGTGATCGACAGGTCTGCTTTAAAAATGGTTGCTTTAAGTGCCATGGTGATCCTGAATAATGAACAATAAGAACGGCAGTGGGCGCAAAAATAAATGTCGCCGGATAACGAGGCGCTATATTAGCAGCAATTCTGCCAGGGCGTACGACGTTACGCGGATTAAAATATATTAAAAACGTATTTGGTTACGCATTGCTTCGCTCGCGAATGAACCACGAAAGTCTATGATTTTCGGCTGGGTAATGAGTGACCGTTATGCCAGTGGCATAACGCAGCACGAAGAACGACACGCCCGGATGGCGTGGCTGGGCGATGCTACAGGGATGTAACGCACATATGAACTGTTAGCGGGAGCTTTATTAATTAAACAGTCATTAACAGGTTTTGTCCTGTAAGATTTATTTATCGGGAGTCAGTTGTGCTACCTCACCAGGTAAGGTAAACACCACATGGTAGTACTCTACAGGTAACAACTGCTGCTCTCTGGCTGCAAACCAGCGTTTGGCGCTTGAACCCTGGCACTTCGGACAGTGACGATTACGGCAGGAGTTATATGCGATGGCATCGGTATGACAGTGTTCACAGTGCAGGTGATGAGCACCTAACTGGGCACTTCGACAACGCTCAATGGCTGACATCACTTTCAGTTGCGCTAAGCTTAAATGCCTATGCTGAGCGCTTTTATACTGCGTACCAGACAGACGAAACACATCCGCCACCTCAAGCGGTGGCCGTGAACAACTCGACATAACATCACGCTCACAATGCCAGTGTATCTAACGGACTCACCACCTCTCGCAAGAGTTTACTGGCGACTTGTGCATACAGCGCAGTGGTTTCCAGTTTACTATGCCACAACAGCGTTTGGATGATGCGAATATCGACTTTATCTTCCAGTAAGTGCGTGGCGAAACTGTGCCGTAAGGTGTGCATGGAGACTTTTTTATTCAGTCCTGCATCCAGACACGCAGACTGACAGGCACGACTGAGTTGACGGGTGCCAAGTGGGTTTAACGGATTTTGCCCTGGGAACAACCACCCTCCCGGTAGCATTAGGTGATGCGCTTTGGCATGTTTGTACCATTGGCGAAGTGTACTCAACAGCATTGGCGATAACATTGCCATTCTGTCTTTCTTCCCTTTACCTTGCTCAACGCGCAATAGCATGCGAGAACTGTCGATATCCGTCACTTTCAACATCGCCACTTCGCCAATCCGTAACCCAGCCCCATAAGCGACCGAGAAGGCAGCTTTGTATTTAGGGTATCCGGAATTTCTGGTTGATAAAATGCCAAAGATGTAAAGAAGAAAATCTTTCTCAGCGGATTATCTGATTGATCCTCTTCAGCCTACTCTACTGCCAATTTTCTGTTTCCACCTTCGCCTGAGTCTTCATAGCGATGCTGACTAGGGAGGACAGCGAGAGCTGGGCAAGCGTCAAAGCGGTTCTGGTTCATGCGCAATCCGAACACCTGCACAACATTCCTCTTGTAAGAAACCGATCAAATTCTCTAGGTGCCCATACTCGGGTATACAGACAATCGTGCGGCTATGTTTCTCCTGCCGGATCAGCCCTACCTTGGCCATGCGCGCAAGGTGATGTGATAGCGTCGAAGCAGGAATACCCAGCCCCTTCTGGATATCTCCGACCGAAGCCCCATCATGGCCAGCTTTGACCAGAAAGCGGAACACGGACAGTCGGTGACTATTCCCTAGCTCAGCTAAGCTGGCTGCAACCTTTTCGTGATCCATAGCACGCCCCAATAATTCGATGTTTCTAGAATTATAGTTGACAGGTCGGATAAACGCAAGTAGGCTGCGTACATCATTTCGACAATACTAGAAATATAGGAGTAATATTGAATGTCATCTCAACTCCAAGACGCTCTAGGCATGTTCGCCTTTCTCGCTATCGAGCTATCGGTTTTATTCATTGGCATTAGCTTGCTGGTCGGAGTTCTTCAACGTCACATCCCACCATCCAAGGTGGAAGCGTTACTGACTTCCAGTGGGAAGCGAGGCTATTTTCTTGCTGCTGGTTTAGGAGCTATAACGCCCTTCTGTAGTTGCTCGACTATCCCCATGTTGAAAGGGTTGATTCGGGCACGGGCCGGTTTTGGGCCGATGATGGTGTTTCTTTTCTCATCTCCGTTGCTGAATCCTATCGTCGTCGGCCTGCTGGTTGCCACGTTTGGATGGACACTTACTGCTATCTATGTGCTCGCCGCTTTGGTGGTCGCGGTAGGTGCCGGATGGCTGCTTCACACGCTTGGCTTCGAGCGTTATGTGCGCCGGACGGCGACACAAGAGAGCAGTGGATGTAGTTCATCAGCAAGCCCGTGCAGTGCTACATCGACCGCATCGAGTTGCGGCACCAACAGCTGCGACACCACTCCGAAGACGGCTTCTTGCGGGGCTGATAGGAAGACAACAGTCTCTACGTCTAGCGAATGCTGTGACAGTCAACCCACTGTCACGGTTAAGAAAGAAGGGAAGTACAGTGGTGTGTGGCGGGAAGCTTGGTCGGACTTTATCGATGTGTTGCCTTACCTGCTCATCGGTATTGCGATTGGCAGCGTGATCTATGGTTTCATGCCCACTGACTTATTGGAGCAGTATGCAGGCCCAGATAATCCCTTTGCCATTCCAGTTGCCGCTGTCATCGGCGTGCCGTTGTATATTCGCGCTGAAGCCGTCATACCTCTGGCAGCGGCTCTGATGGCCAAAGGCGTGGGTGCCGGGACGGTGCTAGCGTTGATCATCGGCAGTGCCGGAGCCAGCCTGACTGAGCTCATTCTGTTGCGCTCTTTGTTCACGCTGAAGCTTTTAGCGGCGTTTTTAGCAGTCATTTTTGCTATGGCGATGATTGCCGGTTACGCCACCTACCTGTTTTTCTGATCAAGGCGGGAGATGATTAATTCGTTAAGCCTTCCTGGGTACCAGTTGGTGGATTCTGATGAGCAGAATGAAGACATACATTTTCGGCTTGAAGCACCTACACCAGTAGCCTGCGAGGGGTGCGGCGTGCAGGGAATCGGCAATAAGCAGAGTCACGAAAGCACTCCGGTCAAAGGGTTCGGGCCCGGTGCCAGCCCGTTTCGCTGGCACCGTTCGGGATGCGCTGAAAAAAGCCATTTATCGTCACTCCGCGAAGGCGGAGCCCAGGCGTTACGGAGGTTCTGGATTATCCCCCTTCGGGCCAGCGCAAGCGCTGTTCAGCGATAAAACTGCTGTCCCGCCTGCGCGGGAATGACGACTATTTTCAGAGTTTCCCAAGCCGGCGACTATAGCTTGCCGCGATTCTCGAAAACTTAACATTCGATCTATAAGGTCGCAGCGGAGCACGCCTGCACCCTTCGACAGTCGCTTCGAAGCCCTCTCACAGAAGCCGTTACATAACGCAATTGCTTGTTTTTGAAAAAGTTCCATTGACTCGAAAATGTCATGGAGCAGCAAGCCTTCTGTCATATCGGATTTCCATAATTGCCTCCGTCCAAACAGACGATGTCATGCCGCAGGCAATGACGGCGTTTCATAAAACGAAGGAGCTTTTCGATGAAGATGAAGTTGATTGCGGTTGCTGTTGGTGCCGCTCTGGCGGTACCCGCTGTGGCAATGGCAGATGTGACCGTCTATGGCCGTGCACATGTTTCGGTGGATTTCCTCGATGACGGCGCCGACTACTCTGAAACCAACCTTTCCAGCAACTCCTCGCGCCTTGGCTTCAAGGGCAACCATGAGATCAACCCGAATCTGAAGGCCTGCCCGAGCATTGTCGGCGGGCAGTTTTACTACCTGTACATGTTCGAGGATCTCTACAGCCGTAAAATCGTTGGTTACGAGGTCCATGAGGCCGAGAGTGGCGAATATGCCGCCCAGCTTTTGCAACGCACTCAGTTGCGTGAACAGTGCCTGCACAAGCCGCTGGTGCTGCACTCGGATAACGGTGCGCCGATGAAGGCGCAGACCATGAAGGCGAAGCTGGAAGAGCTGGGCGTGCTGCCCTCGTACAGCCGTCCCCGTGTCAGCAACGACAACGCTTTCGTTGAATCGTTGTTCCGGGTGTTGAAGTACCGTCCCCAGTGGCCCTCCCGTGGCTTTGCCTCGCTGGATGAGGCTCGGCTGTGGGTAGACCGGTTCGTTCGCTGGTACAACACCGAGCATCGGCACAGCAAGCTGCGCTTCGTAACGCCGGAGCAGCGTCACAACGGCGAAGATGCCGTGCTGCTGGAGCAGCGCAAGCGGGTACTGGAGCAGGCCAAACAGAGTATGCCGTCACGCTGGGGGACGCGCCCCGTCAGGAACTGCGAGCCTGTTGGACCGACGACGTTGAACCCGGAAACGGAACTGCCTATGCGGCAAGCGGCTTAGTAGTAGAACAGTGACAACTATCTTGAAAAACGCCGGAGGGTTGCATGAAGAAAAAAAACAAGGTCATCGTAAATTTGTCCGCCCTTGCCAATATCAAATCAGGCCGTCAGCAGCGTCCAGGGCTACGTATTTTGCTGATGATGTTTTCGTTAGTGTGCGCCGCTGCCAGTGTTCAGGCGCAGCCGCAGGGCATGCTTGATCGCCTTGAGAAGCCAGCGCATAAAGCGGTCAAGGCTGCAGAAAGCTCACTTAACTCTTTGGCTCTAGCGGGTGACAGAACAGTTGTTGTCGGAGAGCGTGGTCATATCCTGTGGATGGATGGTGCAGACAATCATTGGCGGCAAGCTGATGTCCCTGTTAGTAGTGATTTAACAGCTGTCCAGTTTGTTGATGAAAATACCGGATGGGTGGTCGGTCATGATGGTGTCGTGCTGCATAGTCAAGACGGCGGAGAAAGCTGGAGTCTACAATTAAATGGACACCAGATTGCAGCTTTGCATGAAGCGCTGGCAGGCGTGCTCAGTGCCAGTGGTGACGAGAGAAGTGCTGAAAAGTTAAGCTTTGGCGCTGACCAGGGTGTTGATCAATCATTGCTGGCGTTGCATTTCAGCGATGCCAATCACGGTATTGTGGTTGGCGCCAGCAACCTCGCACTCGAAACCCGAGATGGTGGTGCTAGTTGGAGCGTTATTTCGCATCACATTGATAACGAGAGCGGGTTGCATCTGTATGGTGTTGTCGAGGCCTTGGGCGCTTTGTATGTGCTGGGCGAGCAAGGGCTGATACTGAAAAAGAACCCTCAAACAGCTACATATCATGCTGTCAAAAGCCCATATCGCGGCTCCTGGTTCGGCGGCATTGGTAGCCATGATCGCCTGCTGGCCTACGGTTTGCTTGGCAACACCTGGGTCACCGCCGATGGTGAAAACTGGTTGAAAAGTGATATGAACAGCTCTGTTGCTATTACCTCCGCAAGCAGCGTGAGCGCCACTGATCTGGTTCTCGTGAGTCTTAACGGCGAGGTTTTTTATTCAAATGACGGCGGCAAGCGGTTCGAAACGCAAGCTCTGGGTAGCCAATACCCTTTCTATGCCGTGCAAGCAAAAGACAGTGAAACCCTGGTGGTTGCCGGGTTGAATGGCGTCAAGATTATAAAGATTAATAAAGATGAGGAATACCCATGATTAAAGAGGCCGTTGATTTGGGTAAAGACATTAATGAATCATTTGACGCTGATTCAGGAAGTGTAGTTGAGAAAATAGTATTCAGTAATAGGCTGGTTTTGGTTTTAATGACCCTTGTTATATCGGCATTTATGGCCTATGTCGTGGTGGATAAGCTGGCGTTAAGTGCCAGCTATGAAAAAATGATGCCGCAGAACCATGAGTACGTCGTTAACTATTTTGAGCATAGTGACGAGTTAAGTGGGCTAGGCAGCGCTTTGAGAGTGGTCGTTACCAACCCGAATGGTAATATTTTTGATGCTGAATATATCGAGCAGCTACGACGTATAAATGATGATTTGTTTATGGTGCCCGGGGTTGATCGAGCATGGATAAAATCTTTGTGGTCACCAGCCGTGCGTTGGACAGAAGTGACCGAAGAAGGCTTCCGCGGAGGCCCGGTTATGCCGAGTACCTACGACGGCTCAGCGCAAGAGTTAGAGAAGCTTAAGCTTAATATCATACGAGCCGGTGTGCTGGGTGAGCTGGTGGCTAATAACTATCACTCCAGCATGATATTTTTGCCACTATTGGATAGTGACCCAACCACCGGTGAGGCGCTGGACTATGCAGTACTGTCAAAGCGTATTGCTGACGTGCGTGCGCAATATGAGGCTGAAGGGCTTGTTGATATTCACATTGTTGGTTTTGCGCAAATTATTGGCGAGCTGGTAGCTGGGTTGTCAGAAGTGCTGATGTTCTTTGCAGTGGCTATCCTGATTATCAGTTTGATTATATTTATTTACACGCGCTGCGTGCTTAGTACGGCTCTAATGATTTCTTGTTCGCTTATTGCTGTGCTATGGCAGTTAGGTATTGTTTCACTAATGGGGTTTAGCCTGGACCCCTTCTCTGTACTGGTTCCCTTTCTGGTATTTGCTATCGGCGTCTCTCATGGTGCGCAAAAGATGAATGGCATTATGCAAGACATAGCCGTCGGTGCGCACAAACTGGTTGCTGCGCGGATGACGTTTAGGCGACTGTTTATTGCTGGGTTAACCGCGCTGCTGGCAGATGCCGTTGGCTTTGCCGTGCTGATGTTATTCGATATCCCGGTGATTCGAGACCTGGCCGTAGCCGCCAGTGTCGGTGTAGCGGTATTGATTTTCACTAATCTAATTATGCTTCCAGTCCTGTTGTCATACACAGGTGTGAGCGTGTCAGCTGCAAAACGTAGTTTGAAGGAGCAAACAGATAGTCCATCTGCATTCAGCTTGGTTGGTCTTCTTGTCAAGTTGCAGGTTTTTACGAAAAGACGTTGGGCTGTTTCTGCGCTGTTGATGGCTGCAGTTCTGGTGTTGATTGGTTATACCACTAGTCTTGATCTGCAAATAGGTGACTTGGATGAAGGTGCGCCAGAGCTGCGCCCTGATTCGCGATACAATCAAGACAATGCCTTTGTAGTACAGAACTACTCGCTGTCCAGTGACCAGTTTGCCGTAATTGTAAAAACACCGACTGATAGTTGTATGAATTTTGCTGCGCTTGATGCGATGGATCGCCTGAGCTGGGAGCTGGAGCAGTTGCCAGGGGTGCAAGCCACTCAGTCGTTGGCCGCAGCGGTTAAGCAAATTACCTCGGGTGGATACGAAGGTAATCCTAAGTGGCTGACGCTGAGCCGCAACCAATACGTAATCAACTATGGCGCACAGGCAGCCAGCGTCAACAACCAGGACTTGTTTAACGTTGAGTGCTCGGTTATGCCGGTAGTGGCATACTTAGCCGACCACAGAGCCGATACCTTGAATCAGGTTACTGAGTTGGTTCAGGTTTTTGCTGACCAATACAACAGTGATGAGTACGAATTCTTAATGGCAGCGGGTAACGCTGGTATTGAAGCTGCGACTAACCAAGTAGTGAGCACGGCTTGGCGTCAAATGCACCTTTATGTCTACCTGGCCGTAGCCGCACTATGCTTCGTGACCTTCCGTAGCTGGCGTGCGGTGGTGATTGCGGTATTGCCTCTAGCACTAACCTCGTTGTTGGCTGAAGCACTCATGGTGGTGTTGGGTATTGGCGTAAAAGTGGCTACCTTGCCGGTTATCGCGCTGGGTGTGGGGATAGGTGTGGACTATGCCTTGTACCTCATCAGTATTCAGTTAGCTGGACAGCGCAACGGCGAGACCTTAGCTCAAGCCTACTATCGCGCACTGGCTTTTACCGGAAAGGTGGTTGCGGTGGTCGGTGTTACCTTGGCTGTCAGTGTGATTACGTGGGCCTGGTCTCCAATAAAATTTCAGGCTGATATGGGGATACTGTTAGCTTTTATGTTTCTGTGGAATATGGTCGGCGCTCTTGTTCTTATCCCCGCGTTGTCTCATTTCTTGATGGGCGATAGGCACTTTTTCAAAAGTGTCAAAAAATAAGATTAGTAAAGTCACTGGTGGGCAGTTGATATCCGTGTGTGTAAGCAATAAAAGTAACAATACCTGGAGTATGATATGAAAAATAAGGTGTTTGTATTAAACAAGCCGGCGCTTAATCAGCTGGGCTTGGTGGTCTCTGCAATTGTGCTGGGTGCAGCATTGCCTGGTGTTGGGCATGCGGCACCTATAGATGTCGGTAATCCTGATATTAAAGTTCGTTGGGATAATACTGTGCGGTTGAATTATGTTCACCGTGTAGAAAGCCAGGATAAAAATACTCTTGCACAAGTTAACGCTGATGACGGTAACCGTAATTTTGATAAAGGTACTGTTTCTACTCGGCTGGATATTTTGTCTGAGTTTGACTTTGTTTATAAGCGTAACCATGGCTTTCGGGTGACGGCGGCGGGTTGGTATGATCGCGCCTATGACCGCTCACTCGATAATAAAAGCGTGGGCACCAGTAACCATATCAATAGCAGTGGTAACCAGGCGCTGGGCTTGTCCAGTGAAACCAAACGATTTTATCGTGGGCCATCTGCTGAGTTTCTTGATGCCTTTGTATTTACCCGTTTTAAGATAGGTGGCATTAATACCGACGTTCGTGCAGGAAGCCACGTGGTGTATTGGGGCGAAAGTCTTATGGGTAATGGCATCATGCATGGTATTGCTTATGGCCAAACCGGTCTCGATTTGGCCAAAGCCGTGGCCGTCCCTGGCACAGAAGCCAAGGAGCTGTTCAGACCGCTGAACCAGATTTCCATGCAAATCCGCCCCAGCGCTGAGTTGTCTATCGCGTTGCAGTACATGCTGGAATGGGAAGCCTTCCGTCTCCCAGAGGCCGGTAGTTTTCTAGGCACGACTGACATGCTGTCTCTTGGTGGAGAGGGGCTTATTTTAGGCCCTGGCGTGGTAGCTCGCCGTGCGCATGATGCCACACCAGATGATCGAGGCGAGTGGGGTGTAGCTGCTCGTTGGTCACCTAGCTGGGCTAAGAACGGCACTATTGGGTTCTACTACCGTAATTTTGCCGATAAGCTGCCACAAGTCTTTTTGACTGGTGGAGGTGCTAATTATCATTTGGCCTATGGAGATAATATTGATCTGTATGGTCTGAGTTTCACCCAGCAAATATACGGTATTAGCGTGGGGGCTGAAATCTCTTATCGTGACAATATGCCCCTTGTCAGTGATGTTACTGCTCTTGCAGCCATGCCTAGAGATGGGTCTGTTCCGGGTGCGAGAGGTAAGACATGGCATGGATTGGTTAACCTGATTGGTACTAGGCCCGCTAACGCGCTATGGGACTCATTGGGCTGGTCTGCCGAGTTGACCTGGATGCATGTTGATAAAGTTACTGATAATGCTCACCTGTACAAAGGTCGTAGTGGTTATGATGGACTGGATAAGCCAGATGACACTTATGTCGCTTTAGCGCTTAACCTGAATCCAACGTACTTCCAGGTGATGAATGGGGTGGATATGTATTTGCCCTTTAGTGTTTCTTATGGCGTGCATGGTAATGCTGCTACTACCTCTGCTGGTAATGAAGGCGCAGGTAATTATAGTTTGGGTGTGGGGCTTGACGTTCATTCGCGCTATAGGTTCGACTTGCGTTACACAGATTACCTGGGGCGAAACAAGGTTAATGATGCAGGTAATCGTGTATACAACGGTGGCAACTCTCTGCTAACAGATCGTGGTAATGTCAGTCTTACGTTTAAAACAACCTTCTAGGGTGTGGGAGTCATAATATGAAACGACTAATCATTTCTGGCTTTGCTGTGGCCTTGATGCACTCGGCAGTCGCTGCGGTAACTGCAGTGGAGGCAGAGCAACTAGGCTCTTCTTTAACCCTGTTTGGCGCCGAAGCCGGCGCTAACGCAAACGGTGATATTCCGGCTTATACGGGTGGTTTAACTACAGCGCCAGCTGGATATGTGCCTGGCTCTGGTAAATATGTAAACCCCTTTGCTGATGAGAAGCCGCTATACAGTGTTTCAGCTGTGAATATGACGGAATACAGCGACTATCTGACTGAAGGTACTAAGGCGCTAATGGAGGCCTACCCTACTTTCAGAGTCGATGTTTATCAGACTCACAGAACCGTTGCTTACCCGCAGTCGGCTCTTGAATCAACTAAGGACTGTGCGGTTAATGCCAGATTAACCGATGCTCAAGGTTCAGGGTTTACTGGTGGCTTTAACTGTGTGTTGTTCCCTATTCCACAAAATGGAATGGAAGTCATCTGGAACCACAAGACACGGGCGTTGGGTAAATACCAGACGGTGATCGACGCAGAAATCTATAACGTTGGTTCCAATGGTCGTGCGGTGTTGTCCTCTGCAGGGGACCAGTACTATCATAACGTCTTCTGGGACCCTGACGCTCGCGCTCAGTTTGAGGGTGACAGGTTCTTCAGTATGCTCCGAAATAACTACAAGCGTCCAACCCGCCGTGCAGGTGAAATGCTGCTGGTGAAAGACCCTGATAATGACCAAGAAGTTGGCCGTATGGCCTGGTCTTACCTGCCTGGTCAGCGTCGCGTTCGTCTGGCGCCTGACGTTGGGCATGATTCACCAAACCCATCCACATCTGGCATGACTACCTTTGATGATAACCAAATAGGTGGTCTTGAACGCTTTGACTGGGTGCTTAAAGGCAAGCGTGAGATGTTGGTGCCCTATAATAATTACGATGCGGTTTTCTGGACCTCTAAAGAAGACCTGCTGACGCCTCACCATGCTAAGCCGGAGGCTATTCGTTGGGAGAAGCACCGTGTTTGGATAGTAGAGGCCAGTCTCAAAGAAGGTCAGCGCCACGTGTACAGCAAGCGCCGTTACTACATCGACGAAGATAGCTGGGCCATTGTTGCCCAGGAATCGTACGATGCTCAAGGCAACTTGTGGCGGGTGCCGCTGTTCCTGAGTTTCCAGGCTTACGATCAGCAAGTGCCTTACTCGGGCTTGTCCACTATGTATCATGACTTGAATACCTCGGGTTGGACTATGTATTCCTTGCTTAGCAGTAACTCCTCCAAGCTGCTTTATAAAGAAGGTCATACTGATGGTTTCTTTACAGCAGAGGAAATGGCTGGTAGTGGCGTACGTTGATAAAGGGTAAGCAAAGGCCGTCTTAGGGCGGCCTTTGTTATTAGACACGGCTTGTAATAATAAGGTTTAGATATGTCTGACTTTGAATTTCGCGAACCAGCCGTCGTGAGCGAAGAACTGCGGATGTTACGTGATCAAGCTCGACGCTTTGTTAAAGATGTAGTAGAGCCGCATGGCGAACAGTGGGAGCGTGATGGCCTCGTGCCTCGGAGTATCTTTCGTGAGCTTGGCGATTTGGGGCTGTTAGGTGCTCGTTACCCAGAAAGTTGTGGCGGTAGTGAGCTGGGGCCTATGGCCTCTGTGGTATTGGCAGAAGAGTTTTCGCGTAGTAGTTTTGGCGGTTTTGCTTCATCGGTTAACGTGCACACGGATATGTCACTAGCACATATGGCCAAGAACAAGGTCAAGATCGATGTGGCCCCCACTCGCCACGGCATCACGCGCGGCGAGACGATCTACTTCTTCGACCCGAGCGGTAACCGCAACGAGACCTTCGCCGGCCTTGGCTATCTGGCGCAGCGCGACCGGCCCGTCACCACCTGGTCGGAAGACAAGCTTGGCAGCGGAATTTTCTATCACACGGGTGAGTTGGTGGCCTCGTTCACCGACGTCTACACCTGACCCGCCGTCGCGCAGAACCACAAGCATTCCACAAGATCTTCCAACAGGAACAAGACAATGAATACGGTCGAAAGGACGAAGGGGAACTTGATCGCTTCAGCATTGGTTTGCTGCGCGGTCGTCTTCCAACCCACTGCAAACGCGGCGGATGCGAACGCCAACCTCGAGCCCAATCGCGACCAGCCGATGATCAACCCGGCGGCTAGCGCGCAACAGGCAACGACGATCACGCTTCTCGGGACGAAGGGCGGCACGCCAGACCCGAGTGGCAGGCGTGCGCAGTCCTCGACGCTGCTCACCGTCAATGGTGTGCACTATCTGATCGATGCTGGCGATGGTGTGGTGCCCAGGCTCATCAAAGCTGGCGTGCCGCCCTATACCGTCAGAAAGGTGTTTCTGACTCACCGCCACTTGGACCACACGGCGGGATTGACGGCGTTCATGTCGCAAAGTTGGTTCAACGGGTGGTTCTTTCACGACAAGTACTACATGGACAGGAGCACGACGAAGCCGTTTGTCGAAATCTACGGACCGCCGGACACCTCAACTCTCTTCGAGGGTTCGATGAAGTTCCTGAGCGTCTTGGCGCGGGATACCGACGCGCCCGCTTTCGGGACGATGAAATTGCCGCCGGAGGTGTTCTCTGTGCGAACGATCGAAAAGCCCGGAGCGTTCTTCAATGATGGCACCGTGAAGGTGACCGCCATTGAGAACACGCATTTCGGAATTCCGATGCCGGGCCCCATTGCGAAGAACGGCGACTTCAGCTTTGCATATCGATTCGATACGCCGAGCGGTTCGGTGGTCTTTACCGGCGACAGCGGTCCGAGCGAGAACATCACGAAATTGGCGGAAGGAGCCGATGTTCTCGTCAGCGAGGTGCTCGATTTCAAGCTCCTGACGACCGAGTCCCGGGAGGGCGTTGGAATCACCAAGGCACCCAACCCGGAACAAATCAGATTCCGCATGGAACAGCAGCATTTGTCTCCCGAAGAGGTTGGGAAGATGGCTGCCAAAGCCGGTGTGAAGCTCGTGATCCTGTCTCACGTGGTCCCGGGAGATGTGTCGCCGAAGTACTTCGTCGAGTTCGTCGCGGCGGTCAAGAAGTATTTTTCCGGGCCGGTCATCCTGGGGCAGGACCTATTCCAGTACTCGATGGTCAAGCAATGAGTGACCGTTCGGGGTGTCCGTCATGAAGCATTTCCTCAACTACCGGGCAGCCCACAGATGCACCACCAAGCCGCCACTGAAACCCATCTGCCGAGAACAACAATGAACCTTCGCCACCCTGCCCCCATTGCGCTCGTTCTGAGCAGCCTGCTGTCCCTCGCAGCCTGTAGCACCACGAGCAAAGCCCCTCCTACCGACCCTGCCAGTATCGGTGAGGCCTCGCTGCACCACGGCCTGATGCGCGGCTACCTGCCCATAGAGAACCTGCCCGACAGCCTGGCGCTGCTGCCAGCGCCGCCGCAGCCAGGCACCCCGACCTTTGATACCGACGAACTGGCCTTTACCAGCACCCGCGTCCTGCTCGACCAGCCGCGTGGCGACCTGGCTCGCAGTGATGCGCGCCTGAAGTTCCCGCAGGCGACGGAAGCCTTCCACTGCGCAGCCGGCATTCCCCTCAACAGCGATGCGACGCCACACCTGGAAACCCTGTTGCGCCGCGTCATGACCGATTCGGCCCTCTCGACCTTCAAGGCCAAGGATCACTACAACCGCACCCGTCCCTTTGTTTATAACAAGCAGGCCAGCTGTACGCCGGAAGAAGAAGCGTCACTGGCCAAGAACGGCTCCTACCCCTCCGGCCATGCCGCCCTGGGCTGGGCCTGGGGCCTGGTGCTGGCCGAGCTGATGCCCAACCGTGCCGACGCGCTCTTCCAGCGCGCCTACGACTACGGCCAGAGCCGGGTCGTGTGCGGCGTGCACTGGCAAAGCGATGTGGACGCCGGCCGCCTGATGGGCGCTGCCTCCGTGGCCACCCTGCATACAGACCCGACCTTCCTGGCGCAGATGGCGCTTGCCAAGCAAGAAATTGCGGCGCTGGAAAGCCAGGGCACGGCCACGCCAGCGAATTGCAGCACGGCAAGGTCAGGCCAGTAAGCCTTCGCATCGTTCCGCCCTTTTCCTGCAACCACCCCGAGAGACGCTCAATGACGACCCCGCTTGCCGCAGAAATCATCGTGACACAGCCCATGCTGCGCGCCACGGCGATACTGGCCATGATCGACGCCGCGCAAGGCCAGGCTGAAGCCCTGGGCCTGGCGATCAATATGGTTCATCGCGCCTTTCCGGGGAAGGCGGCCTTGATCTTCAGGAAGAAATAGGCTGAATCCCGGAACCCGTAGGCCATACGCTTGATGACCTTAATGCGGTTGTTGACGCCCTCGAGAATGCTGGTGTTCAAGGGAAAGATGGCTGAGGCGAGGATGCCACGCAGGTACTTTCGCAGTCGCTTTGCAAAGGCGATCGCCGGCGCGATGCCGCTTTCGATCGCCAGGCGGTACCAGTCTTTCCATCTTCGGGCGCCGTCTCTGACCGATGGCGCAAACCAGATTTCCTTGATGGCGGTCTTCAGCAGATAGACGGTAGCCAGCGGTGCGTTGGCCGCCAGCAGTTCCTCGAGCTTGACCGCCTGCTCGTTGCCCAGGTTGTCGCGGTTGCGCAGCAGCAACCAGCGCGAGCGCTTGATGACCTGACGTTGTGCGGGCGCACTGCGCAAGGCATTGGCCTGATCGACGCGCACCCGGTCGACGACCTCCCGACCAAAGCGGGCGACGACATGGAACAAGTCATAGACGACTTCGGCGTTCGGGCAATGGGCGCGCACCTCCAGATCGAAGGCGGTGTTCATGTCCATTGCGACCGCCTCGATGTGCTGACAGCCCTCTTTGCCCAGCAATTCGAAGAAGGGCCGGATCGCCTCGCGGCTGTTGCCTTCGCCGACCCACAACACGCGCATACGTTCGGCATCCATGATCACCGTCGCGTAGCGGTGCCCCTTGTGCAGCGCGAACTCGTCCATCACCAACCGACGCACGCCCTGCGCATCGAAAGCGCCATACCGGGTCTGCAGACGCCGATGGTCGATGCGCTTGATGGTGTGCCAGTGCAAGCCCGTGAGTTGGGCGACGTGGGCGATCGGCAGGATCAGCACCAGCGCCTCGATCCAGGCGCGTAATCGGTGTGTGATGCGCTCACCCGTGTCGAGCCAGCTCAGGCGCTCGGCCGCCCGTGCGCCACACTGGTAACAGTCGAGGCGGCGAATCGGCACATCCAGCCAGACGCGTCGATCGAACCAGTCTCGATCGCGCACCCGGCGTCGCCGGCGCTCGTGGAGCAGAACACAGTCGCTACCGCAGCGCCCACATCGCCGGCGGTGTGAGGGGTCTTCAGAGAGGGTGAGAAGCAGCGAACCGTCGGCTCGCTCCTGGCATGAATCGACGAGGCGGCCTTCCCAGAAGACCACGCCCAACATAGCATCGCACATGACGGGGAAGAGGAAGGGGATCGGTTTGTTTGGCGACTGCCAATCTACCAACCTCCGAACCGTCAACCACTACTTCCCCCAGATCGCGCGGGGTAAGCGGATTAAATGGTTGATCTTACCTTTGCATGAGAGTGAGACAGACCGGCATCTCATCGGATTATCTGGTTGATGCTTCACCTACTGCTGGTGCATGTTTCCTTCGCTAATTCCAGCAAGAACCCCACACGCCTCAACTTCCCGGTCATCGTTGCAACTCGCTCTCAGTGAAACGAGTTGTTTCTCAAGCGCTTGCAGAGCGGTTATCTGCGACCGCACATGAGAGATGTGATCATCGAGCAAGGCGTTGACGGCGGTACAAGGCTGATGAGGGTCGTCCTCATAGCTCTGTAGTTCGTGAATCTCAGCCAGTGACAGGCCCAGGATTCTGCAGCGACGGATGAAGGCCAGCCCCTCACCATGCTTCTCGGTATAGACACGGTAACCGTTGTCCTGCCGATCAGGCGGCGGCAACAAGCCCTGCTGTTCATAGAAGCGGATCGTCTGTGTTTCGACCCCTACCAACTGCGCCAACTGACCAATGCGCATCAGCCTCCTCCCCAACGGATTCTTTACTCTATTGACCTTATAGTAGCTTTATAGTTTTAAATGGTACCACAACATTGTTCAAGTGGAGTCGTATCATGAGCAAATCCTGTGGTGGCGCCTGTGGCGGTGATGCAACGTCCGCAGCGGATGCCGATATACAGGCCTCCTCCGAGGCGCCAGGGAGATGGGTCAGTGTTTATGCCGTGCCGAAGATGGACTGTCCATCAGAAGAACGAATGATTCGCCTAGCCCTGAACGGCTTTGAGGAGATTCGGGCGCTGTCCTTCGACTTGTCGAACCGCCGGCTGAAGGTCGTGCATGACGGCGAGGTCGAGCCCGTCACCTCGAAACTGAAGACCTTGGGGCTAGGCGCCTCGCTTCAGGAAACCGTCGCTGCAAATCCGGAGACCATCAAGGCCGCCGAGTTTTCGGCAGCTTCTGCTAAGCAAGAATCCGGGACCCTGCGCTGGTTGCTCGGCATCAATGCACTTCTGTTCGTGGTGGAAATGACTGCCGGTCTGATCGCCCGGTCCACCGGCCTGATTGGAGAATCCCTGGACAATTTTGCCGATGCGGCGGTGTACGGGCTTGCCCTTTATGCGGTTGGACATAGCGTGAAAATGCAGGTACGTGCCGCGCATCTTGCTGGTGTACTGCAACTGATCTTGGCTGTGGGCGTGCTCGTAGAGGTGGTGAGACGCTTTGTATTCGGTAGTGAGCCTGAATCGCTGGTGATGATGGCTATCGCATTCGTCGCATTGATTGCCAATACCAGTTGTCTGCTGCTCATATCCAAACATCGGGAAGGCGGGGCGCACATGAAGGCAAGCTGGATATTCTCGGCCAACGACGTGGTGATCAACCTGGGGGTCATCACCGCCGGCGCCCTGGTCGCGTGGACCGGTTCCAATTATCCGGATCTGATTATCGGCACCATCGCGGGGGGCATTGTACTTAACGGTGCCAGACGCATTTTGGCGTTGAAGGGTTAAATAATGCTCATTATTGGCAAAAAGCTCTCGCCGTATGCCCTATTGTCCATATCGGGCCTGCTGGCAGCGTCTGATCAGGCTGTAAAGTGGCTGGTGCAGCAATCAATGGCCTATGGCGAGTATGTTTCGGTGACCCCGTTCTTTAACTGGGTGCACCTATGGAACACCGGTGCCGCATTCAGTCTTTTTGCGAATGGTGGAGGCTGGCAGCGCTACTTTTTTATCGGAATCGCGGTAGTGGTCTCGATTTTTCTGATCAAGCTGATCCTTGAAAATCGTCATAAAGGAGAAGCCATCGCTTACAGTCTTATCCTCGGTGGCGCCATGGGCAACCTGATTGACCGGGTCTTTCGCGGCTATGTTGTGGATTCCTTTGATTTCTATTGGCGAGACTGGCATTGGCCGGCCTTCAACCTGGCTGATATTGCAATTGTCCTCGGTGCCTTACTTTTCGTTTCCAGCAGCTTGTTGGGTAAAAAAGCAAACACCAATGCCGAGTCGGATGGATCTGACTGACACCTACGCCTATACAACACCATGACCGAACTTCCCGACAACATCCTTCACCTGCCGCAATACCAAGTACTGGGCTGCAAATCAACCGACGACGAAATGCACTTCCAGGTGGACGTGCCCGATCCCATCGCCTGCGAGGAATGCGGCGTGCAGGGTGAGTTCGTACGGTTCGGCAAGCGTGACGTTCCCTATCGTGATCTGCCCATCCACGGCAAGCGGGTCACTCTCTGGGTGGTCCGCCGCCGATACACCTGCCGGGCCTGCAAGACAACATTCAGGCCCCAGCTACCGGAGATGGTGGACGGATTCCGTATGACACTGCGGCTGCATGAGTACGTGGAGAAGGAATCCTTCAACCACCCCTACACCTTTGTGGCGGCACAGACCGGCCTGGACGAGAAGACGGTGCGCGACATCTTCAACGCCCGCGCCGAGTTCCTGGGGCGCTGGCACCGCTTCGAGACGCCCCGCATCCTGGGCATTGACGAGCTATACCTGAACAAGCGCTACCGCTGCATTCTGACCAACATTGAGGAGCGAACCCTGCTCGACCTGCTGGCCACCCGCCGCCAGGACGTGGTGACCAACTACCTGATGAAGCTGAAAGACCGGCAGAAGGTCGAGATCGTCAGCATGGACATGTGGAACCCCTACCGGGCAGCGGTCAAGGCTGTGCTGCCCCAGGCCCGTATCGTGGTCGATAAGTTCCATGTGGTGCGCATGGCCAACGATGCCCTAGAGAGAGTGCGCAAGGGCCTCAGAAAGGAGCTGAAACCGTCCCAGAGCCGGACTCTCAAGGGAGACCGGAAAATCCTGCTGAAACGCGCTCACGAAGTCTCAGACCGGGAGCGCCTCATCATGGAGACCTGGACAGGCGCGTTCCCGCAACTGCTGGCCGCCTACGAGCACAAGGAGCGCTTCTACGGCATCTGGGACGCCACCACACGGCTCCAGGCAGAAGCCGCCCTGGACGAGTGGATAGCCACCATCCCGAAGGGCCAAAAGGAAGTCTGGAGCGATCTGGTCAGGGCAGTGGGAAACTGGCGCGAAGAGACCATGACCTACTTCGAGACGGACATGCCCGTCACCAACGCTTACACGGAGTCCATCAACCGACTGGCCAAGGACAAGAACCGTGAAGGGCGCGGTTACTCCTTCGAGGTGATGCGGGCACGAATGCTCTACACCACGAAGCACAAGAAGAAGGCACCGACTGCGAAGGTCTCTCCTTTCTACAAGAAAACCATCGGTTACGGACTGCCGGACTTCGCAGAGGAACTCAACTACGGAGTCGATCTATCAACCATCTGATAATGGTATCAGGTTGGTGGGGTAAAGGTGCCCCATCAACCATTAAATCCGTATACCCTGTATTTAATGCTATGTGTGGCATCAATCAGTTGCTTGACTTCCTCTTTACTCAATACCGTCGGCAACTTCCTTGGCACCGGCACGGTGCTGACTTTGAGCATCACATCAGGTCGATTCAAGGACTTATGAAATAAGAACGTTAAACCCGATAACGTGGCATTGATGGTGATGTTAGATGTACCTTGCTCGGCCAATGTGAGTTGGAATTGGCGCAATTCTTCAGCCGTGGCATCCTCTGGCGAGCGTTTCAAAAAGGTAGCGAGTTTCTTCACGCCTCTGATGTAGCCTATTTGCGTTTTAGGACTGAGCCTACGCATGGTCATATCTTCAATCATGCGTTGGCGTAAGGGGTTGGATCCTTCAAAGTAACTCATGGTTTCACTCCTGAGTAAATTCAGGGCGACATTGCCCTTCCTTCAGCTTAGAAGCGGGGAACGAGATCAGAATATAATTAATGAGGTGGGGGCGGCACTACTACCGCGGAGCGGTTTAGTCCTGTTGTCTTTAGGCGACCTTGACTATCAAACCAGTTTCTACCAAGTTTTGCACAAATCGGAAATGTCGCCATCTGGATGAAATTTCAATATCCAACCTTAGAATGCAAATAGCCGTTTTTTGATGCGCCTTAATAGAATGATGGTACCAATTCAGCCGAAGGCGAAACTGGAAATGAATACAACGGCAAAGCAGGCCGTCAGCCTGCTTTGCGTCTGCGTGAAGATAGGAATTAGTGCCCCTGGTGCCCCTGCCCTCCAGCAGCGCCATGCACGCCCTCTATATAGTGCATGTAATTGACGTAGTCAGCGACAAAGGCACGCCCCTTATCGCCGCTTTGATCAGCCATGGCCCTTGCACGCTGAGCCTCATGATAACGCTCACGAATACCGTTCTCGATCTTGCGGGTTATATTTGCCACGAGGCGATCAATTTGCCCGTTTTCCAACGCCGCATCCGCCGCCATTAAACCCGGATCAATCTGTCCGGAAGGCTTGATGCCCGTAAAGGGTGCGCCTTCGGAGGCACGATGAACCTCAACGAGCGTCGAGAACAAATGCTGATCGGCAATGTGTTTCGCAGTTTCGCTTTGCCCGCGGACTTGGAGCACATCGGCGAATACCCTTTTGATTTCGGCCTCATCCTTTGCCGGCACCCATTTGAGCAAGGGCTTAACATTGCCTGACTCCAGTGCCGCACGGGCTTCGGTAATCACGGGACCGTCCAGAGCATCACAATGAGCTTGGGCGCTACCGGCAAACATCAGGCTGAAGATTGCTGCGGCCACTGCGGGAACAGCAGTTTTGCGTAATTTGGTTTTCATACATGACCTCTTCATATTGCGTTGAGCTTCACGAGCACCGGGTTTGGTGACGCTTGGCAATCAGAGTACGGAAGGCAGGCCAAAGAAGCGTTCGCAAGTACGAAACCGAACCGATTCCATGGTTTAGAAATAAAAATAAACAATTCAGTTAGTTAGAGGTTTCAGTATCGGGTGGGAGCGTACTCGAACGTCTGATTGCCAGGTTCAGGATGGAGGCTCGGGGCGAATATCGCCCTGCAGGGTTCGTCGGCGATATTCACTGGGGGTAAATCCTGTCTCTTTCTTGAAAGCAGTATTGAATACGGACTTCGAGTTGAAGCCAGAGTCATACATGATCTGCAGAATATTTGCCTGATTGGCTGCATCGGCCAGGCGCGATTTCGCCTCGTCGATGCGATAGCGACTGACGAACTCAAAGAAATTGCAGCCAAAGCCTTGGTTAATGGCCCGTGAAACCTCTCTTGAAGGGGCGCCCAATTTCCGTGAAAGTTGTTCCAGGGTCAGGTTGGGGTGCAAGTGGGGCTTTTCCTGGTGCATTAACTGTTGGAGCCTGACCTTTAAAGTTTGATCAAACTGCGGCGTGGGCTCTTCTTCCAGCAAGGCGGCCTGGTCTGCTGCCAATCCAGAGAAAACAATGGGTTGGCGAAGAGAGTTTATCATCAGAAAATTGATGAAAATGAAGCCCGTTACAGCGCCAGCGCCGGCCACCCACTCGGTTCCGGGCACGCTTCTAAACACATGCGCTGTAAGGCAGTACATCATGCTCACGGTCCAAGCCACTGCATAGCCGATCAGAAGCGTCCGTAACCACGCAAGTTGTTTGTTTTCAATACTCGAGAAAATCTGTCGAATACCAAGGCCGAAACGGTTAATCGCACGAATAGTCGCGTACAGGTAGCCCAGAAAGACCGCGTGAATAGCGACTGCAAGAAGGGGAGAGGTAAGTACGCCCGGGTGGTCCCGTTCAAGCAGAATCTGAATTTTGGTCTCGCTCGGCTGCAAATAATACTCAACCAGAAAAATTGCGCCGACAACCCAGAATAGCAACGTGTGCATGAGATGCTTCCCGCGTAACCGGAAGTTCTGATACATCAGCGATTGCGCATATAGATAGAGCGTGCCTGCTTGCAGAAGCCCGATGAGTGTCCCGAGGTAGGCGAAGTTTGGGTACTGGAGCGCAAGCCCGCTGCCATAGAGGAAGATCTCTCCCAGCCCGGCGGCGAAGAACACCAGAGTGGCAACCAGGAGTCGGTTAGATATGAGCCCACTGTTGGATGGAAGTAGGAGAAAAACGGCAAGAGCCAGCGATTGAATGATGCTCGTCAGCAGCACAATGTCGGTGAGTGTCAGATACATGCCAGATTCAGCTCCGCTTCAAAACCATCCTGCCGTCCTGTTGCCGGCGATCTGAGATGCAGGGTCATGCCGGCACCTTTAGCAATCGCATCGGCAATCGCGAGGCCCAGGCCAGAACCTGCAGCGTCCGTTTTGGCGCGTGCAAACCGGTTTCTTAAAAGAGCGAGCTGTTCCGGTGGCACTCTTGCACCGCCATTGCAGACCCTTAAAACCCCATTATCGTTCAGGTTGATCTTCACCGGCTCGCTACGGGAACCATGCTTAAGGGCATTCTCGATCAGGTTACGCACCAGGATGGCGAAGGCATCGGGATCAAGAAAGGAGTTCACTTCGCGCTCCGGCAGGGATAAAACAACTCGCCCGGGTGCCTGGGCCTCAAAATCCCGGGCAATCATCGCGAGGATGGGCACAAGATCCTGCTGGCTTTGTGAGAGTGCACCGCCACCTTCTGCTTTTGCCAACTCGAGCAGTTTTCCGGACAGCACCGAGAGACTGCGTAACGCTTCTTCAATTTCTGCAACATCATTCTTGAGATAATCATCGGGCATTCTGGTTTTCAGTCGCTGCACTTTGGCAAGCGCTGTTGCCAGGGGAGTTCGCAATTCATGGGCACTGTTGGCGGTAAAGCTGCGTTCTGATTCGAGAGCACGATGCAAACGCTCAAGCAGCCGGTTGATGGCACCGGCGATTGGTTCAAATTCACGGGGTAACTGCTCTTCTACAACAGGGGACAGATCTCCCGCGCCGCGGGATTCAATGTCTTGCTGAAAATCGACCACCTTACGAAGGGAAAGCCGGACAATCCACCAGACACCCAACAGGCTGACCGGAATCAGCACCAGTAAAGGCAACAGTAAGGCTAATCCCGCCTCCAGAGCGGATTCACGCCGGTGCGCCAAGGGTTCGGCCACTTCAAGATAGATGGTATTGCTGACTGCAGATACGCCATATAGCCGGTGGGTCAGAGTATCTGAAAACCCTTCCGCGGGGGTCCTGCTAAACACGCCAGGGTCGGCATCGTGGGACTGGAGCAGAATATTTCCAGCTTCGTCCCGTACCAGATAGGTCAGGTATTCGTCATGGTCTTTCAGGGCTGGGGCCTTTTGATTGCCCGCGCCGTTCTCACGGTTCAGGATGTCGGTGACCGCCAGTGGCAGTATGCGCTGGGCGGTTTCTTCCAGGGCACTGTCGAAGACCTCGTTCATTTCATGCTGTGCCACCAGTCCCGAAGCGGTCACGCCCAACAGCCAGAGTAGGGTGACACCGAGTGTCAGGCCGATACCGAGTGTTTTTTGCAGGCTGGTTCTAGTGGTCATGTGTTTCCAGGCGATAGCCCATTCCCCTGACGGTTACGATAGCGTCCCGCCCCAGCTTTTTACGCAGACGGCTGACATAAACTTCGATGGTGTTACTTTCGATTTCGGCCCCGAAAGCGTATAGACGATCCTCCAGTTGCGATCGCGATAACAGCATTCCGGGTCGCTGGATAAAGCCCTCAAACAATGCCCACTCCCGTGCCGTAAGTTCTACCGGCAGGCCGTTGCGACTGATGCGGTGATCGCCAAGATCAATCATCAGCTCGCCCACTTGTATGATCGGGCTTGGATTGCCGCGATATCGGCGAGCCACCGCGGCCACGCGGGCCGACAACTCCGAAAGATCAAAGGGTTTGACCAGGTAGTCGTCAGCACCGGCATTCAATCCTTCAATCCGGTCAGACACCTGATCCCTGGCGGTCAGAATGATCACCGGTGTTGTTATTCCGGTAGCCCGGATCGTTCGCAAAAAGCCGAAGCCATGGCCGTCGGGCAGCATCAGGTCCAGCAGAATCAGGTCGTAGGCTGTGGTCCTGATACTCGCCTCAGCAAAGCGCAGAGTTTGCACCCAGTCCACGGCGTGGCCGTCGTCCGCAATCTGATCCCGGACCGCCTCGCCCAATCCCGCCGTATCCTCCACCAAAAGAACCCGCATTGTTCACCTCTGACCCAGCCCTGGAATCAAGATACTACAGCTCAAACCTGACAACAGCCTGAATGGTCAATAACGCTTCGATCTCTCTTCACCGACCTTCAGCTGGCTGTCAGGTTTGGGCGCTAGCCTTAGGGGGAATATTCCAGGTACCGATCGCAGGAGATGTGATGATGCGGATGATTTTTCCTTTCGTTGTGTTGGTTTTGGGCCTATGGGCCTGGAGCCTCTTTGCAGGTCCTGGGGCCGGTTCGCCCTGGGCAGTCTATGACCAGAGCCTGCTGCTCAGTGGGCTGTTATCCATTGCTCTGATGTCACTGACCATGATGTTGGCACTGCGCCCAGCCTGGTTGGAGAGACCGATGGGTGGGCTGGATCAGATCTATTGCACCCACAAATGGGCAGGCATTCTGGCCGTGGTATTCGCCGCCGCCCATTGGCTGATTGAAATGGGTGACGATGTAATAGAGTCGGTGTTCGGAAAAGCCGGCAAGCTGCACGATCAGGATTATTCCGGGTTCATCGACACCATGCGCGATGCGGCGGAAGAGGTAGGGGAGTTCGCCATCTATCTGCTGTTCGCCATGCTGCTGATCACCTTGTTGCGCAAGTTCCCCTACAAATACTGGCGCTATTTGCATCGCGGCATGCCGGTGCTTTATCTGTTGCTCGCTTTCCACGCGGCGTGGCTTACTCCGCTGCAATGGTGGCAGCAGCCAATCGGTGTGCTGATGGCCATTTTGCTCTTTGGCGGCAGCATCGCCAGCGGGCTATCCCTGACCGGCAGAGTTGGTCGTCGTCGCCAGGTTCGCGGCATGGTCACCGCGATCAAAACACCAGACCGGGACGTCACCGAAGTTACCTGCCACATGGGGCCGGCATGGCCCGGTCACCGTGCGGGGCAATTCGCCTTTGTGACCTTCGACCGGATTGAGGGTGCGCACCCGTTCACCATCGCCAGTGCGGATCGGGAAAATGGCACTGTTACCTTCCTCATCAAATCCCTCGGAGACTTTACCCGCAATCTGAGCCAAAAAATCAGAGTGGGGCAAACCGTGAAGATAGAAGGCCCTTACGGCTGTTTTAACTTCGAGCGCCGCAACCGCAAATCCCACCAGATCTGGATAGCCGGTGGCATCGGGATCACGCCGTTTCTGGCCTGGCTCGAAGCTCTAAGCAGCGCCACCGACGCCACCGTGCCTGAAGCCGATCTGCATTACTGCACGCGCAACGCCGGCCAGGATTCCATGGTGGATCGACTTCGGGCGCTTTGCGATGGCTTTCCCGGGATACACCTCGAGATTCATGACAGCAGCAAGGGGCAGGGGTTGTCTGCCGAGACGTTGTCTACCAACGGACGCTCGGCAGCAGGCGCAGAGGTCTGGTTCTGCGGCCCGGCAGGGCTGGGGGAAGCCATTAGAAACGGCTTGCGGGCAGCACCGTTCCGCCTGACTCGCTTCCATAAAGAAGCCTTCCAGTTCCGCTGATAATGTCTGGTTTGTTCAGGGCATTGTCAGGTTAGCGTCTTAAAGTGGATTTAACACAACCAGCAGGAGAGACACCATGAAGACCAAACCCATTCTTTTGAGCCTGTCTTTGTTGCTTCTCAGTGGCACCGCACTTGCCGATGACGACTGCAATGATCCGGTGGCGAATTGGCAGCCCCGTGAAAATCTGCGGGAAAAACTGGAAGCCGAAGGCTGGACAGTTCACCGAATAAAGGTTGACGACGGTTGTTATGAAGTCAGGGGCCTCGATGCCGATGGGGTCAGGGCAGAAGCCTCCTTCGCGCCCGCTTCACTGATCATGATGAAATGGGAGCGTGAAGACAGTGACTATGAGGAGAGGGACCACGGCAACAGGAAAAATGGACAGGACAATCCCAAAAGTCAGGCGCCACGCAACGGCATCGTCAAGGGGCGTCCCACGGTTACCGTTGAGTAACTGAGCGAATTTGCCCTGTTCCTTTAACGTTCATCAGGTTTTTGGAGACCATTTATGAAAACGTTTGTTCTCACTTGCAGCCTTTTCGCCGCCTTGGCTTTACCGGTATTCGCCCAGGCCCGTGACGTGACCTTCACTACGGAACTACAGAATTACGGCGGCGATGGAGCCTATCTGGCGCTGTATCTTACCGATGCCGCCGGAGAGTATCAGGGTACCCTTTGGGTTTCCGGGAAGAAATCTAAATACTACAAACACCTGGGAGGCTGGGCCCGGGGCAGTGGGCTTGATCCTGCAGAGTATGACGGCTTGACTGGCGCCAGTGTTACCAGTGGCCGCACGCTGAAAGTGACTGTGAACCTCGATGATTCGCTGATCGACAACGGCTATGAGGTTCGAGTCGACTCTGCTGTTGAAGATATGCGCGATATCAGAGCCGATGTGATAGCCCCCCTGACCACCGAAGGGTCCGGAAAGCCGGTTTCAGGACGTGGTTACGTGCGCGCTCTGACCTACGAGCTTCAATAATTCACCAGGAGCATCGGCTATTATGTTGCGCAAGTTCCACAGTTTACCGGGTTTGCTTGCAGGCGTGTTCCTGATCGTTCTCTCGGTCACGGGAGCTGTGTTGGCTTTGGCTCCGACGCTGGATAGAGTGTCAGCGGTCATTCCGGCTTCCGGTGAAGTCAGTATTGCCGAGCTGGCAGACCGGGTCGTTGCTCACTATCCCGGGACTGAGCAGATCGTGCGAGAGCCTTCTGGCAAGGTCATTGTCTATTACAGCCGTGACGGCCAGGCCGGTGCGGATCTGGTGAATCCGGTAACAGGTGAGGGCACGCCCTACGAACCTTCCGCATTCTTTGGCTGGATCAAGGATCTGCATCGTGCGTTTATGCTGGATGATGCCGGTAGAGCGCTGGCCGGCGTATTGGCTGTTTTGATGGTGCTTCTGTGTCTTTCGGGAATATTTTTGATAGCCCGGCGTACCGGGGGTTGGAAGAATATATTAAGACCGCTTTCCGGCTCTGGCGGGAAACGAATCCATGCCGAATTGGCCCGGTTTGCCGTGCTCGGCCTACTGTTATCCGCGCTGACCGGCAGCTATATGTCCGCACAGCGCTTTGGTTTGCTGGCTGAAGCGCCTGACACCGGGCCAAGGTTTCCGGCTGAGGTCTCGGGCGGGCAACCATCGCCTGTGGGCACCTTAAAAGCCCTAGGCAATTTCGATCTTGGCGAACTCCGGGAACTGGTGTTTCCCTATCCCGGTGATCCGCAGGATGTCTATTCACTGTCAACCGCCGGCGGCTCCGGATTCGTGGACCAGGTTACGGGCGAGTTGCTGCAGTTCCAGCCGCGCTCTGACAGCGGCGTATTGCAGGACTGGATTGTACGTTTGCACACCGGTGAAGGCCTATGGTGGCTTGGCCTGATTCTTGGCGCTGCGGCACTGACTGTGCCAGCTCTCTCGATAACAGGTGCAACCATCTGGTGGCAGCGTCGCCGGTCTTCAGGGCAGCTTCCTGACAACGCCGATGCCGCTCAGGCGGATACAATTATTCTGGTCGGCTCCGAAGGTAATGCCACCTGGGGATTTGCCCGGGAACTCCATAGCAGCCTGAATAAGGCCGGTTTCCGCGTGCATTGCAGCGAGATGAATGCCCTGGCTAAGCAGTATCCGCAGGCTTCCAGGCTGTTCGTGCTGACTTCGACATACGGCGATGGTGATGCACCCGCATCGGCCCGGCAGTTTATGGCCAGGCTCAAAGAATTCCGGGCTGAGAAGAACCTGCGATACACGGTACTGGGTTTTGGTGACCGGCAGTTTCCGAACTTCTGTCAGTTTGCCTTGTCGGTGGATGCTGCGCTCGCCGGTAAAGGCGTCAGCCGTTTGCACGCCATTGAACTGATTGATCGGTGTTCTGCCTCGCAATTCAGTGAGTGGGGAAACCGGGTTGGTGAGGTTATCGGTACTCCGCTTTTCTTGAACTACTGTGCATTGCAGCCAGCAACGGTCAAACTGGAACTGGTAGAAAGGGCGGATTACGGGATTGCGGTTCAGGCGCCCACCAGTATCTTCCGGTTCAAACCGGCGGAGCAGGGCGGATGGCTAACGGCTTCTCCAAGAAGATTTAAAGCGCTGCCACCGTTCGAGGCGGGAGACCTTTTGGGGGTTATTCCCCCACACGGTCAACCCCCGCGGTTCTACTCGCTCGCGTCCTCGGCAAATGACGAAATTGTTGAGATATGCGTCCGTAAGCAGGCCGGCGGTCTTTGCTCCGGTTATTTGCATGACCTCAAGCCGGGTGATTGTATCGATGGCTTCATCCGCCCCAATCCAGGCTTTCGGCCAGCTACCGGTAACCGACCAGTGATTCTTGTCGGTGCAGGTGCCGGGATTGGTCCGTTAACCGGTTTCATCAGAAACAATACCAGATGCAACCCTATGTATCTGTACTGGGGCGGTCGCGATGCCAGGTCAGATTTTCTCTACCAACCTGAGCTTGGGCGCTATCTTGAGGATCATCGACTGAGCGGGCTGAACACAGCCTTCTCAAGAACAGACGAGCGCGCCTACGTGCAGGATAAGCTCAAACAGGATGAATTAGCCGTGCGACAGATGGTTAACACCGGTGCGCAGATACTGGTCTGTGGTGGCCGGGATATGGCGGCGGCTGTGCGGCAGGTTATAGAAGACATTCTCAAACCCTTGCACATCGATATTGAAACTCTGAGAGGCCAGGGACGTTATCTTGAAGATGTATATTGACAGATAAAGTGACAAGGTCGAACTGAGCCTATAATCCCAAAGCACCAAATCGCGTCCTGAACAGGAAGCTGAAAGATGCCATCCACAGAAAATGAAAGACTGCTCAGCGAGCACCAGCCTAATGCCGTTCGTGCACGGCTTGCTGGTCCCGTTAAGGCCTCGACGCTACCAGATGCTGTGCTTGGCGGCATCGATGGCTGCGTTACAACGTTTGCGGTTGTATCGGGTGCGTTCGGCGCAGGTTTCTCGCCACAGGTTGCGTTGGTACTCGGCTTTGCAAACCTGATTGCAGACGGCTTCAGCATGGCGGTAAGTAATTACGAAGCGGGCCAGGCGCAGTTGAATCAGATCAAATTTGCTGAACGCACATAACGTGAACATATCCGTGCTGTGCCAGAAGGTGAACGTGAGGAAATTCGCCAGCTGTTTCAGGCGAAGGGATTCGACGGCGAATTGCTGGAGCAAGTCGTGGAGGCTATCAGTCGTAATCCCGATGTGTGGGTAGCAACCATGTTGCGAGAAGAGTACGGACTCTCGGGTGCCGGACTCAGCCCACGCCGAGCCGCGTTGACTACCTTCGCCGCATTTTTGTCGGTTGGTGCTTTACCTTTACTGCCTTATGCCATCCCGGGTATGGAGAGTCAGATTCAGTTCCTGACGAGTCTTGGTTTGGCAGGCGTCGTCTTCTTGGGTATCGGAATGCTTAAAAGTATCGTCTATGGCTTACCAGCAATGCGATCAGGACTCCGGACTTTGATCATGGGTACGGCCGCAGCGGGGCTGGCGTTTGCTACTGGGCATTTTGCGCAGGGGTTATTGGGGGGTTAGTTCTTCAGCGGTGAATAGCCAATTTAACTTATGGGCGATGTTAATTGTTCATGAGCGCCCCATAACCCAACCTGCTCTGGGTTTTCGCAAGGTCTACGGAGACTAATGTTCACATATCAATGTTCATTAGGGATCGGGCCGCTTGGCTCTTAGGGCGTAGCGCACAGCTGGCGCAGCGGTAGGCAAGGCATCCGGGCCTGGTATGTTTGGCGACTGCGTTCACAAGGGGCTCACCGGAGGGCCCCGGCTACTAGTCGTTGCAATTTCTGAATAACTGATCGATGTCGTGGGCGAGGGTGGCATGGTGATTTTTCAAAGCCTTACACAACAGAAGGAGCCGCACAGCCAGCCACATAACGGCCTAGGTCAATCGACGGGCAAGAATAGAATGTCTCCTATAGTCCGCTAGTGTGCGCTCTCTTGCTTGGATGGCATTACGTTCTGGCCCAACGTTACTGTAGCGAATCCGCAGCAGTATCAATCAAAGCCTCCTGTATCCCGCGTGAAGAAAGACGCTACGTTGCGCCCGTTCTTCCACGGCTTCGCTTGCCGCCCGCTACGGCAGATTCGAAGTATTCATCGAAATGTCATCCTTTAGAAGCAGTGCGTTAACAAGGAATTTCTACCCTTTGCATCGCGAACCGCAATTGTGCGGCCAGCAATATTGCGAAAGGTGATCAAATGACGCCCCATCCGATACAGGACGCCGTGCTGCGGGTCGACCGGTTGAGCGTCGTCTATCCAGGCGGCGTGACAGCCCTACGCGATACCTCGATTGCATTTCGGCGTGGTGAGTTCACCGTGCTGCTTGGTCTCTCGGGCGCAGGCAAGTCGACCTTGCTCCGTAGTCTCAATCGACTCGTCACGCCCACTGGCGGCAGTGTCACCAGCGAACTCGGTGAACTCGGCAGCGGCTCGGCCTTGCGTCAGCATCGTCGGCGTACCGCCATGATCTTTCAGCACCACCAGCTAATCGAACGTCAAAGCGCACTGGCTAATGTGCTTACCGGTCGGCTGGCCTTTCACAACACGCTCCGCTCGCTGTTTCCTCTGCCGCGTGCCGATCAGGAGATTGCGCTCAGTTGCCTCGCTCGGGTCGGTCTGGCAGACAAGGCGCTAAGCCGGGTGGACAAACTGTCCGGTGGCCAGCAGCAGCGGGTAGGCATCGCGCGTGCGCTAGCGCAACAGCCGGCGATCATTCTGGCCGATGAGCCGGTAGCCAGTCTCGACCCGGCCACTTCGGTCCGTGTTCTCGGATTGCTGCGCGACATCTGCAAGGAAGACGGCATCACCGCCATCGTTTCGCTGCATCAACTCGAATATGCCCGCCGCTTCGCCGATCGCGTCGTCGGGCTGGCCGATTCTCAGATCGTTTTCGATGCCGCGCCCTCGGAACTCACCGATGCGCAGCTTGAGCGCATCTATGCAGGCCGCTCTACGACTCAGCCAGCGAATGCTCCGGCTGAACCACCTGTCATGCTCGAACCTTCACTGGAGATGTCCCGATGAAACGCTTATCCGCGCTCTTATTGACTTGCTTGCTGTCCGCTGTTTCAAGTTTGTCCGCCCTAGCGGCCGATGCCGATCCGGATGTGCTAAAGGTTGCCCTGCTGCCGGACGAAAACGCCTCCGAGCTGATCAAGCGTAACCAGCCGCTGAAGGATTCTCTGGAAGAGCATCTGGACAAGAAGGTGCAGCTGATCGTAACCACCGACTATTCCTCGATGATTGAGGCGATGCGCTTTGGCCGTATCGACCTGGCGTATTTCGGTCCGCTGTCCTACGTCATGGCCAAAAGCAAAAGCGACATCGAGCCCTTCGCTGCCATGGTCATCGACGGCAAGCCGACCTATCGCTCGGTGATTATCGCCAATGTGGCGTCAGGCGTGAATGAGTATGCCGACCTTAAGGGCAAGAAGATGGCCTATGGTGACCGGGCATCGACGTCCAGCCATTTGATTCCCAAAACCGTGCTTCTTGAGACGGCCGATTTGACGGGTGGGCAGGACTACGAACAACATTTTGTGGGCACGCATGACGCCGTTGCCGTCAACGTGGCGAACGGCAACGCCGATGCGGGTGGGCTGTCGGAGGTAATTTTCAATCACGCAGTCGAACGTGGCCTAATCGATCCGAGCAAGGTGAAAGTACTTGGTTACAGCGGCGAATACCCCCAGTACCCCTGGGCGATGCGCTCGAACCTGAGCCCCGAGCTGAAAACCAAGGTGCGGGATGTATTCGTCGGTATCGACGATCCCGAAGTGCTGCGCAACTTCAAGGCCGAGGCCTTCGCGCCAATCACCGACGCCGACTACGATGTGATCCGCAACATGGGATCGCTGCTCGGCCTCGACTTCGCCACGATGTGAGCACCGATATGTCTACTCATTACGACGTGCAGGCGCTGCCTGCAGAGCAACGCGAGCACATCCTTCGAGGCTTCGGCCTCGGTTGGTGGCGCCAGCTGGGGCAGGTGGCGATTGTATTCGGAGTGGTGCTGTTGGCCTGCTGGTACGTGGGGCTGCTCGATGCCACCACGCTGCTGAACGGGCTGCCCTCCATCGCGACCCTGGCAGGCGAGGCCATGCCGCCAGACTTTTCGGGCTATCGAAGCTGGATTCGCCCCTTGATCGACACCTTGGCGATGAGCATCGCCGGTACGGCCATCGCAGTGGTGTTCTCGCTGGTGGTGGCCTTCGTTGCAGCGCGCAATACGGCGCCGCACCCCCTTGTGTTCGGTGTTGCCCGGGTGCTGCTCAATGCCCTGCGGTCGGTGCCGGAGCTGATCATGGGCATCATCTTCGTTGCAGCCGTAGGGTTCGGCGCCTTGCCGGGCGTGCTTGCCCTGGGTCTGCATTCGGTCGGCATGGTCGGCAAGTTCTTCGCCGAGGCCATCGAGCACGTCGACGAAGCGCCGGTGGAAGCCGCTCGGGCGGCGGGGGCTACGCCGATGCAAGTGCTGCTGCACGCGGTTTTGCCACAGGTGACGCCGCAGTTCGCCGACGTGGCGATCTACCGCTGGGAATACAACTTTCGCGCCTCCACCGTGATGGGCATGGTTGGCGCCGGCGGTATCGGCTTCGAACTCATGGGCTCGCTGCGCATCATGCAGTACCAGGAGGTTGCAGCAATCCTGCTGGTCATCCTGGCCATGGTCACGCTAGTAGACGCCTTCAGTGGCGTGCTGCGCAAACGTTTCAAATAGGACAAACCATGCTGCCGAAACTCGTTATAACTCACCGAGTACACGATGAGATCCTGCAACTGCTGGCGCCACATTGCGAGCTGATGACCAACCAGACCGACAGCACGCTGCCGCGCGAGGAAATTCTGCGCCGCTGCCGCGATGCTCAGGCGATGATGGCGTTCATGCCCGATCGGGTCGATGCAGACTTTCTTCAAGCCTGCCCTGAGCTGCGTGTAGTCGGCTGCGCGCTCAAGGGCTTCGACAATTTCGATGTGGACGCCTGTACTGCCCGCGGGGTCTGGCTGACCTTCGTGCCTGATCTGTTGACGGTCCCGACTGCCGAGCTGGCGATCGGACTGGCGGTGGGGCTGGGGCGGCATCTGCGGGCAGCAGATGCGTTCGTCCGCTCTGGCGAGTTCCAGGGCTGGCAACCACAGTTCTACGGCACGGGGCTGGATAACGCTACGGTCGGCATCCTTGGCATGGGCGCCATCGGACTGGCCATGGCTGATCGCTTGCAGGGATGGGGCGCGACCCTGCAGTACCACGAGGCGAAGGCTCTGGATACACAAACCGAGCAACGGCTCGGCCTGCGCCGGGTGGCGTGCAGCGAACTCTTCGCCAGCTCGGACTTCATCCTGCTGGCGCTTCCCTTGAATGCCGATACCCAGCATCTGGTCAACGCCGAGCTGCTTGCCCTCGTACGGCCGGGCGCTCTGCTTGTAAACCCCTGTCGTGGTTCGGTAGTGGATGAAGCCGCCGTGCTCGCGGCGCTTGAGCGAGGCCAGCTCGGCGGGTATGCGGCGGATGTATTCGAAATGGAAGACTGGGCTCGCGCGGACCGGCCGCGGCTGATCGATCCTGCGCTGCTCGCGCATCCGAATACGCTGTTCACTCCGCACATAGGGTCGGCAGTGCGCGCGGTGCGCCTGGAGATTGAACGTTGTGCAGCGCAGAACATCATCCAGGTATTGGCAGGTGCGCGCCCAATCAACGCTGCGAACCGTCTGCCCAAGGCCGAGCCTGCCGCATGTTGAATCCGGTCTGGCTGAAGAGCCTGGTAGCGATCGTTCAAACAGGCAGTTTTCAGAGCGCGGCGAGGGCGTTGGGGCTGGCCCAGCCGACGGTGTCGCAGCACTTGCAGAAGCTTGAAGAGCAGGTCGGCGTAACGCTGGTGCAGCGCAGTCGTAGCGGCTGCCAGCCTACCACACGGGCGCTGGCCTTCATGCCGCATGCGACCGCCTTGCTCGACATGCACGCCCGGGCGCTAGAAGCCCTGCATGGCAATCGTGAGCGCGTCGGGGCCAGCTCCAACATCGGCACCTACCTTCTCCAGCCATTCGTGCGCAACTATCTGACGACCGCAAATGAGAGGGGCGAGGTGGATCTGCGCATCGCCGCCAACCCGGATGTGGCCGACCAGCTACTGGCGGGCCAGCTCGACGCCGCGATCATGGAATGGTGGCTACCTCACCCCGACTTCGAACACCGCCTCTGGCGGGTCGAGCCGCTGGTGCTTATCGTCAGCCCCGACCATGCGCTGGCTGAAGCAGGGTGCATAGAACGTGATCGTCTGGTGGACCTGCCGATGCTGGGAGGTGAACCGGGTAGCGGTACCGGACGGCTTCTGACCGAATACTTTGGCGAACTGGGCGTGCCTCGCAGCGGTATGCAGCTAGGCAGCACCGAGGCAGTCAAACAAGCAGTGAGGGCGGGACTCGGCGTGTCGTTGGTGATGGCTTCCGCAGTACAAGACGAAGTTCGCAGTGGCGCGCTGGTAGCTCTTCCCATCCCGGGGCTTGAAAAGCGTCTCCAACTGATCTGGCGCAAACCTCCCGGAAATCTGCACCCGCCGGGATTTGTGCGGCACTTATTGGAGGAGGCAGATCTAGCTGGATAAGGTGATGGATGGTTGCGATCCAGCGCTTGGCTTGTCAGCCTAGGGAAACTCTGAAAAAGACTTTCTGATTTGGCAAAATACCGCGACCCCACCCACCGAGTTTCCCGATGAAGCAGATGACCTTCGCCGACGCCGAGTACGCTGGCAAGCGCAAGCAAACCCGCAAGGTGCGGATTCCACGCCATTCGGACACCCAGTCCAGGCTTATCCGGACAGTCGTTCCACGCTCATCCGGACAGGCAGTCGGAGCGCAGCGACGCAGGGGTGGCATTCTTAGTCCGAGGTGCTCGGTGCCGTCAACTGCTTTGGCCGGCGGCGCATCGATTCGCCCTTGAGGTTGATCCGGTAAGCGTTGTGCACCAGGCGATCGAGGATGGCGTCGGCTAGAGTCGGGTCGCCAATCAGTTCGTGCCAGTTATCCACTGGCATCTGGCTGGTCACCAAGGTCGAGCGCTGGCCGTAGCGATCGTCCAGTAGCTCCAGCATGTCGCGGCGCTGTTCAGCGCTGAACGGGGCCAGTCCCCAGTCATCGAGGATCAGCAGGTCGGTCTTGGCGTAGGCATTCATCAGCTTGGTGAAGCGCCCGTCGCCATGGGCCAGTCCCAGTTCCTCCAGCAGACGTGGCAGGCGCAGGTAGCGCACGCTATAGCCTTGCCGGCAGGCCTGATTAGCCAGAGCGCAGGCCAGCCAGGTCTTGCCCACGCCGGTGGCACCGCTGATGATCAGGTTGAGTCCGTCGCGCAACCACTGACCGCTGCCCAGTTGCAGGATCAGCGCCTTGTCCAGCCCTCGCTGGCTGCGGTAGTCAATGTCTTCGAGGCAGGCGTTGTGGCGTAGCCTGGCCTGGCGCAGGCGGCTGCTCAGGCGCTTGTCGTCGCGTTCGGTGAGTTCACGGTCGACCAGCAGGCCAAGACGCTCCTCGAAGCTCAGGCTGTCGATGTCAGGGGTTTTCAGTTGCTCGGCGAGGGCCTTAAGCATGCCATTGAGGCGCAGGGTCTGGAGCTTGTCCAGGGTTGGATGGGGCAGCATGGTGGGATTCCTTTGTTCAGTGGTAGTAGCCGGGACCGCGCAGGTTGGCGTGGTCGTCCGGCAGTAGGGGCAGGTTCTGTTGCGCCAAGGGTAGGCTCTCCAGACCCTGACGCAGGATGGATTCGAGGCTCTTGTAGCTGCACGCGCCGAGGCTCAGGGCGCGTCGGCAGGCCAGCTCCAAACGCACTTCGCCATGGGCCTTGCTAAGGCGCAGGATGCCCAGGCAGGCGCGGTAGCCATGCTGTGGATGGACGCGCCGTTCGAGGATGTGGCCTATGACCCCGGCGGTGTTCGGGCCGGTCTGTTCAGCCCAGCGGATCAGCCGTTGCGGCGTCCACTCGGCATGCTCGCGATGGCTCTTGGGCATGTGCTCGACCTGCGTGCTGTGACGGCCCTTGTGCTGGGAGCGTACGTGGCTGGCCACCCGTTGGTTGGCGTGGAAGCACTCTACGGTGCGGGCCGTCAGGCGAACCTCCAGCTGCTTTTTCACCAGCTGGTAGGGCACCGAGTAGTAATGCCCGTCGACCTCGACGTGGTAGTCGATGTGCACTCGCGCTTTCTTCCACTCGGCGTAGACGTAGGGCTGCTCCGGCAGCGGGCGCAGGGCCGGACGATCCAAGCTGTTGAAGGCCGACTGGCGGGAGCCCGGCAGTTTCTTGAAGGGCCGATGATTGAGCCGCTCCAGCAACACAGCGATGGCGGTGTTGAGCTCGTCCAGGGAGAAGAACTGGCGATGGCGCAGGGCGGCGAGGATCCAGCGCTCGACCACCTGCACGCCAACCTCGGCCTTGGCCTTGTCGCGAGGCTTACGCGCCCGCGCCGGCACTACCGCCACGCCATAGTGCTCGGCCAGGTCGCGGTAGCTGGGGTTGATGTCCGGCTCGTAACGATGGGCCTTGCTCACCGCACTGCGCAGGTTGTCCGGCACCACGATCTCCGGCACTCCGCCAAGGAAGGCGAAGCAGCAGGCATGGGAGCCCAGCCAGTCCGGCAACTGCTGCGACCAGGTGGCCTCGGCGAAGGTGTAGCTGGAAGCGCCGAGCACTGCGACAAACACCTGCGCCTGACGGATCTCGCCGCTGTGGGGGTCGATCACCGGTACCGTCTGCCCGGCGTAGTCGACGAACAGCTTCTCGCCGACGCGGTGCTCCTGGCGCATCACCACATCCAGCTTGCCCTGCCAGGCCCGGTAGTGGTCACAGAACCAGCTGTACTGATAGCCCTGCGGGTGCACCAGCCGGTATTCCTGCCAGAGCAGTGCCAGGGTCACGCCAGGGCGGCGCAGTTCGGCATGTACCCAAGACCAATCGGGCAGTGGCCGCTGCTCGCTGGGTACCACCGGGGTCGGCTGGAACAGCTGCTGTTCCAGCTCAACATCGGACAACGCACAGGGCCAAGTGAGGCCGCTGGCGGCAAAGCGGCTGAGATAGTCGCCGACGGTGCTGCGGCCAACGCCAAGGCTGCGGGCGATTTTGCGGACGGACAGACCGCAGTCGAACTTGAGGCGCAGCACCTCTCGAATCTTACGCATAGATAAACGCTCCACAATGACCCCTTCGCTTCGAAAAAGAGGCCGATGATAGTGAGTTATCCTACGTCGCTGCTTGCCTGAAAAGTGTCCGAATGGCCGTGGAATCGGTGTCCGGATACTCGTGGAATAAGTGTCCGGATCAGCCTGGAATCACTGTCCGGATGCGCGTGGAATGGGTGTCCGAGTCAGCGTGGAATACGCAACTACTGCCGCATCGGTGGATGCCGGGTTGATCAGCGCAAGGTGTATTCCCCATACGCTTACGGAATGGAGGCGAACCTGTCGGATAACTGCGCCGTTGTCTGGATGCCTTAAAGCGCTGAGGGCTCAGCAGGGAGCAGGCTGCTTGTTGACTGGGGATGCCGGCCTCGGGTTGCGACGACACAGTCGAGACCAGACCTATTTGCTGACACCTTGGGCCAAACCATCAACGCAGCTGGCAGCGATGATCGTGTATGCACTGCTTCAAGTGTGGCGCAGCTCGGGCGATTCAAAGTAATTACGGGATTACGCCGACGCTTCAGTCTTGCCAGGCACGAATCTCATCAGGTTTGAACAGGATGATAGCCAGCCGATGGAACAAGGTGATAAGCGTGTGCGATGAGTACCCTTTCTTGCCCGCTTCCGTTCGACCTTTTTCCTCCGGGTGGCGGAGTTTCAGTATCCCTTTTCCATGGGCGAATCTTGCCTCCTGCTTCATCAGGCTGTATTCCATCAGCAGGCGACCGCAGCGCCACTGAGATAACGTTTCGGTGTCCGTAACACCAATATGCAAACGCCAGCGCGGCCACTCAAATATCTGGGTCATTGTCCTCATGTACCGTTTAAAGTCTTGGGCACTGTGGAAAGTGATGCCGGAGTGGGCGCTGTTGATGTGGGTCAAGGTGTATTCGATCAACCAAAGCAGCTCAGGGCGACTATGGCTTTTTGCAAAGAGTTTTCGGCAATGATGGTGTGCAGCGGCCAGATCACGTTTTTCTGCTACGTCGACAGGATCTGGCGGCAGCAAATGATGACGGCGACTTTTCGGGAACAAGCGCGATGCGTTCTTGGTGGTTTTCAGTTCTCGTAAAGCTTGTGCCGCCTGGAGCCAATGGTTTATTTGCTCTGGAGGCAGCTGGTAATACATGGCTGTTTCAGTAGGGTCCTGGCCCGCCTGGATCTTGCCCAGTACACCCAGTGCTTTGGCGTAGGCTGTTTGGTCCATGCGCATCTTGGCTGTTTTAGTAAGGTGGAACCTTCCATCAGCCCGGCTGGGTGGCGGTGTTTTAATAAATCGAGTTAGCCGCTTATGCAGAAAGCCTGCTAATGCTGTTGGTGTGATTGGCAAGTTGTTTCTACGCATGTGGCTGATGCGGTGGCGTCGCAGGCCTAGCAGTGCGAACGCTTCGGTGCTTGATAGTTCGCGGGTATTTTCCTGCAAGTGTAGGGCGAGAAGCAGGTCGCTGAAGTGCATGTAGGTGCTGAGAGTCATGCCGGGGCTGCTATGGCCGGCCAAAACGGCGATTGCCTGGTATCGGTCCCTCAGGCGGCCTTGACCACAGAGCTTTTCTAGCAGGGCTTGCCGATGCATGGGTGGGTAGGGCAGAAGGGCATCTACTTCAGCTGGGAGTGAAACTTGATCATGGTGTATCAACAACTGGAGACGTGTCAGGGCGCTGTGGCGCAGATGATAAAGCCGGTAGTTGATGCCCCCGCTCACATCCGCAAGAATTTTTTTCACTGCGATGGACAGTGTTCCCGTATCCAGAGGTTCTCTGGGGTTGTCCGGTTGGTGAAACAACAGCTCTGCACTACTTTGGCTGTAAAGGCGCCTGCTTCGGATAAAGTCGCGCATTAACTGACTTTCTGGTTCCGTCAGCAGTGGGAAAAGGGGGACCTTACGCAACGCTGCTGCTGTTTTGTTGCTGCCGTGCTTGTTGTCGCGAACAAACAACCAGGCATCCGGGGAAGGCTCAATATCCCGCAAGCGCAGCTTGGCTATTTCACCAGGACGCAGGGCAGTCCTGAAAGCCATGATCAGAAAACATTTGAGCATGGTGCGGTGAGGCGGAGTTATATCTTTGAACTGGTCGCACTGTAATAGCAGCCCAGAAAAAAGAGGTTCATCCACGATGGCAGCGCTGACATGAGGAATGGTACCGGTGCCTTCTTGCAATGGCTCATGGAGTGGCGGAAAGTCCATTGTCTGAACACCAAACTGGTGCAGATCCTCCAGCCGCCCAGCGCGGTACGAGCGCTCCTTCTGGCTGCGTTGTGTGTCCAGTATATGCGAGTACAGAGACTGGAAGTCTTCCTGGTCAAAGCTCAACAGGTCATGTGATTCTGTAGCGTTGAGCCATTCCGCAGCAACCGTATTCATGTATCGACGTGCGGTAGACTCAGCGTTACCACGCTCATTGAGATGATGGATTAGCCAGCCAAGCAGCACCTGTTCAGAGGTTTTCTCGCATTCGTCTGCCAGCGCAGCGAGCTCGGTAATCAACTGGCGTTTGGCCCTAGGCTTGGCGGGATCAACTCTGAATATGCGAGTCAGTTTGGACAATATATGGGTCTGACGTTGCTTCTTGGAAGGTGTCCTGCCCAGCTTGGATACGGGGCCGCTGAAAACCGCGAAGTCTGCAAATAGATACTCATCGCATGGGCCGATGCTGGGTTGTAGCAAACGGTTCCAATAACACGTGGGTAGGCTGCTACTCGGCTGTCTCCCTGTCGCGTATTCAACCAGGACTTGCGGTAACTCAACGCCTGGCTGGCTTTCAGCTACCGTGATTCCGCCCCATTCAAGCTGGCGTTGGGTGAAGGATGCTTTCAGCTCTTTATTGATAAGCTCAAGGCAGGCCGATAGATTGCCCGGAGCCTGCGGTTTTTTTCCATCTTTGCTGCTCAGGTACTGGCGTAACAAGCCCAGAGTAATCGGGTCGGGAAAGTAGTGAACCTCGCAGACTGGTTTTTCCGAGTCTGCATTATCAACCGGTTGCCTCTGATTGCTGGCCCAGCCTTGCCCTGGGGTTATGTGCAAGGGAACCCAGCAGAGTGAACTGTTCCCGAATAGCGGTTTGGGCTGGCTGAGCGCCTCAGCCAGAGCTGGCCACAGCTGTGCTCGGTTTAATCCGCCATACAGGATCGAAGACAGGAGCAGTCTTGCCAACTGCTTTGACGGGCTAACAGAGTCTGCTGCTGTTAACCTCGCTTTCCAGTCGCTCTCCGCCAGAGCAACAAGCCTGGCGTGTTGGTGCCGCCGCAGATTTCGTGTGGTTTTGCGTTGGCGGAGAGTAATGATAGGTGGCGGGATATCGATGGCCCAGATCCCTGCCTGATTTCCGGCTTCCAATTGCTTTCTGATCCAGCTGTAAACCCGGCGGTACGCTCTGAAGTTGGCTAGGTGTTGCTCAATCTTCTTATCGGCTTTTGGCCAGAGTTCTTCGAACTGGCTCGCGTCAGGCTGTGCCCTGAATAGTCCCGGGATGGTTTCCTGAAGAATAGTAAGAGCAGCCTGAACGGTTCTTTCGTCCTCGCGGCGCCTCGCTGCGGTGCGGCTATCGCGCCCAAGACGAACATTCCTATAGGTTTGCTGGGCATCAGTAGTCAGCGGGTTTTCCATCCGGGTAGCGCCTTGATTTCGTGATGAGTGAGGATGGCTTGTATCACGTCAGCTACACGCCGGAGCTGGCTCATGCCGAGTTGGCTAAATGGCCCCATTGCTTCTTCGCCCAGTTCTTCGTGACCCATCCAGCCATCGAGCACCTCGGGGCTGACTTGGTGTCTCAGCAACTCACTGCGCATGTGGTGTCTGCCCCAGTTACGTGCCCAGGGCAACTGCTCCCCCAGGATGAGCGCCAGGCGGGCAGGGGTAATTTCGACAGGCACAACCGCTCCATCATTTTCATTCAAAAAAAATAATAAATTCTCATCGCCGCTGAGTGTGCGTTCGCAGCGTGCGCATACAGTTGCATTACTCAGGCGAGCGTAGCTGGCGATATTGCTGAGGTGCTCTTTATATAAGTTGACTTGCTCAATAGCGGTAGCAGGCACGACCAGCGTCCGCGCAGCCAAGCCATGCCTTCGTTCTTTGTCGCTTATCCACCAGGTCTGCTGGAGTGGGTTCAGGTCTGACAGCAGGCCCATGGGGGCGTTTACATCCCTATGGCCTGTCACGAAAGACAGAAGTGCCCACACGTAAACTACGTATTGGTTGTGGAAATTAACGAAATCTTTTTCCAAGTCGAACGCTTGAGCAAGCACGCTGAACAGGTTGTGCAGTACTCGACTGGGCAGGTGCAGGCGGCTTCCGAGGGCGCCTGATTTGGCCTTTATGGGCGGTAGCGAAGCTTGCTGCCCTGCGAGGTTGAACATGGCGTTAACGAAACGGTAGTGGTGTGCCAGCACATCAATACGTTCCTGATGGCTATAAGAAAGGCTAGGACGCTCCTGATGGGTGTCCCCGCGCAGTAGTGAAATAACAGCACGATCTGTACCCTGATTCAGAAGCCAATGCTCCATATAGCGGTTAACTCTTCCCATAGTCAGCCTGGTACTGTGTGCCTGGTTTACATCCTTCAGCCAAGCGCTTATTTCCTGTGCCGTCGGTAGCGGTCTCTGGAGTGGCGCAGACTTAACCCATGCGTCCATCTGCCGAGGTAGTGGCAGGTGAAGCGTATTTAGCACAGCGGGTAATAGGTCATCCAGGTGCTGGGGTTGGTGGCCGGCAGGGACCTGATGCGTGAGGGTACGGGAAGGCACTTTATTGATGATGGCGATCTGTACTTTATGTGCATTGGCAAGGTGCCAGCCGGGATCCCGTCCACTTAGCAGCGATAGCAACACCCAGCCAGCGGTATGGTCATTTCTGGTTAAAGCCGACAATGCATGGGTAAGCAGATGCTTGATGTCCCACTCGGAGGCCTGTTCGAAAGAGCAGGGTAGTGATTGTTGCCGAACCCGCATTTGCTCAGCAATTCGTATGCTGTGAATAGCCTGAAGAGCAATTTCCTTTTTGCGCAGGCTACGATCGTGAAATCGATAGGGAACGCTTGTGACGATTGTTGTAGGCTCATCCTCGTTTTCAGTTGCTTTGCTGAAGCTAGTCAGCTTTTCAATACGAAATTCCGGGTCATCCACGCCGGTATCGACCAACGGGACGAAAGAGTTGGCTGCAGTCTGTGGGGTTGGGGGGGCTGAGGTTCGGGGGGCTGAGGTTGGGCTGGAAGATTCGCCGCGCTGGCGAATAACCCCTTTCCGTTTTCGCGCAACACTCCGGATTACAACGGCCAGATATCCAAGCCCCAGCTGTTGTACAGAAGGCAAGTGGAGATGGCTCTTCCGTAGCCCATTCAGATGCATGTCCAGTTGCAGGAGATAATCTAAATCTTGTAGAGACGGCAGCAGCTCCAGCAACGGTTTATGTTTGGCGCTTGTTGCGATCAAGCGGATTTCCCGAAGTGCCGATTCAATAGCACTGTTATGATCCCCTTTGATATGCAGACTACAGCAGCACAGGATCACTAGCCCCAACCACTGCTCGTACTTCGCGGCGTTGGGGAGAGAGGCCCAGGGGGTGTTCAATGCAGATGCGAACGGTGACAGCGTCAACATTTTTGAACTGACCAAGGTTTTATAAGCGGCTGCTCTGTCTGTAGTGGTTGCTTGAAAATTCTGAGACGGATAGGTGAGATATTCAGTGGGTAGATCCGTCATTTCACCTGCGCGTTGCCACTCTTCAAGTAGGGGTAGGCAGAGCTGCTGCAGGTAACTCAGAGAAGTTTGCCGGACTGTCTCCGGAAGCTCTTTTGGAAAAAGAGCGTTGAGAAAGTCGATTTGGTTGCCTGAGCTAGTCATCGACACCCCATGGCTGGTTTAGCGCATTGATGATTGCCTGCGTCGTTGCTGGCGGGCTCGCTTGAGTACGATTCCGCCGCCGTTGTTCGCCCAGAGCTGCCCGTGAGATGCCTGTCCATTTGCACATGAGATTGTCATTTAGCATTTTTGCATTGAACAGTTCCCGGTGCAGGCCATGCGACATGGACTCTTTCAGTGTATCCCGCAGGTCTGATATTCCATGAGGGTGGAGGCTGTTGAACACCTCACCAAGCACAGACACCCAGGCGGCGCGCTCAATCTCTGCTTCCGATATTTCATCTGGAGTCAGGCAAACCAAGAGTGTGCCAATGGGGGGCTGGTCGCTCTGCCATAGCACGCTTGTCCAGAGAGGGGCATAAAGCTCAAGTGTGCTGGGAGTGGCGATGCATTGCAGCGGTTGTTGCGCCAACGCTTTTCGCATGGTTTCCGGAAGTGCTGATCTGTTGAACCAGCGGTGTAGCTCTCTGCTCCAGGTATGGGCAGCTAGTGCAGCGGGGTGGAGGGTGATCTTTGTGGTCTGGGTGCTTTGTTTTAACTGAGGCATGCCTGCGTACTCAAAGGCTCGATCAAAGTGACGCCCTTGCCATTGAAATCTCGACGGAAAGGATTGAAGTGAGCCGACAATGATATTTCAACCGTACGGTTACACAGTACTTTGTGTCTATAACTACTTACAGCGAATAGGGGAGTTGTAGCAATGGTAAAAGCTTACTTTTCCATCGGATTGGGCTGAAGCATACTGCGCGGTGTGATTAGGTCTGATGGTGCCTTATTGGGCAGGTAGTTCGTTCAACCATCGCCTGCATGGATACGGAAAAGTGCTGAAAAGTGGCTAAAAACTAGCCATTAAAAACATAGGTTTCCGTGACCGTGACCAGATGATTGCCTTCAATTGATCTCAATCTGCATCAGCCTGAAAAGCCGATGGCTTAGGATAAAGTCCTTTAAAATCAATGGTCATCGAATAAGGTCGATTAGCATTTTCTAGCTGGCACGGCCTGTCACGCCGGGGGTCGCGGGTTCGAGTCCCGTCCGCTGCGCCATTTTTACCCCTCCTGTTGTATCCAAATTGTAATGCCTTTCCTATTCTGCTCAAACTTTGCCAGTCAGCTGGTAGATTGGGTCGTATTCCCCTGTTAAGCTGCCTCCTTTATTTCCGCCCGGTCGGGCTTGTCAATTGAGGTAAGCATGAAGCGTAATCTGCTGGCAGCAGGCGTTGCCCTGAGTATTCTCACTCTTGTTGGTTGTGGCGGCGACAAGGAAACGGAAGTCGAAATCAGCACCCCAATTCAACAAGCGTCCTATGGTATCGGTCTGAATATGGGTGAAAGCCTGTTACAGGACGGCCTCGACGACATTGATCCCCAGGCGCTCGCCCTGGGTATGCAGGACGCTCTGTCCAAGCAACCACCACGAGTAGGCGAAGAAGAGCTTCGTGCCGCGTTCACAGAGCTGCAGAGCCGCGCAGAAGAGCGCGCAACTGCGCTGGTCTCCGAAACGAACGAGGCCAACGAAAAGTATCTTGCCGAGAACGCCGAGAAGGATGAGGTCACCACGACTGACTCAGGCTTGCAGTACGAGGTGCTGGAGTCTGGTGCCGAAGATGGCCCGCAGCCTGATCCGACCGATACAGTATCGGTCCACTACGAAGGTAAGTTGCTGGATGGCACGGTATTCGACAGCTCGATCAGCCGCGGTGAGCCAGTCGATCTACCCGTCAGTGGAGTTATCCCTGGTTGGGTAGAAGCGCTGCAGATGATGCGCGTGGGTGATAAATGGCGCGTTACCATCCCAAGTGAGTTGGCTTATGGCGAAAACAGCCCGAGCCCGGTCATTCCTCCGAATTCGATTCTGGTATTCGAAATGGAGCTGCTTGGAATCGACCAGGCCGATGCAGAAGCTGACGCCAACGAAACGGCACCCGCCGAGTAATGGCAAAGTAACACTTCCATGCCCCGGTGCAGACGTATCGGGGCGTGGGTCGTTACCGTTATGCACATTCTTCAGTAACACTCAAGCACGTTTCCCTTTCAATTGTCTGGTTCCAGACGAGCTGTAAATGGCTGATTTATAAAGCTTTTTATTTGATCAATTTTCACTCATTTCGACTTAAGCCTAGTTTAAACGGGCGTTTGCCGCTGTTGCCCATACCTTGTTCACAGACTTATCCACAGAATATGTGGGTAACCCGTCACGTTTCATTAATCCCGTGCGCAATACCTTGTGAACCCGTCGTAAGGGCATGAGAAAACAACCCTGTTTTTCGATATTTGCTACCGTCGAGATGGTCGGAGGAGGTCGTCCACCGTCTGTCAGGATGCCGCAAGACGCCATGAACCCATCCCTGGAGGCTTGACGAGAACATCCCTGTTTTCGACACTTGCGCCACCCTGACAGTCAGCGGACTCGATGAGCATCGGTGTGAGGTGGATATTCGAAACCACCTTCACTTTGGCTTTCCTCCCGGGCAACTCCAACAATTAGGCGAAGCGGGGCGTCAGGGCTGAGCCGACCGTGCGATGACAGGGATGTCATCGTCGAGCTTACAGGGGAGTACTTGCAGCGCGTCGGCGCAGCGCTACCGGCTCGCGACAGCTGGCCCCGGCTTATTAACCACAACGAGCGGTTGACGACTTCCGGCAGGCGAATGCAAAACCGCCAGCGGCCCTAGGGGGTCGCTGGCGGTCAGGTTGCGGATGTTGCGTGCGCTATATCAGCTGGCAGCGGCTACTTGCTCACGCAGGCGCAGGAGGTCAATGAGGATGTGACCTGTCTCGGCAAGGAAGGGATCGACTTCATCGTCCTCCTCATCCTGTTCAGCGGTTAGAGCAGAGATGCCTTGCTCAAGCAAAGGGTCATCCTCTTCAAGCGAGGTGATCAGTTCTTCACCACGGCCCGCTAGTCGTTTGTTTTCCAGCTCAAGCAGCTGCTTCTCGAACTTGTCCTTCTGTTCGCGGCGCTTGGTCTCGTTCAGCGGAAGGAACTGCTGCTCCTTCATCTCACGGTTCAGCTCGATGCGCGACATCGTGTAGGCGAAGTCCGGATCTTTGGCTGCGCGCTTCTGATGTTGCTCGGTCAGGGGAGCGATCATCGGTGCGAGCTGACCATCCATCCGATAGCGTGCGGCAGGGATGGTGTCCCAGGGCAGTGCGCGTGGCAGGCTACTTTCACCGATTTCTGCCGTTTCCATCAATGAGGGGAATTCGATGTCAGGGATCACGCCGCGGTTCTGAGTGCTCTGACCCGATACGCGATAGAACTTGGCTAGCGTCAGCTTGAGCTCACCGTGGTTAAGTGGCTGGATCGACTGTACGGTGCCCTTGCCGAAGGTGGGTTCGCCAATAACCACAGCGCGGCCGTAATCCTGCATGGCACCTGCAAAAATCTCAGAGGCCGATGCGGACAACCGGTTAACCATCACCGCCAGCGGGCCGGTGTAAGTCGAGCCAGATTCGGGATCATCGAGAACCTGAACTTTACCCTGTGCGTCACGCACCAATACAGTCGGTCCCTGATCAATGAACAGGCCGGTCAGCTCTGTGGCTTCCTGCAGGGATCCACCGCCGTTGTTGCGAAGATCCAGCACGATGCCGTCGACGTTTTGCTCCTCCAGTTCGCCGAGCAGCCTGCGGACGTCCCGGGTGGTACTGCGGTAATCCGCGTCGCCACGGCGATACGCTTTGAAGTCAATATAGAAGCCAGGAACTTCGATCACGCCGATCCGGTAATCCTTGTTACCCTCTCGAACATCCAGCACCTCAGCTTTCGCTGCCTGATCTTCCAGCTTGACCGCTTCGCGAGTCAGTTTGACCTGACGGCTGGTTGAATCGGTTGTCGGGTTTGCGGCGGGGATGACCTCAAGCGTGAGACTAGAGCCTTTTGGTCCGCGGATCAGTTTGACGACCTCGTCCAGGCGCCAGCCCACCACATCAACCATTTCGCCTTTTTCCTGGGCCACGCCGACAATTCGATCAGCGGGGGCGAGTTGCTTGCTTTTCTCGGCAGGGCCGGCGGGTACCAGGCGGACGATCTTGGTGTATTCCTCATCACTCTGCAGTACAGCGCCTATCCCTTCGAGAGACAGGCTCATGTTGATATCGAAATTCTCGGCATTTTCAGGTGACATGTACTGCGTATGCGGATCGAACACCTGGGCGAATGCGTTGATGTAGCTCTGGAATATGTCTTCACTACGGGTTTGAGACAAGCGAGTCTGCTGGCTGTTATAGCGTTTTTCCAGCAGCTCGGCGATGGCGTCAGTCTCGCGCCCGGCCAGTTTAAGGCGTAGTACCTCATCCTTGATCTGACGGTACCAGAGATCCTCAAGCGCAGCGCGGTCGGCCGCCCAGTCGGCGTCTTCACGATCAATACGAATCTGTTGATCGCTCTCAAAGTCCATCTTGTCGAGCCCCTGATGAAGCAGGCTCAACGCGTAGATCATCCGCTCATTGGCGCGCTGGATCTGCGTGCGATGAATATCGAAACCAACGCTCAGATCGCCACTCAGAAGCAGATCGTCAAGCTTGAGACGGTGCTTCTCGAACCCCTGAATATCCTTGGCGGTAAACAGGCTGCGCTGGGGATCGAGCTGCTTGAGGTAAGTGTCGAAAATCTCGCTCGACAGTTCGTCATCGAGCTCGATCTTGTTGTAGTGGTGGCGGCGGAGCAGTTCGACAGTGTTCAAACTGGCAATGCGTTGCTCGCGCGTTGACTGCAAGCTCTCCACGTCAAGAACCGGGAGTTTCTCGGCCGCGTATACACTACCGCCGAGGGTTAGCAGTGCAACCAGGCAGGTATTGCGCAGTGATAGAGTGAGTCTCATGTAGGGTATCGTGTCCGGAGAGATAGGAAGTATGCTGTTAGGTCTTATAAAGGAACATGGGTTCCCTTTTCAATTGTTGACAAATGCACTATGGAGGCACCATGAGAGGATTGCAAGCTGAGGCGAAGACCCTCACTTGGAGCGAACAGCCCAGCGCAGAGCTGTTGGATGGTCAGATAAGAGTCCGCGTCAAGGCCGCAGGTTTAAATCGTGCCGATTTGTTGCAAAGGGCTGGAATGTACCCGCCGCCCCCCGGAGTGACCACTGTACTGGGTTTGGAATGCGCCGGTGAAGTGTCCGAGGTAAAGGGCGAAAGCCGCTGGAAGGTGGGTGATCGGGTATGTGCATTGTTAGCGGGTGGTGGGATGGCCGAAGAAGTCACCGTCGATGGCCGTCATGCGCTGCCCGTTCCGGATGGATTCGACTGGGCGCAAGCCGCCGCGATTCCCGAAGTGTTTAGCACTGCCTGGCTGAATGTCTTCGAGCTGGGTGGCGCTCAGCTAGGTGAGAAAGTATTGATCCACGCGGGTGCCAGTGGTGTGGGTACCGCAGCTATCCAGCTGTGCAAGGCCATGGGCAACCCCTGCTGGGTGACGCTTGGCAGTGAGGAAAAACTGAAGGTTTGCAAAGAATTAGGGGCTAGCGGTGGCGTGCTGCGCCAGAACGGTATTGGCAGTCTGAAAGAATCAGGGCCGTTCAACGTGGCGCTGGATCCGGTGGGCGCGAATTACGCCAAGGATCATCTCGACTTGCTGGCCTTGGATGGGCGCTGGGTGCTGATCGGGCTAATGGGTGGCCGCGAGGCGACACTGGATCTGCGGGCGGTGCTGGCCAAGCGTATCAAGTTGATCGGCTCGACTTTGCGAACCCGGGATGCAGATTTCAAGGCTGAGCTGTTGGCCCGGATGGAGCAGCGCTTGTGGCCCTTGTTTGCTACCGGCGAACTCAAACCTTTAGTGGCGAAGACGTTCAGCTTTGATGACGCCGAAGCGGCTTTCGCCGAGCTGGCCAGCGACCAGGTGATCGGCAAGATAATTCTGGTGAACGAATAAGGCAAAGGCCCGATTCGATCGGGCCTTCCTGACGTTGGTTTCTTGCGCCTAGATTAGATCCTGGCTGTCATAGAATCGGGTCAGCACCTGGGTAAGATAGGCTGCATCCCGACTGCCGGCCAGCTCACGGATGGAATGCATGGCGAAGGTCGGAACGCCCACATCCACGGTCCGAATGCCCAGCCGGCTGGCCGTAACCGGGCCAATGGTGCTTCCACAGCCCATGTCACTGCGCACGACAAAACTCTGCACCGGCACATCGGCTTCGTTGCACAGGTTGCGGAAGTAGGCAGCGGTCTCGCTGGTGGTTGCGTAGCGTTGGTTGCTGTTGATTTTGATCACCGGCCCGGCATTCAGCTTTGGACCATGATTGGTATCGTGGCGGTCTGCGAAGTTCGGGTGCACCGCGTGGGCGTTGTCCGCCGAGACCATAATCGACCGCTGGATCATCTGGATACGCTTGATCGGATCCGGTATTACTCTGCTCAGAACGTCTTCCAGAAAGGGACCATCCGCGCCGCAGGCTGAGGTGGAGCCTACTTCTTCATGATCGGTACAAACCAGCAGCGCAGGCTCCTGGCCGCTGCTGGCAAGCAGCGCCTGCAGCGCTGTGTGGCAGGACAGCAGATTGTCCAGACGGGCCGAGGTGAAGAAGTCATGTTCCAGGCCGACGGTCGCTGGCGGCTGTGTGTCAAAAAAGGATAGCTCGTAGTCCAGCACCTGATCCGCTTGGCAATCGGGATGTTCCTGAGCCAGCTGCGCACCCAGCAAAGCGCGGAAATCGCGCTGTGGCTCCAGTGCCATGGCCAGGATCGGCGGCAGGTCAGTCTGCGCATTGATGTTCAAGCCATCATTGACGCCGCGATTGAGATGGATCGCCAGGCTGGGTACCACCGCAATAGGGCGTTCAAAGTTGATCAGGCGGCTATCCAGTCGGCCCTCAAGGGTGCGAAAGGTCACTCTGCCGGCAAGAGACAGGTCGCGGTCGAACCAGGGTGCAAGCAGCGCACCGCCATAAACTTCGATCGCCAGCTGCCAGAGTCCCTGTTGGTTCATCTCCGGTATCGGCTTCACCCGCAGACACGGGCTGTCGGTGTGAGCGCCGACCATGCGCATGCCCTGGTCCAGCGATCCAGAGACACCCATCTGAAAGGCGATCAGCGAGGAGCCGTTGCGCGTAACCAGGTATTTGCCGCCGGACTGGAGGTTCCACTCGTCACGCTCGTCCAGCTGTTCGAAGCCGGCGGCGAGGAGGCGATCAGCCAGATTCTGGGTCGCATGAAAGGGAGTCGGCGAGGCCTGAATAAAGTCAGCAAGATCCTGATTGGTTGAACTCTGGTGCATCGAAAGCTCCTTTACTTCGCTGCGGCTCAAAAGGGGGCCGGGCAATCAAATACCATGGGTTCACCGCTCTCGGGATGCTTTATCCCGAGTCGCGCTGCATGCAATGCCAGGCGCGGGCACGCTGCGAGGGCCTCGTCCTGCGCATAGAGCTGATCACCAAGTAGGGGATACCCAATAGCCAGCATGTGCACCCGTAGCTGGTGAGAACGCCCAGTGATGGGCGTCAGCTCGATACGGCAATGATCGCTCAGTCGTTCCAATACGCGCCAGAAGGTCTGCGCGGATTTTCCCAGTTCATGGTCGACGATGTGCCGCGGCTTGTTGGGCGGATCATAGCGCAGAGGTAGATCGATATGTCCCGACTCGGTATCAGGCTGACCCCAGCACAGGGCGATGTAAGTCTTCTGGGTTTCCCTGTCGTGAAACTGCCGCGATAGCTCGCGGTGACTGTCGGGATTACGGGCGATGACCAACAGCCCTGAGGTTTCCCAGTCCAGGCGGTGCACGATGCGCGCTTCGGGATAGCCGTTTTCTTGCAGGCGGGTGATCAGGCAATCCTTGTTGTCCTCGGCGCGGCCAGGAACAGAAAGCAGCAAGCTGGGTTTGTTGACGATTAGAAAGGTCGGATCCTCATGAAGGATGCCGATGTCAGTAAGTGGCATTCGGGTTCCATGGCGCCCCCTGAACGAGGGCGCCGATCGGGTCAGGGACGTTCGGGAAGGGTGATATTCAGTTCCAGAATGGAACAGTCGCTCTGGTTATCCAGCGCGACATGCACCTGATCGCGGTCGATCTGAACGTACTTGCTGATCACATCGATAATCTCCTGCTGCAGCTGCGGCAGATAGTCAGGTTGGGAGCGCTGGCCCCGTTCATGAGCTACGATAATCTGAAGACGCTCTTTCGCGACCGATGCCGTTTTGGCGGGCTTTTTCCGGTCTCGGAAATAGTCGAACAGGCTCATTATCGACCTCCGAACAGTCGCTGTAGCAGTGATTTCTTCTGAGCTTCGAGGAAACGGTGCGGTATGGTTTCGCCAAGCAGGCGGTCCACGGCATCGCCGTAAGCCTGACCTGCGTCGCTGAGTTCATCCATGATCACAGGTACACCCTGGTTGGATGCCTTGAGAACGGCCTGGGACTCGGGAATGACACCCAACAGCGGAATCGACAAGATGTCTTCGACATCGCTGACAGTGAGCATTTCGCCCAGATCTGCGCGGACCGGATTGTAGCGCGTCAGCAACAGGTGCTCCTTGATGCGTTCACCGCTCTCGGCGCGGCGGGATTTGCTTGATAGCAGTCCCAGCATGCGGTCGGAGTCACGCACTGACGACACTTCCGGGTTGGTCACGACTATGGCTTCGTCGGCAAAATACATTGCCAGGTGTGCGCCTTTCTCGATGCCGGCCGGTGAGTCACAGACGATATAGTCAAAGGTCAGTTTCAGTTCTTCCAGAACCTTTTCCACGCCATCCTGCGTCAGCGCATCCTTGTCCCGGGTTTGCGACGCGGGAAGGATGTACAGGTTGTCAGAGCGCTTGTCCTTGATCAGGGTCTGATTGAGGTTCGAGTCGCCGTTGATCAGGTTAACGAAGTCGTAAACCACGCGGCGCTCGCAGCCCATGATCAGATCCAGGTTACGCAGACCGACGTCGAAGTCGACGATAACTGTTTTGAACCCGCGTAGGGCGAGCCCGGTACCGATGGCAGCGCTGGTAGTGGTTTTACCTACGCCGCCCTTGCCTGATGTGATGACTATGATCTTTGCCAAGATGACCTTCCCGTCGGAGCGCAAATGAGTAAAAAAAAGAACACTCCGGGCGTGAATTCCGGCGTATTCGAGACCTGATTATTGAGGAGCCCGGGATGGCTAAAGACCACGAATTGTGGGCTTCCTCGGATGGCTGAACAGTATCTGTTAAAGGGGCACTATCTTCAAGCTATCCCCGTCAAGGCTGATCTGCGTGGCTTCCTTCCAAAGATGGCGACGCAGGTCTTCTGCAACCTTGTACTGTCCTGCAATCGATACCAGTTCCGCTTCCAGTGACTGGCAGAAAATACGGGCTTCGGTATTCCCCCTTACGCCAGCCAGTGCGCGGCCCCGTAACGGGCCATAAACATGGATGTTGCCATCGGCAAGAAGTTCCGATCCGGGGCTTACTGATGCCAGCACGACCAGGTCCCCGCCGCGGGCATAGACCTGCTGGCCAGAGCGAACCGGTTGCGTGATTACTTTACTGGGGATGCCCTCGGCCGCAACCGGGGCGGGCGCGGCGGCAACGGGTGTTTCGCGTCTGACGGCTTCAGGTTTCTTCGGCCCTGCCGCGCCGCGTCGCTCGCCTTCGCCGCTTTTGTCGCGCACGCGACCTGGCAACATCAATACGAGCCCGCAATGTTGCGCCAGGGGCCGGAAGGCTTCGCTGCCGCGCAGTGCCATGGGTTGCATGCCGCTGTCGCGGCAAATTTGCAGCAAATGGGCGAGGGTGGTGGCGTCCAGTTCATCACTCAGCTTGTCGAGGCTGAATACCACCGGGGTGTCCTTGAAGAAATTCGGCGCCTGCCTGACTTTTTCTGCCAGTTGACGGGCAAAACGTTCAGGCTCCTGCCGTACCAGTTCAATCACGGTCATGGTCAGCATGCCGCCCTTGAGATTGAACGCGAGATCAGTGTCGAGCTTGTCGGAGTGAGATTCAGCAGTCATGTAAGATCCAGGAGCACAGTTTAGTGGGCACACTTATATAGATTGGCTGCGTTGATCGCAAGCCGCGCCCGGCTTCGGTAGAATGCGGTTTTCACCGTTATGGTTGGTGTATGCAACGTCCTGGTTTCAGCAGCGCCATGCTGCACCCTCGTTATTGGTTGCTGTGGATGGGCATCGGTCTGTTGTGGCTGCTGATTCAGCTTCCCTATCCGGCCATTCTCTCAGTTGGACGGCTAGTAGGTCGAGCCATGTATCACCTGATGCCAGAGCGTCGGCTGATCGCTGCGACCAATCTCGAGCTGTGTTTCCCCGATTGGTCCAGCGAACGACGCGAACAGGTGCTGCGGGAAAACTTCGCGTCTAACGGCATCGCCCTGTTCGAAATGGCCATGGCCTGGTGGTGGCCGCCGCGCAGGCTGGCCAAACTGGCCACAATCGAAGGGCTGGAGCACCTGGAGCACGCTGCTGCAGAGGGGCGCGGGGTGCTGTTGATGTCATTGCACTTTACGACGCTGGAGATTGGCGCGGCCTTGCTCAGTCAGCAGGCGACGATCGACGGGATGTACCGCGAGCATGCCAATCCTACCTTTGACTTCATTCAGCGCCGCGGCCGCGAGCGGCACAATGCCGACGCGATCGCGGTGGAACGCGAAGATGTACGCAGCATGCTCAAATCCATGCGTTCAGGTCGTGCTATCTGGTATGCGCCGGATCAGGATTATGGCCGCAAGGCGAGCGTATTCGTGCCGTTCTTCGGTGTACAGGCGGCCACAGTCACGGCGACCGCCACCTTCGCGCGCCTGGGTAAGGCAAAGGTCATCCCCTTCACGCAGACCCGTCTGCCTAACGCTCAGGGCTACCGATTGACGCTGCATCCGCCGCTGGAGAATTTTCCGGTGGGTGATGAAGAAGCCGATGCGCTGCGCATCAATCAGTGGGTAGAGCAGGCGATACTGCAGCAGCCCGAGCAGTACATGTGGGTCCATCGCCGATTCAAAACGCGTCCCGAAGGCGAAGAGCGTCCATACCCCAAGAGGCAACGTCGCAAGCGTCGCCATGTGGCCAAGGCTCGCTGATGACAGCGCAGGCCTGGGCCAGACAGACAGACTGCACCGCCCTGATACTTTCTGGTGGCGGGGCGAGAGCGGCCTATCAGGTCGGCGTTCTGAGCGCTATTTCCGAACTGCTGCCGGACCATTCAGTAAACCCCTTTCCGATCATTTGCGGCACCTCTGCGGGGGCCATCAATGCGGTGGCGTTGGCGACCAATGCTTCCGACTTCGACGCTGGGGTCGAGCGTATGCGGGCGGTCTGGGGAGGCTTTCGCTGCAATCAGGTATACCGCACCGATTGGCCAGGCCTGGTAGCCCAGGCCTGGCGTTGGACCCGAACCAATCTTCTGGGGTTGGGTGGCGCGCGTCCCACCTCGCTGCTCGATAGCCGCCCGTTGCGGGACTTGCTGGGTAATCTGATGCAGTTCGGCAAGATCGAGGAGGCCCTGATGGCGGGCCAACTGCGTGCGGTCTCAGTCAGCGCGTTTAACTACGAGTTGGCCGAGTCGGTCTGTTTTTATCAGGGCCATCAGCGTATCGAGCCCTGGAATCGTCACCGTCGTGTTGGCGTCCAGACGCCACTGTCGCTTGATCATCTTGTCGCCTCGGCGGCCATACCGCTGCTGTTCGAGCCGGTTCTGTTGGGCCGGAGCTGGTACGGCGACGGAGCAGTGCGTCAGCGGACCCCGATCAGTCCTGCGTTGCACCTTGGAGCGAACCGGGTATTGGTCATCGGGGTATCGGATAATCCGGTCAATGAGCCGGTTTCCGACAAGCCCAGGCCGCGTCGGCGCACGCCGCCGGCTCCTAGTCTGGCGCAGATCGGCGGTCATCTACTCAACAGCACCTTTGTCGACAATCTTGAGTCGGACATGGAGCAGATTGAGCGGATGAATCAACTGGCAATGTTGATGCCCCAGGCGTCGCAGACGCTGGGCAAGGGCATCAGGCCGGTTGAGGTGTTGACGATTTCGCCCAGCGAGCCGCTGGATCTGATCGCTAGTCGGCATCGCAAGGCCTTGCCTGCGGGTTTGAGGATGTTCTTGCGCGGCAGCGGTGCGACCCGTGCCTCTGGCGGCAGCGTTGTCAGTTACTTGCTGTTCGAAGCGGAGTATTGCAACGAACTCATCGCGCTTGGCCGCCGCGATGCACTGGCCAAGAGCGATGAGTTGCAACAGTTTCTCGGGATGGTTTGTCCGATTTAGGCTCTGTTCAACCCTGATTACCCCGCCACCAGCATGCGCAGGGCGTCCAGGCGAACCTTGGCATGCTGCAGCGCAACGCTACCCTCGGTCTTGTGCTTCTCCAGCGTCTCGATTTCGCTGTTGCGTACCAGCGGATTGACCTGCTGCAAGGCCTTGAGTCGATTAATCTCCTCGTCCAGATCTGAAGTAAAGCGCTGACTGGCCTGTTCCACCAGGTCAGCATGCTGCACGTCAGCCAGCGCTTCGGCGCGATCCAGCAGTAGCTCGACGATCTCGCGCTGGCTTTTGGCGATCTTGCTGGCCAGGTGTCTGGGCAGGTTCTCAATCTGTGCTTCCAGTGTTTCGAACGCGACCTTGGCGCCGAGATCCGTGCCATTCACATCCAGCAGGCAGCGAATCGGTGTCGGCGGCAGATAGCGTTGCATCTGCAGGGCGCGCGGCGCAATGGCCTCGCTGACGAACAGGCACTCCAGCAACATGGTGCCAGGCTTCAGCGCCTTATTCTTCAATAGTGCCACCGAGCTGTTGCCCATGCTGCCTGACAGCACCAGATCCATGCCGCCCTCGAGCATTGGATGCTCCCAGGTGACAAACTGCATGTCCTCGCGGGTCAGTGCGGTTTCGCGGTCATAGGTAATAGTCACACCTTCGTCATCGCCCAGAGGGAAGCCAGCATCGAGCATGCGCTCGCCGGGACGCAGGACCAGCGCGTTGTCTGAATGGTCTTCACTGTCGACGCCGAATACATCGAACAAGCGTTCCATGTAGATAGGCAGCTGGAAGTCATTGTCCTGCTGCTCGATGGCCGCGATCATTTCCTCGGCATCGCCGTGGCCGCGCGAATGCAGTTCCAACAGACGGTCACGCCCGTTATGCATGTCCTCTTCCAGGGCGGTCCGACGGGCCAGCGCCTGCTGGATCAGGCTGGACCAGGCCGCCTCGTCCGGATGATCAAGCAAGTGCAGTAGTTGACTGCCAAATTCATGCTGGATGGCGCTGCCGGTGGGTGAGGTCGCTTGAAACGCATTAAGCGCATCGTGATACCAGTGGAACAGGCCTTCTTGAGCGGTGTTTTCCAGATACGGAATGTGCAACTGGATGACTTCGCGCTGCCCGATGCGGTCGAGACGGCCGATGCGTTGCTCAAGCAGATCGGGATGAGTCGGCAGATCGAACATCACCAGATGGTGGGCGAACTGGAAATTACGACCTTCACTGCCGATTTCCGAACAGATCATTACCTGGGCGCCAAACTCTTCATCGGCAAAGAAGGCCGCGGCCCGGTCTCGCTCGACGATACTCATGCCTTCGTGGAAGACGGTCGCTGGGATGCCGCTGCGTATACGCAGGGCGTCGTCCAGATCCAGCGCCGTTTCGGCATGGGCGCAAATCACCAACACCTTGCTGCGTTTGAGCAACTTCAGTGTGTCGATCAACCAGTCGACGCGCGGGTCGTCCTGCCACCAGGCGGTTTCGACCGGCTCGAATTCATCCTGCAGGCCCACTTCCGGATACAGCGCCGTACGCCCTTCGAGGTCGGCATAGATTTCGGGGCAGGGCAGGGGATGGGCATGCAGCTGGCGCTCCGGAAAACCGGCAATCGCGGCGCGGGTATTGCGATATAGCACCCGACCGGTGCCGTGGCGGTCGAGCAATTGGCGGATCAGGCTGGATCGCGCTTGCTCGGCGTCTGCTCCGGCGGTGTTGAGCGCATCGAGCAGCTGTTCGGCATTGCCGCCCAGCCAGTCGCTGATGGCTTGCCGGTCGGCCGGCGCCAGTACGCTGCCTTCCATCAATTGTTGTACTGCTTCGGCGACCGGCTGGTAGCGGGCGGCTTCCTCGCGGAAGGCTTCCAGATCATGGAAGCGGTCGGGATCAAGCAGGCGCAGACGGGCGAAATGGCTGGCTTGCCCGAGTTGCTCAGGCGTGGCTGTCAGCAGCAGTATCGCCGGTATCTGGGTGGCGAGCTGTTCGACCAGTGCGTACTCCTGACTGGGAGCCTCTTCATGCCAGACAAGGTGATGCGCTTCGTCGACCACCAGCATGTCCCAATCCGAGGCAAGCAGGTACTCGTGCACTTTTTCGTCTTCCAGCAGTATCTCCAGCGAGACCAGCGCCAGTTGTTCTTCCTCGAACGGGTTGTCTTCCGCGCCGTCGCAGCGCTCCTGATTGAACAACGCAAAGCTCAGGTTGAAGCGGCGGCGCATCTCGACCAGCCATTGATGCTGCAGGTTTTCCGGGACCACGATCAGCACGCGGCGCACCCGGCCGGAGCGAATCTGGCGGTGGATGATCAGGCCGGCTTCAATGGTCTTGCCCAATCCGACTTCATCAGCCAGCAGTACGCGGGGGGCAATGCGGTCGGCAACGTCGCGGGCAATATGTAGCTGGTGGGGAATCGGTTGAGTTCTTACGCCGGCCAGGCCGAGTAGGGGAGAGCGCTGGATGCGGCAGTGATGACGCAGGCTTTCGTAGCGCAGACCGAACCAGGGTAAGGGGTCGATCTGGCTGGCGAACAAGCGGTCGCTGGCCAGGCGGAACTGAATGAAGCTATCGAGCATGGTTTCCGAGAATTCGGCGGGGCTGCCGTCGTCGCGCAGTCCGCGATAGACCAGCAACCCGTCCTCTTCGCCCACGTCACTGACGGTTAACGTCCAGCCTTCGTGATGGCTGATGTTATCGCCAGGCGTAAAGCGAACCCGGGTCAGTGGTGCGTTGCGCATCGCATAGTGGCGGGTTTCGCCGCTTGCAGGGAACAGGATGATAACTAGCCTGTCTTCCTGCGACAGCACCGTCCCCAGGCCAAGTTCCGATTCGCTATCGCTGACCCAGCGTTGTCCCGGGGTGAATACTGTCATGCCTTACTCCTGCCGTGCTGAAAAGCCCGCTATATTAACTGATGCGACAGCCTCCACAAACCTAAGCGACCGATGAATACGACTGCACTCGGCCAAGCCGGGATTAAAATGCGCCCAGGGGACGGATGCGCATCCACTCAACTGCCTTCGCGCGGCGGTTTTATTGGCGGATCGTTCTGTCGGTCGATGTTTTCGGAGGCTCCCGGGTTGGGTTATTTGCCTTCCTTTAGTGCTCCCAGGTGTGATGCGGGGTATAAGTGAAGCGTGAACAATTTCGCATGTTGTGGGATAGGCTGCGGTATTTCGTGGTCAATAGCGTCAATATGAAGTTGTTAGCCCCTGCAACAGGGTCATGTGAGGCAGACGAATGCTTATTCCAGGGCTCCCGCCATTGGGTGCACAACCGGAAGCGACTCGACCGAAGCGCGGAGTGACGCCGACGGCGAAGACTGAGGTGGTGCATGAAACGCTCGACGAGCCGTTGGAACGTCGCCGCCGCAACAAGGATCGCGTGCCTGATCGGCGGCGTGCTCGTCGCAAGCGCGCCGACCTCACTGTTCAGACCGAGTATTCGACCGAGGATATTCCTGAGCAGTCTCCGGATCTGCCCGCCAAGGGGCTGCTGATAGATATTGAAGTCTGATACGCTTCGCCTATGACAGACGAATCAGAATCAGCTCCCGTTATCGATCTTGTTGAGGCGCGTCAGCGCCGTCAGCACGATATCAAAGAAGCCCGCTTGATGAGTATGCGTGCGCGGTTCGAGCAGGCTCTGCCGTTACCCTCGGGACCTGGCAAATCCAAAGCAAAAAAGTCCCGCAAGAAAAAGCCCAAACGCTGATCGCCAGTAGGTGATCGCTGCTTTGCCCGCCGTGTTGAAAAACCTGCTCAATCTTGATCCTGGTCAATAGTTCGCCAAGTGCTCCTGTGTATTCTTGAATCTAGACCGGATTGAGGAGCACCTCTCATGTTTATCGACGAAACCGTAATCGCTGGAATCCTGACTGTTGGCTTGATGGTCGCTTTCTTTGGCGGTGTGGGTGTGTTTATTTGGCGCGACAGCCGCAAGCCGGCCCGAGCAATCAAGCGCCCTCACTGACGTCACCAGATTTGCGGGTCGACATCCTCGACCCGGCACAGGCATGGCTCGCAAGGCCTTTGAGCGATCACTCTTCGGACTGGTCGCTTTTTTTTGCCTGACCAGCGGTCGCCTACGACAGAGTGTCGCGGATATACTGTATGAATGAACAGTACACAGCTCCATTCCGATGCCGGACGTGCTATCCGCGGCCGCGGCACCGCAGCCAACCCGCCTAGTCGTTTCGCCAGTACCACAAGCGAAGCGGAGCATGACGGTTGGGCTGACGATGTGCCGCCAACTGCCGCGACGGAAGTGCGGGTCGAACAGTCCAAAACCATCATTACCCGCAACCAGTCTCCGGACCTGCCATTTGACCGCTCGATTAACCCGTATCGGGGGTGTGAACATGGTTGCGTGTACTGCTACGCGCGGCCCAGCCACGCCTATTGGGATATGTCTGCGGGACTGGATTTCGAGACGCGGTTGATTGCCCGGACCAATGCTGCCGCGCTGCTCGAAAACGAATTGATTAAGCCGGCCTACCGCTGCGCGCCAATCAATATCGGCGCCAATACCGATCCCTACCAGCCAATCGAGCGCGAGCATCAGCTCACCCGCCAATGCCTGGAGGTGCTGCTGCGTTTCCGGCATCCAGTCACGTTGGTCACCAAAGGCGCCTTGATTCTGCGGGACCTTGATCTGCTCGAGGAGCTGGCACGCCATCGGCTGGTGCAGGTCATGATCAGTCTGACGACACTCGATAACGAACTGAAGTGCACACTTGAGCCCCGTGCCGCCGCACCAGCTGCACGGCTCAAGGTCATTCGCGCGTTATCGGCACGGGGCATTCCGGTGGGCGTGCTGTGCGCGCCGATCATCCCCATGGTCAATGACGCGGAACTGGAGCGGCTGCTGGAGGCGGCCCGTGATGCGGGAGCGAGTAGTGCCTCCTATATATTGTTGCGGTTGCCCCATGAAGTCGGTCCGCTGTTTGAGCAATGGCTGGAAACACACATGCCGTTGCGTGCAAGCCATGTGCTCAGTCTGATCCGGCAATGTCGTGGTGGCGCGCTTTACGATGCCCGCTTCGGTAAACGGTTTCGCGGGGAGGGTGCATTCGCCACGCTGTTGTCGCAACGCTTTACCCTGGCGATCAAGCGGCTGGGGCTGAACCGTCGTGAGTTGAGCGAGCAGCTGGACTGCAGTCAGTTTGCGCCACCGGGCTTACAAATGGATTTGCTCTGATCAGGCGCGTTAACATGGCCAGTCCTGAGATGTCGGTTAGCCGAATGACCACCTGCCCAAATCGACGACCCTGGTGTGCTGCCTGCGCACGACCGGTCAGCCATTGCCTGTGTAGCCTCATACCAGATCTGGATTCGCGCACCAGCCTGCTGGTCATTCAGCATCCAAGCGAGCAGCGCCATCCGCTGAATACCGCAAGGTTGTTGGTGCGTGGACTGAAGAATGCGCATCTGCTGATTACCGAACAGTTGTCTGAAGACTGTGCCTGGTATCAGCAGCTACAGGATCCCCGCTGGCGTACCGAATTGTTATTTCCTGGCGCCCAGGCGACGTTAATCTCCTGCGCTGCAGACGACGATCGACCGCGTCGGCTGGTACTGCTGGATGGCACCTGGCGCAAGGCACGCAAGCTTCTGTATCTCAATCCGGTATTACAGCATCTGCCCCGTGTCGCCCTGCCGGCGGGGTTGCATAGTCGCTATCGAGTGCGCAAGGCGCCGATGGAGGGCGCGCTATCGACTGTTGAGGCCGGGGTGGCAGCGCTGAATATTATTGAGCCCGATACTGATTTTCGCGCATTACTCACCCCGTTCGAGGCCTTGATCAACGGTCAGATCGAAGCCATGGGCGAAGAGCGCTTCCATCGGAATCACCCCTCTAGGGTCTGACTGCGTGCGTGCTATTCGCCGCGCTTATTTTGGGTCGCGTCGCAAGAGTTACCGGTCCGCTTGCCGCTAAACTGGATGAGTATCGAATAACAACAACAGGCCACTGAAAAGCGTTCTGGCGCAGGGCCGCATGGAACCGGGAGCGATTATGCAGAGTTCGAGGCAACGGGTAGTTATCACAGGGGCGGGTAGCGGACTGGGGCGCGAATTGGCGTTGCGTTACGCGCGGGAAGGGGCGCAGCTGGCGCTTGCCGATATTCATGACGACGGCTTGGTAGAAACTCTCGCGATGGTCAGGGAGGCGGGCGGATGGGGGTTTACTCAGCGGTGTGATGTGCGGGATTTCAGCCAGCTCGCGGCGCTCGCGCAAAGCTGCCAGGAGCGCATGGAGGGCATTGACGTGCTTATCAACAATGCTGGCGTTGCCTCGGGCGGACTGTTCTGGGAGCTCACGCTCGAGGACTGGGAGTGGCAGATCAGCGTCAACCTGATGGGCGTGGTCAAAGGCTGCAAGGCATTCGTGCCGATGCTGACCCGGCAGCGTAGCGGGCGCATCATCAATATTGCGTCGATGGCGGCCTTGATGCAGTCCCCGGGCATGAGCAACTACAACGTCGCCAAGGCGGGCGTGGTCGCGCTGTCAGAGAGTCTGCTGGCAGAGCTTAAGCCGCTGGGCATAGAGGTCAATGTAGCCTGCCCGTCGTTCTTCCAGACTAATTTGCTGGATTCCTACCGCGGCCCGGACCAGGCCTCCAAGGACCAGATTGCCAAGTTGCTGCAAAGCTCTCCGATATCGGCTGCGGAGGTGGCAGAGAGTATTTATACGCAGAGCGAAGCAGGGCGATTCATGATCTTGCCGCACGAAAGCGGGCGGCAGGCGTGGGCGCTGAAACAGACCAATCCCGACGCGGTCTATGCCGAGATGACGCGGTTGATGGAGAAACGACTGGCCACGTCTACGCCATGACGTCTGGCGACGGTCCAGGTTAAAGGCGCACTCCGCGGGGTGCGCCTTTTTATTGTCCGCGCGGTGCCAGTTTCAACCGCTTGTGGCACAATGCGTCACTGTTTATAGCTCGAACGGAGCCTATTCGTGTTAATGAGTGCGCGCAGGTCGGCTGATGTCATCTGAGCAGCGAAAGATCGCCTTTCTGATGTGGCCGGGTAGTCACCCTGCGGCGATGATGGCTGGCCTGTCGGTGTTACGGTCCGCGAATAGAATGGCTGGATTCGAGTGCTACATGGCGCAATGCCTAACGCTGGATGACGAGCCAACTCTCAGCGACGAAGGTTGGCAGTTGCCTGCAAAGCCCTGGAATGAAGACATGGCGTTCGATCGCTTCTGGATCGTCGCTGATCTTGCTGCTCCACCGGAATCCCTTTCTCCGTCCATCATTTTGCGCTGGCGGGAAATGCTTCGCGAAGGCGTGGTGCTGGGCGGATTGGAAGGCGGGGTATTTCCGCTGGCGTTGGCCGGATTAATGGACGATCACCGCTGCGCCGTCCATTGGCGGGTGATTGATGAGTTTCGCGAGCGATTCCCTGCTGTGCAGGCCACCACTCAGTTGTTCGAACAGGATAGCGGTCGCCTCAGCAGCAGCGGTGGGCAGGCTACCGCCGACCTGTTCATGGCGCTGGTGGCCGAAGACCACGGGGCGGAGCTGGCGGCACTGGTGGCTGAAGATCTGGTGATTGAGCGCATTCGTGATGGCAGTGAGCGCCAGCGCGTGCCGCTACGCAATCGTCTGGGTAGCGCCCATCCGAAGTTGACCCAGGCGGTGATCCTGATGGAGTCCAACATCGAGGAGCCGCTGACCACCGACGAGATTGCCCGGCATGTGTGCGTATCGCGGCGTCAACTCGAGCGGATTTTCAAGCAATACCTCAATAGCGTGCCCTCGCAGTATTATCTGGAGCTGCGCTTGAACCGGGCGCGACAGATGCTGTTGCAGACCAGTAAATCGATCATCCAGGTAGGTCTGTCCTGCGGCTTCTCATCAGGTCCGCATTTTTCCAGTGCCTATCGAAACTGCTTTGGCGTCACGCCGCGTGAAGATCGCAATCAACGCCGGGCGCAGCAAGTGGCCGATGTGGCCGCCAAGTAATTTTTGCCGGCGCCCAGCGGGGCGACGGATTCATCAGGTATGTGTTCACGCCGCATAGCGCGGCAGCAGGAGAGAAAGGAATGACAGAGTCGACGCAGGTCAGCCGGTCGGATTTCGACCGGGTCATGGTGCCAAATTATTCTCCGGTGGACATGATTCCGGTGCGCGGTGCTGGTGCCCGCGTGTGGGATCAGCAAGGTCGTGAGTACGTTGACCTCGCAGGTGGCATCGCGGTCAATGCGCTGGGCCACGCGCATCCTGCTCTGGTCGAGGCCTTGACCGAACAAGCCGGCAAACTGTGGCACGTGTCGAACGTGCTGACCAACGAGCCGGCACTGCGTCTGGCCTCCAAACTGATCGCTGCCACCTTCGCCGACAAGGTGTTCTTCGCCAACTCCGGTGGCGAAGCTAACGAGGCGGCGTTCAAGCTGGCGCGGCGCCGCGCGCATGACGTTGTTGGCCCGCAGAAGCACGAAATCATCGCCTGCACCAACAGCTTCCATGGCCGCACCCTGTTCACGGTAAGCGTCGGTGGTCAGCCGAAATACTCCGAAGGCTTCGGGCCTGCCATTGAAGGCATCAGCCATGTGCCCTACAACGATATCGATGCGCTGCGCGCGACGATATCGGAGCGTACCTGCGCCGTGGTCATCGAACCCATTCAGGGCGAGGGCGGGGTTATTCTCGCCAGCGATGAGTATCTCAAGGCTGTCCGGCAATTGTGTGATGAGCACGACGCGCTGCTTATCTTCGATGAGGTGCAGACTGGCATGGGGCGTACCGGCAAGTTGTTTGCTTATATGCACAGTGGCGTGCAGCCGGACATACTCACCAGTGCCAAGAGTCTGGGTGGGGGATTCCCGATTGCGGCGATGCTGACCACTGATCGTATCGCCCGGCATTTCGGTGTGGGAACGCACGGCAGTACCTACGGCGGTAATCCGCTGGGATGCGCGGTGGCCGAGCGGGTGCTGGATATCGTCAATACCAGTGAAGTGCTGGAGGGCGTAACTGAGCGTAATAAGCTGCTGGTCGATGGCCTGATGGCCATTGCCGCCGATCTGGATGTGTTCGAGTCGGTACGTGGCAGAGGCTTGCTGATCGGCGCCGTGTTGTCGCCCTCATGGAAAGGCCAGGCCAGACAGATTCAGGAGGCAGCGCAGCGCGAGGGGCTGCTGGTGTTGCAGGCCGGCCCCGACGTAGTGCGGCTGGCGCCAAGCCTGATCATTTCAACGCAAGACATACACGAAGCGCTGGAGCGGTTGCGCACTGCTTTATCCGCTCTGGTCGGCTGAGCCGGGGCGCCGTCGATGCTCATTCAACGTTTATGCACCCTGGCTGACCTGCCTGAAATAGAGCGGCTTGCCAGCGCCAGCCCGGTGGGCGTCACGGCGCTGCCGGCCGAGCGTCAACGCCTGGTCGATATCATCGAGGCCTCGGTGGCATCGATGGCGGAAGACGTTGTCTTCAGTGGGGAAGAGCGTTATCTGTTCGTGCTGGAAGACAAGTCATCGGGGCGGCTCGCTGGCTGTAGCAGCGTGATCGCCGCTGCAGGATTCAGCCAGCCGTTCTATACCTTCCGCAATGAAACCTTTGTGCATGCGTCGGGCGAGCTGGGCCTGCATAACCGGATTCACGTGTTGTCCTTGTGTCACGATCTGACCGGGCACAGCCTGCTGACGGGTTTCCATCTGGAGCCAGCAGCCAGATCGCAATCCAGCGCCCGCGAGCTGAATGCGCTGGGGCGGTTGTTATTCATGGCCAGTCATCCGCAGCGTTTCGCAGAATCCACCGCGGCAGAAATCGTCGGCATCAGTGATGGCGGCAATGCGCCCTTCTGGGATGCGGTAGGCCGGCATTTCTTCGCAGTCAGCTATAGCGAGGCGGAGCAGATCGGCAGCAGTCGTGGCCGCAATTTCCTCGCCGAACTGATGCCGGGGTATCCCATCTACGTGCCGATGCTATCGGATGAAGCGCAGGAGGTGATTGGCCAGGTGCATCCAACGGCTCAGGCGGTTTTCGACATTCTGATGCGTGAAGGCTTCGAGACGGACAACTATATAGACATCTTCGATGGCGGGCCGGTGGTTCAAGCCAGAACCGCTGCGCTGCGCACCGTGGCTACCAGTCAGGTGGCGCAGGTGGAAATAGGCGTCCCGGAGCCAGCCGATGCCCTCTGGCTGGCTGCGAACACTCAAGTTGCCGAGTATCGGGCCTGCGCATTGCGTCTGACCTGCCGTGCGGATGCACCACTGGTGCTTTCGGCAGAGCAGGCCGACCTGCTTCAGGTGGATGCCGGCGACACCCTCAGACTTGTCAGGGAGGCTTGATATGCTGGTTCGTGCTGCACGCGTCAGTGATCTGGCGAGCCTGACCCAATTGGCGGTTACTGCAGGAGCGGTGCTGACCACGCTGCCCGCCAGTGAAGAAGACCTCAGTCGCCGTTTGCGCAACGTTGAAGCCAGCTTTCGCGGCGAAGTCGAGAAGGCTGACGCGGATTACCTGCTGGTGCTTGAGGATGAAAGCGGCAACATTATCGGCACCACCGGGATGCTCGCCGCCGCCGGTCTGCGCGATCCCTGGTATAGCTATCGCCTGGGGCTTACCGTTACGGCGAGCCGCGAATTACAGGTCTATCGTCAGCATCCAACGCTGTTTCTGGTGAATGATCTGACCGGGGCGTCGGCGCTGTGCTCGCTGTATCTCGAGCCGCAGCACCGTGGTGGCCAGGTAGGCCGGTTATTGTCCAAGGCGCGTTTCATGTTCATGGCCGAATTCCCGCAGTCGTTCTCTTCACGAGTGATTGTTGAAATGCGCGGCGTCTCGGACGCGCAGGACCGTTCGCCCTTCTGGGAAAGCCTGGGCAGGCACTTCTTCCGTATGGAATTCTCGCGTGCGAACTATCTGACGGGGATCGGCAGCAAGGCGTTTATTGCCGAGATGATGCCGAAGTTTCCACTCTACGCCTGTTTTCTCAGCGAAGAAGCGCGGAACGCGATGGGCAAGGTGCATCCCGATTCGGAGTCCAATCTGGAAATGGCTCAGGAAGAGGGTATGAGCTACCAGGGCTATATCGACATCTTCGATGGCGGCGCAACACTTGAAGCGCCACTGAAGCAGATTCGCGCTATTCATGAGAGTCAGGTGTTGGTGCTGGCCACCGGCACGCCCGGTGACACCGCCGAATCCTTTCTCATCCATAATCGCGGACGCGAAGGCTGCCGCATCACTTGCGCGCCCGCACGGGTTGCCGCAGGCACCCTGGTGGTGGCGCCGGAAACCGCCGCGCGCCTCGGCGTGCGTGCTGGCACGCCGGTACGAGCCGTATCCTTGTGCGCCCGCCAGGCCTGAACGGCTGCCAATGACCTGACCTGACCGCGCTCAGGTGAGTCTATTGATACGATAGGGATTATCCAGCGTGCTGCTAATGCACGCTGGGCGTTCATACCTATATAATGCGGCCTTTGGCCTTGGTGACAGACATTATGTCCTCACTGTCCGGCTGACCTGTTCTGGTAAGGGGATTATGAAAAGCGCACAAATTCGTGAAGCCTTCCTTCGTTTCTTTGAAGGCCAGGGGCACACCCGTGTCGCCTCAAGTTCGCTGGTTCCGGCGGACGACCCGACACTGCTGTTCACCAATGCCGGCATGAATCAGTTCAAGGACTGTTTCCTCGGGCTGGACAAGCGTGCCTATACCCGCGCCACCAGCAGCCAGAAGTGTGTGCGTGCCGGTGGCAAGCACAACGATCTGGAGAACGTCGGCTATACCGCGCGGCATCACACATTTTTCGAAATGCTCGGGAATTTCAGCTTTGGCGATTATTTCAAGCGTGATGCAATCCTATACGCTTGGGCGTTTCTGACCTCCGAACAGTGGATGAATCTGCCGTCTGAAAAGCTCTGGGTCACGGTCTACGCCGATGATGACGAAGCCTTTGATATCTGGACCAAGGAAATCGGCGTGCCGGTCGAGCGGATGGTGCGTATCGGCGACAACAAGGGCGCCCCCTACGCCTCGGATAACTTCTGGGCGATGGGCGATACCGGTCCGTGCGGTCCCTGTACCGAAATCTTCTTCGATCATGGCGAGCATATCTGGGGCGGCCCGCCGGGTAGTCCGGACGAAGACGGTGACCGCTATATCGAAATCTGGAACCTGGTGTTCATGCAGTTCAATCGCACCGCCGATGGTGTGATGCATCCGCTACCGGCACCCAGCGTGGACACAGGCATGGGCCTGGAGCGGGTGAGTGCGGTGATGCAGAAAGTGCATACCAACTACGATATTGATCTGTTCCAGAACCTGCTGACAGCTGCGGCAGTAGCCATTGGCTGCGAGCAGAACAACGCTGCGTCACTGAAAGTCGTGGCCGATCATATCCGTTCCTGCAGTTTCCTGATCGCTGACGGTGTGCTGCCGTCCAACGAAGGGCGCGGCTACGTGTTACGCCGGATCATCCGCCGCGCTTGTCGCCACGGGAACAAGCTGGGCGCGTCAGGACCTTTCTTTCACAAAATTGCTGCGGGTCTGGTTGCCGAGATGGGCGACGCTTTTCCCGAACTCAAGGCTCAGCAGGCGCATATCGAACGTGTACTGAAAACCGAAGAAGAGCAATTTGCCAAGACGCTTGAACAGGGCCTGCGGATTCTCGAGCAGGATCTGGCGGATCTTCAGGGCAATGAAATTCCCGGCGAGGTGGTGTTCAAACTGTATGACACCTTTGGCTTCCCCATGGACCTGACCGGCGATATCGCCCGTGAGCGTGGCTTGACGCTGGATGAAGCCGGTTTCGAAGCAGCTATGGAGGCGCAGCGCAAGCGCGCCCGGTCCGCCAGCCAGTTTGGTCTGGACTACAACAGCCTGGTGAAAGTCGATGCCGAAACCCGTTTCCAGGGTTACGAAGGCACCACCGGCGCCGGCAAGATTTTGGCGCTGTACCGTGACGGTCAGCAAGTCGATAGTCTGGTCGAGGGCGAGAAGGGCGTGGTCATTCTGGATCAGACGCCGTTTTATGCGGAATCGGGCGGTCAGATTGGCGATACCGGTTACCTCGAAAGCGCGGGCGTACGTTTCGATGTACGCGACACCACCAAGGCCGGTAATGCCCACCTGCACCATGGGATCGTGGCCAGCGGCAGCCTGAGTGTTGGCGCCTCAATCAAGGCGGTTGTCGAGGAAGGCGTGCGCCAGGCTACCAAACTCAACCATTCGGCCACGCACCTGCTGCACGCGGCATTGCGTCAGGTGCTGGGTGAGCATGTGCAGCAGAAAGGCTCGCTGGTCGACAGCCAGCGCCTGCGTTTCGATTTCAGTCATTTCGAAGCCATCACGCCTGAGCAACTGCAGACGCTGGAAGATATCGTCAATGAGCAGATCCTGCTCAATACCGAAGTGAAGATTGAGCTGACCGATGTCGAAACCGCTAAGCAAAAAGGCGCTATGGCGCTGTTCGGCGAGAAGTACGGCAATGAAGTGCGCGTGCTGACGATGGGTAATGGCTTCTCGGTCGAACTCTGTGGCGGTACCCATGTGAGCCGCACCGGTGACATTGGCTTGCTGCGGATTGTCAGCGAAAGCGGTATTGCATCAGGGGTCCGGCGTATCGAGGCGGTCACCGGCAAGGCGGCATTGGCACACATGGCCGAAGCGGAAAAGCAGCTCCAGCAGGTCGCCCAGCTGGTGAAAGGCAGCCGCGACAACCTGATCGACAAGCTGACCGGTCTGATCGAGCGCAACCGCCAGCTGGAGAAGGATTTGGAACAGCTCAAGGCCAAGGCCGCCAGCGCAGCGGGCACCGATATGGCGGCCGAGGCGCAGCAGCTTGGCGACATGCGGGTACTGGTCAAGCGGGTCGACGGTCAGGATGGTAAGTCATTGCTGGCGCTGATCGATCAGCTGAAAAACAAGCTGGGTTCGGCGGTTATTCTGTTGGGCGGTGAGCTGGACGGTAAGGTTATCCTCGTCGCTGGTGTGACTAAAGATCTGACCGCCCGCGTCAAAGCAGGTGATCTGATTCGCAACACCGCGGCGCTAGTAGGCGGCAAGGGCGGTGGACGTCCCGACATGGCTCAGGGCGGCGGCACCGATGTTGCGGCCCTGGACAATGCGTTGGCCGAAGCACTGAATATGTTGCTGGGGTAAAGGCACTAAAGGCCCGGGCATCTGTGATGCCTGGAGAATGATCGGGTTTTCCGATTTCGCTATGGGGGTTGGTGCAATACGATGGCACTTATTGTCCAGAAATTTGGCGGTACCTCGGTTGGCAGTGTCGAGCGCATCTGCCAGGTCGCCGAGAAGATAAAAGGCTTCAGGGCCCGGGGAGATGATCTCGTGGTGGTGGTATCTGCCATGAGCGGCGAGACCAACCGCCTGATTGAGCTGGCGCGCCAGGTGCAGACCGATCCTGATGCCCGGGAGCTGGACGTGATCCTGTCGACCGGCGAGCAGGTCACTATTGGCCTGCTGGCCATGGCATTGAAAGCCATTGATGTGCCGGCGGTGTCCTACACCGGATCCCAGGTGCGCATTGTGACCGACAATGCCTTCAACAAGGCCCGGATCCAGCACATTGACGAAACCAGGATTCGCACTGATCTGGACGCGGGCAGGGTGGTCATCGTTGCAGGCTTTCAGGGCGTGGATGAGCAGGGCAACATCACCACGCTGGGTCGTGGAGGCTCTGACACCACAGGCGTCGCCTTGGCAGCGGCGCTCAAAGCCGACGAATGCCAGATCTATACCGACGTCGACGGGGTCTATACCACCGATCCGCGCGTTGTCGAAAGTGCCCGGCGACTGGACCAGATCACCTTCGAGGAAATGCTCGAGATGGCCAGTCTGGGCTCTAAGGTGCTGCAGATTCGGGCGGTCGAGTTTGCCGGCAAATACAGTGTTCCACTACGGGTACTGCATAGCTTCAAAGAAGGTCCCGGTACGCTAATCACCCTTGAGGAAGCCTCATCCATGGAACAACCCGTCATTTCAGGCATCGCATTCAATCGTGACGAAGCCAAGCTGACCATTCGTGGCGTGCCCGACACCCCCGGTGTGGCGTTCAAGATCCTGGGGCCGGTAAGCGCGGCGAACATTGAGATCGACATGATCGTGCAGAACGTGTCGAAGGATAATACGACTGACTTTACCTTTACCGTCAATCGCAACGATGTGCGCAAGACCGAAGATATTCTGCGTCAAATTGCTACCGAGATCGGGGCCCGCGAAGTGGCTGGCGACAGCAAGATCGTAAAAGTATCGATTGTTGGCGTTGGAATGCGCTCCCATGCGGGTGTGGCGAGTAAGATGTTTGAAGCGCTGTCGCGAGAAGGTATCAATATTCAGATGATCTCCACCTCTGAAATCAAGATTTCGGTGGTGATCGACGAAAAATACCTTGAGCTCGCGGTGCGTTCACTTCACTCAGCCTTTGATCTGGATACCGAAGTATCAGGGGCTGATCGTCTTTGAGTTGTCGTCCATAGTCTAACAAGCGCCTCTGGGAGCTTTTCGAGGGCACGGCTATTGTGGAGGCCGTGCCATATTGGCTACCCGGCATCAGTTAACCATAGGATGCATCGAACCCCTGATGCATCGCGTGGTCAACATCCATGCCAGCAAGGCGGCCGACAGGCAACTAGCCGGTTTTTGCAGACTGCTGTGTGCTGATCAAAATCAAGGAGAAAGGAATGCTAATTTTGACTCGTCGGGTTGGTGAAACCCTGATGGTAGGTGATGAAGTAACCGTGACCGTGCTGGGTGTCAAGGGCAACCAGGTTCGCATCGGGGTGAATGCGCCCAAAGAAGTGGCCGTTCATCGCGAGGAAATTTATCAGCGTATTCAAAAAGAGAAAGGTGAAGAGCCAAGCGTTTAAATTTCTTAAAGTTTTCATTGCATTGGGCAGAGCGCATCGGTAATATTCAGCGCGTTACGGAGAGGTGGCCGAGTGGCTGAAGGCGCTCCCCTGCTAAGGGAGTATATCTCAAAAGGGTATCGCGGGTTCGAATCCCGCCCTCTCCGCCACTTTGTGGTTGTAGTGGCAGTCAGACGTTAGCTTCTGAATTCTAAAGAAAAAAATGTTTGACAGTTGAAATTAACGCCCTATAATACGCCCCACAATGCACTCGTAGCTCAGCTGGATAGAGTACTCGGCTACGAACCGAGCGGTCGAAGGTTCGAATCCTTCCGAGTGCACCAAACGAAAAACCCACTGGTTAAAGCCGGTGGGTTTTTTTTTGCTCCTCACCTGATCGGTGAAGGTATGGCGGAACGCACAAACTGCTAGGCTGACACCAGGCTTGCCAGACATTGCGCCGCTTGGCCTGTCTCGCTGACGTACCGCCAGACCCCTCGGGAAGCATCCATGTCAGATTCCAGCCCCAACTCCCCCGACAGTCTCCAGGATCGACTTGACCAAGTTGTCCTGTTGCTCGATCAGCTCGGTATCGGTGATCACCGTGGAGCAGTAGAAGAGACTGAAGGCAGTCTCGCCTATGGCGCATCCTTGATCGCGTTACAGCGTCTGCTTGACGAGCTTCACCCTGCCGATATTGCCTATATCCTCGAATCCCTTCCGTTTGAAGAGCGGCTGGCGGTATGGCAGCGCGTACGTTCGGAGCGGGATGGGGAAATTCTCCTCGAAGTATCCGATGCGGTGCGTGAAACGCTCATAGCGGATATGGACGACTACGAGATCATAGCGGCGGCTAACAGTCTTGACGCCGATGAGCTCGCTGATCTCGCGCCCGACTTGCCACGTGATGTGGTACGCGAACTGATGGATACGCTCGATGCGCAACAGCGCGAGCGATTGCAATCAGCATTATCCTACGATGACGACCAGGTCGGGGCCTTGATGGATTTCGACATGGTCACCATCAGGGATGATGTATCGCTGGAAGTGGTGATCCGCTACCTGCGTCGCTTCGAAGTCTTGCCTGACCACACCGACAAGCTGTTTGTGGTCGACGGTGAAGGCGTGCTGAAGGGCGTTCTGCCGATCAAGCGCCTGCTGGTGGGTTCGCCGGATGAGCTGGTATATGACGCCATGGCCGGCGAGCCAGTCATTTTCGGCCCGCTGGATGATGCTGGCGAGGCTGCGCAGGCGTTCGAACGCTACGATCTGGTATCTGCACCAGTGGTTGACGCGCAGGGCAGGTTGCAAGGCCGTTTGACCATTGATGTGATGGTTGACTATATCCGTGAAGAAGGTGAAACCGAAGCGCTCAACGCGGCGGGCCTGCGCGAGGAAGAGGATATCTTCGCGTCGGTGTGGAAGTCAGTACGCAATCGTTGGGCCTGGCTGGCAGTGAATCTGTGTACCGCCCTGATCGCATCCCGGGTGATCGGGCTGTTCGAGAATTCCATTGAGCAGCTGGTGGCGCTGGCGGCGCTAATGCCGATCGTGGCCGGCATCGGTGGTAATTCGGGTAATCAGACCATCACCATGATTGTGCGCGGCATTGCCACCGGTCAGGTTCAGGTTGCCCACGGCAGACGGCTTATCCGCAAGGAGGCGTTGGTCGCCATGATCAATGGATTGTTCTGGGGTGTAGTGCTCTCAGTGATCGCCTACTGGCTCTATGCAAGCGTGGCGCTGGCTATCGTGCTGCTTGCAGCCATGACGCTGAACATGTTGCTGGCGTCGATCATGGGGGTGGTTATCCCGCTGGCGAGAATGCGTATGGGACGCGACCCGGCGCTTGGCGCCAGTGTGATGATTACAGCAATAACCGATAGCGGTGGGTTCTTCATTTTCCTTGGACTGGCTACAATATTTCTGCTTTGACGTCGGGTCCATCGGTGTCGGCCGAAACTTTTTCCCTCGTGTGGGGTCGGTCTGGCGGGAGGTTTTTGAGCGTGATAAAACCTTGCGGGGCCGGGCCCAGCTTCCCTTTCCGGTGTCGTTTATGATGTCGCCTGGATTGCCAAGAATGTCACATCAGGATACATTACACCGGTTTTGCGCGAGCAGAACCGGTCAAATCGACAGGCCGGTGTCGCTTTTTCCGAACAGTAAAATCGAATATTCAACAGCTCGCTTCGCGGGCGTGCGAGGGCGGGAGACAAGAATGAATTCAACCGAACTGCTTATGGAAGGCGTCGATCTGATGCTGATGGGAATGGGGGCGGTCTTCACGTTCCTAATCTCCCTGGTGATTATTGTTACGCTGATGTCCAAGCTGCTGGGGAAATATTTTCCCGAAGCGGTCCCGGTTTCCAAGCCGGCACGTCGGGCGCAGCCTGCTCCAGACGTAGTCGATTCCGAACTTATTGCCGTGATCACCGCTGCCGTAAAGCAGCATCGTTCGCGTGCGTCCTGATCCATATTGACGAAAACTTCACTATAAAATCCAAAAAGGCCATACAACTATGACCGATACCAAGAAGCCCTTGGGCATCACTGATGTCATTCTCCGAGACGCCCATCAATCCATCCTGGCCACCCGCATGCGCCTTGAGGACATGCTGCCGATAGCCGGCAAGCTGGACCAGGTAGGCTTCTGGTCAGTTGAGTCTTGGGGTGGTGCGACGTTTGACTCCTGCATCCGGTATCTGGGTGAAGATCCATGGGAGCGCATTCGCGAGCTGAAGAAAGCGATGCCCAATACGCGCCAGCAGATGCTGCTGCGCGGGCAGAACCTGCTTGGTTATCGTCATTATGCTGATGATGTGGTCGAGCGGTTCGTCGAACGAGCCGCGGTTAACGGTGTAGATGTGTTCCGTGTGTTCGATGCGATGAACGATCCGCGGAATCTGGAGACTGCGCTCAAGGCGGTCAAGGCCCAGGGCAAGCACGCCCAGGGCACGATTTCCTACACTACCAGCCCGGTTCACACTATCGAGATGTGGGTGGATCTGGCCAAGACCATCGAAGACATGGGCGCTGATTCCATCGCGATCAAGGACATGGCGGGTATCCTGAATCCGTACGTTGGTTTCGATCTGGTTTCGCGCCTGAAAGCATCATTGAGCATTCCTGTGCACATGCAGTGCCACGCGACTGCAGGTCTGTCCACTGCCGCTATTGTCAAGGCAGTCGAGGCCGGCATTGATAATGTCGATACCGCTATCTCCTCGATGTCGATGACCTATGGCCATTCGCCGACCGAGTCCGTGGTGGCGATTTTCCAGAACACCGAGCACGACACCGGCCTGGATCTGTTGCTGCTTGAGGAAGTTGCGGCCTATTTCCGTGAAGTGCGGAAGAAGTACGCCAAATTCGAAGGCAATCTGAAAGGCGTGGATTCGCGCATTCTCGTTGCTCAGGTCCCAGGCGGCATGCTCACCAACATGGAAAGTCAGTTGAAAGAGCAGGACGCCGGCGACAAGTTTGATGAAGTACTGGCAGAAATCCCCCGCGTTCGTGAGGACCTGGGTTTTATTCCGCTGGTGACACCTACCTCCCAGATCGTCGGCACACAGGCAGTCATTAACGTCCTGACGGGTGAGCGCTACAAGTCGATCACCAAGGAAACCTCCGGGATTCTCAAGGGTGAGTACGGCGCAGCACCGGCGCCCTTTAACTACGAGTTGCAGCAGCGTGTATTGGCAGGTGCCGAGGCGATTACCTGCCGGCCAGCTGATCTGCTGGAACCGGAAATGGACAAGCTGACCGCCGAGCTCCGAGGTATTGCACAGGAGAAGGGCATCAAGCTGGCCAGCAATGAAATTGACGACGTACTGACCTACGCGCTGTTCCCGCAGATCGGCCTGAAGTTCCTCGAGAACCGCGGTAATCCGGATGCCTTCGAGCCGGCACCGACTGGCCAGGAAATGGTTGCCAAAACAACCAAGCCCGGCGAGGCAGAGGTCTACACGGTTACGGTGAACGGTAAGGAGTTTGTGGTTCAGGTTGCTGATGGCGGCGACGTTACTGGCATCAAACCGGTCGCTGATTCAGCGCCTGCCGCACCTGCAGCCTCTGCTGCAGCTCCCGCTGCCGGCGCTGGCGAAGCGCAACCTGCGCCGCTGGCGGGGAATATCTTCAAGGTTCTGGTTGCCCCGGGTGATGCGGTAGAGGACGGCGAGGTAGTGATGATTCTGGAAGCCATGAAGATGGAAACTGAAGTCTGCGCGCGCAGAGCGGGGACTGTCGGTACGGTCAATGTCAAAGTGGGCGACGCGGTTAACGTCGGCGACACTTTGCTGACGATCGGTTAAGGAGATCCTTGAATGGATAAGCTTTTGATTCTTTGGCACTCCACCGGCCTGTATCACATACAGCCGGGTCAGCTGTTCATGATCTTCATCTGCTTCGGTTTGATTTACCTGGCAATCAAGAAGGGATTCGAGCCTTTACTGCTGATTCCGATCGGCTTTGGTGGCTTGATGGCCAATATCCCGGTCGCGAACATGTCTGAGGGTATGGGTATCCTCAAACTGATCTACGACGTGGGTATTCCGACCAGTGTTTTTCCGCTGCTGATCTTCATGGGTGTCGGTTCGATGACTGATTTCGGACCCATGCTGGCCAATCCGCGTACCTTGCTGCTAGGCGCCGCTGCACAATTTGGTATCTTCGGTACCCTGCTTGGTGCTTTGGCCCTTACCGCCTGGGGGATCCCGGGTTTTGAGTTCAGTCTCAAGCAGGCGGCGTCGATTGCCATTATTGGCGGAGCGGACGGTCCGACCTCGATCTTTGTGACCTCCAAGCTTGCTCCTGAGCTGCTGGGGCCGATCGCTGTCGCGGCGTATTCCTATATGGCCCTGGTGCCACTGCTGCAGCCGCCGATCATGCGCGCGCTGACCACGGAAAAAGAACGCTCAATCGTCATGACTCAGCTGCGTGTAGTGAGCAAGGCTGAGAAGATCATCTTTCCCTTGGCATTGGTGATGCTGGTTGGCTTGTTGCTCCCGGATGCGGCGCCGTTGATCGGCATGTTCTGTCTGGGTAATCTGATGCGCGAGTCAGGCGTCGTGGAGCGTCTGGCGGATACCAGTCGCAACGCTCTGATCAACATCGTGACCATTGGTCTCGGTCTGTCGGTTGGCGCCAAGCTGTCTTCCGAAGCCTTCCTGCAGCTGACGACGCTGGGCATTCTGGTGCTGGGCATGGTCGCCTTCTGCATGGGCACTGCTACCGGGGTATTGATGGCCAAACTGATGAACCTTGTCAGCAAGACCCCCATCAACCCATTGATCGGCTCGGCGGGCGTGTCTGCCGTACCCATGGCCGCTCGGGTATCCAATAAGGTCGGTCTGGAATCCAATCCGCACAACTTCCTGCTCATGCATGCCATGGGGCCGAACGTTGCAGGTGTGATTGGCTCGGCGGTGGCAGCAGGTGTCCTGTTGACGTTTGTCGGCTAGGTAGTAGAAGCGAAAAAAAACCCGCTCAGTGAGCGGGTTTTTTTTGCCCTACAACGATCAGGACGCTTCGTTTACCAATAGTGCTAGCAGGGCATTCTGCTGACGACGGCTCATTTCGCGGAAGCGTACCAGAAGTTCCTGTTCGGGATGGCTCAGTGATTCGAGCTGCTGATCGTTCAACACCTGCCTAGATGGCTGTTCTGGAAGGGTGGGCAGATCCAGCAGGCTATGCTCGAGACGCGCGATGATCTCGGAATTCATGCTGCGGTGATGCTGCTTGGCAACTTCAGCTATACGGTCCCGCATACCCTGCGGCAATCGTACAACGAATTTGTCCGCGGTCCTGCTGGTGTAGTGTTGGATTGCAGTTTTCATAAGGCAAGGATAATCGCTTTGTCTAGATATGGTCGATGGCGGCAACTGAAGCTGCTTGATACTCCGTCAGAGCGTGCGCCGGCTTTTTTTCAGGAGGAGCGGAACCCCCGATGTGATGCAGACAACAGATTCAGGCTCAATGCTCCTTTATACCTGTTTTTTTTAATTTTCCCACCTTTGTGACAAAAAAATGTCTGCAGAATGTGACAGATTGCAGGCGTAGCTGCGTTAGCTGGCATCAAACTTGTTTGCCAAGTGGCCAAGCTTGCGCTCGATCGGTTAATATGCGGATCGGTTTTTTGCTGTGAATCTGCGCTTGTAGCTCAGCTGGATAGAGCGACCGCCTCCTAAGCGGTAGGTCCCCGGTTCGAATCCGGGCTCGCGCACCATAGCAAAATGCTCCCCTTACCGGCCGTTCTCGTTCTAAACCCCCGTCAATCCACCGCCACGAATCCAGTACCCGTCGCCCATTGTGGCGCGCATGTTGCGCTATCCGCACACCTGTCCGATAATCGCCTATTATTTCTTTCGTCAGAGTCTACTGATGCCCGATACGCTGCCACCCAGGTCGTCCCTCGCTCCGCCTGCCTATATCTCACCGGCCAAGCGCATCGCCGCGATGAGTGGCGACCCGAATTTCATGACGTCCATGGCCCGGGGGCTTGCGGTTATCAATGCGTTTCAGGAACGCAAACGGCATCTCACCATTGCGCAGATAAGCCACCGCACGGAGATCCCGCGGGCGGCGGTACGTCGCTGTCTGTACACCTTGATGAAGCTTGGATACGCCACCACAGACGGACGGACCTATTCTCTGCTCCCGAAGGTGCTTACGCTGGGCCATGCCTATCTGTCTTCCACGCCGCTGGCGGTCTCCGCGCAGCCCTATTTGGATCGGCTCAGCGAGCAGCTGCACGAAGCCTGCAATCTGGCGACGCTGGAAGGTGATCAGGTGCTGTATATCGCCCGCTCCGCGATCCCTCAGCGGCTGATCTCGGTGGATCTCAGTGTCGGTAGCCGTCTGCCTGCGTACTGCACCTCGATGGGGCGGGTACTGCTCGCTGCGATGAGCGATGAAGAGCTCACCGACTATCTGGCGAACGCTGAGCTGCAGCCCAAGACCAGCCGCACCATTTCCACGCCAGAAGGCCTCTGGGAGTGCCTGCAGCAGGTGCGGCGCCAGGGCTGGTGCATTGTCGACCAGGAGCTGGAGCAGGGGCTGCGCTCGATCGCGGTACCGGTGTTCGATTCGGCGGGGCATGTGCTGGCGGCCATGAACGTCAGTACCCATGCGGGTCGAGTGCCGGCGGCTGATCTTGAGCAGCGGATACTGCCCGTAATGCTGAAGGCCAGCGAAGAATTGAGCAGCCAGTTATTCAATCCGGTCTGAATAGATCTTGAGGCGGGCCAAGCATCGCGTAAGCGTTTTAGTTGGGTTGGCAGTCAGGGGTAGCGGCCAGTCAATCGATTTTCCACCAGCCCGTCGAGGATGGTATTGGTCAGCCGCATCACCGCATTCGGATTTTCCCCGCGTCGCCGGGAGGCTATTACCGGCACAGTGATGTTTTCATCCTCCAGCGGCATGTACTCCACCCCTTCACGCTGAAGCCGCCGGACCTGCTCTGGCACCAGAGTGAACCCCATGTCCGATGCCACCAGCGATAACGCCGTCTGCAGATCGTTGACCTGCTGAATAACATTGACGCGCAAACCGCGGCGGTGGAACAGGCCCTGCGTCAGATCGGATAAATTAGGACCCGGGCCGGAAGGGAAGGCAATCATGGGCCATGCCGATAGCTCCTTCATGGAAGGGCGATGGCTCGTCAAGGTGCTACCCGATGGAATGGCGGCGATGATGGGCTCGTCGAATAACAGCTCCTGATCCACGTCCGGATCTTCGATACGGATGCGACCAAAGCCTATATCTATCTTGCCCGCCTTGAGCGCATCCACCTGTTCGCGGGTTTTGAGCTCGTGCAGCACGATTTCCAGATTCTTATTCTGTCGCAGCCGCCGGACCATGGAGGGTAGCTGGCCGTAGAACACAGAGGGGACGAAGCCGATGGAGAAAACCGTCTTGCGGTGCTGGGCAATTCGTCGGGTATCACTGATGGTGCTCGTCACCTTGTCGAGGATTTGGCGCGCCTGCTCCAGAAAATACTTGCCGCCGGCCGTCAACTCGAGGCCGCGGGGCTTGCGAATGAACAGCTCGACGCCCACCTCTTCTTCGAGCTGTCTGATGGCGCGGGTCAGCGGCGGTTGGGCGATAAATAGCTTTTTTGCGGCCCGCGTGAAGTTCTGCTCTTCAGCCACCGCGATGAAGTAGCGCAAGTGTCTTAGCTCCATCCATACCTCCAAGGTATCGCTGCGAACCTAAACTGTATTGGTTCATCATACTGAAACTTCGTACTGTTCGAATCACGGGTTTATCAAATTGCGATTCGGAGAGCACATGTCCGCAACCATTCAGTCCATCGAAGCCATCCTGGTCGACATTCCGACCATCCGGCCGCACAAGCTATCCATGACAACCATGGGCGTTCAGACCATGGTGATAGTACGCATGATGGATTCCGATGGCCTCGAAGGTCTGGGTGAAGCGACTACCATCGGTGGTCTGGCTTACGGCCCGGAAAGCCCGGAAAGCGTCAAGCTCAGCATCGATACCTATTTCAAACCGCTTCTGCTCAATCAGCCCGCTGCGGCCGTCAATACCCTCAGGGTAAGGCTAAACCAAGCTATCCGAGGAAACAACCTGGCAAAGTCCGCTATTGAAACGGCCTTGCTGGATCTTCAGGGCAAGCATCTGGATCGCCCGATGTCGGATCTGCTCGGCGGCGCCTTGCATGCTCACATTCCTGTGCTCTGGACACTGGCCAGCGGCGACACCGCCAAGGATATCGACGAGGCTCAGACATTGCTGGCGCAAAAACGCCATTGCGATTTCAAGCTGAAGATCGGCTCCCGAGCGCTGATGGACGACGTGCGCCATGTGGCAGCCATCAAGAACGCGGTTGGCGACGACGCCAGTGTGCGGGTCGACGTCAACCAGGCCTGGGATGAAACCACGGCATCAAAGGGCATGGCCGAGTTGCAGGCGGCGGGTATCGATCTGGTCGAGCAGCCCACCCCCATGAAGGATTTCGCGTCGCTGGTGAGGCTGTCGAGCAAGTTTCATATCCCCATTCTGGCCGATGAATCGGTCGCCGATGCCAAGGACCTCTTTGCTCTGGCAGCGGCCGGTTTTGCAGGTGCCGTTGCCATGAAGATCGCCAAGGCCGGCGGCCCTCTGCGTGCGCTTGAGCAGGCAACGGTTGCCCAGGCAGCCGGTATTGGCCTGTACGGGGGCACGCTGCTTGAAGGCACGATCGGCACCGCCGCGTCGCTGCATGCCTGGTCGACGCTGCACACCCTGCACTGGGGTACCGAAATGTTCGGACCACTGCTTATGAAGGACGACATCGTCATCAAGCCTTTGAATTTCCACAGCAACGGTGTGGATCTGCCCACTGGTCCCGGCCTGGGTGTGGAGTTGGACGAAGACAAATTGGCCTTCTATCGCCGCAAGGCATAACCGGCCCAAGGCCCAACAACCGGAGAGCAACCATGCTTTTTAAAGTAGAAATGAAAGTGAACATCCCGCACGACATGCCTGCGGACAGGCTTGCGGATATCAAGGCCGCGGAAAAGACCTACGCTCAGGACCTGCAGCAGCAGGGCAAGTGGCGTCACCTTTGGCGCGTGGCGGGCAGCTACGCCAACGTGAGCATTTTCGATGTTGAGGACAACACCGAGCTGCAGGAGCTGATCAGCAGTCTGCCCCTGTTTCCTTATATGGACATTTCCGTCGCACCCCTGTGCCGCCATCCGTCCTCCATCCGTGACGACGACAGCTGACAGGTATACCCCACCGGAACCGGCGCATCCACAGATCCAAGCGCCTCCGAGACGTTACAACAAGAAACTGAGGAGAACGACAATGACTGTTAAAACCATGCAATCTGCCGACGTGAAAGAGCTGCTGGAAAAGGTAGCAGGCTTCAACACATCCGGTGGTGACGAGCGCGTGAAGAAGATCGTCCACCGCGTCATGCACGACATCTTCCAGATCGTTGAGGATTTCGATGTCACCCCGGAAGAGTTCTGGAGTGCCGTCTACTACGTCAGTGAGCTGGGCGCCAATGGTGAAACAGCGCTGCTGGCGCCGGGACTGGGCATGGATCGCTACCTGGATATCCGTCTGGACGCTGAAGACGAGCAGGCCGGTCTGGCCGGCGGCACGCCACGCACCATCGAAGGTCCGCTGTATGTGGCCGGTGCCCCCATCAGTGAAGGTTTCGCCCGTATGGACGACGGCTCCGCCAAGGATGCCGAAGTCATTCTGATCAAGGGTCGGGTTACCGATGATCAGGGCGCACCACTGGCCGACGCCGTGGTCGACATCTGGCACGCCAACACCAAGGGAGCCTATTCCTTCTTTGACAAGTCGCAGAGCGAATACCATCTGCGCCGCCGCATCAAGACCGATGCCAACGGCTGTTACGCCGCCCAGAGCATCATGCCCTCTGGTTACGGTTGCCCACCCGACGGTTCTACCCAGAAGCTGTTGAACCAGCTCGGCCGCCACGGCCAGCGCCCGGCACATATCCATTACTTCGTTTCCAAGCCGGGCTTCAAGCACCTCACCACCCAGATCAACATTGCCGGTGATGAATACACCTTCGATGACTTTGCCTTCGCAACGCGTGAAGAGCTGGTGGTTGAGGCCAAGCCTGTGCAGCACTCCGATACCGCTGCGCAGCACGGACTTACCGGCCCGATTACTGAGGTCGAGTTCAACGTGACGCTGGTAGCCACTGACAAGGCCGAGCTGCAAGAGCGCCATGCTCGCCGCCGCGCCCTGGAAACCACGGAGTAAACGACATGACCAACAGACTCGACATGCTTGCCGAAAAGGTCAAGGGCGCAGTGGTAGCAGACCCTGCAACCGGCCGCTACCAATGTGATCGCGGCATCTTCACCGATCAGGAACTGTTCGACCTGGAGATGAAATACATCTTCGAAGGCAACTGGGTATACCTGGCTCACGAGAGCCAGGTCGCTGAGCCGGGCGATTACTTTACGGTAACGGTGGGGCGCCAGCCGGTGATCGTCACCCGCACCAAGGATGGCGAGCTCAAGGCCATCCTCAATACCTGCTCGCACCGGGGCGCCACCCTGTGCCGCAGGAAGCGTGGCAACAAGGCCTCCTTCACCTGTCCCTTCCACGGCTGGACCTTCCGCAACGACGGTCAGCTGCTCAAGGCAAAGGATCAGAAGAAGGGCGGCTATCCCGAGCAGTTCAATACCGATGGCTCGCATGATCTCAAGCAGATGCCCAAGTTCGGCAACTACCGGGGCTTTCTGTTCGGCAGCCTGAGCGCTGATGTGGTGCCGCTTGAAGAGCACCTGGGTGAAGCCACCAAGATCATCGACAACATCGTGGATCAGTCGGAAGACGGCCTGGAGATCCTGCGTGGTACCTCTACCTATACCTACGAGGGTAACTGGAAGCTCACCGCGGAGAATGGCGCGGACGGTTACCACGTCGGCACCGTGCACTGGAACTACCTGTCCACCATGGGCCAGCGCAACTACGACAAGGGCGGCACCGAGGCCGTTGATGCCAAGAGCTGGTCGGCTGATGGTGGTTTCTATTCCTTTGAAAACGGCCACATGATGCTCTGGACGCGCCTGCTCAACCCGGAAGTGCGGCCCATCTTCAGCCAGCTCGAGCGCCTGCGCCAGACCTTCGGTGAGGCCCGTGCCGACTCGATCGTGGGCACTACCAAGAACCTGTGCCTGTACCCCAACGTGTACCTGATGGATCAGTTCTCCACGCAGATCCGCGTGACGCGTCCCATCAGCGTCGACAAGACCGAGGTGACCATCTACGCCTTCGCCCCGAAGAACGAGTCGGCCGAGCTTCGCACCAAGCGCATTCGCCAGTACGAGGACTTCTTCAACGTCACTGGCATGGGTACGCCTGACGACCTGGAGGAATTCCGCGCCTGTCAGAACGGTTATGAAGCCCAGGGCATGCGCTGGAATGACATGAGCCGTGGCGCCGCGCACTGGATAGATGGCCCTGACGAGCACGCCAATCAGATCGACATGAAGCCCATCATGAGCGGTGCCAAACCCGATGATGAAGGCCTGTACGTCAATCACCACCAGCATTGGCAGGTCGAGATGGCCCGCGCCATTGCGGCCGAGCGTGCCAGCCTCATTCCTGTGACTACAGAGGAGGCTTCAGCATGAGCCTGAGCTATCACGACATCGAGCAGTTCATCATCCGCGAAGCGCGTTATCTGGATGACCGCCAGTGGGACCAGTGGCTGGCGTGCTACCACGAAGAGGTCACTTACTGGATGCCTGCCTGGGATGACAACGATGAGCTGACCGAAGACCCGCAGCGCGAGATATCGCTCATCTATTACCCCAACAAGGACGGGTTGGAAGATCGGATCTACCGCATCAAGACCGATCGCTCCGGTGCCAGCTCCATGCCCGAGCCGCGCACTACACACTTCACCAGCAACCTGGAAGTTCTGTCCCAGAGCGAGAGTGAAGTAAAGCTGCGGTTCAACTGGCTTACCAAGGCCTATCGCTACAAGAAGACCGCCGAATTCTTCGGCACCTCCTTCTACACCCTGGATGTCACCGGCGACCAGCCGCTGATCCGGGAAAAGCGTCTGGTTCTGAACAACGATTGCATCAATCAGGTGCTGGACATTTACCACCTGTAATTGATGGGAGAGCATCATCATGAGCTACAACATCGCACTGAATTTTGAAGACGGCGTTACCCGCTTTGTGCCCTGCAACGAAGGCGAAACCGTACTGGATGCGGCCTATCGTGCGCAGATCAACCTGCCCATGGACTGCTCCGACGGCGTCTGTGGCACCTGCAAGGGTGCCTGCCGTCAGGGCGAGTTCGACCTGGGCGAGGAATACATCGAGGAAGCATTGTCCGATGAGGAAGTGAGCCAGGGAATGGTTCTGACCTGCCAGATGGTGCCCTCCAGTGACTGTGTGGTTGAGGTGCCGGTGCCCTCGACCATGTGCAAGACCGGCAATGCCACCGTGTCCGGCGCCGTGGCTGAGGTCAATCTCATCTCGTCGACATCTATCGAACTGAAAATCAGCGTCGAGCAGGATCTGGCGTTTCTGCCTGGGCAGTACGTCAATATCCAGGTCCCGGGTACCGATGAAACCCGCGCCTATTCCTTCAGCTCCAAGCCCGGCAGCCGTGATCTGAGTTTCCTGATCCGCAACGTGCCAGGCGGGTTGATGAGTTCCTGGCTGGTGGGCGAGGCACGTACGGGTGACAAGGTAACCCTCACGGGACCGATGGGCAGCTTCTATCTGCGCCCCATCGAGCGCCCGGTGCTGATGCTGGCCGGCGGCACCGGCCTGGCCCCGTTCCTGGCCAAGCTCGAGCACATGAAGGCCAATGGTTGCGATCTGCCTACCCACCTGGTTTACGGCGTCAGCACCGACGACGATCTGGTGTGTCTGGACATCCTCGATCGTTTTGTCGAGGAGCTGCAGAATTTCACGTACGTCACCTGCATATCGAGCAAGGACAGCGGTCACGAGCGCAAGGGTTACATCACTGAGCACATGGACGGAGCGCCGCTCAACGAAGGTGATGTTGACGTCTATCTCTGCGGGCCGCCGCCCATGGTCGACTCGGTGCTGGCTTACTTCCGTGAGCAGGGCATCACGCCGAACTCCTTCCATTACGAGAAGTTCACACCCAGCCTGGCAGCGGTGCAGGAGCAGGTCGCATGAAGGCCCGCTTCACTGACAAGGTCATGGTCATCACCGGCGCTGCGCAGGGGATTGGCAAACGCGTTGCCGAGCTGGCGGCCGCCGAGGGCGGGCGGCTGCTGCTGGTCGATATCGCAGACTATGTGCAGGGCGTCGCGGCGGAACTCAGAGATCAGGGCATCCGGGCCGTTGCGGTACAGGCTGACCTGGAATCCTGGGCCGGCGCCGAGCAGGTCATGGCCGAAGCCCATCGCGAGTTTGGCCGCATCGACATCCTCATCAATAACGTTGGCGGCACCATCTGGGCGCAGCCCTTTGAAAGCTACAGCCCTGAGCAGATCGAGAAGGAGATCCAGCGGTCGCTGTTTCCGACCCTCTGGTGCTGCCGCGCGGTGTTGCCCTACATGCTGGAGCAGAAGGGCGGGGTGATCGTTAACGTCTCCTCAGTAGCCACGCGGGGTCTGATGCGCGTGCCCTACGGCGCTGCCAAGGGGGGCGTTAACGCCATGACCGTCAACCTGGCCTACGAATATGCGTCGCACAACATTCGCGTGAACGCCACGGCCCCCGGCGGAACTGAAGCGCCGCCACGGCTGACGCCGCGCAATACCAGTGAGCAGAGCGAACAGGATAAAGCCTGGTACCAGACGCTGGTCGAGCAGACCCGGCAGCACAGCTTCATGGACCGCTACGGCACGCTGGACGAGCAGGCCGAACCCATTCTGTTCCTGGCATCGGATGCTGCCAGCTTCATTACCGGCACAGTGATTCCTGTGGCTGGCGGAGACCTCGGATAAAACAAGGAGGTCATAGCACGACACCCACGCCAGGACGGTAACTCCCGCATAAAAACAAGTAAGGTGAGTACAGACTGATGAAAAACATAGACGTAAATGACGTTATCGATAACGCCATCTTCAACCGCTTTCACTGGAAGGTGCTGTTCTGGTGCACCCTCATCATTATCTTCGACGGCTACGATCTGGTGATCTACGGCGTAGTGCTGCCCATCCTGATGGACCAGTGGCAGCTGAGCCCCTATGTGGCCGGCTTGCTCGGCAGCAGTGCGCTATTCGGGATGATGTTCGGAGCCATGGGTTTCGGCATGCTGTCGGACCGGGTAGGACGCAAGAAAGTCATCATCGGCTGCGTGATGCTGTTCAGCGTGACCACGGTGATCAATGGCCTGGCCACCACCCCCTGGGAGTTCGGCGCGTTGCGCTTCATTGCCGGCCTGGGCATTGGCGGCGTTATGCCCAACGTTGTCTCACTGATGAGCGAGTACTCGCCGGCTCGCCGGCGCAGCACGCTGGTAGCGCTGATGTTCAGTGGCTACGCCGTTGGCGGCATGATATCCGCCGGGCTGGGTATCTGGATCGTGCCGAATTTTGGCTGGCAGATCATGTTTTTCCTGGCCGGTGTGCCGCTGCTTCTGTTGCCGCTCATGCTGAAGTATCTGCCTGAATCAGTCGCTTTCCTGATGGCGCAAAAGCGCGAGAATGAAGCGCGCCATGTGCTCCGCCAGGTCGCTCCGCTGATGGATATCCGTCAGGAAGACGTGCTAGAAGTGCCGCCGACCAGCAACAGCAAGGCACCCGTGCTGGAGCTCTTTCGCGATGGCCGGGCCATGAGCACCATGATGTTCTGGGTTGCCTTCTTCTGTTGTCTGCTGATGGTCTACGCGCTGGGTTCCTGGCTGCCAAAACTGATGTCCAGCGCTGGCTATGCCCTGAGCTCAAGCCTGATGTTCCTGATGGTGCTCAATGTGGGGGCAATCATTGGCGCGGTAGGCGGTGGCTGGCTGGCGGATAGACTGTCTTTGCGGTCGGTGCTGGTGGCCTTCTTTATGCTGGCTTCGGCGTCGCTCGTAGCCCTGGGCTACGACAACCCGATGTGGGTTCTCTATACACTGGTGGGTATTGCCGGAGCGACTACCATCGGCTCGCAGATACTGCTGTACGCCTACGTCGCCCAATACTACCCCACCAGTATCCGCTCCACCGGTTTGGGATGGGCTTCGGGTATTGGCCGCAACGGCGCTATTGTCGGTCCGCTGGTGGGCGGCGCCTTGCTGGCGATGGCTATGCCACACCATCTGAATTTCCTGGCATTGGCCGTCCCGGGCGTCATCGCCACCGTTGCCATCGCTCTGGTAGGGCGTAGCGGATTCGGAGTGGAACCCAAAACAACTGCCGTCCCTGCCGCAGCAATGAGAACCACCGGTAGCTGAGGAATTAAGTCTGTGAAAGACCTTTCGTTGCCAGCGGTGGTGGCCGGTTTCCTGGCTGTTCTGGTGTCCTATTCCGGTCCGCTGGCAATCTTCTTCCAGGCCGGCTCGAGTGCCGGAATCTCCACGCAGATGATGACCTCCTGGGTCTGGGCCATCTCTGTGGGGGCGGGGGTGTCCGGCATCATCCTGTCAGTCTGGCTGAAGGCGCCGATCGTCACTGCCTGGTCAGCGCCGGGGACGGCATTGCTGGTAACGCTTTTCCCGGACCTGTCACTGAATGAGGCTGTTGGCGCCTATATCACGGCCGCCGTCATCATCTTTATCATCGGTGTATCCGGCACCTTCGACGCCTTCGTTCGCGCCATTCCCGGGGGCATTGCCGCCGGGATGATGGCCGGCATCCTCTTTCAGTTCGGCGTCGGCGCTTTCACGGCGATTGAGTCTACTCCTGCACTGGCTATTGGAATGTTGGCCGCTTACGTGATGCTGCGGCGGTTCTGCCCCAAATACACTCTGGTTCTGCTTCTGATCGTCGGGGTTCTTCTGGCAGTGGTGCTCGAGGGGGCTTCGCTCTCTGGTGTGCGCTGGAGCGTGGCGATACCCCAGTTCATTGAGCCACAGTGGTCTTTGACGTCCACCCTGAGTCTGGCCATTCCGTTGGTGCTGGTCAGCCTGACTGGGCAGTTTCTGCCGGGCATGGCCATCTTGCAGAGCGCGGGCTACGCGGTTAGAGCAAGGCCGGTTATCGGTGTCACCAGCCTGGTTTCGATCCCTATCGCGTTGTTCGGCGGGATAACCACCGTGGTGGCGGCCATCACCGCAGCCATCTGTACGGGCAAGGACGCTCATGAAGATCCCTCCCGGCGCTACGTTGCCGGTGTATTCAACGGGGTTTTCTATCTGGTGGGCGGCATCTTCGCCGGTACCATCGTCAGCCTTTTCACGTCTTTGCCTGCCGCCTTTGTTGCGGTACTGGCTGGGCTGGCGTTGCTGGGTGCCATTGCGGGCAACCTGTTTTCGGCTCTGGAAGACGCCAGTCACCGTGAGGCTTCGCTGATCACCTTTATCGTCACCGCGTCAGGCATGTCGCTGTTTGGGCTGTCCTCTGCGCTTTGGGGGGTGGTTATCGGGTATGGGTGTTATCTGGTTTTGAAGCGCTGAGGCAGGGAATCGCCTTCAGTAGTCGGAACCAGAATCCCTGCCGCGTAGCGGCGCACCTGGTGCTGAGTCTGCGCCGGCCTGCGGCTGAACCTCTTGCGGAACAGGAACAGGAACAGGAACAGGAGCCGGTTGGCTGACGCCCGATTCGTTCGATAATCGAACACTAATCCGATAATCGGATTGATTGCCAGGTAGAGGCGGCTTAAGGTAGGACTTACGCCACCCCAATCCGGTGGCCCCCCTCATTCAGTCGAGAGCTATACCGATGTCCAAGATCATTTCCCTTGCCGAAGCGATAGACCGCTACGTCAACGATGGCGACAGCATCGCCCTCGAAGGCTTTACCCATCTCATTCCGACCGCTGCGTCGCACGAGATCATCCGTCAGAACAAGCAGGATCTGACCCTCATCCGCATGACCCCTGATCTGGTGTATGACCTGCTGATCGGTGCGGGTTGTGCAAAAAAGCTGATTTTTTCCTGGGGTGGCAATCCGGGCGTTGGATCCCTGCATCGTCTGCGTGACGCAGTCGAGAAGGGCTGGCCCAAGCCGCTGGAAATTGAAGAGCACAGCCATGCTGATCTGGCCAACGCCTACATTGCCGGTGCCTCCGGTCTGCCCTTCGCCGTGCTGCGCGCGTACGCAGGATCAGATCTGCCCAAGGTCAATCCGCTGATCAAGAGCGTAACCTGCCCATTCACCGGCGAAGAGCTTGCGGCGGTGCCTGCGGTACGCCCTGACGTCACGGTAATCCACGCGCAGAAGGCTGACCGCAAGGGCAACGTATTGCTCTGGGGCATCCTGGGTGTGCAGAAGGAAGCCGCGCTGGCAGCCAAGCGTTGCATCGTCACCGTCGAGGAAATCGTCGACGACCTGCAAGCACCGATGAACTCCTGTGTATTGCCGCAGTGGGCGCTGACTGCTGTGTGTCACGTACCGGGCGGTGCGCACCCATCCTACGCGCTGGGCTATACCGAACGGGACAACCGCTTCTATCAGAGCTGGGATCCGATCGCCCGCGACCGCGAGACCTTCTCCGCCTGGATTGATGAGTACATCCGTGGCACCGCTGATTTCGGTGCTTTTGTTCAGAAACTCAGTCAAGCCACGCTTGCCGCACCGCAGGAGGGCAAATAATGACTGCCTACAACACCAATGAAATGATGACCGTGGCCGCCTCGCGGCGCCTGAAGAATGGCGCTGTGTGTTTTGTCGGGATTGGCCTGCCATCCAAGGCCGCCAACCTGGCGCGGCTCACTACCTCGCCTGACGTAGTGCTGATTTACGAATCCGGCCCTATTGGCTGCAAGCCCAGCGTATTGCCGCTCTCGATCGGTGATGGCGAGTTGGCAGAAACCGCCGACACTGTGGTGCCCACCGGCGAGATTTTCCGTTACTGGCTGCAGGGCGGACGCATCGACGTCGGCTTTCTCGGCGCGGCGCAGGTCGACCGGTTTGGCAACATCAATACCACAGTCATTGGCGACTACAATCAGCCAAAGGTTCGCCTGCCCGGCGCCGGTGGCGCACCGGAAATTGCCGGCAGCGCCAAGGAAGTGCTGATTATTCTCAAGCAGTCGCATCGCACCTTTGTCGACAAGTTGTCTTTCATTACCTCTGTGGGCCACGGCGAAGGCGGCGATCATCGCAAACGGTTGGGGCTGCCTGGTGCCGGTCCGATGGGCATTATCACCGATCTGTGCATCATGGAGCCCGAGGAGGGCACCCGGGAATTCGTAGTGACCTCGCTGCACCCAGGCGTTACTCGCGAACAGGTGGTCGAAAACACCGGCTGGAAAATCCGTTTCGCCGAGAATGTCGTCGAGACCGAGGCGCCCAAGCCCGAAGAACTGGAAGCGCTACGCGCGCTGGAAGCCCGCACTGCTGCAGCCCATGGTCAAACCGGAGGTGAAGAATGAGCCGCGACGTCTTTATTTGTGACGCGATACGCACACCCATCGGCCGCTTCGGTGGCGGTCTCTCCGCCGTCCGCACAGACGACCTGGCCGCTGCGCCATTGAAGGCATTGCTTGAACGCAATCCCTCGCTGGACCCTGCTCAGGTCGATGAAGTATTCATGGGCTGCGCCAACCAGGCTGGCGAAGATAACCGTAACGTCGCGCGTATGGCGTTGCTACTGGCCGGTCTGCCGGAAAGTGTTCCCGGTATCACGTTGAATCGCCTGTGCGCCTCGGGAATGGATGCTGTCGGTTCCGCCTTCCGCGCAATTGCCAGCGGCGAGATGGAACTGGCCATTGCTGGGGGTGTGGAATCCATGTCTCGCGCGCCCTATGTCATGGGCAAATCTGATACTGCCTTCGGCCGTGGCCAGAAACTCGAAGACACCACCATCGGCTGGCGCTTCGTTAACCCGCTGATGAAAGAGCAGTACGGTGTGGATTCCATGCCGCAGACCGCTGATAACGTGGCCGAGCAGTATGGCATCTCCCGTGAAGATCAGGACGCCTTCGCACTGCGCAGCCAGCAACGCGCCGGCGCAGCGCAGCAAGCCGGTTTTTTTGCCGACGAAATCGTGCCGGTCACTATCAAGGGCCGCAAGGGTGACACTGTTGTCGAGCAGGACGAGCATCTGCGTCCGCAGACGACGGCCGAAGCGTTGGCCAAGCTCAAGCCGGTCAATGGTCCAGACAAGACAGTTACCGCTGGCAACGCCTCTGGCGTCAACGATGGCGCGGCTGCCCTGATTCTGGCCAGCGCGGAAGCGGTCAAGAAACATGGCCTGACACCGCGTGCAAGGGTGCTGGGCATGGCCAGCGCTGGCGTAGCACCGCGAGTGATGGGTTACGGGCCGGTCCCGGCTGTGCGCAAACTGCTGCAACGTCTGGAGCTTCAGGTAACGGATTTCGACGTAGTTGAGCTGAACGAAGCCTTCGCCAGTCAGGGCTTGGCAGTACTGCGCGATCTGGGTCTGGCCGACGATGCGCCGCAGGTCAACCCCAATGGCGGCGCCATTGCCCTGGGTCATCCTCTGGGCATGAGCGGCGCGCGTCTGGTGCTGACGGCCGTGCATCAGCTGGAGAAATCCGGCGGCCGTCGCGGTCTGGCGACCATGTGTGTGGGTGTCGGGCAGGGTGCCGCGCTGGCGCTTGAGCTTGTCTGATTTGAATTGAAGTGAAAAAAACCGCGCCCCGGACTGTCTTAATCAAGTTCGGGGCGTTTTACGTTCGGGCAGCCTGCAGATCTGGCGACTCGACGAATAACGATTACCGATCTTTCACCTGTACAAGGAGCTTCCTATGCCTTTCGTAGACACAGCCAACGGCGCCATGCATTACCAGCTCGAAGGTCCGGCCGGTGCGCCGGTGCTGGTGCTGAGCAATTCTCTCGGGACAGATCTCGGTATGTGGGATGCGCAGATGCCCGCGTTGACCAGGGAATTTCAGGTGCTGCGGTACGACACCCGTGGCCATGGCAAGTCTGTGGTCAGTGAAGGCTTTTACAGCATCGAGCAGCTTGGGCAGGACGTATTGGCGCTGCTCGATAGCCTGGAAATCGAGCGCGCCTCGTTCTGCGGCCTGTCGATGGGTGGCCTGATTGGTCAGTGGCTTGGCATCAACGCCGGCCAGCGCCTCGACAAGCTGATCCTGTGCAATACAGCGGCGAAGATTGCCAATGACGAAGTCTGGAACGGGCGTATCGAAACAGTGCTCAAAGGCCGGGAGCAGGCCATGCGTGAGCTGCGCGATGGTTCGGTGGCGCGGTGGTTTACACCTGATTACGCTGAGGCCAATCCGCAGACCGTTGAGCGCATCACCCGGATGCTGGCGGCGACCTCGCCCGAAGGTTACGCGGGCAACTGTGCGGCGGTCAGGGACGCCGATTTCCGTGGCCAGCTTGAGACAATCAAGGCGCCTACGTTGATTATTGCCGGTACTGGTGATGAGGTCACAACCCCAGAACATGGACGCTATATGCAGGCATCAATTGAAGGTGCCGAGCTGGTGGAATTCAACGCGGCACATATGTCCAATGTCCAGATGGGCGATGAGTTCACCCGGGCGCTGCTGGAATTTCTGAAGAAATAAGCACCGCGGCCTGAGCCGGTATGGCGGCTGATAAACACGGCATAGCGGACTTTGTCAGAAAAGTGCACGCGGGGCTCAAAGGGGGCTATCTTCGCAACGGCACTGTCAGTAAGCTGCGCGGTTTTCGCGACCTGTCAGCTCTCGGATGCCGAACCGTCAGATTCGGCATCTGCAACCTCAGCGTCAACCAAATCTGTTAAAGCTATAGGGGACAGCACATGCGTCTGGGGAACTCCCGGACCATAGCGGCTATCCTCTGTAGCACTTGAACCAACTCGCTTGTTAATCGGATTGTACGTGGAGTTTTAATGCCCAAAGCCCTTACTGCCTTCTCCTCCCTGTATTTCGCTACCCTGTTGATGCTGCTGGGCAGCGGCCTGTTGAGTACCTACATCGGTCTGAGTCTCTCCGCGCGCGGGGTGAGCGAGATCTGGATTGGTGCGCTGATGACCTGTTACTACGTGGGGCTGGTTGGCGGCGCCTCGGTAGGCCATCGGTTGATCGCGAGGGTGGGGCATATACGTGCATTCGTGGCCAGCGCCGGTGTGGTAACTGCCTCAGTACTGGGCCATGCCCTGTCGGAAAGCGTCGAGTTGTGGCTGTTCCTGCGGGTGCTGGTGGGTATGGCGATGATGTGCCAGTACATGGTCCTGGAAAGCTGGCTCAACGAACAGGCCGAATCGCATCAGCGTGGAACGGTGTTTGCCGGCTACATGGTGGTGACCTTCCTGGGTCTGATGCTGGGTCAGTTCGTGTTCACGCTGATGCCGGATCTGAACATCCGTCATATCCTGTTCGTCGCCATGTGTTTCTCGCTATGCCTGGTGCCGGTAGCGGTAACCAAGAGCCTGCACCCGGCTCCCCTGCATCCGGCGCCATTGCGCATCGGCTTTTTTCTGCGTCGTATACCGCTGGCGCTGGGGACCGTTGCCGTATCCGGTTTGCTGCTGGGGTCGTTTTATGGGATGGCGCCGGTCTATGCCTCAGGCGTGGGTCTGGAAACCTCTGAAGTCGGTATCTTCATGGCCGTCGCGATTGGTGCAGGCCTGTTGGCCCAGTGGCCGGTGGGCTGGATGTCTGATCGTCTCGACCGTAGCCAGATGATTCAGCTCAACGCCATCATTCTCACGGGTGTCACCCTGGTGATGGGCCTGGCGGTCGTGCCCGGGTATGCGCTGCTGATCCTCACGGCGTTGTTCGGCATGCTGGCGTTTACCCTGTACCCGCTGGCGGTGGCACTGGCAAACGACCACGTCGAGCCGGAAGAGCGGGTGCTGCTGTCGGCTATGTTGCTGGTGACCTTTGGCCTGGGCGCCAGTGCCGGTCCTCTTATGAGTTCAATGTTGATGAAGGTAGGTGGGCCGGGAATGCTCTATGTGTTCATGGCTATTTCCAGCATGTTCCTGGTGATCAACGTGCGCCCGAGCCGTATCACTGGCGAGCACCTGCAGGCAGAGCCAAGCCATTACATGCCGGCGGCAGGTAACCTGGCGAGCTCACCACTCTCCGCCGCACTTGATCCGCGGGTCGAGGAGCAGTTTGTCGATGATCACATGCGCGACGAGGCTGATAGCTATGCAAGTACGGCGGATCTCGATGCGGACCAGGAAGATCATCGGCCGGGTTGATTTGATCAGGGCGCACTGCTGGTCCTGCGGTTGGCATGCGGGTCGAGCGCATCGAAGGGGCTTGGTGTTGTCGCAGATATCGGCGTAGCGCAGGCGCGCTACACCCCCAGGAATGCGCAGCAGGCGCACTGCTGGGGTGGGTGAGCGCCCGCTCGCCGACAGGGTTAGGGAGCCGGCAAGGCGCGCCCAAAGCGCAGGCGCGCCAACCCTCAAGGGGGATGGGTTCGGCTATATCAGAACAAGTCGTCGCGCTTTTCCAGCCGACGTGCTTCGCGTTGTAGATAATTCACGAACCGGTCGATCTGCCGCTGAGCCTGGGGGCTGGGTTGCCGGAAGCTGAAGCCCGCATGGGACTCATCCCGAAACTCGTTATATGTTACGTGGCGCACTTCCATTGCCAGCTCCAGTTGCCCAGTCTCGGGAAGATCCAGCTGACAGCTGTCGATAATGGCGCCGGGCTGTAGGGTCTGCGTCTGATCACCAGGAAAAATGGCCTTGCAGCCGGTGGCCGATACGTCAAACAGATGACCGTTCAGCTGGACTCTGTCGTCCTGCAATGCCACGCCGGTTTCCAGGGGCCGTTGCACCGCGGCTCTGAACGCGCCACGCTTCTGATGGTAGATCAACTGGTCCGGGAGGGCGGCGCAGTAGGCCGGTGCGCCTTCCAGAATCACCTTTTGCGCGGCGGGGCAATTCCAACGCATATGGACGCCCTCGTGCCAGGCATCTACTCGGAAGGATTCTCCTTCACTGATAAATCGATCCCCCTCTTTGGGAACCATTTCGTCTATCCAGAGCTGGTTGCTGCCCGGATCGACCGCGACGATGAAGCTCTGGAATTTCTGGCTACGTTCGGGGAAGCTGACTATCAACTGATCCCGGGACTGCAGCAGAGTCTTCAGCAGAGCATTCATTTCAACGCGCGAGCGGATTTCTCTCGGCGGCTGCGGACCGGTTTCTGGCACTAGTAGGCTGGACACTGGAAAATCTCGGCAATAGGCATGGCAAAGGAAGCATTGTATAGCATGCTGGCTATGAGCTACCCACTCCTTGCGCGCCTTGTTCTCGGCTAAACGGCTTCTGTTGCCCCAAAGCCTTAAGCTTTGATGATTGGACGCTGCGAGTGGCTTCGCGTGGCGAGACCCTGGCGGTCATAGACGGCCTGGCTTGCTTCGCCCTGGTTGCGTAACAGATCCAGCAGATGGCTATTGGCATGCTGACTGTGGCGCACCAGCCGCGCGTTGCGCAGATTGGCATCACGGCATCGGTTGAGGTGCTTTCTGAGCGTTCGGTAGCTTTCGACCAGCTCGCTGGGGCCGAGCGTGTCGACAAAGGCTTCGAGGCTTTGCTCAGGCGATTTGCCGAGCGCGCGCGCCTTATCATTGATCTGCTGATCGTGACTGTTCAGCGCAGACACCAGTGGAGCCTTGCTGTTGAGAAGTGACTCCAGCGTGACCATGTCATTCTGGATCAGCGCTTCCTGCTCCCGGTCGAGCAGCTCGGCGAACTGTTCGCAGTCACTCACGGCCTGATCGAATAACAGCTGAAGTGTCATCTACGTCTCCACTGACCCGAGGCTTTTCAGTCCTCAAGCCCCAGCAATTTGTCGGCAATGCGGCCGCTGTCCGGCTTGTAGCTGCCCTCGGCAATTGCTTGCTTGAGCTGAGCTACCCGCTCGCTGTCCACTTCTGGCAGGTCTTTCAGGCGTGCTTCTATCGATTTCATTTGCTGGGCCTGATCGCTCAGCTTGACCGATGACTCACCTGAGGCGGACTTATCCACGTCTGGTTTGCCAGCTGCGTTGTTTTCCACTGCCACGTCGCGCTTACCCGCAGCGGCGTCCGCCTGGGCGGTACGTCCGGCGCTGTTGGCTCCGTTGGCAGTGTTAAAGTTGATAACCATCGTTTTATCCTCAGACTGAATGCTTTGCTAATAGCTTTAGCGGCCGAGGCGCCGAAACCTTTAGAAAAATAGTGTGATATCAGTGTGATCTGGTTCGCATTGTAGTAATACGTTTACATCGCGCAGTATAGCCACATTGATCCCTTGTATCACATGGCTACCGATACCTGGCCGGGAGCCATCACCCTTGCGCTGACTGTGCGCCCGGAGCGGGTGTTCTTGACGCGTATCTGTGAGCCTAACGTGCCGCCTTCCAGGGCTTCGCCGGGCATTTTCACTGCGATCCGAGTGTTCGCCGCGCTGATCACTACCTTGTCCCCGCGTTTGACGATCTCATCCTGTTCAAGCTGCACCGGGCTGATCACTGAGTCCGCTGCAATCGGCCTGCGCAGGCGCATGCCGACAGCCTGACCTGGATCGGTCAGATAGGCACCATTGAGCAAGCCGGTGTCGCGCTCCATCAGGGTAACATCGCCGGCGCCGACTACCGCCTGTCGCCCCAGCGGACGCACCGCGACCAGTACCTCTTCAAACAGACTGACCTGGGCCGGTACAAACAGCCGCCAACGCACATCGCCCTCGCACGAGAGCCGCACCGTGACGCGCCCGACCGGTATTGAGGGGCTTTCCAGGGTGGCCTTCAAAGCCTCCTCCGGACACATTGCCAGACGTAAACGCGGGTCCATGCGATTAACCTCGATGCTGTAGCGTGCCTCACGGGTGCTCTGTTGCAAATGCGTTTGAATTTCGTCCTCAAGAAAAGCCCTGGTGGCGCCGATAAGTTGCTCTATAAGCGGGCTGGCAGACAGACTCGCTGAGAAGAACATGACCAATGCGGCGCAGTGTGTAGTGAAACGCATGCTATCGACCTTGATAAATAGAGGTGGCGCCGGGTTTATGTCGCATTGCCTCAAGGCAGCAAGAAATGTGCCGCACCCCTAAGTCGCATCCTTTAAAGTGAGGAGTCACCCCATGGCTGGCGTAATGGACTCGGTCAACCAGCGCACGCAGCTGGTTGGTGAGAATCGCCTCGAATTGCTGCTGTTCCGTCTGGCGGGCAATCAGCTGTACGGCATCAACGTTTTCAAGGTCAAAGAAATCCTGCAATGCCCCAAATTGACCGTGTTGCCGAAACTGAATCCGGTGGTGCGTGGCGTTGCGCATATCCGCGGCGGAACCTTGCCGATCATTGACCTGCGCAAGGCCATCGGTGGCCCCGGGTTGGGCGATCTGGCGAACACTTTCGTCATCATCACCGAGTACAATTATCGGGTTCAGGGGTTTCTGGTCAGCGGCGTCGAACGTATCGTCAATATGAACTGGTCCGAGATCCACCCGCCGCCCCGGGGCAGTGGTCGCGATCACTATCTGACCGCGGTGACTCGGGTCGAAGATCGCCTGGTAGAGATTATCGATGTTGAGCGGATTCTGGCTGAGGTCGTGCCCCTGCAGGAGAATGTCAGCGCCGGCGTGATTGATGAGCGCGCCCACGCTGCGGCCGTTTCCCGTAAGGTATTGATTGTTGACGATTCAGCGGTGGCACGAAAGCAGGTGTCGCGTTGTCTGCAGGAGATAGGCGTTGAAATAGTCACGCTGAATGACGGGCGTCAGGCGCTGGATTGGCTTAAAGCCTTGGCGGATACCGGCGAAGACGTGTCCCAGCATCTACTGATGATGATTTCGGACATTGAAATGCCAGAGATGGACGGGTATACCCTCACCGCTGAGGTTCGCAATGATCCGCGGCTGAAGAATTTGCACGTCACTTTGCATACGTCATTGTCCGGCGTTTTCAATCAGGCGATGGTCAAAAAGGTTGGAGCGGATGATTTTCTCGCAAAATTCAAACCGGATGAGCTTGCCCGTCTGGTTATCGACAGGCTGCACGCGCCGCGCGGTGGTCCAGTTTGATGGAGTACCTGAGCATACAATGAGGCAGATCTTTGACGTCTGAACAGCAGCATTTCCAGCAGTTTCGTGATTTCCTCGAGAAGTCCTGCGGCATCGTTCTGGGTGATAACAAACAGTACCTGGTTGCCAGCCGTCTGAATCGATTGATGGAGCAGCAAGGCATCAAACATCTCGGCGAACTGGTTCAGCGTATTCAGAATCAGCCTCGAGGGGGGCTGAAAGAGCTGGTCATCGACGCGATGACGACCAATGAAACCCTGTGGTTTCGTGATGGTTACCCCTTCGAAGTGCTGAAGAACCGTCTGATACCTGATTTTATCAAGGCCAATCCGGGACAGCGGCTGCGCATCTGGTCGGCTGCCTGCTCTTCAGGGCAGGAGCCCTATTCGCTGAGTATGGCGATCGATGAATTCGAGCGCAGCAACCCGAGCCAGCTGCGCGCGGGCGCAAGCATTGTTGCTACCGACCTGTCCGGCGGAATTTTGACGGCAGCCAAGAACGCTGAATACGACAGCCTGTCGATTGGCAGGGGGCTCGCGCAGGATCGGCTAGTGCGCTATTTCGATCACCCTGCGCCGGGGCGATGGGTGGTCAAATCCCCGATTCGCAGTCGCGTTGAGTTTCGCTCCCTGAACCTTCTTGAAAGCTATGCAATCCTGGGCAAGTTCGACATCGTGTTCTGTCGTAACGTGCTTATTTACTTCTCGGCTGAGCGCAAGAAAGACATCCTCAAACGCATCCACGCCACTCTGAAACCCGGCGGTTATCTGATGTTGGGCGCTTCCGAAGCCTTGAACGGCTTGCCCGAGCTGTATCAGATGGTGCAGTGCAGTCCAGGGATCGTCTACCAGGCCAAATAGCCTGCGGCGCGGCGCTCCCTGCGCCGCGTTTGGCTTTTTTTGCTGCTCCGCTCAGCCTCCTTTGTACTCACTCTACGCCGCCTCAGGATCTTCCTTCGCGCCTACAATCCATTGAAACCGTGTCTCGAACGCAGGCTTGGAATTTGCCGCTTGGCCTGTGTCTGTGCCGGTAATCCGTTGCCGCCCGCGCTGTCTTGAACTGCTATCTCTTTGAAATTCAAAGCATTGCATTTATGGCATGCCATTTGCTTTATCTCTCCCATATGCGGAAACGGCGGCAACTTGCCGGGTTCAGAAGCAAAGAGTGAGGAGGCTGAGATGAGCTTGAGTTTCGATCGAGCATTGGGATTGCATGAAAAGGCGCTGGCTTTCAGGGCTGATCGCGCCGCCGTGCTTGCCAATAATATTGCCAATGCCGATACCCCTGGCTACCAGGCGCGGGATCTGGATTTCGGCAGCATGCTCGAAGCTGAGAAAACCGGAGCAGCCAAGCCGTTTCAGGCGAACCAGACCCACTCCCAGCATATGGCGGTGGAAGGCTTTATCGACCAGGCCGCTGGACTGCGTTACCGCACCGCGGCGCAGCCGTCCATTGACGGCAACACGGTCGATACTCAGGTCGAGCAGGCCAAGTATGCAGAGAATGCTATTGAGTTCCAGGCGAGCTTTACCTTCCTCAACAGCAAATTCAAAGGGTTGATGACAGCCCTGCGCGGAGATTGATCATGTCCCTTAGCCAGGTCTTCAATATTGCCGGTTCCGGCATGAGTGCCCAGTCACTGCGGCTCAATACCGTGGCCAGTAACATCGCCAACGCCGAAACGGTTTCCAGCAGCGTCGACGAAACCTACCGCGCACGGAACCCGGTTTTCGCCACGGTGTTCAGCCAGCAGCAGAATGGCGGAGGCTCGCTGTTTACCCCCGAGCACGAAGCGGGCAGTGGGGTCGAGGTACGCGGCATCGTCGAATCCGATGCCGAACTGCAGCCACGCTATCAACCGGATCACCCCATGGCTGACGAGCAGGGTTATGTGTTTTATCCCAACGTGAACGTGGTCGAGGAAATGGCGAACATGATGTCCGCTTCACGCTCCTACCAGACCAATGTCGAAATCATGAATACCGCCAAGACCATGCTGCAGCGCGTGCTGACGCTGGGCCAGTAAGGAGTTTCACTCTATGAGCGTCAGTAACAATCTCGCCGTCGGCGATAGTCTGCTGGATCAGTACAAGGTCGATCAGTCGCGTTTCGCCAAGGGCGATGAGCTCGGCAAGAACGAGTTCATGAACCTGCTGGTGGCGCAGATGAACAACCAGGATCCCCTGTCGCCCCAGGATAACGGCGAGTTCATCGCTCAGCTGGCACAGTTCAGTACTGTCGAAGGCATTGAAAACATGAACACCACCATGGATTCATTGCTCAGCGGTTATCAATCCTCCCAGGCTTTGCAGGCGTCGTCGCTAGTGGGGCGCAGCGTGATCGTGCCGACCATGAATGCCATGGTCGATACCCAGCAAGGCATCAAGGGCCAGCTGGCGCTGACCCAGCGCAGCGACAACGTCTCGGTCAACGTCTATGACGAAAAGGGCAGCCTTGTGTCGACGGTGAACATGGGTGCGAAGGAAGCCGGCATGCTGGATTTCAAATGGGATGGTAAGAACGGCAGCGGCGAAACCTTGCCGGCCGGCAAATACAAGTTTGAAGCCCAGGCCTCGATCAATGGTGAAAACAAACAGCTTGCCACGCTGCTGCCGGCCAACGTCGACAGCGTGTCGCTTGGCATGGGGCAGGGCGGTGAAATGGTTCTGAACCTTGCCGGTCTCGGCAGTATCGGTCTTTCTGAAGTACTGACTATCAGCAAATAAACGTCGTCCGACAACACAGGACAAGGAGCACAACATGTCTTTCAACACTGGTTTGAGTGGTATCCGGGCGGCGGCATCCGAACTGAATATCACCGGTAACAACATCGCCAACGCCGGCACGGTCGGTTTCAAGGGCTCGCGCGCCGAATTTGCTGATGTCTACGCCGCCTCGGTGCTTGGTTCGGGTAGTAATGCGGTAGGCAGCGGTGTCGTCACCGGCGACGTCGCTCAGCTGTTCAATCAGGGCGCGGTGAACTTTACCGAGAACAGCCTGGATCTGGCGATCAACGGTAATGGCTTTTTTGTCACCAGCAACAATGGTGCATTGAGCTATACACGCGCGGGTTATTTCGGGACTGACGCTACCGGGAATATCGTCAATAACTTTGGCGAGCGGTTGCAGGGCTTTGGGGTCAACGAGGCGACTGGCACCATCAATGAGGGGGTGCAGACGGATTTGCGGGTGGATACGAAGGCGGCTAATCCGCGGGCTACGTCCGCCGTAGCCTCAACGTTAAACCTCAACTCTACGAGTCTAACTCCAGCGGCATATACTGAGGCTTTTACAAATGCCGATCCCGCTGTTGCCCGCGCAGAGGCTATCGATACGTTTGACCCAGGTGACTCGTCAACGTACAACAGTTCGACCTCAGTTAACATCTACGACAGCCAAGGCAATCCTCATGTAATGACGAAGTATTTTGTCAAAACTAGCGGAAATAGCTGGGATATGCATGTGATGATTGGCGGGGAGCCAGCCACTGCTAGGAATACTCCCATCGAATTAGAATTTGATTCAACAGGGAAGCTGGACTTACCAGCACAGCCTATGGAGATCACCGGCTGGAACCCTTTGGATAAGAATGGCCAGCCTACTGGCGCGGCGAATAACGTATCCTTTGATCTCAACCTCAAAGGCTCCACCCAATACGCGGCCAACTTCGCGGTCACCGCCGTTTCCCAGGACGGCTACACCACCGGTGATCTTGCCGGCCTGGAAATCAATGACGAAGGTCTGCTGGTAGCGCGTTACACCAACGGTCAGACCAAGGTGCAAGGCCAGTTGGCACTTGCCTCCTTTGCCAATCAGCAGGGCCTGTCGCCGCTGGGCAAGACCGCCTGGGCTCAGTCGTCCGATTCCGGTGAGCCGGTCATTGGCAAGCCTGGCTCGGGTACCCTTGGCAGGGTGCAATCCGGTGCGCTTGAGCAGTCCAACGTCGATCTATCAGAGCAACTGATCAATCTGATCGTTGCCCAGCGTAACTACCAGGCAAACTCCAAGACCATTCAGACCGAAGATGCCGTCACCCAGACGATCATCAATCTGCGCTAACGTTAATAGACGCTAAGCCCCTCGGGCGCAGCGATCCCCGCGGCAATAGTTGGCATTGATCTGCCAGCTATTGCCGTTTTGCTATTCGCTGTCACGATAACGCATTGATTTTATTGTAAATTCAGTGTGATCAGGATATGGCATGAACTGTGCTTAATACTTCCTAGAGACGTTAAAGCGGCAATTCCTTGTCGCAGTGGTCGAAACGGGAGTTAAGCATGGACAAATCCTTATTCATCTCCATGACCGGTGCCAGCCAGAACATGCTGGCGCAGGGCGCGCATGCCAATAATCTTGCGAATGTCAGCACGCCTGGCTTTCAACGGGATTTCGAGCAGGCCCGGTCGATGCAGGTGTTCGGCGAAACCCACCCGACCCGCGTCTATGCCATGACTGAACGAGCCGGCACCGACCTGTCTGGCGGTCCCTTGATGGAAACCGGCCGCGAGCTGGACGTCGCCATTGAAGGCGACGGCTGGATCGCGGTCCAGGCGCCGGACGGCGGTGAGGCCTATACCCGCGCCGGCAGCCTGAATATTGACACCTTTGGCGTCCTGCGCACCTCAAGCGGCATGCCTGTTCTGGGCAATGGCGGCCCGATCGCCTTGCCGCCAGCGGACAAGGTCGAGATCGGTACCGATGGCACCATCACCGTGCGTGCGCAGGGCGAAGCCCCCAACGTGCTGGCGGAAATCGACCGCATCAAGCTGGTGAATCCGCCGGGCAACCTGATGCGCAAGGGGGAAGACGGATTGATGCGTGTCGAGGGCCAACTCGAGCAGCCGGCTGATGGCGCGATCAAAATCACCACCGGGTTTCTTGAAGGCAGCAACGTCAATGCAGTGGAGGAGATGACCTCCATGCTGTCCCTGGCGCGGCAGTTCGAGCTGCACGTCAAAATGATGCGCACCACCGAAGAGAATGCTCAGGCCACCAACAAGATTTTGCAGATCAGCTAAGGCTTTTTTGACGATCAGGCTGTGCCGGCCATCGGCACAAGGAGAACACCATGCATTCAGCACTTTGGGCAAGCAAGACCGGGCTAGCGGCTCAGGACACCATGCTTACCACCATTTCCAACAACCTTGCCAACGTCGGCACCACCGGCTTCAAGCGTGATCGCCCGGAGTTCGAGGATCTGCTCTATCAGGTCAAGCGTCAGCCCGGCGCGCAGAGCACCCAGGATACCCAGCTGCCCTCGGGGCTGCAGACCGGTACCGGCGTCAAGGTCGTCGGCACGCAGAAGATCTTCACCCAGGGCTCGCTGCAGACGACCGAGCAGCCGCTTGATCTGGCCATCAACGGCAAGGGTTTCTTCCAGATTCTGATGCCGGACGGCAACATGGGTTATACCCGTGACGGCAGTTTCCACCTTGATTCGGAAGGGCAGGTGGTGACGTCCAACGGCTATCCGCTCGAGCCAGGCATCCAGCTGCCCGAGAACGTCCAGTCATTCACAGTGGGTGAAGACGGCACCGTCAGCATCACGGTGTTCGGCGATCCGGGCGTGCAGGAAATCGGCAACCTGCAAACGGCGGATTTCATCAATCCTGCCGGCCTTCAGGCCATCGGCAGTAATCTGTATATGGAAACCGCCGCCAGCGGCGCGCCCCTGGCGGGCAACCCCGGTGAAAACGGCCTGGGCACTGTGCTGCAGAACACTCTGGAGAATTCCAACGTCAGCGTCGTCGAGGAACTGGTCAACATGATCACGACCCAGCGCGCCTACGAGATGAATTCCAAGGTGATCTCCACAGCTGACCAGATGCTCCAGTACATCAGCCAGAATCTGTAACAGGAGTAATCGACTGATGAATGCCCTGCGCTCTGTCTTGCTGATTGCGACTGTGTCGAGCCTGGTCGCTTGTGTCCAGGTGCCGCCCAAGCCCGATGATCCGGCTTACGCGCCGGTACTGCCGCGCACGCCGATGCCGCAGGCGTTGAATAACGGCGCCATCTACCAGTCCGGGTTCGAAGTCAGTCTGTACGGCGATCGCAAGGCGCATCGCGTCGGGGACATCATCACCATTACGCTGGAAGAGCGTACCGCCGCGCGCAAAAGCGCAGACAACGAGATTGGCAAGAACAGCTCGGCGGAACTGCTCAATCCGACGCTGCTGGGCAATGTGGTCGGCGCCAAGGGCCTTGATCTGGGCGTCAGCATGGGCGGTAGCCGTTCCTATGATGGCGACGCGCAAGCCAATCAGTCAAACAGCCTGACCGGCTCGATTACCGTCACCATCAGCGAAGTGCTGCCCAACGGCCTGATGCAGGTGCGTGGCGAGAAGTGGATCACCCTGAACAACGGCGATGAGCTCATCCGCATTTCCGGACTGGTGCGCAGTGATGATGTGGGTCCTGACAACACCGTGCCCTCGACCCGCGTGGCTGATGCGCGGATTACCTATTCGGGTACCGGCGCCTTTGCCAACGCCAGCCAGCCAGGTTGGTTGAGCCAGTTCTTCCTCAGCCCACTGTGGCCCTTCTAGGAACATGATGATGCGTACATTGATGTTGTGCCTGTGTGTCCTGCTGCTCAGCCCGCTGGCCCATGCCGAGCGGCTCAAGGATATCGCCAGCATTGCCGGCGTGCGCAGCAACCAGTTGATCGGCTATGGCCTGGTGGTGGGCTTGGACGGTTCGGGTGATCAGACCAGCCAGACGCCCTTTACCGTACAGACTTTCAATAACATGCTGACCGAGTTCGGCATCACCGTGCCGCCGGGCACCCGCATCCAGACCAAGAACGTGGCAGCGGTGGCGATTCACGCCGACCTGCCGGCCTTTGCGCAACCGGGCCAGACCATCGATATCACTGTTTCGTCGATCGGTAACTCTAAGAGCCTGCGCGGTGGCAGCCTGCTGATGACCCCGTTGAAGGGTGCAGACGGTCAGGTGTATGCCGTGGCCCAAGGCAATCTGGTGGTGGGCGGCTTCGGTGCTGAAGGTCGGGACGGCTCGCGGATTACCGTTAACGTCCCGAGCGTCGGACGCATCCCCAGCGGCGCGACGGTGGAACGTGCGGTCGCCAGCCCCTTTGCCTCCGGCAATCATCTGACCTTCAACCTGAATCGCTCGGACTTCACCACTGCCAAGCGGGTAGTTGACCGGATTAACGAAACCTTCGGCCCGGACGTTGCTCAAGCGCTCAATGGCGGCTCGATCCGCGTCCGCGCCCCACTGGATCCCAATCAGCGGGTCGACTATCTGTCGATGCTTGAGAACCTGCAGGTCGAGCAGGGCAATGCGACCGCCAAGATCATCATCAACTCTCGCACCGGCACCATCGTGATCGGTCAGGATGTGCGGGTGCAGCCGGCTGCGGTCACCCACGGCGGCCTCTCGGTGACCATTACCGAGAATGCTCAGGTGAGTCAGCCGAACGCGCCGTTCAATGACGGGCAGACCGTTATCACGCCGAGCTCGCAGATTGATATTCAGGAAGGTGATAGCCGCATGTTCGTCTTCGATCCGGGCGTTTCGCTGGATGAAATCGTGCGAGCGGTAAATCAGGTGGGTGCCGCGCCAGGCGATCTGATGGCGATCCTCGAGGCGCTCAAACAGGCTGGCGCGCTGAACGCTGATCTTGTGATTATCTGACGGGGCACGGCCATGAACATGAACAGCAGCAACATGAGCTACACCGACCTGAACGCCATGAGTCAGCTCAAGGCGGGCAGCAAGGCCGATAGCCCGGAGAATCTGCAGCGCGTGGCGAAGCAGTTCGAATCGCTGTTCATGAACATGATGGTCAAGAGCATGCGCGATGCCAACGCGGCCTTTGCCGAAGGCAATCCGCTGAATACACCACAAACCAAGTTCTATCAGGGCATGTACGACAATCAGATGACCATGCATTTGTCCGAGAAGCAGGGCGTGGGTCTGGCGGATGTAATGATGCGGCAATTGTCGCCGAACAAATCGCCGGCTCTGGCCCAGCGTGCACCGGCAGAGGGTGAGGCTGCGCAAGGCGCAGATCAGTCTGCGCTGCTGACGCGCCGCCGTCTGGCGATTTCCAGCTACCGCGCCGCTGCCGCAGAAACAGTACCGCCCGACGCGGCTGCCAAGACAGAGCCGTCAAACGAATGGCAGCCCATGCGTGCTATCCGCGGCGTCAAGACAGGGCCCGGCAGCATGCAGGCACTGACGCAGCAGGCTGCTGGCAGCACACCCGCACGCTTCAACAACCCGGCCGAGTTCACCGCTGCAATGCTACCCATGGCTGAAAAAGCGGCGGCGCGACTGGGTGTCGATCCGCATTATCTGGTGGCCCAGGCAGCGCTGGAAACCGGTTGGGGCAAGTCGGTCATTCGCCAGGGCGACGGCAGCAGCAGTCACAACCTGTTCGGCATCAAGACTCACGGGGTCTGGCAGGGTGAGTCCGCTAACGTGGTGACTTCGGAATACAGTGAGGGCGTGAAAGGCCAGGAGCGTGCCAGTTTCCGGAGCTACGACTCCTACGAGCAGAGCTTTGAAGACTACGTCAGTTTTCTCGAGAGTAACGGACGCTACAAAGAGGCATTGAGCAACACGGCTGACCCGGATCAGTTCTTCCGCGAACTGCAGCGTGCCGGCTACGCTACCGATCCGCAGTACGCGCGCAAGGTGTCTCAGATCGCACAGAAACTGTTGAATGACGACGGCCTGGCTAACGCTGCCACCGGTGTCCTCGACCAGGATAAGGCATAAGTCATGGCAGACCTGTTCAATATCGGCCTCAGCGGGCTCAAGGCTTCGCAGACCAATCTGTCGGTCACCGGGCAGAACATCAGCAATATCAACACCCCCGGCTATACGCGGCAGACCGCGCTGCAGGCCGCGCGTGACCCGAGCTTTACCGGTGCGGGATATATCGGCAACGGCACCAACATCGTTGATGTGCAGCGCATCCATAACCAGTTTCTGACCAATCAGGTGCGCACCAGCACGTCCATGAACGCTGAGGTCAATGCGTTCCAGAGCCAGATTGAAGAGCTGAACGGCCTGCTCGCCGGCAGTGCGACCGGGATCAATCCCGCCATGCAGAGTTATTTCGGCGCGCTGCAAACGGCTATTGAAGATCCGGCCAGTCTCCCGGCACGGCAACTGTTTCTGGCCGAAGCGGAAGGTCTGGCGGGCAAGTTCAACACGGTAGGCGAACGGCTAACGGTTCAGAACGAATTTCTTGGCCAGCAGATGGGCACGGTCACCGATCAGGTCAGCCGCCTGGCCAGCAATATCGCGTCCTACAACGAGTCCATTGCCAAGGCCGCAGCCCAGGGTGCGCAGCCTAACGATTTGCTGGATGCGCGGGATGAGGCCATCCGTCAGTTAAGCGAGTACGTCGGCGTGACCGTGGTGCCGCAGGATGACAATACGGTCAACCTGTTTGTGGGAACTGGTCAGCCGCTGGTGGTCGGAAATAACGCTTCCAGCCTGACCATCGAACCTGGCCGGACCGACCCGAACCGGGTCGAGATTCATCTCAAAAGTGGCAACTCGAGCCAGAATATCACTGGCCTGATCAGTGGCGGCGAGCTCGGCGGAATACTGCGCTACCGGGGTGAGCTGGACAATGCGTTGAACTCGGTAGGGCGGCTGGCGCTGTCGATGGCCAGTGAGTTCAACCAGCAGCTCGCGCAGGGGTTGGATCTGAATGGAGAGGCCGGATCAAAACTCTTTGTAGACATAAACACCACGCAGCAAATGGAAGAGCGCAGCGTGGCCATTGGTGAAACAGAAAGCTCGCTGAGCGTCTCGATAGACGACACCTCAGAACTGAGCACTTCTGACTACGAAGTACTGTTTACCAGCAGTACCGACTTCACGGTCAGACGGGTATCGGATGGCAAGATCATTGAGCCTGCTGAAGGCACAAGCCCGCCGCAGTACGATGGCTTCTCGATTGGGACTTCTGCGGCGAATGCCGAGGGCGATCGATTCCTTGTTATGCCGACCCGGTCGGGTGCGGGTGCGATAAATGTCCAGATGAAAAGCCCGCAGGAACTCGCGTTTGCTGCGCCTGTTTCGGTGCAGAAGGACCTGAATAACCGGGGTACCGGCAGCGCGGAGCTTCTCCTGGCAACGGGCCAAACGCTAGACGCCGATGCGTTAAAGGGGGACCTGCCGTTAACGCTGGAGCGCACTGAAACTGGATATACCCTGGACGGTGTAGCCGCTACGGTTTCGGACACCGGGGAGGTTGCGGTGGCTGTGGGCGGCTATAGTTTCGCCTTGAAACTATCTGGTCAGCCAGCGCCGGGCGACAAGTTCGAAATCAGCTTCAATACTGGCACTTCTGATAATCGCAACGCACTCCAACTCTCCAATCTGCAAACCGATGCGGTGATGGGGAAAAGCGAGGCAAACAAGAAAGGTTTCTCTTTTGCGGACGGTTACGGAACCCTGATTCAGCACGTTGGCACCCAGACCGCCCAAGCGCGCTCCGAGAGCGAAGCCAGCGGTGCTGTGCTCAAGCAGGCGACCAATAATCGCGACTCGGTGTCGGCGGTGAATCTGGATGAAGAAGCAGCCAACCTGATGAAGTTCGAGCAGTATTACAACGCCTCGGCGCAGGTTATTCAGATCGCACGTTCAATATTCGATACATTGATCAGCAGCATCCGCTGACAGGGAAACGGCCATGCGTATTTCGACAATACAGGCATTCAATAACGGCGTGCAGGGCATGCAGAACAACTACAGCAACGTGACGCGCACTCAGGAACAGATCAGCTCTGGCAAGCGCATCATGACGCCCGCGGACGACCCGGTCGGCAGCGTGCGCCTGCTGCAGTTGGATCAGCAGGCAGGCAAGCTTGAGCAATACAAGGGAAACCTGACCGCGGCTAATAACAGCCTGATGCAGGAAGAGGCGACCCTGAATTCGGTCAATAATATCCTGCAGCGCGTGCGGGAGATCACGCTTGAGGCCGGTAACGGCGCCCTTGATAAAGGCGGGCGGGAGGCACTGGCGCAGGAGCTGGCTGAGCGGGAAGAAGAACTGTTCGGGCTGATGAACTCAAAGAATGCCCGAGGTGAGTATTTGTTTGGCGGCTACAAAAGTGACGAGCCGCCTTTCGTGAAAGAGGCTGATGGTAGCTATACCTATCAAGGCGATGAGGGGCAGCGTTTTATTCAGATCGCTGGTTCGAAGTCCGTTGCGATTAATGATAATGGAAAGGATCTTTTCACAGATATTTCCAATGTCAGTCGTGTGGATACCCAATCTAGTTCAGCTGCTGCCCGGATTTCGTTGGGAGAGATCGTTGATGAAACACTCTTCAATGAGCGTTTTCTTAGTGGTAGTGAGGAAAAGTTGAGTTTCGTCCTGGACAGTACCAGTGACGATGGCTTTCAGCGGGACGCTGAAGGCGACCTGCAATTGCAGCTGGACTCCGAGTCCGGGGATGAACCGAGACCTGCATATGTTCTTACTCTGAACGAGGATGGTTCATATAGCGCCTCTATACACGGCGTATCCATAACACTCGATGGAGCGCTCGACACAAGTGACACCTTCACCATCGAAAACCAGGAAAAGCGCGGCGTTCTCGACACCATCTCGCTGTTACGCGAGACGCTGGAAAGCGGCGGCGACAGCACGGATGACAAACGCGTGCGCAGCGAAGCGTTATCGGTCAGCTTGCAAAACCTCGACAACGCCATGAACAAGGTCCTCGGCGTGCAAACCTCGATCGGCGCGCGGATGAATGTTATCGAGTCCACCCAGAACGAGCATGCTGAAGCGGAGTTGATCAACACCACGGTCAAGTCCGGTATCGAGGATTTAGACTATGCCGAAGCGCTGAGTCGGCTGAGCCTGGAATCGGTGGTGTTGCAGGCAGCGCAGCAGAGTTTCGTCAAGATTAGTGGGATGAGTTTGTTCAATCTGCTGCGCTAATAGTTCCCTGGGGGTTAGTGAGTGGCTCGGGTCGCGTCGGACTCCACGGCTGGCTCGGTGTGACGCAGGGCTTTGGGGTAGCGCAGAGGCGCGCTACACCCCCCAGGGTGACGCACCGAGATCCGGGCGGAGGCGGGTCTCTGTATTTCCCTTCAATGTTTCGTATCGCCTCCATTCTCGGCCAGATTATCCAGAATCGGACATTCGGGCCGGGCGTCTCCGCGGCAGCAGTCTGCGAGATGGGCCAAGGAGTCATGCATGGCCTGCAAGCCGGCGATTTTTTCCTCAAGCTCCAACAAGTGATCCTTAACCAGCGATTTTACCTCGGCGCTGCTGCGTTCGCGGTTCTGCCAGAGCGCCAGGAGCTGGCTGATCTGCTCGATGCTGAACCCCAGGGTGCGCGCCCGGTGAATGAAGCGCAGCGTGTGCAGATCCTGGTTGTTATACCGCCGATAACCTGCCGCGCTGCGCTCAGCGGAGGGCAGCAGGTCGATGCTTTCGTAGTGGCGGATCATCCTCGGGGTCAGACCGCTGGCCTTTGCGGCCTCGCTGATGTTCATACGATCTCCGGTTTCCAGCGTTTGAGTAACAGCGCGTTGGCGACCACGCTGACGCTACTGGCGGCCATCATGGCGCCGGCGAGCATCGGATTCAGCAGTCCAACTGCCGCGAGCGGTATGCCCACGCTGTTATAGACGAAGGCCCAGAACAGGTTCTGACGAATCTTGTGCCAGGTGTGCCGGGAAATATCCAGCGCGGCGGGGACCAGCTGCGGGTCGCCGCGCATCAGCGTGATGCCGGCACTGTGCATGGCAACATCGGTACCGGTCGACATGGCCATACCGACGTCCGCAGCGGCGAGCGCGGGAGCATCATTGATGCCGTCGCCGATCATGGCAACTACTCGACCCTTGGCGCGCAGTGCTTCAACATGTTTGGTTTTGTCAGCGGGTAAAACCTGCGCCTCGACGTGGCTGATGCCCAGCTCGCGACCCACGGCGCCGGCGGCTGCCTGGCTGTCGCCGCTGATCAACCAGCTTTCGATACCCGCCGCAGACAGTTGATCGATAGTGTTTCTGGAGGCGGCCTTGAGAGTATCAGCAAACGCCATGAGCGCGACCACTCTGGGCTGACCATCATCGATTCCCAGCCAGGAGATAGTCTGACCCTCGGCTTCGTGCTGGCTGATTGTCTGCTCCCAGGCGGACAGATCGATGCCTTGTTCGCGCATCAGCAAGGCGTTGCCGAGCCAGGCCTTGTGCCCCTCGACAATACCGCTGGCGCCGCGGCCTGCGTGCACGCGGAAATCCTGGGCAGGTTCTGCTTTGACATCCCGTTCGGCGGCATGATCGAGCAAGGCTGTAGCCAGTGGATGCTCGGCGTGTTTCTGGATCGACGCGGCCCAGGCCAGCGCCTGTGTATAGGGGGTATCGCCGGTTTCGAACGCCTTGAGCTCCGGCTTGCCTTCAGTAAGCGTGCCGGTCTTGTCGAAGACTACGGTATCGACCCGGTGCGCCAGCTCAAGCGCCTGAGCATCGCGAATCAGGATGCCGTGGCGGGCAGCAATACCGGTGCCGACCATGATCGCAGTCGGCGTCGCCAGTCCGAGGGCGCAAGGGCAGGCGATTACCAGTACAGCGATGGCGTTGAGCAGGGCCTGTTCCGCACCGAACCAGATACTGCCAATGCCCCAGGCCAGCAGCGCAATCACCACTACGATGGGGACGAACACCGCGCTGACGCGGTCTACCAGTCGCTGAATTGGCGCCTTGGAGGCCTGCGCACTTTCTACCAGCCGCACAATGCGTGACAGCATGGTGTCGTGGCCGACAGCGGTGGTTTCCAGTATCAGGACCCCGTCCAGATTCATCGCACCGGTGCTGACCAGTTCGCCGGGTTGGCGACTGACTGGCAGGCTTTCGCCGGTGAGCATGGATTCATCGACGTGGCTGCCGCCTTCGCGCACCAGTCCGTCCACCGGAATACGTTCACCCGGTTGCACCACAATCAGGTCAGTGGGTTTGATCTGATCAAGCGGCACCATGCGATCCCCCTCGGGGGTTCGTAGTCGCGCGGTGTCAGGGCGCAGGGCAGTGAGCGCGCGGATGGCTTCAAGCGTCTGGCCTTTGGCCCGACTCTCCAGATACTTGCCAAGCAACACGAAGGTGACGATGACCGCTGACGCTTCGTAATAGAGCACGGGCATCTGCCCGGCGGGGGTGCTGATGACATGCCATGTGCTCAGTGCCCAGCCGGCGGACGTGCCCATGGCAACCAGCAGATCCATGTTCCCGGTGAAGTTGCGCAGAGCGTGCCAGGCACCGCGATAGAAATGCGCGCCAAAGCCAAACTGCACGATGGACGCCAGCAGCAGCTGGATCATGGGCGGGACCATCAGGTCATGCCGGCCGAAGAGTTCCGGCACCATACCCAGGGCGAGCGGGGCGCTGAGTAGCGCGGCGGCGATCAGGTGCCAGCGCTGGTGCCGCAGCTTGGCTGTCTGCTGTTCTGGGTCTTCCGACTGACCTTCATCCAGCCACTTGCCGGGATAGCCGGCCTTGTCCAATGCAGCAAGCACGGCCGCATCATCGGTACTCGGCAGCAGGGTGACGCGCGCCTGCTCACTGGCCAGATTGACCTGTGCACCCAGCACGCCGGGAACGCCGAGCAGCGCTTTTTCGACCCGACTGACGCAGCTGGCGCAGGTCATCTCGGAAATGCTGAGCTGGCGCTGTTCGGTTGTCACGCCATAACCCGCCTTATCAAGCGCCTCACAGGCGGGTGCAAGTTGCTTCGGATCCTCAACCTCAAGGCGTGCGGTCTCCGATGCCAGATTGACTTCGGCAGAGCTGATGCCCGTCGCCTTGTCCAGCACCTGCTCGATGCGGCGCACGCAACTGGCGCAGGTCATGCCGTTTATATGAAGGGTAAGGGTGGTCATGTTCGGTTCCTCGTTGCTCGTTACGACACCATGAGGCTTGACATGATGTCAAGGTCAATAGGCAGGTCGCTTGAGCGGCGCGCGAACTTACGCCATCGGCGGCCGGTCACAAGCAACACACAGGCAGTTGGCTGGCAGCGGCGAAATGGGAGGATCGGTTCGTCGAGGTGGAACTCGACATTCCATGATACGGCGTGTGATGGAGGGCCGGGTTCCATCCCGGCCGGCGGAGTTGCCGCAGACTTCTTTGTCGAGGTGGAACACGACAGTCCATCGAGGGCGGTGTAAGCAAGCCCGGTGGCCAGTCGTGACTCACATCTCAGCTTCGCGCCTGGCCATGCAAAAAAGAGGAGCGGGATGGATACGGTAGATCTGGGCGTCCTGCGCCGAGCGAGAGAATGGCTGCGCGGCGGCCATAACGTAGTGCTTTATACGGTGATCGAGACCTGGGGCAGTGCGCCACGCCCGGTCGGTTCGCTACTGGCCTTGCGGGAAGATGGCAGGGTAGAGGGCTCGGTATCCGGCGGCTGCATTGAGGATGATCTGTTGGCCAATCCGCCCAATCACGACCCGCAGCAACATTGTCAGATCATCACCTATGGCGTCAGCAAGGAAGAATCCGCGCGCTTCGGCTTACCCTGCGGCGGCACTCTGCGTCTGCTACGCGAGCCGCTGAGTGATTCCGGCTGGCTTGATGAATTGCTCCAGCGCTGCGCCGCGCATCAGCGTGTGGTGCGTGACGTTGAGCTGGCAAGCGGCGTGACTACTTTACTCCTGGCGGGTCAACATGATGTCCTTCAGTTCGATGGCGAGAGGCTTCGCGCGCCGTTCGGGCCGGCCTGGCGGCTATTGCTGATCGGTGCTGGCCAGTTATCACGCTACGCCGCAGAGCTGGCGGTTGGGCTGGGTTTTGAGGTGCTGGTCTGTGATCCGCGTGAAGGCTATCAATATGACTGGCCAGCGCTGGGGATCCGTTTCGTCGCCAATATGCCGGATGATGCGGTGGTGACCATCGAGCCGGATGCACACACGGCGGTCGTCGCGCTGACGCATGATCCGGTGCTCGACGATCTGGCACTGCTCAAGGCGCTGGAATCCGACGCCTTTTACGTGGGTGCGCTGGGCTCGCGAATCAATAATGACAAACGCAGGACGCGCCTGGTGTCGTTGGGTCTCGCCGAGACGGCGGTGAAGCGGCTGCACGGGCCGGTTGGATTAGCCATCGGCAGCCGCACGCCGGCGGAAATAGCACTGTCGCTCATGGCCGAAATCGTCGCAATACGCAACGGCGTTGGGGAGCGGTTCGGTGACTGATTGCAGCTCAGACGTCTGCGCCATTGTGCTGGCAGCGGGACAGGGCCGGCGCTTTCGCGAGCGGTTTGACGTCGACAAGCTGCTGGCACCGAGTGCGCAGCAAGGCGAATCAGAACCGGTCCTTCTGTCCACGCTTCGGGCTTTGCAAGGGGCAACAGAGCGGCTGGTTGTGGTCGTGCGGCAGGACAATCGCGAGCTGATTGCCTGGCTTGATCGCATGAGCTCGCAGGTGAATGTCGAGGTGTACCCGGTACGCAGCGATGGCCTGGGTCACAGTCTGGCCCAGGCCGTAGCCCGCTTCCCGGCGCGCCGCGGCTGGCTGGTGGCCCTCGGCGATATGCCCTATGTCAGGCCCGATTCGGTGCAGCGTATTGCTGAGGCGATTCGCCCGGATAGCTTGATCGTCCCGGTGTATCGGGGCCAGCGTGGACACCCTCGCGGCATCGGTCGCGAGCATCGGGACGCACTGCTCGGGCTGACGGGCGATCATGGCGCGCAGCAGTTGTTCGCGCAAAGCGATGTCGTTGAGTTGCCGGTCGATGATCCGGGTGTGTTGCTGGATATCGACAGGCCAGACGATGTGCTCCCACACCGTTGTGATTCGACCACGCCTGAACGATCCGCTTTATCCAGGGGTCGTACTTCACTGAAACCCCAATAAAACAAGCAACCCGGGGCTGGTCCCGGGCTGCACAACGCACGGATAGCGGACTCCAACAATATGCTGTGAGGCTGCCATGACTGACCCCTCTGCGAACACGGGTGGCATCGCCACCTGTTCCATGACCATCATGCTCAACGGCGAAAGCCGCGCGCTGGATGTATATCCCTGGACCACCCTGCTTGATCTGCTGCGCGAACAGCTCGATCTGACCGGTACCAAAAAAGGCTGTGACCATGGTCAGTGTGGTGCCTGCACCGTGCTGCTCAATGGCAAGCGCATCAACGCCTGCCTGACCCTGGCGATCATGCATGAGGATGCCGAGCTGACCACTATCGAAGGCCTGGCCAGTGACGAGGCGTTGCATCCGATGCAGGCTGCCTTTGTCACCCACGATGCCTTTCAGTGTGGGTATTGCACGCCGGGGCAGATATGTTCGGCGGTCGGAATGGTGGCAGAGGGCAGGGCGCAGAGTGCTGATGAAATCCGCGAGCAGATGAGCGGCAACCTGTGCCGCTGTGGGGCCTACCCCAACATACTGGCAGCGATCGAGGCGGCCATGCCGGAAACGCGCAATCGGGTCGGGGTCTTCGAGTCGGGTGCGCCATCGGGCGGGCATGATGGGGTGCGGGAGGTGAAACCATGAATCCGTTCAGCTACGCGCGGCCCACCCGCATAGAGGAAGCCATCAGCCTGTTCGGCCCGCAGAGTCGCTATATCGCTGGCGGCACCAACCTGCTGGATCTGATGAAGGAAAACGTAGAGCGACCAGAGCAGCTGATCGATATCACTCAGCTGCCGCTGAAATCAATCGAGGAAACGCCCGAGGGCGGTGTCCGGATCGGCGCGCTGGTGAGTAACGCCGACCTCGCCTGGCACGCGTTGATCGAGCGGCGCTATCCCTTGTTGGCTAAAGCGATACTGGCTGGCGCCTCACCCCAGCTGCGCAACATGGCCAGCACTGGCGGCAATCTGCTACAGCGGACCCGTTGCTATTATTTCTACGACAGCACCGTGCCCTGCAACAAGCGCGAGCGGGGGAGCGGCTGTCCGGCCCGGGACGGTCTGAACAGGATTCACGCGATTCTTGGCCACAGCGAGCAATGCATTGCCGTGCATCCATCGGACATGTGCGTCGCGCTGGCTGCGCTTGATGCCGTGGTTCTGGTCACTGGTCCGCAGGGCGAGCGCCGTGTGGACTTCCGGGATTTCCACCGATTGCCCGGAGATCAGCCAGAGCGTGACAACACGCTGGCCGATGGCGAACTGATCACGGCGATTGAACTGCCTGCTGCGGGTTACGCTGAACACAGCGCTTATCTCAAATTGCGTGACCGCGCCTCCTATGCCTTTGCGCTGGTGTCGGTCGCAGCTGCTCTGGAGATCGACGGCGGCATCATCCGTTCGGCACGAATTGCCCTCGGTGGCGTGGCACACAAGCCCTGGCGTTGTACTGAAGCTGAAGACGCACTGGTGGGCGAGCCTGCCGAGCAATCGGCATTCGAGCAGGCTGCACAGCGCATCCTTCAGGGTGCGAGCGGCTTTGAACACAATGCCTTCAAGATAGAACTATCACAAAGGGCCATTGTTCGTGCCCTGACCGAGGCCACAGAGGGGACCGCTGCATGAGTCAGTCACCGGTAGGACAGCCGTTGGACCGGGTCGACGGTCCGCTGAAAGTCACTGGTCAGGCACGTTATGCCGCCGAATTCCCCGAGGCGGGTCTGTTGTACGGCAGTGTGGTGAACAGCAGCATTGCCAGGGGGCGAATCATCCGTATCGATGCCAGCGCCGCTGAAGCGGTGCCCGGTGTGGAACTGGTGCTGACGCATCAGAACCGCCCACCGGTGGCCAGTTATGACGAGCCCTATGAGGATGATGACGCGGGGGATGGCTCACCGTTTCGTCCGCTGTATAACGACAGGATCCTCTACAGCGGCCAGCCGGTCGCGTTGGTGGTGGCCGATAACCTCGAGCTGGCGCGGTATGCGGGCAGTCTGGTGAAAATCGAATATGCCAGTGAGCCGCACCACACCGATCTGCGCGCGCGTCTGGATTCCGCGCACCAGGCAGAGGTGGATCTACCGCCGCCCCGCGGCGATGCGGCCCAGGCGTTAAGCGAGGCGGATATCAGACTGGATGTCGAATACAGCACGCCGGTCGAACACCACAACCCAATGGAGCCGCATGCCTCGACCGTTCATTACCTGGCGGGCGGGCAACTGGAAATCCATGACAAGACTCAGGGTGTGCAGAATTGCATGCGTTATCTGGAGGGCGTGTTTGGCATGGAAGGCAAGATCCGTGTGCTAGCGCCCTTTACCGGTGGCGCCTTTGGCTCCGGTCTACGTCCTCAATACCAGCTCGTGCTGGCGGCCATGGCGGCGCTGAAATTGAAGCGTTCCGTACGGGTTGCGCTCAAGCGTCAGCAGATGTTCACCTTCGGCTATCGACCGCGCAGTATTCAGCGGCTGAGCGTCGGTGCGGATAACACTGGCCGGTTGCAGGCACTGACCCATCAGGCAATCGGGCAGACCTCCACCTTCGAGGACTTTACCGAACATGAGGTGGAATGGACGGGCATGCTTTATGACTGCCCGAACGTAAAACTCGACTATCAGCTTGTTCCGCTTGATGTCTACACGCCGCTGGATATGCGCGCCCCAGGTGCTGCAATCGGCGTCTATGCGCTGGAATGCGCGATGGATGAACTGGCCTATGCGGCCAACGTTGATCCGCTGAAACTGAGGCTGCTCAACTACTCCGAGCGCAACCAGAATCAGGACAAACCCTACTCGAGCAAGGCACTGCGCGAATGCTATCAGCAGGGCGCGGAGCGTTTCGGCTGGTCACGCCGGTCGCCTGAACCACGCAGCATGCGCGAGGGCAATCAACTGATTGGCTGGGGGATGGCGACCGGCGTATGGGAGGCTCTGCAGATGCCCGCCAGCGCCAAGGCGCGTCTGGGGGCGGACGGCAAGTTGGTGGTCAGCAGCGCGACAGCTGATATTGGCACGGGGACCTATACAGTCATGACCCAGATCGCGGCGTCGGCGCTGGGGTTACCTATGAATCGGGTGGATTTCCAACTGGGCGATTCCAGCCTGTCCACGGCGCCGCTGGAAGGCGGTTCGGCCACGGTGTCATCCGTTGGCAGTGCCGTGCAGCAGGCCTGTGCCGGCCTGCGGCAGAAGCTACTGGACGCGGTACAGCAGATGCCGGTTTCGGCGTTCGCCGGTGCCAGACTCGACGATATTACTTTTGCTGACGGCAGCATGACGCTGACAGCGGATACACAACAGTCGGTCGAGCTTGCGCAGATTATCGCCGCGGCGGGGGAACAGGAGGTAGAGGTAAGCGTAGAGCCGGGTAAGGAGCGTGATAACTATGCGACCGCCACGCACTCTGCAGTCTTTATCGAGGTGCAAGTTGATGAGGCGTTGGGCACCGTCAAGGTCAGCCGTGCGGTCAGTGCCATTGCCGCCGGGCGCGTCGTCAACCCGAAAACTGCGGGCAACCAGATCGTCGGCGGGGTGGTGTGGGGTATTGGCATGGCCCTGCATGAGGAAACCCAGATGGACCATAACCTGGGGCGCTTCATGAACCACAATCTGTCCGAGTACCACATTCCGGTAAACGCCGATATTGGCGCGATAGACGTGTTATTCGTCGAGGAACATGACGATGTGGTCAATCAGCTCGGCTCCAAGGGCGTGGGTGAGATCGGCATTGTGGGTGTCGCAGCCGCCGTCGCCAACGCCATCTACCATGCGACCGGCAAACGGGTGAGGGGGCTGCCGATCACGCTGGACAAGTTGCTGTAGAGCCGTGCCTCCCTAAGCTAGAACCCAAGCGGTGGCTTGCCCACGCCATCGCGCAGCTTGAGGCCGATCTTGAGGATCCGGTCCTTCTCCACCGCGGCGACGACCCAGGTGTGGCCCTGCCATTCAACGCTGTCGCCGATCACCGGGTGCCCGCCCAGCTGTTTGCTGAAGAAGGTGGCAAGGGTTGCCTCGGCGACATCTGGGTCGACCTTGAAGCCGTAAAAAGCGCCCACATCGCCCAGCCGAGCCTCACCCTCAAGAATGAAGTCGCCGAAAAACTGCCGATTTTCGAGATAGCTTGGCGTACGCGTCTGACTGAACAGTTTGGACAGGGCAGGAAGGTCCCGCGACCGGCCAATCACACAGAGCACATCATTCAACGCCAAACGGGTACTGCCGGTGGGGTGCAGCAAATGACGCCCGCGAAACAGCGCGGCGATGCGCGTGTCCTTGGGCATGTTCAGTGCGCGCAGGGGGATGTTGACGCACCAGTTGGCGTTATCCAGCTGGTAGATGAGCAATTCATAGTTGTTTTCGACCGCAAGGTCGAGGCTGGTGCGCTGCAATGGCTCCGGTTCCGGCGGGATTTCTACCCGACACAGGCGCGCGGCGATGGGCAACGTGGAGCCCTGCAGCAGCAAGGAGACCAGCACCACCACAAACGCCAGATTGAACAGCAGTTGCGCCTGTTCCAGGCCCGCGAGCAGTGGAAAAATCGCCAGGATGATTGGCACCGCGCCGCGCAATCCCACCCAGCATATGAACAGCCGCTCGCGCCAGGAAAAACTGAAGGGTGACAGGCAGACCAGTACTGCAACGGGTCTCGCGACCAGAATCAGAAACATGGCGATGAACACGGCGGGCCAGACGATCGGCAACATGTCGCTTGGCGTAACGAGCAATCCCAGCATCAGGAACATGCCGATCTGACTCAGCCACGCCATACCATCCTGTACATGCAGAATGTTTTGTAGATTGCGCACGCGCCGGTTGCCCAGCACTACGCCGGTGAGATAAATCGCCAGAAACCCGCTGCCGCCGACATGGTTGGTTGCAGCAAACACCAGTATCGCGCCGCTGGTGATCAGCAGCGGATAGAGCCCGGTCGCCAGCTTGACCTTGTTAACCAGCCAGGCCAGCAGCACCCCGCCAATTAACCCGCATATGCCGCCGATGCCAAATTGCTGAACCAGTAGCAGGGCGAATGACCAGTCGAATGACTCCTGGCCCGTGCGCAGCATCTCGACCAGGGTGATGGTCAGGAAAATCGCCATGGGATCGTTGGAGCCGGACTCGATTTCCAGCGTCGCGCCGACCCGCTGCTTGAGGTTGAGCCCCTTGCCCTGCAGCAGCGAGAACACCGCAGCGGCGTCGGTGGACCCGACAATCGCGCCGAGCAGCAAACCCTGCAGCCAGTGCAGATCCAGCAGCCATGCGGTGAGCGCGCCGGTCAGCGCCGCGCTGATCAGAACGCCGAGACTGGCCAGCGATATCGCCGGCCACAAGCCGACGCGGAAGTTCTCCACCCGGGTGCGCATACCACCGTCGAGCAGAATGATTGCCAACGCTAGACTACCGATCAGAAACGCAGTGTCTATATTGTCAAAGACGATACCGCCCGGGCCGTCGACGCCGGCGAGCATGCCAATGATCAGGAAGATCAGCAGCAATGGGATTCCCAGGCGGGACGACAAGGAGCTGGCCAGAATACTGGCGCCAATCAGCAGCGCGCCGATCATGAAGAGGGTGTTGATGTAATCCATCAGGCGGAGGTCCGTCACTGTCGTGGTTTGCGCGAATCACTATACCCCCGTGGTTCGCCGGTAGGGTCCAACCCGCGAAAAAAATCTGTTGTATAGTCAGCGCATTGCACGGTGTAGCTCAGGAACATCCGAACATGGTTTGGTTGAATCTTCGTTGAGCGCTACCGCCATTATTGGTCACCAAAGAGGAGCAGAGCTGATGGAAGCGGATTTTTGGCACGAGCGCTGGGAGCGAGGCGAGACAGGGTTTCACAAGGCGGATACCAATCCGTTGCTCAGCCGCTGGTGGCCGTCCCTCGAGCTGCCTGCCGGTACGACTGTCTGGGTTCCACTGTGTGGCAAGAGTCTGGATATGATCTGGCTCGCTGAGCGTGGACATCAGGTCATTGGAGTGGAGCTGGCGCGCAGTGCATTGGAGGCCTTTGCCGACGAAGCGGGAATCAGCCTGCAATGGCAGAGAAGCGGTCCTTTCAGCGAAGCACAGGCAGGTCCTTATTCTTTCTATTGTGGCGATTACTTCGCGTTGTCGGAGTCCCAGGTCCAAGCAGTTGCTGGGATTTATGACCGCGCTGCCCTGATCGCGCTGCCCGAGCCGATGCGCGCTGATTATGTCGAGCATATGCGGCGGATTCTTCCTGCAGGCTGGAAAATGTTGCTGGTCACGCTGGATTACCCGCAGCACGAGCGTGCCGGCCCGCCCTTCGCCGTATCCGACAACGAAGTTCGGCGGCTGTTCGACGGCTGCGATATCAAGGTACTGGACGATCAGTCCGTACTGGAGGCACACCAGGTGTTCAAGCAGCAGGGCATGACGCGATTAAATGAACGCGTTTATCTGATCAGCAAGGACTGACCCCATGCTGACTGCGGTGCTGGGATTGTTCTACAAACTGCTACCGCTTTACGTGACGGTTGCCCTGGGGTGGATCGCGGGGCGCTATCTTCAGGCCAGCGGCCGGCACATTGCAGGCATCATGCTGTACATCGTCACGCCGTCGGTGGTGTTTTCCGGCGTGATGAGCGCGCCGCTCAGTATCGAGGTGGTGCTGCTGCCGTTTCTGGTGCTCGGCTTCTGTTCGATCATCGGCATAGGTCACCTGATCATCGCCCGCCGCGTACTCAGCGATGGCAGCGCCAGTCTGATTCCGCTCTCGGTGGGAACCGGTAATACCGGCTACTTCGGCGTGCCGGCAGCGCTGTTGCTGTTTGGTGAGCAAGGGCTGGGGTTGTATGTCGTATGCATGCTGGGTACCACTCTCTATGAAAGTTCGGTGGGCTTTTATCTCGCAGCGCGCGGCCGTTTCGGAGTGCGCGACTGCCTGATCAAGGTTTCCAGGCTGCCCTCGCTCTACGCGTTCTTTCTCGCCGTACTGCTCAACCTGAACCAGATCGACATCCCGGCGACCTTCGTACCGTTGTTTGATAACCTGCGCGGCGCCTACAGCGTGTTCGGCATGATGATCATCGGCATGAGCATTCTCAGCTTTCAAGGGCTCGCGGGTAATCTGCGGTTCACCGCGCTGGCGTTTTTCGGCAAGTTCATTGCCTGGCCGGCTCTGGCGCTGTGTTTCTGGTGGGTCGATAGTCAGTTCCTGCAGATCTACAGTACCGCTGTGTATCAGGCAGTATTGCTCATCTCCTTTACACCGATTGCGGCCAACACGGTGGTGATCGCCACGTTATTGGACATAGCCCCGCAGCAGGTAGCGGGGACCGCATTGCTCAGCACCCTGTTCGCGTTAGTGTATATCCCGCTAATGGTGTCCTGGCTGCTTTAGCGCGACGTATGAAATCGCTCAGAGCGGCAACGCGAGATAGAACTGTGCACCCTGTTCTGGCCGCGAATGCACACCGATATGGCCGCCGTGCAGCTGCACGATCTCCTTGCACAGCGCCAGTCCCAGGCCTGCGCCGCCTTTTTTGCGTCCCACCTGCACGAAGGGCTCAAACACACGGGCCTGCTGGCTGTAGGGGATGCCCTCGCCATCGTCTTTCACGCTGATAATAACCCGTTCGCCCTGGCGCCACGCCTGTAGGGTAATGCAACCGCAGGTCTTGCTGTGTCGGAGCGCGTTACCGATCAGATTGTCGAGTACCCGTTCGATCTGCAGGCGGTCCATGGGGACATGCGGCAGGGGCTCGGGGATGTCCACCTGAAGCTCGACGTCATGTTCCTGGACCTGGGTGGCGTTGCGCTGGCGCGTGTGTTCGAGCAATTCGAAGACATCGCAGGGGTGCAGCTCGATTTTTTGAACGCCATTCTGGTAGCGCGAGAAATTCAGTAGATCGTTGATCAGCTTGACCAGTCGTCGCATCTCCTGATCGACTGTTTGCACCAGTTCGAGCTGGCGCGGCCCGACATCCTTGAGCTGTTCCTGCAGCAAGGAGAAGGCCATGTGCATGCCGGTGACAGGGGTGCGCAATTCGTGCGAGGCACGCAGGACAAACTCGCTACGCACGCGCTCGAAGGCGCGCTGTTCGGTGACGTCGCGCATCACCATCACTGCGCCCTGAATCTGTCCATGCTGTTGCCCGAAGGGGGCCAGGCTGTATGCCAGCAGACGTGTTTCACCATTGGCCTCAATGCACAGATCTTCGATGGCGTGATCAAGCAGTCCAGCATTGAGTACCTGGTTGAGCTGCTCATCCAGCTCAGGTTTGTTCAAGGCTTCGCCCAACGTCAAACCGATGTGCTCACCGTCCCAGTCCAGCTGGCGCTGGGCGACTGGATTAAAGTGCTCTACGCGGCCATCACGGCCGATGATCAGCAGCCCATCGTTGATACTGTCGAGCACCGCACGTAAGCGGCGTTGTTCGGCTTGCAGCGCCTCGAAATCGCTGTGTTTGAACTCGCGAAGCGCCTCGGCCATGCTGCCGAAACGGCGACTCAGGGCAGACAGCTCAGCGATCGGGGAGAGCGGCAGCACGACCTTGAAGTCACCCCGCCCAATCTGATCCGCCGCCTGGGCAAGTGCCTCGATGGGGCGACCGAATCGCTGGGCAATACTGTGCGCTGTGATAAAACCGATCAGCAGCACGGCAAAACCAATCAGCCCAAGCAGCGACGCCATCAGCCAGGCCCGCTCACGTGACCGGGTTTCGGCGCGTTCGATATCAGATAGATAATGCGCCTGGACACGGTTGATACGTTGACGGAGCAGATCCAGTGCCTGACTGAAGGCGTCGGTGGAAAGGAGGGTATGGCGGGCAGTGACAGGACGGTCCATCAGCTCGCTGAAGTCTTCGTAACTGAGCGCGATTTCCTCGACCTCGATCCGGTCGGCCTCGTCCATTGCACTGCGTCGTGCACGGTCCAGCGAGTCCCGAAAGGCCTCATCGGCGGCCCGGATAGCTTCCGGGTCAGCGTCGCCAGACACCATGAGTACTGTCTGATTGCCGACCTGCTGATGCATGTTCATGGTCGCCTCGATGAACCCGATGTTTCGAGTCATCGCCTGCGTCTGGGCCTTGGTCAGCTGGATGACCCCGAAAATACCCAGCAGCAGACCCAGCAGGGCAACGGTCAATAGCGCGCTGGTGCTGAGGAAAAGGCGGTTGCGCAGATTCATAGATCCAGTTGCTTTCGCTTGCGGTAAAGCGTCGAGGCGTCGATTCCCAGGGTTTTTGCTGCCTGTTCGAGGGTTGAGCTATTAGCCAGTACCGCAGCAATGTGCGCGCGCTCAAGTTCGACCAGACTCATCTCGGCACCGATGCGCGGGGCGCTGCTGATGGCCATCTCGGCCAGCCCGAGATGGCTCACCTCCACGATATCTTCGCTGCAGATGATGGTTGCGCGCTCAATGACGTTGCGCAGCTCACGGATGTTGCCCGGCCATTGGTAGGCCATCAGCGCCTGCCGTGCAGCTTCACTGAAGTTTTTCGCAGGCCGAACGTATTCCCGCACAAAATGCGCCATGAAACGGTCAGCCAGCTCAAGAATGTCTTCGGGACGCTCGCGCAGCGGCGGGAGAGTGATGGTGATGACGTTCAATCGATAATAGAGGTCCTCGCGGAACTGCCCATTCTGAACCATTTCCGCGAGATCCAGATTGGTCGCCGCTAACAGCCGCACATTGGCATGACGGGTGACCGGATCACCGATACGCTCATATTCCTTGTCCTGAATAAAACGCAACAGCTTCGGCTGAACCGCCAGCGGGAAATCACCCACTTCGTCAAGAAACAGAGTCCCGCCATCGGCCTGATTGACGCGCCCAAGCGTACTCTCGTTGGCGCCGGTGAAGGCACCACGGCTGTGGCCGAATAGCTCACTTTCCATCAGATCGCCGGTCAGCGATGGACAATTGATGGTCACAAAGGGCTTGGCGGCACGCTTGCTCCAGCCGTGAATCAATCTCGCGAGCTCGCCCTTGCCGGTGCCTGATTCGCCAAGAATGAGAATGTTGGCGTCGGTCGTGGCGACCTGGCGGGCGGTCTGGATGATGCTCATCATCGACGGGCAGCGGGATGTCACGCTGTCGCTTTGTTTGCGCACCTCGCCTTCCAGGGCTTCGAGACGGGCGGCCAGCTGTCGCACTTCGAGCTGTTTGGCGGCAGCCAGACGTAACTGATCAGGACTGCATGGTTTGACCAGATAGTCGGTGGCGCCGGCATGCATGGCGTTGACAGCGGAATCGACAGCCGAATGTGCGGTGACAATTACCACGCGCATCCAGGGTGCCTGGATACGCATATGGGCAAGGACGTCCAGGCCGTTATCCTCGCCTAGCCGCAAGTCGAGAAAACAGAGGTCAAACACTTGCTGCTGAATGACTGCTTCAGCCTGGGCTGCGCTGCTGGCAGTAATGACCTGGTAGCCTTCATCTTCCAGGCAGTAACGAAAGGTGCGAAGGATCGCTGCTTCGTCATCTACGAGAAGAATGCGTCCGCTTTTTTGTTCCATCGTCTCCATTGTTCCTGTTCAGGCCGGCTATCCACGGCGGTCCAAAGGTCATCATGCAGTTTGCATGATGACAGAGGTCGGATCATGCAAGCTGCATGCTGGCCTTATACCACCCAATATCTTAACTGTTTGATTTATATAGATTAAAAACAGTTACGCGGGTGGCACGCGAATTGCCAGTATCACTCTACATCTTAATCCGGAGGTCGCCGTCCGACACGTTGCAAGACGCAGCAAACCAGGACACGACTGGGCGACAGACGGAGGATGTTACATCAGATAAGGCGTGAAGAAACCCGCTTGTTACATCGCTTTGTATATCTGTCAGAACGCCAGCCACAGGGCAAGGCGTAGCGGATGATCGAGCTGAGCGTATCAATGATTCGCTCTACAACGAATTTGGCATGGTCAGGCTGCAATGCGGCCAGACAGAAGGAGATTCAGGATGAAACCGAGATATTGGGGAATGTTGTTGCTGGGCAAAAGTCTTGCTGTGAGCGCCGCTTTGCTGCTGGTGGTGGGAGCTGAAAGCAACGCAAGCATACAAGAGCCACACGTATCCACGCTGTCCCAGCAGATCGTTTACTCGCGCCCCGGGACTGCGTCGACCGCATCAAACATAACCGAGCAGACAGACGGTCCGCGCTGGGTATTCTGAGCCGTTCAGGATTGCTCTGCGTGGGCTCTACAGATCACAGACACCTCTTGGTTTTCCTGCGTGCGTGCCAATCTAGCGTGTCCGCCGGGAGCTGCGCCCAAGACTATCAAGGAAATGGAATGCTAAGCTGGGCTGTTGCGTTTCTTGTCATTGCCATTACCGCCGCTGTGCTTGGATTTGGCGGCATTGCGGGGACGTCCACCGGTATCGCCAAGGTACTGTTTGTGGTGTTTCTGGCGATGTTTGTGCTGGCTTTCATCTCCAGTTATCGGCGGCGCTTGTAGCGGCTTAGCTGCGGGCCAACACCTCGGCATAAATGTGCTTCACCCCCCGGGCGAAGCGTTCAACCGAATAGTCGCGGGCAAAATCCCGAGCATTGACGCCCAGGCGCCGCCGCAGGGCTTCATCTTCCATCAGTTCGGTGATCTTCGCCATCCAGGCCGATTGGTTGCCCGCCGTCTTGTATCCGTTGAATCCCTCCCTGATTACATCGTCGGTACCGCTGGAGCGCACAGCAACCACCGGCAGCCCCGCAGCCATCGCTTCAAGCAACACCATGCCCTGGGTTTCCGATTTGGAGGTGAAGACGAACAGATCGCCAAGCCCGTAATAGATTGGCATCTCGGCGGGCGCGACACTGCCCAGCAGCGTTACCCAGCCGACTAGCCCCAGGTCGTCGATGCGCTGCTGCAGGCGTCCGCGTTGATGGCCGTCGCCGATAATCAGCAGCCGAAACGGCTGGTGACTGGATCGTTTCAGGGCTGCCGCAGCGTCTATCATGAGATCCAGATTTTTTTCGTTGGAGAGCCGCGAAACGCTGAGTAGCACCAGCTCATCGCCGATCTTCAAATGCTGACGCAGCGCCCGAACTCGTTCCGGCGGTGTCTGCAGGAAGCGCTGGTATTCAATCCCGGTCGGCTGGACAAAGGTCGGCGTCTTGACCCCGATCATCCGCAAGTATTCCTCTGCCGAATAGGTCGGCACGATGATGCCGTCGCACTTGTTGGCGAAGCGTTTGATCAACGCATGGGAAATGAAGTTGCGAAACAATCTGCCCGGTAACGGAACGAAGTGAGCGTAATGCTCAAGCCGCGTGTGATAGGTGTAAACCACTGGAACCTTGAGGCGCTTGCCCAGGTATAGCCCGAGTGAGCCGACCCAGACGGGGTGGTGAACATGGATGATATCGGGTTGGAAACCTTGCAGCTCACGGCGCACGCGGGGCAAAAAGATATTCGCCAAGCGGAAATCGCCCGGTTTACCGAAGGCCAGGAGTGAGGGGAGACGCAGGGTGTCTGGTTCGACTTCAGGCTGGTCACGATAGCGTGGAGCAATCAGCAACACCTTGTTGCCGAGCTCTTGAAGGCCCAGCCGTAGCCGTTCGATGGAGATGGGTACGCCGCCTATGAAGGGCAGGTAATTGTTGGTAAACATGGCCACGCGCAGGGGTTTGTCGAGCCATGGTGCGGGATTGATATCGAAATCCCGGTAATAGCTGCGCTCGGTAAACAGCAGCAAGTACAAGCGGATCGCGATCAGACTCAGCAGTGATACCAACAGCAGGAAATTGACGAAGCCGACATAGAATAGTGAATAAAAGAAGAACCACAGGCCCTCAACGGTGGCCCAGAACGGATGCTGTCCGATCATCAGCGGGACCAGTTGCGTCTCCACCGATTCGGGCGTCACGGAGACTTCTACATAGTGATGGAAGCTGTCGGCATCGTTCAGAATCAGTCCGCCGGCACCGCCGGTCGTGATATAGCGGGTGCCGTCGAGCACTTGCTCGGAAAATACCGGAATATTGGCGGAAAACACCGCATCGACCTGATGCTGGCGAAACAGCTCGAGCAGTTCAACGCGAAACGCTTCGGGCTGCAGGTAATCATCATCGCGTACGAAGAACCGGTTCTGCTTGATTGGCAGCAGGGGGTGGCCAGTGAAAACCAGGGTATGCATGGCATCGCTCTGCTCAAACAGGTCCTGCAGCCAGTGCAGTTGCCAGCGATAAGGGGTCTTGCCGGTGCTGTCGAGGAAAATGAGGCGTGTGTTGCCGGCGCGCACCGAATACAGGTGGGGGCCGAAGTCTTCGTAAAAGCGGAAACTTCCGAAATTCGAGAACTCGTTAGGGCCAAAGGTCAGCAGAAACGGGATATCGAGCTTGTCGAGGGTGCCGTGCAACGATCGGTATTTGTCGTCGCCACCGCTACTCACTGCATTGCCGGCGGACACGATGAATGCCAGGCCTGACTGATTCAGCTGCGGTACAAAGGTCCGTTCAAAAATGCCCACCGAGTTGTTGATGTTGCCCACCACGGCAAAGCTGAAGCTATCCTGGCCGCGCAGCTGAGCGTCGATTTCCAGTAGCTGCTCAGCATGTATTGCCTCGACATCGGGCTTGTACAGATTCAGATAGATCTTGTAGCCGACGAGTATCAGGAGCGTCAGGACGTTTACGTAGAACAGTGCTTTGAGCCGAATGTTGCGGCGCTTCATGAATGCGTTTTGCGGCTGAGCTCGCACTGCATGACCACCAGTCCGACAATCATACCCAGGTAAATTGTCAGCACTCGCCAGCCGATCGTTACCAGCAGCAGGTGGTTGGCCCCCAGCATGCCACTGAAGAAACTACCGAAAAGCCCCTCGGAGATCCCCGATGCGCCGGGTGTGGGTGAGAAATACATGACAAATGTGGTTACCACCAGCAGGCCGACACTGACAAGGTAGTCGATATCGTAACCCAGCACGAAAATCAGCAGGGCAGGGAAGCTGAACAGGCTCAGCAGAAAAACCAATGTCGACAGGACCGACAGGATCAGGTTGCGCTTGGAGCCGCGTATGTAAATGCTGAATGAATGGGAAAACCGGAGCATCTCCCTGCGAACCTTGTATTGCCAGTGGCGGTGTCGCGCGTCTTTGAGCAGACCGACTCGATGTGCTCCGCGGAGGATCGTGCTGATCGGCATTATCAGCAGGCGGGCACGCAGCAACAGCACGGCGAAAAACCCCAGGTAGAGCGTGATGACCACGGCGAGCAAGCCACCCACTCGGCTGATGATTGTCTGGTTGTTGAGATGGTCGAGGGTCAGCAGAAAGATGGGTGTCAGCCCAAAGATGAAAATCACCGCCAGGATGGTTCTGATGGTCGTCGCGGCGGTAGCCGTACCCAGCCGAACGCCGTGTCGGCGCAAATACCATATCTGCGCTACACCGCCCCCGGTTGCCATCGGCGTTATGTTGGAAAAGAAGATATTGACGAAGACCAGCCGAAAGACCTCGCGCAGAGCGATCTGCTGATCCAGCGCTCGCAGGGTGTAATAGAGGCGCAAGGCGTCGGACAGGTAGTAAATGCCGAGCAGACCGGATACCGCAAGCAGGAACTGCCAGCTGAGCAGCCGATAATCAAAGCTCAGGCTCGTGTTCGGCATCTGCTGATAGACCGCCCAGATACCCAGGCTGCTCAGGCTGATGAACAGCAGACTCAGCCCCAGCAGGCGTTTTGCTGAGGTATTCGGCAGGGTGTCGATCGCGTGCTGTGGGTCGGACATTCAGCGCCTGTAGGGTGTTAATACGTTTTCGAGGAAAGGAGCATCGTCAGTGTTGTCGCATGAATCGAGCCTGGCGCGCGCCATGATAATCCGATTGTGCGATGACGGGCTCGGCAGGCCCGTTTGCTGGGGTGTGCCAACGAGCAGAGACGAGCATTTGAATGAGAAGTCTTGCAGAGGTTCCGTGATTTCGGAGTGAACGGCGGGTTGTAAGTTCCGGTTAACCCGTTACAATAGCGCGGCCCGTCAAGCATGGGCACGCTATGGTGGTCCTGTCGGTCCCCTCGCAATGATTCGCCGTGAACCTGGTCAGGCCCGGAAGGGAGCAGCCACAGCGGTTACATCGTGTGCCGGGGTGTGGCTGGCAGGACCGCCACCCATAGCTCTCTGGTATTGCCCCCCCCCTTATCTGTTTCCCAGCGACCCAATTGATACCTGGTTGTCACTCGTTGTCCTACCTGTTTCACAGGCTTAGAACTCTAACCTCTTTTGTGTTGCCCCCTAATAATTCAACGAGCTAACCTTCGGCCCTCATCGTCTGAACCGATGGCTTATAGGTTGGGTCAATATTTGTAACGCTTTGTTGATCTCAGGCGGGGACAGCCTCAAAAGGACGAAGAAGATGACTATCTCTCCACCATAGTTGCTCTTGCACTCTCGAATACATCACCTGTTTGAGATGAACGCCTTTAGCAACGTGGCGGGAGAAAGTTGTGGAATTCAGAAGAGATATCAACGGGCTTCGGGCCGTAGCGGTCGTATTGGTCGTATTGTTCCATTTCGGCCTGCTTGGCATGCAAGGTGGCTTTATTGGCGTAGACGTGTTTTTCGTCATCTCGGGGTTTCTGATGACGGGAATAATCTACTCCAGGATGGAAAAAAACACCTTCACCATCCCCCGATTTTACCTCGACCGCTGCCGTCGAATCATTCCTGCCCTGGCTTTTGTCTGTGTATTCCTGTTGATGGTGGGCTGGTTCCTGCTTTTGCCTGCCGATTACCAAACACTCGGAAAGGAGGTGCTTGGGAGTCTGGCCTTCGTTTCCAATCTTATATTCTGGAAACATGCAGGTTACTTCGAGCAGGCCTCGCATGATCAATGGCTGCTGCATACCTGGTCGCTGTCCGTTGAGTGGCAGTTCTATCTCATCTACCCGGTCCTGATCGTCGCGCTGCGTAAGGTGGTCTCAGCGGCGAATACGCGGTGGTTTCTCTGGGCCATGCTGATTTTTTCCTTCGGATTATCGGTATACGCCTCGGGCAAGTGGCCGACCTCGGCATTCTTCCTGCTGCCGACGCGTATGTGGGAGATGCTCGCCGGAAGCCTGATTTACCTTTATCCGATGACCTTTGGCAGGCGCACCGGCAAAACGCTGGAGATCGCCGGGCTGCTAATAATCGTCGTGTGCGCGGTCAGTTTCAGTGCCGAGACTCAATGGCCGGGGTGGTTGGCTGCGCTGCCGGTATTCGGTGCGGCGCTGGTCATAGCCTCCTCTCAGCGTGAATCCCTATTGACCGGCAACCGTGTCGCGCAGTTTCTCGGGAAAACGTCCTATTCCCTGTATCTCTGGCATTGGCCCATAGCGGTGTGGTTGTTTTATTTCGGCCTTGAGCACGACATGCGCTGGGTTCTGCTTGCGGTAGCAGCATCGGTGCTGGCAGGTTGGCTGTCTTTTACCTTTATCGAAGGATTGGCCGGCAGCAAGCCGCGCTATGCACCCGCTCTGAAACCTCGTTCACTGATCGGTGGCCCGGTTGCCGCGGCCTGTGCACTTGCCTCGATTACCTTTGTGGCGAATGGATTCCCGGACCGTATGAGCGAAGAGTTCAGGCGCACGACCGCTGATCTGGTGATGCCCTGGAAGCAAAGTGGGTGGTGTTTCCACAGTGTGGAGACCTTCCCTGAGCTCGAGGTGGGTGAGGCGGGGCTGGGCTGCGAACTGGGTGATAGATCGGCCAAGGTCAAGGGCCTGCTGTTCGGTGACTCCTTCGCAGGGCATTACGACCCCTTCTGGGATGATATCGGCCAGCATATGTCGATGAAAATCCATTCGGTTTCCACCAACTGGTGTTATCCCAGCCTGGGCGAAGAATATACCGGCCATTACACCGGGCGAGGCTATCAGCAGTGCCTGTTTAACCGCAAATATCTGGAGGACAACCTGTCCGACTTTGACTTCGTCGTGTTCGCAGGCCAGTGGGGCGCGGTGCATGACAAGCAGCAGATGCAGGGCGTATTCGATGCCGTCGCCATGGCTGCGGACAAGTCAGCGCTGGTGATCCTTATGCCTGCGCCAACCAATTTTGATGTCAACGTCAAGAACATGTATCAGCGCAGCCTGCTGTTCGGTACAACCTTCGATATCTCGCGCTTTCATAAGGAGCGAGACGAGGCGGCGCGCGCGGCCAATCTGCAGCTGGCACAGCTGGCGTCACAGTTTGCTAACGTAATGTATTTCGACCGGGATGCGCTATTCAACGTGGATGGCGTGCCTTCTGATGTGACCCGCGAGAATATCCCGTTCAGTCTCGACGAATCGGGCCACATCAGTGTCTATGGCGCCAGGATGGCGGCGCGCGCTTTCCGTCAATCCAGCCTGTTCGACGAGTTCGCGGATATGGCAATGGATCATGTTGAGCAACGGATACCCGAGCGTCGCTACGTTAGTAACTGATGATCGGTTGGGAGGGGCGATCCACGCGTTCCGGTGGTTCTGGGCGGTCGGGCGCGTCTCGCATTGTCGGTCTGCTTTGGTTAAAGTACCGCATTGCCCAAACCATCAGAGCGGACTGCAGATACCCCGATGAGTTACCAGGTTTTAGCCCGAAAATGGCGTCCGCGCCTGTTCCGCGAAATGGTCGGTCAGACCCATGTGTTGCAGGCGCTGATCAACGCCCTGGACCATGATCGCCTGCACCACGCCTACCTGTTTACCGGTACCCGCGGGGTCGGCAAGACGACTGTGGCCCGTATCCTCGCCAAGTGTCTGAATTGCGAATCGGGCATCACGTCAGAGCCCTGCGGTGTCTGCTCGGCCTGCAAGGAAATTGATGAAGGGCGGTTCGTCGATCTGATCGAAGTGGATGCGGCCAGTCGCACCAAGGTCGAGGATACCCGCGAGCTGCTCGACAACGTGCAATATGCGCCGTCACGGGGCCGGTTCAAGGTCTACCTGATCGACGAAGTGCACATGTTGTCCAGTCACAGTTTCAACGCCCTATTGAAAACGCTGGAAGAGCCGCCGGCACACGTCAAGTTTCTGCTCGCCACTACCGATCCGCAAAAGCTGCCGGTAACCATTCTCTCGCGCTGCCTGCAGTTTTCCCTGAAAAATATGCTGCCTGAGAAGGTCGTCGAGCACCTTCGGTTTGTGCTCGGCGAGGAGCAGGTTCCCTTCGATGAGGAATCTCTATGGCTATTGGGTCGTGCTGCTGACGGCTCGATGCGTGATGGATTGAGTCTGACTGATCAGGCAATTGCCTTTGGTAATGGGGCACTACGGGTTGCCGAGGTGCGGAGCATGCTCGGCACCATCGATCATGGCCAGGTGTTTGGTTTGCTGGAGGGGCTTGCGCGAAGTGATGCAAAACATTTGCTGGCGCTGGTAGCCGAGCTGGCAGAGCAGGGCGCCGATTTTGCTGGGGTATTAGCCGAGCTCATCTCGACGCTGCAGCGTCTGGCAATCGCGCAGGTCGTGCCTGAAGCCATCGATAACAGTCTGGGCGACCAGCAACGGGTCGTTGAACTCGCCGGCCAGATTAGCGCGGAAGATGTGCAGCTGTTTTACCAGTTGGCATTACACGGCAGACGGGATCTGCCCTTATCGCCTGACCCGCGTGGGGGGTTCGAGATGGCCTTGCTGCGCATGCTGGCGTTCAAGCCTGGCACGCTCAGCGATGCTGCCGTGCCGCCACAGGCGGCCCCTTCGTCGGGAAAGTTGCCGGGGTTCAGCCAGGCCAGGGCTGAACCCGAATCGGCCACGGCCACGGCCGCTGCGTCTAAGGCTGTGGTCGGGCCGCAGACAGCTCCCGCTAAAGGCATTACAACTGCGCCGGTTGAGCCATCGCTCCCAGCGTCGTCTTCCGCCGCCCCGGTAGTCCAACAGCAACAGAGCACAAGCTCCCCTGTTGCTGAGCCGCAGCGGGTTGAACCGAAGGAAACCGATAGCCCAGTGGCTCCCGAACAGCTCGCAGGCCATGCACCCGCAGCGGTAACCAATCACCCACTTAAAAGCGGTGCACCGGTCAAGCCACCCTATGACGAGGCTCCCGCCGAGTGGCTGCAAGTACCGCCAGCGGACGAGGCTGCCGAGCAGGGCGACTACGATGATGAGGAGCAACTGGACGTCGGCCAGTATCTCAATGATTGGCAGGTGTCGGAAAATACCGGCCCTGCGTCTGACGCAGCAGCGGAGATCGATGAGGTCAGTGACCTGCCACCAGCGACAGGTGTCGCGGCGCAGTGGCTGGAACTCTATCCATCGCTGCGCCTCAGCGGGCTCACCCAGAGTATCGCCGCGCATTGCCAGCTGGTGACATGCGCAGCAGAAAGTTGGACGCTGCATCTGGACCCGGGCCACAGCGCGCTTTATAACGAGAACCATCGGCTTCGTATCGAACAGGCGGTGGCAGATCAACTGGGATCGCCGGTGAGGATCGAGGTCGATGTCGTCGCGCCGACTCAGGAGACACCGGCCATTGCGACGGCCCGGCGTAAGGTGGCGCGACAGAAAGAGGCCGAGGCCAGCATTCAGTCCGATCCGCTGGTGCAGAGCCTGGTACGCGATTTCGCGGCGCAGATATGCGATGACAGTATTCGCCCGCTTGATACATAGAAACTTTTAACTGAGGACGCGATCATGATGAAAGGTGGCATGGCAGGCCTGATGAAACAGGCTCAGGAAATGCAGGAAAAAATGGCGAAGATGCAGGAAGAACTGGCCAACGCCGAGGTCACCGGTCAGTCCGGTGCAGGCCTGGTATCGGTTGTCATGACTGGTCGCCACGATGTGCGTCGCGTCAGCATTGACGACAGCCTGCTCAGCGAAGACAAGGAAGTGCTTGAAGACCTGATTGCCGCGGCGTTTAACGATGCCGTGCGCAAGCTGGAAGCTGAAAGCAAGGATAAGATGGCTGGAATGACCTCGGGCATGAACTTGCCTGAAGGTTTCAAGATGCCATTCTGAGGTAACCAACAAGGAATTCAATGAGTTTCAGCCCCCTGATTCGCCAGTTGATCGACGCCCTGCGAGGACTGCCGGGCGTCGGCCCAAAGACTGCTCAGCGCATGGCCTTGAACATGCTGGAGCGTGACCGGAATGTCGCCCGCCATCTTGCGCACGCGCTGGAGGCCGCAATGGATGGAGTAGGGTATTGCTCACGCTGTCGCATGCTCAGTGAGACCGATATCTGCTCGCTGTGCTCCGATCCACGCCGTGACGATGGCCTGCTCTGCATTCTGCAGAGCCCGGCCGACGTCTGGGCTATCGAGCAGGCTGGCGGATTCAACGGACGCTACTTCGTACTGAAGGGGCATCTGTCGCCGATTGATGGTCAGGGGCCGGAGGAAATCGGCATCCCTGCTTTGCTGCAGGCGCTGGAAGGCAGGGAAGTCACCGAAGTCATATTGGCGACCAATCCCACAGTCGAGGGCGAAGCGACCGCCCACTACATTGCCAACTTGCTGAGACCCAGGGGGATCCGGGTCTCACGGCTGGCCCATGGCATTCCGCTAGGAGGCGAGCTGGAGTTCATTGATGGCGGTACGCTGGCGCATGCCCTGGCGGGGCGTACGCCTATCGCTTGACCTGAACCACCTATCAGCCTGCGAGTTGACCACTACGGTAATCGCGCAGTGTCTGTTCAATCTCCTCGCGGCTGTTCATGACGAATGGCCCGTATTGCACCACGGGTTCCCTCAGTGGCTTGCCGGCGAGGATTAACACGCGTGCACCGCCAGTGCCAGACAGAATGGAAAGCTGCTCGCCAGCATCCAGTCGTCCAAGCTGGCTCGTCTGCAGATCTGCTTCACCAATCCGAACAGCGCCTTCGTAGACGTAAACCAGCGCATTCAGGTATTCGGCTATCGATGTATCGAAAGCCTGATTTGGTTCCAGATGCAGATCGACATACAGGGGCTCGGTGGGCTTGTCCTGAATCGGACCAGACAGAGTCTGATTCGCGACCCTGAGCGTGCCTGCAATCATCTTGAGCTGGCCGCCCGGAATGCTGTGGAAGGGGAATGCATCCGCCGGCATATCCTGATAGCTGGCCGGTTGCATCTTCTGCTCGGCGGGCAGGTTGATCCATAGCTGAAAACCACGCATCAGGCCTGAGCTCTGCTGCGGCATTTCCGAATGGATTATTCCCCGTCCTGCCGTCATCCACTGCACACCGCCGGGCTCCAGCAATCCCCGGTTGCCGAGGTGATCCTCGTGCAGCATGCGACCCTCGAGCATATAGGTAACCGTCTCGAAGCCGCGGTGCGGATGGGAAGGGAATCCGCCGATGTAATCCGACGCTTCGTCGGACCCGAACTCATCAAGCATCAGAAAAGGGTCAAAACGTTCCGGACCCTGACCGCCAAACACCCGAGTGAGTTTGACGCCGTCGCCGTCCGATGTGGCTCGGCCGGCGATTTTCTCGACAAGTTGTCTTGTACGTAGAGCGGACATAAAAGCACCTCCGTAAGGATATGCTTCTTAGTCTATGGGCAAAGAAACTGATTTAATAACGCGAAAAGTTCAATGAACCTATCGATAATATCGATTACTCGGCTTGCTCATCTTCCCGCTCGAGTTCGGCGATAATGCGGTCATAGGCCTCGCAAGCGCTGTGGCGGTCGCGGGTAGGGTCACGTTCCTGGAAATCCAGCAGCTTCTGATGGAGCGCGGCGGCCTTCTCGGGATCGTTATCAGCGATACGGTTAATCGTTTCCGCAGCCACTTCCGCCCGGTGCATTGCGTCTTCGGGGGTACAGGTTTGCGCGTAAGTGGGGAGGGCAAAGGCGGAAAGAACGCAGGCGATTGCCAGGCTGTTACGAATTGTCATCTTGAACCTCGTGTACCCATCAAGGGCTATATAAGGCTGTATGTTAGCGCTTCGCTGCTTCGTGTCCAAGCGGCCTGCGTCTGGCTGCGGCGTTTGGGCGCAGCGCCGAGCCTGACCCCCAGCTCACCCCTGAACAGGCAGACCCCGCGTCAGGATTGGGTGGCAAGCCTGTTCGGCAGGGGGAAGAGGGTGGTATGTGGCCCGGGCAGGTCTGGCTCAATTAGGTGAGCACTTCAACGTGGCGGTGGATTTCACATCCCGGTAGCTGCCTTGTAGATGCAGTGTCGCCTGTCTGCCGGGCGCAATATCGATGGCTCGGGACGATTTCATATTAGGTTCATTCGGAGCCGGCTTCAGCTGGCAGAGAACGTTTGCCTCGGTGTTGTTGGTGACGCGGACCAGATCGATTCCGGTCGCGTCAGGTCCGCGCGTGGCATCGGTATTGACGATCCGGCTATCAATGTCGAGCCCGTTGAGTTCAAGGTTCAACGAGGCTTGGTTAGCCGTGACCGTGAGGGGCAGGCAGAGCGCGATCCCGCAGGCTTTGATGAGCGTGTTCATGGTGGTCTCCGCCTATCCATAGGTATGTAGTCTTAGGAAAGCCAGCCAATCACCATAGTTCCTCAAACGCTACAGGCCTGAACGCAACAAGGCGGCCGGAGCCGCCTTGTTGGTCTATTCGGGAGCGCTAATCAATAGCGTTCTAACCAATGAGCATAGGGGGCTGGCAGTGTCCAGGAAGGCTTCTCGATACCCAGCTCCCGGCCTGCCTGGTAGCTCCAGTTGGGGTTGGCCAGATGCGCTTTGCCGACCAGAACCTGATCCAGCTGCCCGGTTGCTACTGCCTGTTCCGCCACCTTGGGGTCACCAAAGCCCCACGCCGAGGAAACGGGAATGCCGGCTTCCTCTCGAACTCGCTGAGCTATCGGGCCCATGAACCCTGGAGCCCAAGGCACGCGGCCCTCTGGGATAGTAAAGCCGATGCTGACGCTGAGCAGATCAAGCCCGCCGGTTTTCATCCGTCGTGTGAGGTCGATTGATTCGGCCAGGGTCTGCCCGTCACGTCCGTCGAACTCGAGAACCCCGAAGCGCGCGGTCAGAGGCAAGTGCTCAGGCCATACTTCGCGCACCGCCGCCAGAGTTTCCAGCAGGAAGCGACTGCGATTTTCAAAGCTGCCGCCGTATTTGTCGTCACGCTGATTGGAATGTTCGGAGAAGAACGACTGCGCCAGATAACCGTGGGCGAAGTGCAGTTCAAGCCACTCAAAACCCACGTCGCGGGCACGAATGGCGGCATTGACGAAGTCATCGCGCACTCGGGCAATGTCATCCAGCGTCATGGCTGTGGGCTGCTTCGGCAGATTGGCCCCGAAGGCAATAGCAGAAGGAGCAATGGTCTGCCAGCCGAGGGGATCGTCGTTAGGGATGTGATCATCGCCTTCCCAGGGTCGGTTGGCACTTGCCTTACGCCCGGCATGGGCAATCTGAATCCCCGGGACCGAACCCGCCGCCTTGATGGCTTTAACCGCAGGGATGAACGCCTGTGCCAGCTGGTCGTTCCAGATGCCGGCGCAGCCGGGGGATATGCGGCCTTCCGGTGAGACGGCGGTGGCTTCTACCACGACCAGTCCAGCACCGCCGCGGGCCAGCGAGGTGAGGTGCACCTGGTGCCAGTCGTTGATCAGGCCGTCGTCGGCTGAATACATGCACATCGGTGGAACGGCAATCCGGTTGCGAAGGGTGACGTCCTTGAGTTTGAAAGGCTGAAAAAGGGCGGACATGGAGAACTCCTGTGGAGCGAAGTGAAAAAATGACTGATTTTGCAGAGGTCTATGTTTCTGTAGTTCGATAATATTAGAACTATGGTCCTCGAGTAAAGCTCCGTGTACTATTCGGGCCATGAGACCTTATAAACACCCCCCCGCCAGCGAGTTGGTTCTAGAGCGAGTGCTATATGCCCTCAGCGATCCAGTGCGTATGGAAATTGTCCGCAAGTTGGCCGAAGTCGATAGGGCAAGTTGCGGAGAGCTGGACGGTGGCCGCCCCAAATCGAGCATGTCTCATCATTTTCGGGTGTTGCGTGACTGTGGACTGGTCTGCACCCTGGCGGTGGGCACCATGCATATGAACTCGCTACGCCGCGAGGAGCTGGATCAGCGCTTCCCCGGGTTGTTGGACGCTATTCTTGCAAGCGGCTGATGCGGCCAGCGCAATCACCCGCGCGATCAACTGACAGCGGCAAGTTCGCGCCGTTCCTGGCGCATGATCGCCAGCAACAACAGCATACCGACTGCCATCGTGCCTGCCGCGATGAATAGAGCCCCGCGATAGCTACCGCTGATCGTGGCGATGTAGCCCGCCATTGCCGGTGCTGCAATCTGCGCCACCCCATAACTGAGTGTCAGGCGCGCCATGGCTTTGGAGGGGTTGGCCGGGAAGTGCCGGCCAATAATCGACAGCGTCAGGCTAACAATGCCTACGAAGGTGATGCCGAACAGTGCCGCACTGAGCAGATTGGCAAAGGTGTCAGCGCTCACTGCAGGAAGCAGGATGGACAGAATCTGTAACCCGTAGGCCATCAATAGGGCGTATATGCCTCCTATTACGCCTGCAATGCGGTCCCAGAGAAAGCTCGCAGGTGCCGCAGCCAATCCTACCACCACCCAGACCCAGGGGCCGTTACCCGCGAAGACAGGTAACTGCTCGACGATGGCGACGATAAAGGTCGCGCTGATCACGAAGCCAACCCCAGCGCAGAAATACGCGGCAATAAACAACCACATCCACCGTGAGGAGGGTGCCAAAGGTGTCTGTATTGCCTGGGTCTTGGTGGCGTGCGCGACGACGGGAACAGGTGCCGGCAACCAGAACCAGGCCGGCAGAAAGAATAGGATGCCAAGCAATCCCAAACCTATCCACTGGCTGTCCCAGGTGAGTGCGCCAACCATGGCGCTGACTGCCAGCCCGGAGACTACGATCCCGGCACCGAGTCCGGCGAAATGCAGTCCCAGCTCGCCTTTGTAGCCATGGTTGATCAACCAGTTGAGCACCAACCCGGATGCGATGAGCAGTCCGCCGGCGCTGGATACCCCAGCGATGAAGCGTAACGCAACCCACAGATACAGATTGTCTGTGAAGCCCATGGCTGCCGTGCTGACAACTGCAATCAGCAGGCCCGCGCGATAGAACAGGAACTTGCGCTGGAGATCGTTGGTTGTTGCAGCGAGCAGCGCTCCGGCCATGTACCCCATGTAGTTGAAGGTGGCCAGCCAGCCGCCCGCCAGATCGCTCAGACCGGCGCCGTCCCGCATGATCGGCAACAACGGTGTGTAGGCGAAGCGGGCCAGGCCAACGGTTAGTATCAACGCGCATATACCGGCGAGTATCACCCGGGTACGGTCAATGGAGCGGGTAGCGCATAGAGCTGTGGGTGACGACATGCGGGTCTCGTTTGTCTGGCAGGCGTACAAGAGTCGCGATTTTTACAGCAAATGGCTATTCGACCAAGGCAGGTTATCGGAGCGATCCATGACCAGAAAGCCATGGGCAGGTTCCTGCGATCAGCTCAGCCCGGTGAATTGCGCAAAGGGGTTATTGCACGCAATTTTGAACCCGATGAAGTTCACCCGAGGGTTGGGCTGATCCTGCTTGGCCAGATAATCGGTTGTCACCAGGAAGTCCGTCACCAGCTTGCGCTCGAACTCATCGACCTTGGCGTTGGTGTAACGGGTTCCCAGCCCGGTGCCCGAGCGGATTCGGTAGAGCCCGATGACTGCCATCAGCTTGTCGGCGCCATAGTGCTCGGCAAAGGCATCGACGAAGTTGTTCTCCTGTTCCTCATCCATTTGATAATCGCCGATATACTCGTGCAGCAGAGCGGGAATAAAGCTGTGGCTGTCTTCGAATACGATTGCCGCCGAGCCCAGCGCCGCCACGCTTACCGTGGCAGCCGATAGAGCCAGAAATTTTCGTCGATTCATGGGCGCTCCTTAACTGTAAAGTCGTGCTGCTGCGCGGATAGACAGCGCCGCCGCGGTCAGACTGGGATTGGCGGGGGAGCAGCTCGGATAAGTCGACGTCCCAACCACCATCAGGTTGCGCTTGCTATGGTGAATCATGTCGCCATCAACCACCGAGCCGTCGCCGTTTTTGCCCATACGCAGCGTACCTTGCACATGTGACTCGGTTACGCGCTTGCGGCGATAGTGGATCGCCTCAACCGGCAACGGTGCAAGCAGCTCCCCCAGGTGCTCGATTGCGTACTCCAGGCCTCTGGCTGCGTAGCTCGATTCGCCGTGATAGTTGATGATGGCGTTGCCAGTGTCGGGGTCCAGCGTGATGCGATTATCCACGTGCGGCAGATCTTCGGTCGCGAGCATCAGGGGCAGGGTTTCATTCCAGCGACCACGCTCGGTACGTAGCCCATGGGGCCAGCGGTTTTCGAAATAAACCAGGCAGGCGGAGCGCTCCTTACGGAAGTCGCCGTCATAAAACGCGTAGTTCAGACCGGTAGTAATGGTGCTGCCGTCGAAATTGCCCAGTCCGTTGAGGTAGACCTCGACATCGGCGCCTACCTGCTCATGCAGACCCATGCCAGTCTGGCCGTGGGCGATATCTGAGCGCAGCAATATAGCCGGGCTCTGGATGGCGTTGGCGCCGAGCACGAACAGGTCGCCGAATACCTTGAATTCTTCACCGTCGGCGACAATGGTCGCGCCGCTGATGGTATCGCCGGCATATTCCAGCGAGCGGACTTCGCTCTTCAGACACACATCCACCTTGGGATGGCTGTACAGCGCAGCGAACCCGTTTTCGGCCGTGAACTTGGCATTGACCGGGCAGAGGTTGCAGGTGGCGGTGGCGCAGCAGGCATTGCGGGTATCGGTAGCCACGCGGGCGCGCCCGGTGGGCATGATGAAATGGTGGTCAGGCATGGCGGCCTTCATCAGCATATCGATCGAGGAGCCCTTGTGCGGAGGCTGCGGGAAATCCTGACTGCGCGGTAGCATCCGGCCCATATCGGGATCGCCGGCAATCGACATGATGTCTTCGGCATGGCAGTAGTAGGGCTCAAGCTCGTCATAGCCGAACGGCCAGTCCTGGCCAACGCCGTAGCGTGACTGTGTTTCGAAATCGTGGGGATGGAAGCGCGGCGTTTGCGAGTACCAGCAATTCATCCCGCCGCCCAGTGCAATGGTCATGTTCCAGGGTTTCTCGCCCCGGTTGGTGTAGGTGTGCTCTTGGCTGATGACGGAATTGCGCTGCGCTTCGATCTGCCAGGCCCAGGGGTGAAAGTCGCCCCATTCGATGATCAGCGCCCGGCCGTCAAGATGCTTGAGGGCTTCGTTGAGGAAGAAGGTGGAGCCGAAACCGGATCCAATGACCACTAGTTCGTAGTGTTTTTCATGTATGGCTCGTGCGCTGACTCTGTTTATATCCATGACGATCCTTGCTGGCGGGCGACGCGTCGGTCGCCCACCTCTTTGATTTTTATCCAAAAAAAAGCGCATCGATCCTTTGGTGTCCGTCGCGCCACTGTCTTTGAGCGGTGTCAGCCGCATCAGTTCACCCAAAAAGGTGATTTGATCCCGGGTGGCGTAACAACTCACCGACATACGCCTTGCATCGAATGGGGGAGTCGAAGGAAGCGCGCTAGCGTGCCGAATTTTTTGTTGCGGCGCCGTTAAACAGTTGGCGTCCGGGTTTAAACTGGATGAAATTGTGTAGCGAGTGACCGATATGAGCCATGTTCTGCACCGCAGCCTTGTTCAAAACTATCCAACCGCCGTCAAGGGCGATGGTGTCTATCTGATTGACTCCACCGGCAAGCGCTATCTGGATGCCTGCGGCGGTGCAGCAGTCTCCTGTCTCGGCCACAGTGATCCGGCGGTGATCGCCGCCGTGCAGCATCAGGTGGGCGAACTGGCCTATGCGCACAGTTCTTTCTTCACCTCAGAGCCGATGGAGCAGCTGGCGGATTTCCTGGCAGCCCGGGCGCCGGGCGCACTGGACTACGTGTATTTCGTGTCCGGCGGCTCGGAAGCCATCGAGGCTGCTCTGAAACTGGCACGCCAGTATTTCGTCGAGAAGGGCGAGCCCGAGCGCAGGCATATCATCTCCCGGCGGCAGAGTTATCACGGCAACACGCTGGGTGCGTTGGCGACCGGCGGCAACCTGTGGCGCCGTGCCCAGTTCGAGCCGTTGCTGGTGGAAACGCACCAGGTCAGCCCCTGCTATGCCTACCGCGAGATGCGCCCGGGCGAGACCGAAACGGTGTTCGCCCGCCGCCTGGCTGATGAGCTTGAAGACAAAATTATCGAGCTGGGTCCGGAGCAGGTAATGGCGTTCATTGCCGAGCCGGTCGTCGGCGCCACCCTTGGCGCGGTGCCGCCGGTGGCTGATTATTTCCGGCTGGTTCGCGAGGTATGCACGCGCCACGGTGTGTTGTTTATTGCCGACGAAGTGATGTGTGGCATGGGGCGCACCGGCAGTTTGTTTGTATCGACACAGGAGCAGGTTGAGCCGGATATGCTGTGTGTCGCCAAGGGATTGGGCGCTGGCTATCAACCGATTGGCGCGACGTTGGTCAGTGAGCAGATTGTCCGGACCCTGCGTGAGGGCAGTGGGTTTTTTCAGCACGGACACACCTACATCGGTCATGCGACTGCCTGTGCCGCCGCGCTAGCCGTGCAGCAGCAGATTGAGTCGCGGCAGTTGCTATCGCGCGTCGTGAGCATGGGCCGCAAGCTGGACGCCTGTCTCCGATCAGAGCTGAGTGATTTACCCTACGTCGGGGATATCCGGGGGCGCGGGCTGTTCCGGGGCATCGAGCTGGTGCGCGACCGTGATACCAAGACGCCATTCGACGCAGAACTTAAGCTGCACGCGAAGATCAAATCGAAGGCGATGGAGCTGGGATTGATGTGTTATCCAATGGGCGGAACCGTCAACGGCCGCGACGGCGACCACATTCTGCTGGCGCCACCGTTCATCATCGAAGACAGCCATGTCGATGAAATTGTCGGGCGACTCGGCGAGGCCATCCGGTCGGTCATGCACACAATCTGAGGGAGAACTACATGTATTCTCGGTTGAGCGAGCTACGTCCTGAAGCAATGAGCCTGAAGCAGAAGGAGGTTCTGGAGGAGATACTGCGCGGGCCGAGGCAGAATCTCGACGGCCCCTTTCTGGCCTGGATTCACAGTCCTGAGCTGGCCAATCATGCGCAACGCCTCGGCGCGTTTTGCCGCTATCACACCTCGATCCCACTGCGTCTGAGCGAGCTGGCGATTCTGACGACCGCAGCGCTCTGGCAGTCTCAGGCCGAATGGCTCATTCACGAACCCATTGCACGCGAGAACGGCGTGCAAGCAGATATCATCGAGGCTCTGCGTAGCGGCCGCGAGCCGCAGTTCGAGGACGAGCAGGAAAAGACGGTCTATCTGCTTACCCTATCGCTGTATCAACAGCGCCGGGTACCCGAGCCGCTATACAAGCAGGCCCGGGCGCTGTTTGGCGAGTCAGCACTGGTTGAACTGGTGGGTATCCTCGGCTACTACGCCATGGTTGCCATGACCCTGAACGTGTTTGATGTCCGGCTGCAAACCGATCAGCCACTGCCTTTTCCCGAGCCCAAGCTCTAAGCTATTAGCTATTCAGCTCACTGAGCATCTCCGGTGGAACATCGCGGCGGTGGGCGAGGCTGGTGTCGCCTGTGTCAGGGTGGAACACGATCAGGATTTCCCCGCGTTCAAGTTGCTTTTTCAGTTGGCTCACCCGTTTCTCCAGGGGCGCGTCGAAACCGTTGTCGGTGCCGTCGCGGGTGACAAAATCCTCAAGCATGTTTTCCAGGATCGTTGGGTCGAGCATGTGGTGGGGTATCAGCATGGCGTCTAACTCTCATATGACTGTCTGATTGGGTGCAGATGGTACACTGCCGCCCCTTTATGGGCGCGTCAGGCGGACACTGCAGGCATGGTAACGGTCTTTGGCCGCCGCTTTTGGTGTCTCGTTCCCTGAATGGCCAGCCCTTTCGTCCGGCAACTCACTGCCGCTACGTCCCTCAGAGGTTCCGCGACTTCCTTCATGATTACCGATCCGCTGTTCTATCTGTGTGCTATTCCTGCTGTCCTGCTCTATGGCATCGCTAAGGGAGGGTTTGGCGGCAATATTGCGATTCTCTCGGTGCCGCTTATGTCGCTGGTCATCGCGCCGCAGACCGCTGCCGCGATCCTGTTGCCGATTCTCTGCCTGATGGATCTGATTGCACTGCGTACCTTCCGCGGCCGCTGGAGCATGCCCAATCTGCGTATCATCGTACCGGCGGCGCTGGTGGGCATTGGCCTGGCCGTGCTGACGTTTCGCATGATGAGCGAAGCTCATATCCAGGTGATGATCGGTGTGATCGCCCTGGCCTTCGTGCTGAATATCTGGCTGCGCAGTGGGGAACCGCCTATCAAGGACGTCAGTCGGGTGCGCGGTGGATTCTGGGGCATGGTGTCTGGCTTTACCAGCTTCGGTATTCACGCTGGGGGCCCGCCGATCAATGTGTATCTGCTGCCACAGAAGCTGGAAAAAACCATCCTGATGGGTACCATCGCGGTGTTCTTCGCCGCAGTAAACTTTGCCAAGTTGCCCGGCTATATTTTCCTGGACCTGTTCACCCCGGCGAACCTGTTGACCTCGCTGGTGCTCCTGCCGTTGGCGCCGATTGGCGTGCGAATGGGCTTCTGGATGCTGACCCGCACCAATGAAAAAGTCATCTATCAGCTGTGTTACGTCTTCCTGTTCCTTACCGGCGGGAAGCTGCTCTATGAGGGGACGATGGCACTGATAGCAGGCTGACGATCGCCGCCGTCAGGCGTTCCGACGCGTGCCGCGTATCAGCCCGCGCAAAAGAAACCGGTTGGGGTGCACAGCCTCGGCCAATGCTCTGGGCAGTGGTAACGGCTCATCATCAATCCAGGCAGCCACCAGTTCGCCGCTGAGTGGACAACTGATCAGACCGCGGGAGCCGTGTGCTGCGTTCACGTACAGGCCTTCGTGCCAGGCCGTGGGCTCGGTGGGTTTCTTTGAGGCGTCCTTACCCAGTACGGCGTAGTCTCGTGCAAAACAGTCGGCGTCCGCCAAGGGGCCAATGACCGGCAGATAATCCGGGGTGGTGCAGCGCAGCGCGGCCCGTGCAACCAGCTGCTCGGGTTGCAATTGCTCAACATCCAGGTCAGCGGCCAGCGCCGGGCTCAGCGACTGGAGCAAAGCCAGGTTGCTCTGGTTTTCTTCGGCGCTGGGCTCGGTATCCAGCCGGTCGAAGCGGAAGCTCGCGCCCAGATGGTGTTCGTCTTGCCGGGCGGGGGAGACGTACCCTTCGGAGCACAGCACGGTGCTGAGCGTGCGGCTTTGTTCGGTAGCGGGGAGATGCGTTATCTGGCCGCGAATCCGTTTCAGCGGTAGATGGGCGCTGGGCGAGAAGCGCTGACTGTCCGCCGCGGCGCAAATGACGGCAACCTCCGCTTGCGCCAGTATCTCGCCCGTTTCGGTTAACGCCTGCCAGGACTCTTCGTGACGAACCAGCTGCAGGGCTTCACTGCACGTCAGCAGATGAATACCGGGATGCTGCAGCAGCGCCTGGCATAGCGCGGGCGGGTTAACCCAGCCGCCCTGCGGGAAGAACAGCCCCCCTGACGTCAGTTCGACGCCCGCCAGTTGGCTGGCTTGTTCGGCGTCAACGCCATGCAAAAACTGGCTGGGATATTGCTGGCCGGCGAGCGCGGTTAGACGAGCGCTTTCTTTCGGCTCAGACGCTAACTGCAGCACGCCACAAGCCGCCCAGTTGTCGTCGTTCTGCGCCAGCGTGTCGTGCAGCAAACGCAGGCTGTAGGCGTAGCTGGTCTGGATGAAACGCGAAAGGGGCGTCTGGTGCGGCGACAATTTGCAGTAGAGGATGCCCTGCGGGTTTCCCGAGGCTTCCTGTGCTGCGTTGGCGTGCCGCTCGATCAGCGTGACCTGCCATCCGCGGCGTGCCAAGGAAAACGCCGTACAACATCCCGCCAACCCAGCGCCGATGATCAGGGCTCGGGGTTTCGCTGGTCTGGGCAGAGCAGGGCGCTGATACCAGGGCGCTCGCCACGGCTGTTCGGTGCTGGTGGGGATGCCGCTGAATGCACCCGCCAGCATTGTACGCTTGCTGCCGAAGCCCTTGACCTCGCGCATCTCAAATCCGGCAGCTCGCAGGTCACGTCGTACTGCACCCACACAAGTAAAGGTAGCGACTGTCGCGCCGGCGTTGGAAAGCCGAGCCATCTGATTGTATAGCTGCGGTTGCCACATCCCGGGATTCTTTGCCGGGGCGAATCCGTCCAGAAACCAGGCGTCCACGTTTGCCTCAAGCTGCGGCAATGTTTCCAGCAGGTCGCCAACGAGCAGCGTAAGGGTCACGCGGCCATTCGCAAGACTGAAATGTTGCCAGCCTGGCACCAGATCGGAATATTGCAGTAGCAGCTGGGCTGACCAGGGTTCCAGCTCGGGCCACAACGCCAGCGCGCGCCGCAGGTCAGTGAGACGCAAAGGGTGTTTTTCGGTACTGACGAAATTCAGCCGGGCGGTCGTAGGTGCGAGGGTATCCCAGAGCTGCCAGGCGCAGAGGAAGTTGAGTCCGGTGCCAAATCCGGTTTCGGCGATGCAGAACCGCGCGTCATCGGCAAGCGTTGTCCAGCGCTCGGCAAGCGCGTTGTGCTGCAGGAATACATGACGGCTTTCTTCGAGGCCGGAGTCGCGGGAGAAATACACATCCCCGAATTCGACCGAGAAGGGCTGGCCGTCGTCAGCCCATGAAAGCTGTGCAAAGGGGGGCGAGGGGGTCACTGCGGCTCCGCTGATCAATTAACGGTGCCATTGTACTCCCCGCAAACCGGGTTCGGCAGTGCTTAGCCCAGGTTCGGCAGTATCAGCAATAATCCAGTCGCAACGAATACAAGGGCGACACTGGATAACTTGCTTCTTTCAAGAAGTTTCATGAGTAACACCTCTTTCTTTCTTGTTTTTGTTTGCAGGAAAACCGTATGACCCTGCCGCATCAACTCTTGGGTCGACGCCTGTAATGTGTCAGACCAAGGAAACGGTCCAGACAAGCCCGGGTATTATGCCTGTTCTTCGAGCCTAGCTGCATTCCAGACGTCGGGTTAGACGGTTTTGTTACAAGGAATGCGCGTTATGTCGCTTCCCGAAGTGCGCCAGGTCAAATATCGGAACTGCTCGTTTCGCAGCTGTTCAGTGGTTCTGCATGGGGGATGCTTTTCGGTCGTCTGGATTAGCTGGGATCTCTCCTGCTGGCTGACAGGGTTGCCTGTTTGAGATCGCGTGTGTTTCCGTCGATGGCCAGAGCAGGTCGCCCGCCGGCTGTAAGGATTACGCAAGACGCCGTGAACCCATCCCTGGGGGCTTGGCGAAAACATCCCTGTTTTCAACACTTGCTCCACCTTGACAGCCGGCGGACTTGATGACCACTGGTGTGAGGCAGAGATTTAAAACCGCTTTTGGCTTTGGCTTTCCTTTCAGGCAACGCCAATGTTCATGCGAAGCGGGACGATAGGGCTGAGCCGACCGTGCGATGACAGGGATGTCATCGGCGAGCTTACAAGGATGTACTTGCAGCGTGTCGGCGCAGCGCTGTCGGCTCGCAACAGCTGACTCCGGAACTCAACCAAACAAATAACTGCATTGCTTGAGGTGTTTTGAAACTCATCCCTCCTTCAGCCGATCAGTCCGCGCGGCCATGATCACGTCGTTGCGAAGGACACCGCCCTGACTGTGCGTCCACCAGCTCACCGTCACCTTGCCCCACTCGGTCAGCAGGGCCGGATGATGATTTTCCTGCTCCGCCAGTTCTCCGACGCGGTTGGTAAACGCCAGAGCGCTGGCAAAATCCGGGAATTTGAAAACCTTTTCGATGCGCGGAACGTCGGGCGCCTGGTTCAGCGTCCAACCCTCGAGATTGGCCAGTAAAGATTTCAGGGCGGCGTCATCGAGTACGTTCTTATCGCCGCTGGCGAGGGATTCTTCAGCGAGGGTGCTCATGGTTTCTTCTCCAGGTGAATGTCAGCGTCTTGATCAGTCGCGACCGAGATCTCATACAAGCCTAGCAGGCTGCTATATGAGTTGACACGGGACCTCGACCGGGGCGGTTGCGCAGCCAGATGTGACTGTCAGGGCGCGACGCAGAGGGTTAGAATGGCCGGGAAATTTCCTCCCTGTCTGTTTATCCGAGTGTCCCATGCACGTTTCCTCCGGTCGCTGGTTGTACGGTTTTGTTCTCGCGTTGACTACCACCACCCTGTGGGGTGTGTTGCCGATCATGCTCAAAGAGGTATTGCAGGGCATGGATGCCTTCACGGTGACCTGGTTCAGGATGGGCACTGCGGGTCTGGTACTGTTCATCTGGTTGGCAGCGCAGGGTCGATTACCCTCTATTCGGGCACTATCGGTCACTAACCGCTGGATATTGGTGGTGGCAGTTCTTGGCTTGGCGTTCAATTACGTTCTGTACGTGATGGGCTTGAGCCGACTCACGCCTGGCACCATGCAGTTGATGATCCAGATAGCGCCAATCATGTTGATGGTGGGCAGCATGGTGATCTTCAAGGAGCGATTCGGCGTGGGTCAGGTCATAGGCCTGATCACACTGTCTCTCGGGTTCGTGCTGTTTTTCAATCAGCGATTGGAAGAGCTGTTTACCCAACTGAGTAGTTACACCTTGGGCATCATACTTACGCTTGGCGCTGCCTTTACCTGGGCGCTGTATGGGTTGGCGCAAAAGCAGCTGCTAACCGTGTGGTCATCGGTGACAGTGATGATGGTCATCTATCTGGCCTGCGCGGTCTTGATCTTTCCGCTGGCGTCGCCGTTGCAGGTGCTGGAGTTGAGCACCCTGCAGCTCTGGCTGCTGCTTGGCTGCTGTCTGAATACCTTGATTGCCTACGGGGCCTTCGCTGAAGCGCTGAGCCATTGGGAGGCTTCAAGAGTCAGCGCCACGATAGCCACTACACCGTTGTTTACCTTCAGTATGGTGGCGCTCGGCGCGATGATCTGGCCTGGCGTGATCCAGCCCGAGCTATTGAACAGCCTGGCTTACCTTGGCGCCTTGCTGGTCGTCGGCGGCTCGGCCCTCATTGCCCTGGCGCCGAGCCTGATCCAGAAGCTGAAGAACCGCCGTTTGCGCCGATTGGCCGTTACGCCGCCACCAACCTCCTAGGGTTACGTTCGGGTGTGGTCGCCGAGCATCTGCTCCGGCCGCACCGCTTCGTCGAACGCTTTCTCGTCTAGATAGCTCAGTTGCAGCGCTGCTTGCTTGAGTGTGGTGCCTTCCTTGTAGGCTTTCTTGGCAATGTCCGCCGCCTTGTCGTAACCAATCACCGGATTCAGCACGGTCACCAGCATCAGACTGTTGTCCAGATGTTCTCGCATGCGTTGTTCGTCGGGCTCCATGCCTTCCAGGCAGTTGCGGCGGAAGCTGTCGCAACCGTCCGTGAGCAGTCGGATCGATTGCAGAAGGGTATGAATGATCACCGGTTTAAAGACATTCAACTGCAACTGGCCGTTGCTTGCGGCGATACCAAGAGTGACATCGTTGCCTTGTACCTGGCAGGCGATCATGGACAGCGCTTCGCACTGCGTGGGATTGACCTTGCCCGGCATGATCGAGCTGCCCGGCTCGTTGGCGGGCAGGCGCAGTTCGGCAAATCCGGCACGCGGGCCGCTGCCCAGCAGGCGGAAATCATTGGCGAGTTTCATCAGCGTGACCGCCAGCTGCTTGCACGCCGCATGCAGCTGAACCAGCGGCTCATGACCGGCGAGCGCTGCAAACTTGTTGTCCGCGCTGGTGAAGGGCAGTCCGCTGAGGCTGGCGATTTCCTCGGCAAAGAGTGCTGCGAATCGCGCCGGGGTATTCAGGCCGGTGCCCACCGCTGTGCCGCCTTGCGCCAGTGCATAGACCTGGGGTAACGCCGAGTCGATGGCGTGCAAACCCATGTCCAGCTGCGCCACGAACGCGGATAATTCCTGACCTAAGGTCACAGGCGTGGCATCCATCATGTGCGTGCGACCGATCTTGATCAGCCGTGCATGACGTTCAGCTTGCGTGTGGAGTTCGTCGCGCAGGGCAGTGACCGCGGGTATCAGCTGTTGACGGGTCTGGAGTGCTGCAGCGATGTGCATGGCGCTGGGGAAGGTGTCGTTGGAGCTCTGTGACTTGTTCACATGATCATTCGGATGCACTGGCTGTTTGCCGGCCAGGGGCTGGCCTGCGAGCTCGTTTGCGCGGTTGGCGATCACTTCATTGATGTTCATGTTGCTCTGCGTGCCGCTGCCGGTTTGCCAGACTGACAATGGAAAGTGCTCGCTCAATCGTCCGTCCAGCACGTCATCTGCGGCCTGCTCGATCAACTCTGCTACTCGCTCGTCCAAGTTGCCGAGCTGCCGGTTGCAGCGCGCTGCGGCCTTTTTGATCAGTGCCAGGGCGTGCACCACCGCGGGCGCCATGCGCTCCTCCCCGATAGCAAAATTTTGCAGCGAGCGCTGGGTCTGCGCGCCCCAATAACGGTCGGCGGGCACCTCGATGTCGCCCATGCTGTCTGATTCTGTACGCGTTTTCATCTGACCCTCCGCGGGTGGTGAATATTCAATATGACTGCCAGTATAGAAGTTACCCTTACTCTCCTATGTGTGGGACACATCATGCGCGCATTCGTTATCGGTTGGGTTTGCTTGATGGGCCTGGTGTCGGTTGCGGCAGCCGACGATGTGTCGCATCGCGCCAGCGCCGAACGCTTCCTCAAGCTGGCGAAGGCCGAAAGCATGACCAATACGGTATACGAACAGGTTGATGATTTGATGGCCGCGCAATTTGTCCGTATGGGCGGCTCGATGCAATCGGAGCACGTGCTGCGCAGTTATCAGCAGAAGGCCAAGCTGGAACTGGACAAGGAGCTGGCCTGGGAGGCGATGCGCGACGAGGTGGTTGGGCTGTATACCGCGGTGTTCACCGAACAGGAACTGGACAGGTTATCCGAGTTCTACGAGTCCAAGGTCGGCACCAAGTTAATGTTCTATCTGCCGGAACTCACCTACCAGTCCATGGCGGTTACCCGCAATCGGGTGGAAGAGCGGGTGGCCCCGCGTATCGAGCTTCTGATAGACCAGATGGAGGAGGCAGTGCTGGACGAGCAGACGGAGCAGCCTTAAGCCAGTTAGACTCTGCCCGATACCAGACAGGAGAAATACAATGGGCAGCACACTCGTCGCACTCGAGCAGGCCATGCAGAGCCTGGCACCGGAACATCTGGAACTGACCAACGAAAGCCATATGCATAGCGTTCCGCCGGGTTCGGAGTCGCACTTCAAGGCGGTGATCGTCAGCGCCGAATTCGAGGGCCTGAATGCCGTCAAGCGGCACCAGATGGTGTACCGCAGCCTGGGTGATTTGATGCAGCGGATCCATGCGCTGGCGCTGCATACCTATAGCCCAGGGGAGTGGGCTGCGCGGCAGCAGGCCCCGGCCTCACCGAATTGCATGGGCGGAAGCAAGGCAGACAAGGGCTGATCCGCCCGAGAGTGTAGCGCGCATGCGCTACGCCGATTCCGCAGGGGCGGCATCTTTGCTAGAATCGGCGCCCCGAACCCGGTACGCCCTTTACGTGGGCGACTACTGAATACACGAGGCACGCATGTCCCAGGTTGTTGTTGTGGCGCTGTACAAGTTCGTCACGCTTGAAAATTATGAAGATCTCCGTCAGCCCCTTCTGGAAACCCTCACACGCCACGGCGTGAAAGGTACGCTTCTGCTCGCCCGCGAAGGGATTAACGGCACTATCGCCGGCTCCCGTGAAGGTATGGATGCGGTGCTGGACTGGCTGCGCAGCGATCCCCGCCTCAGCGATCTGGATCACAAGGAGTCAGTCTGCGAGGACATGCCGTTCTACCGGACCAAGGTCAAGCTGAAGAAAGAGATCGTGACCCTCGGCGTACCCGGCGTCAGCCCCAACGAGAAGGTCGGCACCTATGTTGAGGCGCAGGACTGGAATGCGTTGATCAGCGATCCTGAGGTATTGCTGGTGGATACCCGCAATGATTACGAGGTATCAATCGGCACCTTCGAGGGTGCGATTGATCCTGAGACCAAGACCTTCCGCGAGTTTCCTGAGTACGTGAAACAGCATTTTGATCCGACCCGGCACAAGAAGGTGGCGATGTTCTGTACCGGCGGCATCCGTTGTGAGAAGGCGTCCAGCTATATGCTGCAGCAGGGTTTCGATGAGGTGTTTCATTTGAAAGGCGGCATTCTCAAGTACTTCGAGGAAGTCCCCGCGCAGCAGAGCAAGTGGAACGGTGAGTGCTTCGTTTTCGATAACCGGGTAACTGTACGTCACGATCTGGCGCCGGGCTCCTACGATCAGTGCCACGCCTGCCGTCATCCGATCTCCGCCGAAGAGAAGGCCTCTCCCCAGTACGAAGAGGGCGTCAGCTGCCCGCTGTGCTACGACAGCCTGCCGGAGAAATCCCGGCGTCGGGCCGAAGAACGCCAGCGTCAGATTCATCTGGCGCGGCTACGTAACCAGCCGCATCCCATCGGGTTGCCGCAGGAGCAGGCGTCTCCCAATGCCCGGGAATCCTGAGCACCGCTTGCAGTCATTTTGCTGGACGACATAAGCTGCCATGCCTGAGGCGGTTGCCACAGGCCTACCTGTTCCGATGGAGATAGCCATGTCCCCGCGCCTGATTTACGTAATGGACCCGATGTGCTCCTGGTGCTGGGGTTTTGCGCCGGTGATCGAGCAGATCCAGGAGCTTGCCCCGGATCTGCCCGTTCATCTGGTCGCCGGCGGGCTTCGTCCCGGCCGGGGCGAGACCCTGAATGACAGCGCTAGGGCGGCACTGGCCGAGCATTGGCAGGCTGTGGCGGCCGTCTCGGGTCAACCATTCGCCACGCCTGATGATCTTCCAACTGGATTCCGCTACAACACTGAGCCAGTGTGCCGGGCATTGATAGTGGGCCGGGAGCTGGATATCGATCGGCTATGGTCCCTGATCAGCCTTATTCAATCGGCTTTCTATACCCAGGCGGCCGATGTTGGTCTGGTTCCGATCCTGATGGATCTGGCGGAGCAGGCTGGTTATGACCGCAAGGCGTTCTGTCAGGCTTACGATGCAGAGATGACCCGCGCCGCGCTCGCCGCTGACATTTCCTGGACGCGTGATCTGGGGATAGCTGGATTTCCGACGTTACTGGCTCAGCGGGACGGGGCGCTGGCGCTACTGACCAATGGATATCAGGCGGCCGATGCCGTGCTGCCCTTGTTCGAGCGCTGGCTTGCGGCCGGCCGGGACACTGCTAACGCATGCTAGCCACGGGGATTCACCTCGCGCTGCACGTGCTGGTTCCGCTGGCTGTTGCCCTGGTGTGTTTTCGCGGGCAATGGGCCAAGGCCTGGGCAATCATGGTGCTGACCATGCTGGTGGATGTTGATCATCTGTTGGCTGACCCCATTTTTGCTGCTGACCGCTGTTCAATCGGCTTCCACCCACTGCATAGCTACACGGCCATTACCGGCTACCTGCTGCTGTCCCTCTGGAGCGTGACCCGGCTAGTGGGTCTGGGGTTACTGATTCACATGCTGGTTGACGCCAGCGACTGCTGGCGCATGGCAGGTTTCCCGTTACCCTGAGACAGGCGTTTTTGGCAATGGCCAGGCAGCTGGCTCTGCCAGCACATGCCCCTGCACCCCGTCGAAACCAAGCGCTTGCAGTGCCTCCAGCTCACCAGGGCTTTGCACCTGCTCGGCGATGATTGGCAGCTGCAGGTGCGCGACCATCCGGATGAGCATTTCCAGATACAACGCCTTATCGGGCTCCAGGTCCAGGTCGCGGCTGAAGCTGCTATCAATCTTCAGATACTGCAGGTTGGCAGACTGCAATGCGCCCAACACCGCTGGCGTGTGGCCAAAGTGTTGCAAGGCCAACCTGCCGCCAGCCTGCGCAATATCCCGGGCGAATTCGCGCAAGACAGCGTCGTCCGCGTGGTACCGCGCGTCGACCTCGATACTCAGCAGGTTTTTTGCCAGGGAATATTGCGCCAGCGCATTGCAGAACCGTTGCCTGCTCTGAGAGGTACCCAACGTCTCGGGCGTGATGCTGATCGCCAGTGGTTGGGCATGCGCTGCAAGCTGCTTGGCGGCCAGTTCGAGCACGCAGAGGTCGAAGGATTCTGAGAGTCCGAGCCGTCTGATCCAGGGCAAGAAACCTGCGGCGGGGAGCATGGAACCGTCGGTTTCAGGCAGGCGCACGAGAAGCTTGTGATGGAGCACCGATGTTGGCGTCCCGGCCTTGAAAACAGGCTGGAACAGGGCATGCAATGTCTTGTGGGTAATAGCCTTATTGAGGCGGACCTGCCATGCATGTTCGTCGGCCGCGGCCGGCGCGGAAGCGGTCGCCATAACGTGACTGGGCTGAAGCTGACCGGCCACCCATCGGGATTCTGTCAGCGCCTGGGCAATTCGGCTCAGCACCGTCTGGGTAGTGTCTCCTGACTGGAAGGCGGCCGTGCCAATCGCTATCGGTTCGGCGTTAGCTGGGATGTGCGGAAAGAGCTCCGCCACCACTTCAGTGAGTTCCTGCACGCAGGGCTGCAGTTCTGCCTGAGTGGTATCCGGCGCCAGCACCATAAACTCCCCGCCGCGCGACCGGCTGCAAAGCCAGGCGGGATGCTCTGTCTGCCAGCGTTGCAGTGGCGCAGCGATCAGCTGCAACAGCGCATCGGCCTGTTCAGCGCCCGATTGTTGATTGATGCTCTCCAGATTCTGTAAGCGCAGCGCAATCACGTGACCGGCTGGTGCTTCCCCATTGATCGCATCTGCCAGCGCCTGACCGAAAGCAGCTCTGTTCGGCAACCCGGTCAGGGGGTCGTGATAGGCCTGGCGACGGTATTCTTCGGTGCGCGCTGACTCCTGCGCAAAGAGCGTTTTCAAGCGTTGCGCCATCTGATTCATGGCGGCGGCCACCGGCTGGAGCTCAGTGGTGCGCGGAACGTCGGCGTTAATTTGATAATCGCGGCGGCCGATCGCCTGGGCCTGCAGGACAATCCCATGCAGAGGCTGCAGTTGGCGCCTCAGCAGAACGGTACACAACACCCCGCACATGACGGCGCACAGGCACAGCCAGGCCAGAATGCTCAGGGCGCTATGCCAGAAGCTGGTGAGGGCGGGCTGCGGGTTGCTGATCACATCAACCCGTGCGGCCTGGCGCCAGCCGTCCATGATTCCGGCGCTGCCATGCTCCGGCTGGATATCCGCCAGCCGATTGAACCAGGCGGGTGCGGATCCCTCGGCTGTGTCCCGGGCGCGTTCGGCAAGGATCTCCCCGTTATCCAACGAAGCAACGCTGATGCGTGCAAAATGACCACTGTCGAAAATGGCGCTGAGCATCAGCTCAACCATCGCCTGGTCTTTAATATGAGGCGCTAAGGACAGACCCAACGCGGTGGCGGCGTCCTGGGCATGTGAGCCGAGCTGCAGACGCAGCTGGTCGCGGGAATTATCGAGGGTGATCATGAAACTGCCGCCCACGGCGATGAGCAAAAACAGAGTGATCGCCAAGCTTAGCTGTCGGACCAAAGAGGGTTTCATTGTCCGTTCCTTAGGGGCATATCAAAGCCCTCATCTAGCATTTTCCTTGCCAGATCCCGCCACTGGGGCAGTTTCTGGGACGATCCGACCCGGCGGTTGTCTGCCTTGCCGGGTAACCACAACCCCTGCGCATTGAAGCTGTATACCGGCAGCAGATCGCTGCGCTGGGAAGCGGGCAGTATCTGCCGGACCAGATTATCCAGAATCAGCGGCTCGCTCAGTGGCGTGGGGTAAAAACTGAGCACCATGTGCGCCTGGTCCAGTGTCAGTGACTTGACGTAGGTGAGGCGCAACTGTTCGTCTGGAACGCCGAGTTTTCTCAGACTGAAGTACTTGGCGATGGTGAAATCTTCACAATCGGCAGCCCCGTTGATCAGTGACTCGACCGGTGTCGCCCAATAATCGGTCTCGCCCCAGATCACCATGTCATCGGCAAAAACCAGCTGAGCATTAAAAAAACGATTAACCGATTCCAGCTTCGCTGGAGTATTTTCCTGTTGGTGCTGATCAATCAAGGCATTCCACGCCTGAAGGCGCTTGCGAGCAGCGCGGTCCGGCTCATGCAGGATCTCTGCCTGTTGCATGATTCTCGCCATATCCCAGCCATGGGCAAGGCCTGGCGCGGTCAGCGTCAGCAATATCAGCAGTGGTCGGATAATTGTCAGAGAAGGGCGCAACGGGCGGAAGATCTGAAGTAGGGCGCAGGCTGGTACAGCGTAGCTATGGGCGCCAGCCTGTTGGCTGGAGCAGCTGTTACAGCTGTTCCAGTCGACAGGTGCAGGCCTTAGTGCCGCGGTGCGAGCAGGGCGGGCTTGGGCTTGTCTTCAGGTGCGTGAAACAACAGGAACAGTTGGGTCAGCACTTCAGGAATGTGCTCCATCATGTCTTCGACCATGTCCTGGTCGCTGGCGATTTCAGCGAATTCCGGCTGGTCATCAAACAGGCCCGAGCCGACCATGATTGGTAGCAACAGCTCGCTGACGATTTCTTCCTCCTGGTCGAACCACTCTTCTTCACGCAGGAAGACGCCTTCCAGGAACCCGACACACCAGCTGCGCAGATCCGAATAGTCCGGCTCGTCGCCCAGTGACAGCTCACAGGGTGGTTCAAGATCCTCGTCGCTGGCCAGCTCGCGGCTGATGTGCGACTTGAGCAGGCGCAGGGTGCCTTCGATATCCTGCTTGTGCGCGTCGTCCTTGTAGTTGGGTTCCTCGGAAAAAAGCTCGGAAATCCATTCCTGCTCGGGAACCTCGACGGGGCTGATACACAGGGCAGTCAGGAAACCATGCCCGGCCAAATAATCGAGCGCTTCGTCATGCAGATCATCCGCATCCAGAAACTGCTGCAGGCGGTCGAGTTGATCAGCGAAGGACATGGGACACCTCATCATTAATAGTGCTGGCATTGTACTCATGCTACCGCTTAATACCAACGGATTAGCTGGCCGGCGACAGACTCTATCCGATTGTAGGCAATCGTAGCGCGGTGGGCTGATATAATCCGCATCCGACAGGACGACAGGCAGTCCCGTCGTTCGGTTACAAAAGGCCAGACCCTAGGAGAAACATGCGCGAGCAAGCGTTGGAGCGGCTGCAGGAAGTCTTCGGATACTCGGAGTTTCGTGGACAGCAAGCGGACATCATCGAACAGGTGGCAACCGGCGGTGATGCGCTGGTGCTGATGCCGACCGGCGGTGGCAAATCGCTGTGCTACCAGGTGCCGGGCATGCTGCGCGCGGGGTTGACTGTGGTGGTTTCGCCGTTGATCGCCTTGATGGATGATCAGGTCGCTACGCTCAAGGAGCTCGGACTTAGCGCCGCCGCTTTGAACTCGACCATTGATGAGCAGGCTCAGCGCGATATCGCCAACAGTCTGCGGCGGGGGGAGCTGGAATATCTTTATCTGGCGCCTGAACGCCTGCTCAAACCGCGCACCCTGAATTTTTTGCAGACCCTGGACATAGCGTTGTTCGCCATCGACGAAGCGCACTGCGTTTCGCAATGGGGGCACGACTTCCGTCCGGAATACCTGCAGCTCGGCCAATTGGCCGAACTCTTCCCGAATGTGCCGCGCATAGCACTCACCGCCACAGCGGATGAGCGCACCCGACAGGAAATTCAGCAGCGGCTTAAGCTCGATCAGGCCGCCTGTTTCGTGTCCGGATTCGACCGGCCGAATATCTTCTATCGCATTGTCGCCAAGGATAAGCCCCGCCAGCAGTTGCTGAGCTTTCTGTCAGCCCATCGCGGTAATGCCGGCATCGTCTATTGCCTGTCGCGCAAGAAGGTCGAAGATACCGCCCACTGGCTGAGTGAGCAGGGCTTGCCGGCGTTGCCTTATCATGCCGGGCTGGCCTCGGAACTGCGTGCCTCCAATCAGAAGCGCTTTCTCAATGAGGAGGGGCTGATTATGGTCGCCACCATCGCCTTTGGCATGGGCATTGATAAATCCAACGTACGCTTCGTGGCGCACATGGATCTGCCAAAAAGTATCGAGGCCTACTATCAGGAAACCGGCCGTGCTGGGCGTGATGGCCTGGCAGCGGACGCCTGGATGGCCTACGGACTGCAGGACGTGCTGACGCTGAACCAGTTTCTGGCCAATTCCGACGGTGACGAGCGCCACAAGCGCATCGAGCGCCACAAGCTCGATGCCATGTTGGCACTCTGTGAAATTACTACCTGCCGGCGCCAGTCGCTGCTGAGTTACTTCAGCGATCACATGGAAAATCCCTGCGGTCATTGCGACAACTGTGTTGACCAGGTCGCCACCTGGGATGGGAGCGAAGCGGCGCGCATGGCCCTTTCGACTATTTATCGCAGCGGCCAGCGCTATGGCGTCGGCCATCTGGTGGACATTCTACTGGGTCGCGACAACGACAAGATCCGTACCGCAGGCCATCAGCATCTGTCGACCTACGGGATAGGCAAACAGGTGGCTGAGCAGGAGTGGCGTTCGGTATTCCGCCAACTGCTTGCCCGCGGGCTGGCGGAAATCGATCTGGATGGCTTTGGCAGTCTGCGTCTGACCGATGCCTGCCGACCCTTGCTGCGTGGCGAGGAGAGTCTGGCATTGCGCAAGGATGTTGCACGCTCCACACCGACGCCCGGTCGTTACGCCGACAAGCCGGTTATCGCCGAGGCGGACAAGCCGCTGTGGGAGCAACTGCGGGCGCTGCGCAAGCGCCTGGCCGAATCGCATGGCGTGCCGCCCTACGTGATTTTCCCGGATTCGACGCTGGTGGATATGCTGCGTCAGCGTCCGGCGTCATTGCAGGATATGGGGCTGGTCAGCGGCATCGGTTCGCACAAGCTTGAGCGCTATGGTGCTGATTTCCTGCAGGTCATGCTTGGCGATACGGACAAGACGCCCGAGGCGCAAAACGCACTGAACAAAGCGCAGGAAGCGCAAACGTTGGCGTTGGCAGGTATGAGCGCAGAGCAGATCGCTCAGCAGCTAGGGCAGCCGGTCAAGCAGGTGTACATGCAACTGGCCCAGGCAATCAGTACCGGTCAGATTGAGTTGCACCACGCGATCGATCTGCCGCCGATGCAGCTTCAGCGTATTCAGGATGCCTTCCTGAACGACGCCGAAGAAGATTTGCCGGGTGTGCGCACACTGGCCAAACAACTGGACGAGCCGGTGGAGGAGGGCGTCCTGCATTGCATCCGCGCGGCGCTGATGCTGGAAATTACTGGCTAGAAAAAAGCTAGGTTCCTAAAAGGTCTGACCCAGACGCATATACAGCGCGCTCTCGCCTTCCTGATTGGAGCCCACGCCGAAAAACAGTGGGCCGAGGAAGGTATCCAGGCCGAGCAACAGGCTGCCAGCGCCTATATATCCCGTATCCAGACCGTCTTCCTCCTTGTTATAAATCCGGCCGTACTCGAAACTGCCGCCAAGATAGATCGGCATGTTTACCGGCAGGAAGGTTGTCGGATTCAGGCGCCGGTAGTAGACGACTCTGGCCAGGTTGTAGTTCTGCCCGGCCACGCCGCTCTGACGGTAACCCGAGAACATGCCAGGCCCTCCCAGCAGAAAGCTGCTCTGGGCGATATTCACATTGCTGTCGGTGCGACCCAGAAATCCCCCCAGCTGGAAACTGTTCGGACCCTTGGCGAACGCCTTGTTATAGCGGAACTCAAGCTGCTGATAACGGGAGTCCGCACCCAGATTCGGCTCCGATTGACGCCAGATCAACCGGCCCTCATCGCCGGCACGTGGGAAGTTGACGTTGTCCAGGGTATCGCGATCGAGCTGCAGCGTGTAGAAGCCTTCAGTAAAGTTGAAGGAGCGCAGCTCCGGGTCACCGACCCGTACCTTGGCTTCACCTTCATAACGGGAAATACCGAAGCGCACCTCACCGTGGGTAGAGATCTGCCGGCCGACATTCAAGCCTGCGCCGTAACGCACCTGGCGGTAGTCGACCACTGGGTCGCCGTCGGAGAGCACTTCGATGTTGCGTGATTCGGCATCGATGAAGGGCGCGACGAAATAGCGCGAACCGAAATCCAGCGGCTGGTAGAACTCGCTGTAAACCAGCTGACGTTCGCCCACCTGCAGCCGCGTCAGCCATTCTGCCCCCAGCGGATTCACCCCGTTGACCCGAAAGCTGGCGCCAATATTGAACTGACTGCCGCCTCGGAAATCGTCTTCCAGATTCAGTCCGAGACGCAGATAGTCGGTGCCGGTCTGACGTCCGCTGGTGCGTACCAGCAGCGTGTTGCTGTCTTCACCGTGTACCACCTCATAGTTGACCCGGCTGAAGTAGTCGGTGCCATAGATGGTGCCCATATCCTTTTCCAGTCGTTCGAGGTTCAACGGCTGGCCGGTCTCCTGACGGATCATGTTGCGTACGACCTGGTCCGCCACTATCCCGCTGTTGATAACCTTGATCTCGTCGATTACCGGCCGGCGTTGCGGCCGGATGCTGGCCCTGTTGCCACCAGGCCGGGTGACGGCTGGCAACGAGGCAAAGGCCAGCACCTCGCTGGTTTCGGGCAGGCTGCGTTCGCCGGCCGCTATGGCATCGGCGACCTCGGCGAAACTGCTGAAGCCGATATCCCCCAGCTCTGGCTGCAGCAGTAGATCCTGCGGTCCCAGGGTCGCCAGCTGTTCTTCGGTATTGCGGCGAGTCAGCAGGGTGGTGGTCTGATCCATGATGTCGATAATGGATTCCAGTTCATTGGTCGAGCGCAGCGGAGTACCAATATCCACCACGATGAGTCGATCCACGCCCATCTCACGGGCGACATCCACCGGCACGTTTTTCGATAGCACGCCATCGACCAGCAGCCTGCCATCAACGGTTACCGGCGCAAAAAAACCGGGTATGGCGATACTGGCGCGGATGGCGAGGGGTAGATGACCCTTATCGAAGATGACCGCTTCGCCTGTGGCAATGTCCGTGGCGACCGCCCGAAAGGGAATCGGCAGTCGATCGAAGTCGTCGATGTCGTTGGTGTGGACCAACAGGGTTTCAAGAATAAGCCCCAGGTTCTGGCCCTGCAGAAATCCGAGGGGGAAGCTCAGCCGACCACGGTCGAAACTCAGCCGCTGTTTGACCAGGAAGTCGCGGTCATCCTGTTTGCGGCGGAAGGGGATGTCCTGGCGCAGCGGCGTATCGCTCAGGGCATTCTGCCAGTCTGTTTCCAGGGCAATCTTTTCCAGTTCATCAGCACTATAGCCCGCCGCATAGAGGCCGCCGATCACGGCGCCTAGACTGGTGCCAGCGATGGCATGAATAGGGATATTCAACTCTTCCAGCTGCTTCAGCACGCCGATGTGAGCCATGCCGCGGGCACCGCCGCCAGATAGCACCAGACCGGTGCGTAATTCTTCAGCGTGACTCAGCGGGGTCAGCGTAACCAGAAAAAGAAGGATGAAGCGTTTGAGCATGATGGGGCCTGCGCCTAAGCGATAAAGCTGGATCGCCGCGTATTGTATACGAGCCGTTGAAGGGCGCGTGAGCTTCTCGAGGAATTCCGACGCGGGTCTCAGCGGGCCGATGCCACTGAATCAGACGATAACCTTGTCCTTGAGCTTCTGCGCCGCGTGCTCGAGGGCCTTGATGACCTCGTCCTTGTCGTAGTTGCGGATATTGGTGGTATCCAGATACATGGAAAAGCCAGGCAGCTCATGCTCAACGAAACTGGGCGCCGCCCCGAGATCGCGCCGCAGACCGACGACCTGATAGACCTGCACCGGTTTGGAGAAGCCCTTGACCATCACCTGACCCTTGTCCCGGCACATGACCAGATCCTTCACCAGTGCCCAGGTCTCATGGGGTATCAGGATCTCACCGGCTTCGGCGGCATTTTCCAGACGGCTGGCCAGATTCACCTCACGCCCGATGATGGTGTAATCCATGCGGTTGTCGGCACCGAAGTTGCCTACCGTGCAGTAGCCGGTACTCAGACCCATGCGGATCTCCAGTGGTCGGGTTATACCCTGGCTGCGCCATTGCTGGCGCAGCACCTTCATGTGTTTGCGCATGGCGATCGCCATGGATACTGCCGCTTCGGCGTCCTGTTTCGCGCCCTGAGTGGCAGGGTCGCCGAAGAACACCATGACGCAGTCGCCAATGAACTTGTCGATGGTGCCGCCGTATTGCAGGGCGATACGCGACATCTCGTTCAGATAGTTGTTGAGCAGATCGGTCAGCGCCTCGGCTTCCATCTCCTCCGCCAACTCGGTGAAGCCGCGAATGTCGGAAAAGAAAACGGTGAGCTTCTTGCGGCGGGTTTCCAGCGTGACCGACTGCTTGCCGGCGAATATCGATTCCCAGACCTGGGGTGACAGGTATTTGGACAGGTTGCTGGCCAGCAGGCTGGTCTTCTCCTGCTCTGCGCTGATCACTTTTTGCGCCTGCTCCAGCTTGCGGCCCTGATGGTAAACGAAGGCCGCGACGATAACGGTGAAGGTCGCACCGCTGGCCAGGCTGGTGAAGTTGACCAGGGCGCCGCTGTAGAGTTCGGGTTGTGGTGAAATGATGGCAGAGGCGACCAGCAGCCCGACGACCGTCAGTAACCAGCCTGCAATCAGATACAGCGGCCCGCCAACAATGATGCTGGCAAGACTTAACAGCATGATGAATACCAGACTCGGCACTATATTGAATTGGCTTAGCGTGATGAATATGCCTGTATGCAAGCCGTCGAGGGCAAGCAGCGCCAGGCGACTGCGCAAGCCTTCGATACGCCGCAGTCGGTCTACCGCCAGTTGAGCAAGATGGGGAAAGAGCAGCGCGTAAACCACCACCGAGACGTTCAGGGCGCTAACGCCTTCTTCGACGGCAATCGCAATGTAGGTAATGGCTACGCACAGGTACGCCATGACTCTGGAATAGTAGCCTTCCAGCGGAGGTCTGACCGGTTTCAGGCGCTTGTGCATGTTCATCGTCAGCTGTTCCTTGGCCATTACGACGGCCGTGGCTGATCGTTGTTATCGAGACGCGCCCGCTCGAATGCGGGCCATGTCCCGGCTGATCAACCCAGGGGAGAATCCCAAGCGGATCATAATATGCAACTGTCTCGGTTGAAAGCCTTTGACGCGATCGGGGAAGGGCGGGCTTGCTGTCGTCTGTTCAGACGCTCAGGACGCCGCGCTCTCGGTTTTATAAATGGACTGGCGCGGTCGGGCAAAAACGCGGCGGAGCATGGGTTCAAAGAACGCCAGCGGTTCGCTCGTATAATCCGGGTCAAATGCCGGCGCGTCATACAGTGCGCAGAATTCAGCGGTGCGCTGGTACAGCGGATGATCCTTGAACTGGTCCCGCAGATGCCGGTCCATGCCCAGGTGGTGGAAGAAGTAATACCCCTGAAAGACGCCATGCTTTTCGACCATCCAGAGGTTCTCCTCGGAGACGAAGGGCTTGAGGATGGCAGCAGCTATATCCGGATGATTGAACGAGCCCAGCGTGTCGCCGATATCGTGCAGCAGGGCGCAGACAACGTATTCTTCATCGCGCCCGTCACGGTGCGCGCGGGTGGCGGTCTGCAACGAATGCTCGAGACGGTCAATCGGAAAGCCACCAAAGTCGCCATCGAGCAGTTTCAGATGCGCCATGATCCGGTCCGGCAGCTCGCGGGCGAAGGATCTGAAGTGGCCGGAAATGAGGTTCCAGTCTTCAGCTGTACCCTCTTGCATGGTGCGAAAGGTGGCGCGTTGTTCACTCATTTGGAGACTCTCCGCAGTTCGGTTTTCCCGATCATAGGTCCGGAAGGCTGGCCGGACTGTCGCGATGTAGACAATCCTTAGAAACGAATGCGTCCAGTCAGGGCGTCGCGCAGCATTACCCAGTCGCCCATGAAACTGTAGAGCGGATGCTGAAAGGAAGCCGGTTTGTTCTTCTCGAAGAAGAAGTGTCCCACCCAGGCAAAGCCGTAACCGGCAACCGGTAGCAGCAGGAGCAAGCCCCAGCGCCCGCTCAGTAGCGCATAGATCAAAACGGCAAGGACCAGTAGACTGCCAACGTAGTGCAGGCGACGGCTGGTGTCGTTACGATGCTCGCTGAGATAAAACGGGTAGAACTCGGCAAAGGAGTTGAAATGCTTGCCTTCTGCGGATGGAGTAGTGTGCGATGGTTGCATGGTGCTGTCTCTTTTTGTGTGCACGGGCGTGCCAGCGATATTACAAGTCTAGCGGCGTGAGTGTGCGTGTTACATGACCGTTCGGGCCAAAGCTCTGCCCTTGGTCCGGTTTTCACTCAGACGCTATCACCAGGATTGCGCTGTTCAGGATCCTTCCTCGAGCTGTCTGATCAGGAGCAACATGCCGACTGCTGAACGAACCACATCGTCGAGCTGGGCCCATGCAATCGTCGATGCGTTGCAGGAAGGAGGTGTCGATGGCCGCAGCCTGCTTTCAGAGCTGGGGCTCGATAGTGCCCTCCTTGAGGACCCCGACGCGCGGATTCCGCAGGATCAGATGACCCGTATGTGGCAGCTGGCAGTGTCCCGTTCAGGGGATCCTGCCATCGGCCTCAACATGGCGAAGGTAGTTCGACCGGCGCATTTCAATGTGGTCGGTTATGCATTGATGTCCAGCCGCAATTTGCGCGAAGGATTCGGCAGGCTGGTGCGTTATCAGCGGATCATCGGTGAGGCGGCTGATCTTGACCTGCAGGTCAGGCCTGATCATTACGCGCTGGTGGTTTCCATTCATGGTGACCGCTTACCCGTGTCTGCGCAGAGTCATGACGCAGCCCTGGCGTACGCGCTGGCGTTCTGCCGCTGGATGACCGGACGAGACATCTTTCCGTTGAAGGCGCGTTTTGCCTATCCCGAACCAGCCGATATTACCGCCTATCAGCGAGTGTTCGGCTGCCCACTGGAATTCGGCGCCGATTGTTACAGTCTGAGCTTTTCCCGCGAGTTGATCGAGTGGCCGCTGGCGACCGCCAATCCACAACTGGCGCGGGTTCACGATCGGCTAGCCAATGAGTATCTGGCGCGCTTCGAGGAGTCGCACGTGAAGCATCAGGCGCGCCAGATCCTGTGCCGGCTGTTGCCACAGGGCGAGCCGAAACGTCAGGCAGTGGCTGATGCGCTGCACGTCAGTACGCGCACACTGCAGCGTCGATTGCAGGAGGAGGGCACCAGCTTCCAGCAGTTGCTGGATGAAACGCGCCGCGAGCTGGCCCGGCAATACCTGTCCCAGCTGGATCTGACCTTGCTGGAAATCGCCTATTTGCTCGGATTTGCTGATCCGAGCAATTTCTTTCGAGCCTTCAAACGTTGGTTCGATATGCCGCCGGGGCAGTACCGTGCCCGGCAACTGGCCGTAACTGAGCCCTGAAGGCAAATGCCAGTCAGGCTTCAATGATCAGGGTCTTCCGCTGGCCCACCAACCACAATGAGGTGAAGAATTGATGGACGCGCTTCAGGCCCTGCATGAGCGAGTATCGGTACCCCGTCTGATCGGTCCGGCTCCGACCGCTGCGCAACGTGAGGCTCTGTTCAAGGCAGCCCTGCGCGCTCCCGATCACGCCTATTTGCGTCCCTGGCGATTCCTGGTGGTGGAAGGCGAAGGGCTTGAGCGTCTGGGTGAGCTGTTTGGCCGTGCAGCGCTGGCGCAGACCCAGGATCTTTCGCCAGATACCCTGGCGCGCTATCAGGGGCTGCCGCTGCGCGCGCCACTGATGATCATTGCCATCGGCCGCCACATTGAGCACCCGAAGGTGCCGCTTATCGAACAGGAAATGTCCTGTGCGGTGGCGGTTGGCAACATGCTGATTGCTGCACATGCGTTGGGGTTGGGAGCGGTGTGGCGAACGGGTGATCTGGCCTATGATCCCATCGTGCGGCAGGGCCTGGGTCTGGCGGACAATGAGTTCATTGGCGCCTTTCTGTATGTCGGGCATCCCGCTGGCATGCGCAAGCCTGTTCCGTCACTCGAGGTGGCCGACTTCTTCCAGAGTTGGCCGCCGAGCTAGCTCGGCTGGCTCTTGTCGAGCTCGATGACCGCTGCGAATCCGCCGCTCTCGGTGCTGCTGAACGATAACGTGCCGGCGTGCCGGGCAACGGCTCGTCGAGCGATGGCCAGTCCCAGGCCGTGCCCGCTGTCGGCGGGTTGATCGGGCACTCGCACGAAGGGCTCGCCCAATTGCGATATCCATTCATCGGAGACGCCCGGGCCCTGATCCTCGACTCTGATGCGATAGCTGTGCGCGGTTGTCTCCAGCCGCACGCGGATGACGCCATCGGCGGGCGAAAAACGCAGCGCGTTGCGCAGCAAGTTGTCCAGCGCCGCTGACAGTTGTTCTCGCCAGCCGCGCAATGTCGCCTGGGTGTGTCCGTCGATCTCCAGCGTCTGCTGACCATGCGCGGCGAAACGTGCATCTTCCACGACATCGCTGACCATCTGGTCGAGATCAAACTGCTCCGCGGGCAGATCCTGCGTATCCAGGCGGCTCAACGTCAGGATGTCGTCGATCAGTCGGTCGACCCGCGTGCATTCCTTGTCCAGCCGCTGCCACAGCGGATCATCAGGACGCAGTTCCTGTTTACTGCCGATAGCCAGTGCGATACGCATGCGGGCCAGTGGCGAGCGCAGTTCATGGGATATATCGCGCATCAGCTGACGCTGGCTGTCGAGCAGGCTCTGGACGCGTTCGCCCATGCTCTGGAAACGCCGGGACAGCTCGCCAATTTCGTCCCGGCGCTGGCCGATATGTTCCAGCGTGCGAGCGTCAAATCGCCCTTTGGCCAGTTCCTGCGCTGCCTGACCCAGGCGCCGCAACGGGGCTGTCAGATAGCGGCTGAGCGCCAGGCTGATCATTGCCAGCACGGCCATTGCCAGAGTGATATTGGCGATCAGGGCAAAGGGTGTACGTTGCCAGCGAAATAATTCGGGCGCGGGAATATTGAGGGTCAGTTGGTAATCGGCGATATCCGAGGTCCAGGCCAGTTGAAACACGCGACCGTGGCGGAAGCGTGCCGGCGGTTGCTGTCCTGGCAGCGACGTCTCGAAACGGGGGAGCGAAGGCAGCGTCCCGGTAAGCAGGCTGATCCCCTGGTCGTCATACAGTTGCGCGCGCAGGCGGTGTTCCTGACGCTGCGATTCGAGCCAGCGCTGCGCAGCAGCAGGCCCTTGTTCTTCGTAGGTGTCGATCAGTTGTTCGGAAAAGTCACGAAGTTGCGGATGAAACTGCAGCAGGAGCCAGTCCTGCTGCAGTGCGCGGCTGACCAGAAATCCCGAACCTCCGACCAGTAAAGTAGCGATCCAGAGTACAGCAAAGACTTTCCAGAACAGCCGCATTGACTTAGTTGTTCTCCGACTTCATGGATTTTTTGTCGCCGTAGTTTTTCATCATTTTGTCGCGGTTTTTCTCGTGGAACTCGTCGAAGCGTTCACGCTGTTCTTCATCCAACACTTCGTCCATACGCTCCTTGGATTCCTCGTGAATCTCGCGATGCTTTTCCATCTGCTCTTTCTTGATTTCACGGAACTGCTCTTGTTGCTCCGCAGACAAATCCAGCTCTTCGGTCAGCCGGTCCATATAGCGATCTTTGTGCTCGCCGCCACCCTTGTGCTGAGCGGCAAACACTGAGCCGGACAGGCCGAGGGTAATGGCGGTGACGCTGGCAATCAGTAAATTTCTCATGGATCTATCTCCCGATTCGGTTAATGGCCAGGTGGCCGGTAGAACAAGTGTAGGAGATAAGGTGTCAGCCAGGCCCCGGGGTGGGTAAAGGATGTGTAAAGAAAAATTAATCGGTGGGCATGATTCAGCTGTACAGGTAACCGCGTCCACGGATCGACTGGATACGGGGGCGGCCGTCCGGGTGCATGCCGAGCTTGCGGCGCAGATTGCTCATATGCATATCCAGGCTGCGATCATAGGGTCCGAGGGGCTTGCCGAGGGTCTCGCGCGAGAGGGTCTGGCGATCAATCAGCTGCCCGCTGCGTTCAAGTAGTGTGCGCAGGATGAGCGCTTCGGTCTGGGTCAGCGGCAGGGGCTGATCGTTCTGCCAGGCCATGAGCGTGTCGATGTCGAGGCGGATATCATCGGCCTGGATGCTGGTGTTTTCGGGTGCCACGGCCTGGCTACGCCGCAGCAGCGCGCGCAGCCGTGCGACCAGCTCCCGCGGATCGCAGGGCTTGGGAAGATAATCGTCGGCGCCCAGTTCCAGCCCGAGTATGCGGTCAACCGGTTCGCCCCGGGCGCTGAGCATCAGTAGCGGGGTGTTGCAGCTCTGGCGTAGCGCACGCAACACCTCAAGCCCAGTCATGCCGGGCAGCATCACGTCCAGAATGATCGCTTCGAAGGACTGGCTGCGCGCCATGTCGAGGCCGCCGGGCCCATCATGGGCGCATGTCAGCTGAAATCCCTCAGCTGACAACCAGTCGACCAACAACTCGCAAAGCTCCTTGTCGTCGTCGATGATCAGGATCGCGTGTTCGCTCAATTCAACCACTCTTTGCGTCGGCGGCCTCCGCCGACCTTGCCCGCCAGAAATCCGAGCAGCAGGCTGCCGGCTACGGTGGCGCCACCAATCAGAAACCACTTCTGGCGCTGTTCTTCCATCAGCACAACAGCCTGCAGATCCGCCTCGTCCCGCGCGGCCCGCAACGCCTGGTTTTCCTGCTCCAGTTGTTCAAGCTGTTGGTGAGCGCCCGTTGCCAGTTCATCGGCCAGACGCTGGCGCTCGGCTTCGATACGGGCCAGCTCGGCCTGCAGTACGCCCAGGTCCTGCTCGCTGGTGGCTGCTTCGGTTTCATCAACCTCGGTTACCTCCTGCGCGCACACCACAGCGGGGAACGAGAGGCAGCACAGCAATAGTGCACCAGAGAAAAATCTCGGCATGTCAGACTCCTTGTCAGGCCGGCAATACGGGTTTGAATGGTTTGACGGTCACGTGCTGGTACACGCCGGCACTCACGTAGGGGTCGTCGTTGGCCCACGCCTGGGCAGCCTCCAGCGATTCGAACTCGGCGATAACCAGACTACCGGTAAAGCCGGCCGGGCCCGGATCATTCGAGTCGATTGCCGGATGTGGACCGGCAACCAGCAGTCGACCGCCAGCCTGCAATTGCTGCAGTCGCTCAAGGTGAGCGGGCCGAGCAGTGAGGCGAGCCTCAAGTGTTCCTGGATAATCGCTGGCGAGTATGGCGTAGAACATGAATGGTCCCTGCTTGATTTCAAAGAAGGCTAACTTATGCCATTACATTAGGCGTTGTCAGCGTCCGGGCCGCATAATAGTCCCATATTATCTGCACCGGAGATTGATTTGCTAGCTGACCTGCACATGCACAGTACCGCTTCTGATGGCAGTCTGACGCCCGCCGAGCTTATGCGCCAGGCGGCGGCGTCCGGCGTCGAGCTGATTGCCTTGACTGATCACGACTGTCTGGACGGCCAGCAAACCGCGCAATCCACCGCTCAGTCTCTGGGCATGCAGTGGGTTTCGGGAGTAGAGCTGTCTGCCCAGTGGCAGGGCCATACCTTGCACGTTCTGGGTTACGGCTTTGACCCGCAGGAGCCGGGGCTGGTGGAGGCTATCAACAAGGTCCAGGAAGGTCGCTGGCGGCGCGCCGAGCAGATTGCCCAGCGCCTGGCTGGCAAGAATATGCCGGGCGCCCTGGAAGGGGCATTGGCCGTGCAGCGCAGTGCAGGGGCAGAGTTACACAGCCCGCCAGCCCGGCCGCATTTTGCCGATTGGATGGTCAACGCTGGGCATGTACGCGACCGTTCCGAAGCCTTTCGCAAATGGCTCGGGGCCGGCAAGCTGGGCGATATCAAGCAACACTGGCCGGAACTGGCCGAGGCGATTCAACCCCTGCGCGACGCAGGTGGTGTGGCTGTCATGGCGCATCCCTGGCACTACGGCTTTACCCGCTCGCGCCTGCGTCGCCTGCTGCGTGATTTTGCCGAGGCCGGTGGCCGGGGCATTGAAGTCGTCAACGGCAAGCAGCCGCCTGAACAGGTCGCCTATCTGGCCAAATTGAGCGTCGAATTCGGGTTCTTTGCCAGTTGCGGCAGTGACTTCCATCACCCGGATTCGCCCTGGATGGCGCTCGGCAGGATGACGGCAATGCCGCCCGAGTGCACACCAGTATGGGCTGACCCGCAGTTTTGCCGCTAAAATGCAGCCAGAATACCCAGGGAGCTGAATTTCGCCTGGGCAGCTGACGCTGAATCGCTTGCATGTCAGCCCAGAAGCTCCCGACACAACAACAGCACAGGACCGGACCGTGAGCCAGTATTTCCAGATTCATCCAGAGAATCCGCAGGTCAGACTGGTGCGCCAGGCGGCTGAAATCATTCGTCAGGGCGGGGTGATTGCCTATCCCACCGATTCTGCCTACGCGTTGGGCTGCCACCTGGGCGACAAGGATGCGCTGGAGCGTATTCGCCGTCTCCGCCAGTTGGACGACAAGCACAACTTTACCCTGGTGTGCCGGGATCTCTCGGAACTCGGCGTCTATGCAAAAGTCGACAACGCGGTATTTCGCCTGTTGAAAGCGAATACGCCAGGTCCTTATACCTTCATCCTGAATGCCACCAACGAGGTGCCGCGCAGGCTACTGCATCCCAAGCGGCGCACCATCGGGTTGCGCATCCCGGATCACCGCATCACTTTGGCACTGCTCGAAGACCTCGGCGAGCCGCTGATGAGCGTGACCCTGATGATGCCGGGAGATAACCTGCCGCTGACTGATCCGGAGATGATCCGTGATCGCCTTGGCAAGCAGCTCGATCTGATTATTGATGGCGGTGCCTGCACGGTTGAGCCGACCACCGTAGTCGGTCTGCTCGATGGTGATATTGAAGTGCGTCGGGTGGGGCTCGGCGACCCTGAGCCCTTCGGCGGCAGCCGCGGTTTCGAATGAGCGTCCCCGACAGCATCACATTCCATTCCCTATCAGGAGTTCCCCTTGAGTTCTGTTGAATCCCAGCGCCGCGTGTTGTCTGGTATGCGTCCCACCGGACGCTTGCACCTTGGTCACTATCACGGCGTTCTGAAAAACTGGGTCAAGCTTCAGCATGAGTACGAGTGCTTCTTCTTCGCTGCTGACTGGCACGCTCTGACGACCCATTACGAAACGCCGCGGGATATCGAGCAGAGTATCTGGGACATGATGGTTGACTGGCTGGCGGCGGGCGTCAGCGGAAACTCGGCGACCCTGTTCGTTCAATCACAGGTCCCGGAGCACGCCGAGCTACACCTTTTGCTGTCGATGGTGACGCCGGTGAGCTGGCTCGAACGGGTTCCGACCTACAAGGATCAGCAGGAAAGACTGCGCGATCTGGATCTGGCCACCTATGGATTTCTGGGTTACCCCTTGTTGCAAAGCGCAGACATTCTGATCTACCGCGCCGGCCAGGTGCCGGTGGGTGCCGATCAGGTCTCGCATGTCGAATTTACCCGTGAGGTCGCACGACGGTTCAATCATCTGTACGGCAAGGAAGTCGGCTTCGCCGAAAAAGCCGAGGCGGCCGTCCACAAGATGGGCAAGAAGGCGGCCAGGCTATACGGCAACCTGCGCCGGGCCTATCAGGAGCAGGGCGATACCGAAGCCCTGGAAACCGCGCGCGCGCTGCTCAAGGAGCAGCAGAACATCACCCTTGGCGACAAGGAGCGGTTGTTCGGCTATCTGGAAGGGGGCGGCAAGGTCATCCTTACCGAGCCGCAGGAGCTGTTGACGCCGGATTCGAAAATGCCGGGGCTGGATGGGCACAAGATGTCCAAGTCCTACGGCAATACCATCACGCTGCGCGATACGACTGACGAGATCGCGGAAAAGATTCGGCGTATGCCGACCGATCCGGCGCGGGTGCGGCGCAACGATCCGGGCAACCCCGATGTCTGCCCGCTGTATGAGTTTCATAAGGTATACAGCAATGATTCGACCCGCGACTGGGTGCAGAAAGGATGTCGCAGTGCCGGCATCGGCTGCCTTGAATGCAAGCAGCCGGTGATTGACGCCATTGCCGCTGAGCTGGGTCCGATGCAGCAGCGCGCCACTGAGTACGAATCCAATCCCGATGCGGTTCGGCTGATCATCAGTGAGGGCACCGAGCGAGCCCGGGATGCCGCGCGCGATACTCTCTCCGAAGTGCGCCAGGCCATGGGCCTGCAGTACCGGCAATAGTATGAGCGTGCCGGAGCACAAGCAGCCGTCGACTCCAGGTGATCGCCCCGACACCGCGACAGCCGACGTACTGCTTGCGCCCGGCACCCAGCACGAGCTGCCCTTCGCTACGGTGTACGGCAAGGCACTGACCGAGCTGCCACAGGATCTGTATATACCGCCCGAGGCGCTGGAAGTGTTTCTCGAAGCCTTTGAGGGGCCGCTCGATCTGCTGCTCTATCTGATCCGCAAACAGAACATCGATATCCTGGATATTCCGGTCGCGGAGATTACTCGCCAGTACATGGGCTATGTCGAACTGATGAAGGTCGTGCGCCTGGAGCTTGCCGCCGAATATCTGGTCATGGCTGCCATGCTGGCCGAGATCAAGTCGCGCCTGTTATTGCCGCGGCAGAAGGACGAGGAAGACGACGACCACGATCCGCGGGCCGAGCTGATTCGCCGGTTGCAGGAATATGAGCGATTCAAGCAGGCGGCGGAGGAGATCGACAGCCTGCCGCGGGTAGGTCGCGACATCGCGCTGGCGAGCGCCGAGGCGCCGACTTATCAGTCCGCCAGAGCCCATCCGGAAGTCAGTATGCAGGAACTGATGTTGGCGCTGTCCGACGTGCTGCGCCGCGCCGACATGTTCGAAAGTCATCAGGTCACCCGCGAGCTGCTGTCGACCCGCGAGCGGATGGCTGAAGTGCTGGACCGCCTGCGCGGTGGCCAATTCATGCCCTTTGTCAGCCTGTTCAATGTCAGTGAAGGGCGGCTCGGGGTGGTGGTTACCTTTATGGCCGTGCTGGAGCTGGTCAAGGAGCAGCTGGTTGAGCTGGTGCAAACCGAGTCGTTTGCGCCCATTCACGTCAAGGCGCGAGGTGAAGATGAAACAACCACCGCTTGAACATATTCTGGAAGCCGCCATGCTGGCTGCCGGCAAGCCATTGTCGCTGGATCGTATGCGCGAACTGTTCGATGAATCCGCGCGGCCGAGTGTGCGGCAATTACAGAATGCCTTGGCACGGCTGCAAGAGCAGTATCTGGGACGCGCTATCGAACTCAAGGAAGTTGCCAGCGGCTGGCGCCTCCAGGTGCGCGAAGAATACTCGCCCTGGGTCAGTCGTCTCTGGGAGGAGCGGCCACAAAGGTACTCCCGCGCGCTGCTGGAGACGCTGTCGCTGATTGCCTATCGGCAGCCCATTACCCGGGGCGAAATTGAAGACATTCGCGGCGTCGCCGTCAGCAGTCAGATAGTGAAAACCCTGATGGAGCGTGAATGGGTGCGTATTGTTGGCCACCGCGACGTGCCCGGCCGTCCGGCCATGTATGCGACGACCCGGCAGTTTCTCGACCATTTCAACTTGACCAGTCTGAGCGAGCTGCCTGCACTGGCGGAGCTGCGCGACCTGGATCAGATCGAAGCCGGGCTCCCCAGCGTCGAGGCATCCAGCGCTGCGTCCGACGAACAGACCCCCTGGCTGCCAGTCGAACCCCTGAGGCCACTGGATGGGGCCGCCGGGGAAACGGGCTTTCATGCTTTGCTCGACGAGCTCAATTCAATGGAATCGAATATCAAGACCGACTTCAGTGACCTGCACGTCGATAGCTCTGATGAAGACGGCACTGGTTCCGATGGAACGGGAAGACCCTAGCGTGTAACCGCCTGGCGGTGGTATTCTCCCGCGTTCTGTTTCCTATTCGATATACACCGGGAGGTGCCTCATGACAGACAAGCCAGACAATTCCTCTATTCCCGTTTCCGGGGAAAAACTCCAGAAAGTACTCGCCCGCATGGGCCTGGCGTCCCGCCGCGAAGCCGAAAGCTGGATTTCCGCTGGCCGCGTCAAGGTCAATGGGCAACTGGCTACCTTGGGTTGCCGGGTCGACGGTCTCGACCAGATCAGCGTTGACGGCCGCCCTCTACGTCGTGACCTGACCACCGAAGTGTCACGCCGCGTACTTATCTATAACAAGCCCGAAGGCGAAGTGTGCACCCGCGATGATCCCGAGGGCCGGCCGACGGTCTTCGACCAGCTGCCGCGCTTGAAGCAGGGCCGCTGGGTCAATGTGGGTCGACTCGATATCAACACCACTGGTTTGTTGCTGTTCACCACCGATGGCGAACTGGCCAATCGACTCATGCATCCGTCCTACCAGATGGACCGCGAGTACGCTGTCCGGGTCATGGGGGAAGTGGACGATGAGATGATCGAGCGACTCAAGGAAGGCGTTATGCTTGAGGACGGTCCGGCCAAGTTCAACGACGTGGTCGCATCCGGCGGGGAAGGGATCAACCGTTGGTTCCACGTGTGCCTGCTGGAAGGGCGTAACCGTGAAGTGCGGCGTCTCTGGGAGTCTCAGGGCGTGCGGGTCAACCGTCTGAAACGCGTGCGTTTCGGGCCGGTATTTCTGGGTGCCGAACTGCCCGTTGGCCGCTGGCGCGAGATGAAACAGAACGAGATTGATACGCTTAGCGAAGAAGTCGCGCTCAAGCCGGTTGCATTGCCGCCAATGAAAACCAGCGAGAAGGAAAAGCAGAAGCGTCAGGCGCGTAAGCCCTCGATGCACCAGGCGCGGACCATTCGTCGTACCAAGGTCCCGCACGGACGCAGCTGATTCAGACTGTTGCATCGCGGGGCGGCGAATGCCGCCCCGCGATTTGGCGCTACGCTAGCAACAGACTACACAATTACGGCCGTTCTGCTTGGCTTGATACAGCAGTTGGTCGCTACGTTCCAATAACGCGTCGCCTGACTCGTTATTCCTGAGCATTGCCACCCCGACGCTGATTGTCATCCGCAGCGGCTCGGCCTTGATCTCAAAGCGCATGTCTTCTATCGCAGCGCGTATTCGCTCGGCTACCAGTGCCGCCGAGTGACAATCGGTGTCACTCAGCAGTACAACAAACTCCTCTCCGCCGAACCTGAACAGATCATCGATCGAGCGCAGACAGCCCTGCATGCACTTGACCACGGCTTGCAGTGCCAGATCGCCGCCCGCATGACCATAGCGGTCGTTGATTGCCTTGAAGTAATCAATGTCGATGATGATCATTGCCAGGGGCCGGCCGTGGCGAGCTGCCGTCGGGATCTCGCGCTCCATTGCGTGTCGGAGGGCAAAGCGATTGCCGGCACCCGTCAGGCTGTCGCTGAGCGCTCGCTGCATGGCTTCGTGATACAGCAATGCATTGCGCAATGGGTAGAGCAGGGTGCCCATCAGACTTTCGAGCTGCGCCAGCTCGGCTTCGCTGAAGCGCTGCGTCCGACTGAATTGCAGATCGCCAAGATATTCCCCGGAGTGGGTAATCCGGTAGCTGCAGCGGTGCGTTGCGGGTGTGCCGTTCTGCACGAGGATGTCGCGGGCTGAGTGGCTGAAGCTCAGTTCATCCAGCCCCATGTGCTCCGCAAGCTGGACGAAGAACAGAGCCAGCACGCGGTCCAGCTCAAGGCTGGTCTGGAGCACCTGGGTGAGCTGCCGCTGAAGTGCAGGCAGATCGGTAATACGGGGTCGGGGAATGGCCAATCTGTGGCCGCCTGCCGACGTCTCGAGCTTCAGGCGCGCTGAATCGAAATCGATGGTGTTGCCCAGAGTGGATGACATCGCGGATCCCTTGTGTGTAGGTCCTAGTAACCTTCCTCGGTTACTAGCAGGAATCGTGCCTAATCTTTTTTTGTTTATTTATCAAAGAGATACGAGATAGTAAGCCCGAGGCGGCAAGCCGGGCGGCAACTTCTTGCCGTCTGGCGGCGCCAGGGTCTACAAGCGGCGCGCAGGCGCCAGAATAATGGCTATTGCGCGTCGAGCGCCTGACCATTGATGGTCTTGCTGTCAGGGCCTAGTAGATAGAGGAACACCGGCATGATGTCGGCAGGTTCCGGATTCTTTTCTGGCGGTTCGCCCGGGTAGGCGGCGGCGCGCATCGAGGTCCGGGTCGCGCCCGGATTGACGCTGTTTGCGCGAATGTTACTGGTGCCATCCTGCTCGTCAGCGAACACCTGCATCAGTCCCTCAAGGGCGAACTTGCTCACTGCGTAGGGCCCCCAATAGGCTTTGCCTTTACGGCCGACACTGGAGGAAACGAACACTACCGATGCATCCGGTGCTGCGCGCAGCAAGGGCATCATTGCCTTGGTCAGTACGAACGGTGCGTTGATGTTGACCTGCATCAGCTGTAGCCAGGCTTCAGTTTTAACGCTCTCCATTGGCGTGCGCGGGCCCAGCAGTCCGGCGTTATGTACCAGGCCGTCGAGCTTGCCGAACGTATCGAACAGCTGATCAGCGAGATCATTGAAGTCCTTCTCTACTGCCGTTTCGAGATTCAGCGGACAGATCGCCGGCTGCGGGTGTCCTGCTGCTTCAATCTCGTCATATACCGCTTCGAGTTTCGACAGTGTGCGGCCAACCAGCACAACGGAAGCGCCGTGTGCCGCGCAGCTCAGTGCGCAGGCGCGGCCAATGCCATCGCCAGCACCTGTGATAAGGATGACACGGTCCTTCAGCAGGTCGGCGGGTGCGTTGTAATCAAACATGAGAGGTCTCCTGCGAGCGCAACCGTTCCAGCCAGGGGCGTAATTCGGCGGCGGAGTGAATACTGTGGGTGGCCTGCCAGTTCGCCGGGTCGTCGCCGACGGGCAGGTAACCATAAAGGGCTGCAACGGTGGGCATACCTGCGGCGCGACCGGCTTGAATGTCGCGCAGATGATCGCCAACAAACACCGATTGGTCGGGCTTTACACCCATCTGCATACAGGCTTTGAACAGCGGCTCGGGATGCGGCTTGCTGCGTGTTACCTGATCGGGGCAGATCAGGCTCTGGCAACGCTCCGACAATTGCATGGCTTCGAGCAGTGGAATGCTGAAGCGGCTCAGCTTGTTGGTCACCACGCCCCAGGGCAGGCCTTCGTCGTCCAGCCAGTCGAGCAGCGGCTCGATGCCGGGATAGGGACGGGTAAACACCGCGAGGTCGCGTTGATAGCGTTCGAGAAAATCCTCGCGCAGATCATCGAACCCCTGGGCATCGGGTTGGATGCTGAATGCGGCGCATAGCATGCCTACCGACCCATTGGATACTGTCGGGCGCACCAGGTCGGGGTCGACCGGAGGCAGATCCCGGGCTGCGCGCATGGCCTGGATGATCGACATGAAGTCGCCGGCAGTATCAAGCAGGGTACCGTCAAGATCGAACAGGACGCTGGTGACCATGCGTCAGTCTCCGCGCTGGGTGTGGATCATGTAGTTGACGTCGACGTTACGTTCCAGCTTGTAGGTCTTGAACAGCGGGTTGTAGGTCAAACCAGTGATGTCCTGCACGTCCAGGCCGGCCTGCCGTGACCACGCGCCGAGTTCGGCTGGCCGGATAAACTTGGCAAACTCATGGGTGCCACGGGGCAGCAGTCGCAGGACATATTCGGCGCCGACTATCGCGAAGGCGAAGGACTTCGGATTGCGGTTGATGGTGGAAAAGAAGACGTGTCCGCCTGGCTTGACCAGCGTGGCGCAGGCGCGGATCACCGAAGAGGGATCAGGCACATGTTCGAGCATCTCCAGGCAGGTGACGATGTCAAAGCGGCCGGGATGCTGTTCCGCCATCTGCTCGGCGGTGCATTGCTGGTAATCGACTTCCACGCCTGATTCGAGCTTGTGCAGGCTGGCTACGGCCAGGGGGGCCTCGCCCATATCGATACCGGTCACCTTGGCGCCGCGCAGTGCCATGGCCTCGGCCAGAATGCCGCCGCCGCAACCGACATCCAGCACTTCCTTGCCCGCCAGGCCGACTTTCTGGTCGATCCAGTTGGTTCGCAGGGGATTGATTTCATGCAGCGGCTTGAACTCGCTGTTACGGTCCCACCAGCGGCTGGCCAGGGCTTCGAATTTGGCAATTTCAGCCCGATCGACGTTAAGCGTCATTTTGGTTCCCTCGTTGAATCTGTCGTGCCCATTCCCGCGCTTCGGCAAGCAGTCTGGTCTGATCGATGCGCAGCAGCTTGCCGTCGCGGACCTTCTCCACGCCGGCAACCCAGACGTCGGATACATGACTGGCATTGCAGCTGTAAAGCAGCTGGGACAGTGGGTTGTGAACCGGTTGCTGATCGAGACCCGAAAGGTCAATCGCAACGATGTCAGCGGCCTTGCCTGGCTCCAGAGAGCCGGTCTCTTCGCCGATGCATAGTGCCTGTGCGCCGCCGAGTGTTGCCATGCGCAGGGCGGTATGGGCATCCATCGCCGTAGGTTGACCTGATACACCCTTGGCCAGCAATGAAGCCGTGCGCAGTTCGCCAAGCATATCCAGATCATTATTGCTGGCAGCGCCATCGGTACCGATGGCTACATTGATGCCGGCATCAAGCATGCGCTGGACCGGGCTGAAGCCGCTGGCAAGCTTGAGGTTGGATTCTGGACAATGGATAACGCTTATGCCGTGATTCTTGATCAGCGCGAGGTCCTCGTCGTTGATCTGGGTCATATGCACGGCCTGCAGTCGCGGCGTGAGCAGGTTTAACTGATGCAGCCGCTGCAGTGGGCGCAGCCCGGTCTGTGCGACGGACTCTTCGATTTCATAGGCCGATTCGTGGATATGCATGTGTACGGGAATATCCAGCTCGTCGGACAGCGTGCGGATGCGACTTAGCGTTGCATCACCTACGGTGTAGGGCGCATGCGGCCCAAAGGCGACATTGACCAATTGGCTGTGTTTGACCTCGTCATGCAGTCGTAGCCCCTTGGCGATGCCTTCGTCACTGTTCTTCGCACCGGGAATCGGGTTGTCGATCACCGGGAAGGCGATCTGGGCCCGTATCCCGTATTCCAACGCGACGCTGGCGGCAATCTCGGGATAAAAATACATATCGACAAAACAGGTGGTGCCGCCGCGCAGCATTTCGGCTATGGCCAGCTCGGTACCGCAGCGCACGAAATCTTCGCTGACCCACAGGGCTTCAGCCGGCCAGATGTGGTCAGTGAGCCATTCCATCAGTGGCAGGTCATCGGCCATGCCCCGGAACAGACTCATTGCCGCGTGGCCATGGGCGTTGATCAATCCTGGGATCAACAGGTGGTCGGGCAGGTCGCGGCGCTCTCCGACCTGCAGATCAAGCGTTGCGCTCAGCGGAACAATGCCGGCAATGCGGCCCTGGTGCACGGCGATGGCGTGGTTCTCAAGGACCACTCCAGCAGGCACCACGGGCACGATCCATCGCGGCGTGATCAGCAGGTCGATCGCGTCGGGTAGTGAAGTCATTAACAGCTCGCTTTGCATCATAGGCCCGCAGTATACCCTCAGGCTTTTATTGCTGGCAGTGACAATTAATCGCCCCGTGACGAGGGTATACTGCTCCTTTAGTAGCGGAGCGAGATATGCAGTCACAACAGCAGTTGGCTATGGCAGCCAGTATCAACGCCATCGAGTGGAGCGACAATGCTCTGCACCTGTTGGATCAGCGCTTCTTGCCCGGCAGTGTGCAGTATGTGAAATGTGCGGACGCCGCCGCGATAGCCGAGGCTATACGTGAGCAGGTGGTCCGCGGGAACTCCCTGATCGGCATTGCGGCAGCCTACGCAATCGTGCTCGCTGCCCGCGGGGTAGGGCGCGCCGACGATTGGGACGCCGCGCTGGCCGATGACTTCGCCATGCTCGAAGCCGCTATGCCGGAACCCATGAAGCCCAGCTGGGCATTGCGCATGATGCGTGAACGCACCCAGCGTCTGGCGGACCACGCCGATGTGCCTGGCGAGTTGCTTAACGCGGCGACGTCTATCCATCACAGCGATATCGAAGCCAATCTCACCATGGCCAAGCTGGGCACGCAACTGATCCGCAAGCACCAGAAGAACAAACAGAATCTGATGACCCATGGTAATGCGGGCGCCCTGACAGGAGCTGGCTACGGCACAGCACTGGGCGTGGTGCGCAAAGCGCACGCGGCCGGGCTGGTGGATACTGTCTATATAAACGAAACGCAGCCTGCGCGCGACGGGGCGCGGCTGACCGGTTGGGAATTGGCGCAACTGGATATTCCGGCCCGGCTCGGAGTGGATCTGGCGGCGGGGCATCTCATGAAAGCGGTACCCATGACCTGGGTCATCGTTGGCGCGGAGCGTATTGCCGCCAACGGTGACGTGATCGGCAGCATTGGAACCTATTCGCTGGCAATACTGGCGATGCACCATGGGCTGCGTTTCATGGTGGTGGCACCTTCCTCGGTTATCGACATGGAGCTGGAAAGCGGTGATGACGTTGCGCCGGGCGAGGCGTCCGCGAATGCGCTGGCCGGCAGCGATGCTGAGCTGCCGGTGACCTCGCCGGCCTTTGATGTGACGCCGGCCGATCTGGTCGACGTGATCGTCACCGAGAAGGGGCTGATTGAGCGCCCGGATACCGCAAGAATCGCAGATTTATTAAGCCATCGACGCCTTCATTGAGGGCGCTTTCTTATCCTTGGGCAGATTTATGCCCACAGTAAGCCCCTGAGTGCCTACAGCCTTTCTTACGGCTCCCTCCGGGGCTGGACTGTGGTACACTTCCCGGCTTTAATCCGGGGCCTCTCAGGAGGCCTCGCAAGCGTCGATCTTACGCGATAGGCATCATCAGGTTGCCGCCACTAAAAGGAATGCCGTTTCATGGGTGAACTGGCCAAAGAAATCCTTCCAGTCAATATCGAAGACGAGCTGAAACAGTCCTACCTCGACTACGCCATGAGCGTGATCGTCGGTCGAGCTCTGCCTGACGTGCGCGATGGCCTGAAGCCGGTTCACCGCCGCGTGCTGTTTGCCATGAGCGTGCTGAACAACGACTGGAACAAGCCATACAAGAAATCCGCCCGTGTCGTCGGTGACGTGATCGGTAAATATCACCCGCATGGCGACTCCGCCGTCTACGACACCATTGTTCGTATGGCGCAGCCGTTCTCCCTGCGTTACCTGCTGGTAGACGGTCAGGGCAACTTCGGTTCGGTAGACGGCGACAGCGCTGCTGCCATGCGATATACCGAAATCCGGATGACCAAGCTGGCCCATGAGCTGCTGGCCGATCTGGACAAGGAAACTGTCGATTGGGTGCCGAACTACGATGGCACTGAACAGATTCCGGCGGTACTGCCAACCAAGGTCCCGAACCTGCTGGTGAACGGCTCCAGCGGTATCGCCGTTGGTATGGCCACCAATATTCCGCCGCACAACCTGACCGAAGTCGTCAGCGGTTGCCTGGCGTTGATTGCCAATCCCGAGATGACCATCGACGAACTGATGGAATATATCCCCGGGCCGGACTTCCCCACCGCCGGCATCATCAACGGTCGCGCGGGCATTGTTGAAGCCTACAAGACCGGTCGTGGCCGCATCTATGTGCGTGCGCGTTGTTCGATTGAAGACATCGACAAGGTGGGCGGCCGTCAGCAGATTCTTATTCATGAACTGCCGTACCAGGTCAACAAGGCACGTCTGATCGAGAAGATTGCCGAGCTGGTCAAAGAGAAGAAGATCGAAGGCATCACCGAGCTGCGTGACGAGTCCGACAAGGATGGCATGCGCGTGGTGATCGAGATTCGCCGTGGCGAAGTTGCTGAGGTGATACTCAACAACCTGTATTCGCAAACCCAGATGCAGAACGTATTCGGCATCAACATCGTTGGTTTGCTGGACGGTCGCCCGCGGATCCTGAATCTCAAGGAGCTGCTGGAAGCCTTTATCCGCCATCGTCGGGAAGTGGTTACTCGCCGTACCGTATACGAACTGCGCAAGGCGCGCGAACGCGGCCATATTCTTGAAGGTCAGGCCGTTGCGCTATCCAATATTGATCCGGTGATCGCCCTGATCAAGGCATCACCTTCACCCTCCGAAGCCAAGGAGCGTCTGATTTCCACGGCCTGGGAACCCGGTGCGGTGCTGGAGATGGTCGATCGTGCGGGTGCCGATGTCTGCCGTCCCGATGAACTGCCTGAACAGTACGGACTGCGTGAAGGCAAATATTACCTGTCGCCGGAACAGGCTCAGGCGATCCTCGAATTGCGTCTGCATCGTCTGACCGGTCTGGAACACGAAAAGCTGCTCACCGAGTATCAGGAGATCCTGGTCCAGATCGGCGAGCTACTGCGTATTCTGAACAGCCAGGTACGGTTGATGGAAGTGATCGTCGAAGAGCTCGAGCTGATTCGCAGCAACTACGGCGATGCCCGTCGCAGCGAAATCGTCGCCTCACGTCTGGATCTGACCATTGCCGATCTGATCACTGAAGAAGATCGCGTGGTCACCATTTCCCATGGTGGCTATGCCAAGAGTCAGCCGCTGGCCGATTACCAGGCCCAGCGCCGTGGCGGCCGCGGCAAGGCGGCGACGGGCGTGAAGGATGAGGATTATGTATCCCATCTACTGGTTGCCAACAGTCATACGACCATCATGATGTTCTCGAGCAAGGGCAAGGTGTACTGGCTCAAGACCTACGAAATTCCCGAGGCGTCGCGCACCGCACGTGGCCGTCCGCTGGTGAATCTGCTGCCACTGGATGAGGGTGAGCTTATCACCACCATGCTGCCGGTCGACGAATACACCGAAGGCTGGTTTGTGTTCATGGCGACTGCCAAGGGCACCGTGAAGAAGACCCCGCTTGAGCAGTTCAGCCGCCAACGTTCGGTGGGCCTGATCGCGCTGGATCTGGACGAAGGCGATACGCTGATATCGGCCGCTGTGACCAATGGCGAGCGCGAGATCATGCTGTTCTCCGATGGTGGCAAGGTCACTCGCTTCAAGGAAACCGACGTGCGCGCGATGGGTCGTACGGCACGTGGCGTGCGGGGTATGCGCCTGGCAGAAGGGCAGCGCCTGGTATCGATGATCGTGGCCGAGGAAGGCACCGCTATTCTTACCGCTTCCGAGCGGGGCTATGGCAAGCGCACACCGATCGAGGATTTCCCGCAGTACAAGCGCGGCGGTCAAGGCGTGATTGGCATGGTCTCCAACGAGCGCAATGGTCCGCTGGTCGGCGCCGTGCAGGTTGTGGATGGCGAAGAGATCATGCTGATTTCCGACCAGGGCACGTTGGTGCGCACCCGGGTCAGCGAAGTCTCCAGTCTGTCGCGTAACACGCAGGGCGTAACGCTCATCAAACTGTCCAATGGCGAGAAGCTGGTTGGCCTGGAGCGCGTGCAGGAACCTAGCGAGCTTGATGAAGAAGACGAAGAGAACGCCGACGCAGCGGATGTGACGGATGAGATGGTAAGCGGCCCGGCAGACGATGATGCCGCACCGACCCTTGATGACCAGGAGTAATCGTGAGTAAGCGACTGTTCAATTTCTGCGCCGGCCCGGCCGCGCTGCCCGAAGCGGTACTGCAGCAGGCCCAGGCTGATTTGCTTGACTGGCAGGGTAAGGGCCTGTCAGTCATGGAAATGAGTCATCGCAGTGACGAGTTCGTCGGTATCGCCGATCGCGCGGAACAGGATCTGCGCGATCTGTTGTCGATCCCGTCCGACTACCGCGTGCTGTTTTTGCAGGGCGGCGCTAGTCAGCAGTTCGCGCAGATTCCGCTGAACCTGTTGGGTGAGGGCGGAAGTGCCGACTATATTGATACCGGTATCTGGTCGCGCAAGGCCATCGAGGAAGCGTCCCGGTATGGTCACGTCAACGTGGCCGCCTCGGCTGAAGCCTACGATTATTTCGCCATCCCTGGCCAGAACGAGTGGAGCCTGTCCGACGAGGCGGCCTATGTGCATTACACCCCCAACGAGACCATCGGTGGGCTGGAGTTCAACTGGATTCCGGATGTGGGCGACAAGCCATTGGTTGCGGATATGTCCTCGACCATCCTCTCCCGTCCGCTGGATGTGTCCAAGTTTGGTCTGATCTATGCTGGCGCGCAGAAGAATATTGGGCCTAGCGGTCTGGTGGTAGTCATTGTCCACGACAGTCTGCTTGGCAAGGCGCACAGCAAGTGCCCAACCATGCTCGACTACAACGTGGCCGCCAAGAACGGGTCCATGTACAACACGCCTCCGACCTTTGCCTGGTATCTCTCCGGGCTGATCTTCCAGTGGCTCAAGGAGCGAGGCGGTTTGGAGGCAATGGAAAAGGTCAACGATGCCAAACAGCGCAAGCTGTATTCGGCGATCGATGACAGCGGGCTGTATACCAACCCGATCAATATCGCCGATCGGTCCTGGATGAACATCCCCTTCCGGCTGGCCGACGACCGTCTGGATAAGCCCTTCCTTGCCGGTGCCGGTGAGCGCGGGCTGCTTAATCTGAAGGGCCATAGATCCGTAGGCGGTATGCGCGCGTCCATTTATAACGCGGTCCCGGAAGCAGCCGTGGATGCGCTGGTGGCCTATATGGCTGAATTCGAGAAACAGCACGGTTGATGCCCCATGTCAGATGAAGCGCAACTCCAGGCTCTACGAAACCGTATTGATACGATTGACGAGAAGATACTCGAACTGATCAGCGAGCGTGCCCAGTGCGCGCAGACGGTTGCTCAGGTCAAGCAGAAGTCATTGCCCGCCGGCGAAAAGCCAGTGTTCTACCGGCCCGAACGTGAAGCCTGGGTGCTCAAGCACATCATGGAACTGAACAAGGGGCCGCTGGATAATGAGGAAGTGGCCCGGCTGTTCCGTGAAGTCATGTCTGCCTGTCTGGCCTTGGAAGAGCCCCTCAGGGTCGCCTACCTGGGCCCGGAGGGTACCTTTACCCAGGCCGCAGCGATCAAGCATTTCGGGCATTCGGTGATCAGCGTCCCGATGGCCGCCATTGACGAGATTTTCCGTGAGGTGGCCGCCGGAGCGGTACAATTTGGTGTGGTGCCGGTGGAGAACTCCACCGAAGGCGCCATCAACCATACGCTGGACAGTTTCCTCGAGCATGACATGGTCATCTGTGGCGAGGTCGAGCTGCGCATTCACCACCACCTGCTGGTCGGCGAGAATACCCGTACCGACAAAATCTCCCGTGTGTATTCCCATGCCCAGTCGCTCGCGCAGTGCCGCAAGTGGCTGGACGCGCACTATCCCAATGTCGAAAGAGTGCCGGTCAGCAGCAATGCCGAGGCGGCGAAGCGGGTACGTGGCGAGTGGAACTCGGCGGCTATCGCCGGCGATATGGCCTGTGAGCTGTACCATCTGACGAAGATTGCCGAGAAGATCGAAGACCGTCCGGATAACTCCACGCGGTTTCTGATCATCGGCACCCAGTCTGTGCCCTCCACGGGTGATGACAAGACGTCGGTGATCGTTTCCACGCGTAACAAGCCAGGCGCTTTGCATGAGCTGCTGCAACCCTTTCATGCCAATGGTATCGATCTGTCACGGATTGAAACCCGCCCGTCACGCATCGGTAAGTGGACCTATGTCTTCTTCATCGACTTCTTTGGCCACCAGGACGATCCACTGGTCAAGGATGTGCTGGAAAAGGTCAATGGCGATTCGGTTGCGGTGAAGGTGCTGGGCTCCTATCCGAAGGCTGTTCTGTAACCTGCCCGTGACGGGCAGGCATCAGACTGTTCACTTACAGCGCTTGCCCGATCCTCTCTTCAAGCTTGAGGTATGAATTATGAGTTGTGATTTCCTCGCCCTGGCGCTTCCGGGCGTGCAGAAGTTGAGCCCTTATGTGCCGGGAAAGCCAATTGAGGAGCTGGCGCGGGAGTTCGATCTTGATCCAGCGCAGATAATCAAACTGGCGAGCAACGAGAACCCGCTTGGTCCGGCACCGATGGCGCTCAAGGCCATCCAGCAAGCCCTGCCGGATCTGACCCGGTATCCGGATGGCAACGGTTTTGCGCTCAAACAGGCGCTTTCAGCTCGCTTCGGTTTCGATCTGTCGATGATTACCCTGGGGAACGGGTCCAACGACATTCTCGAGCTGCTGACCCGGGCCTTTGTCGCCCCGGAACATGAAGTGATCTTCAGCCAGCATGCCTTTGCGGTGTATCCGATCGTCACCCAGGCCGTCGGCGCGCGAGCGGTGGAAGTGCCGGCCCGCGACTGGGGACACGATCTGGATGCCATGGCCGCGGCCATCACGCCGGCAACCCGGATGATCTTCATCGCTAACCCGAATAACCCGACGGGCACCTGGGTCAGTCGCGCTGCGCTTGAGGCCTTCTTTGACAGGGTGCCGGAGCGGGTGCTGGTAGTGCTGGATGAGGCCTATACTGAATATGTTGAGGATACCCAAACGCACAATGGTTTCGATTATGTTGCGCAGTACCCCAACCTGATTGTTTCCAGGACTTTCTCCAAGGCCTATGGCCTGGCTGCGCTACGAGTCGGGTACTGCGTCAGCAGCCCGGTTATCGCCGATGTGCTGAACCGGGTTCGCCAGCCGTTCAACGTCAACAGTCTTGCGCTGGCCGCTGCGGTGGCGAGTTTATCCGATAACGCCTATCTGGAAGAAAGTCGGCGGGCAAACCGTGAAGGCATGGCTCAGCTGGAACAGGGTTTCCGTGATCTGGGGCTGAGCTGGATACCCTCGCGCGGCAATTTCGTTGCGGTCGACCTTGATCGGGAGGCTGCACCGATCTACCAGGGTCTGCTGCGGCGCGGCGTCATCGTGCGGCCCGTAGCGGGTTACGGCATGCCAAACCACCTGCGCGTCACCATCGGACTGCCGGCCGAAAACCAGCGTTTCCTCGATGCTCTGGCCAAGGCGCTGGCCGATGAATGATGTCACCCGCCTGTCACCTGCGACGCCTATTATCGGGCGCCTGGCGGTAGTGGGGCTGGGTCTCATCGGCGGTTCGTTTGCCAAGGGCATGCGCGAGAGTGGTCTGTGTCAGGAGGTAGTCGGTTGCGATCCGGACCCTTTGGCACGTCGCAATGCGATCCCCCTGGGAGTTGTGGACAGCGTGACGGATGACCTGGCTGAGGCGGTGCAGGGGGCTGATGTAATTATGCTCGCGGTGCCAGTATTGGCAATGAAAGACGTGCTGACCGGGCTGGCCAGCCTTGATCTTGGCCAGGCAGTGGTGACTGATGCCGGGAGCACCAAAGGCGCGGTTGTTGAGGCGGTGGAACAGGCGTTTGGCAGCGTGCCGCCGCTGTTCGTCCCCGGCCACCCGATCGCAGGATCGGAAAAGAGCGGCATCGAAGCCACGCGGGCGGACCTGTTCAGACGACATAAAGTGATATTGACGCCGTTGGAACACACCAGCAAACAGGCGCTGGAGCTGGTGGCCAGTCTCTGGCGCGCACTGGGTGGTGACGTCGAGTACATGAACCTGGCGGACCACGATGAAGTGCTGGCTGCGACCAGTCATCTGCCTCATCTGCTGGCGTTTACCCTGGTGGATACCCTGGCGGCCCGCAGCGAGAATCTGGATATCTTCCGCTACGCCGCCGGGGGCTTCCGGGATTTCACCCGCATTGCCGCCAGCGATCCGGTGATGTGGCGCGATGTGTTCCTGGCCAACCGGGACGCTGTATTGCGTAGTCTGGACGCCTTTACCAAGGATTTAAGCCGCTTGCGCGCGGCAGTCGAAGAGCAGGATGCCAATACCCTGCTGGGTGTGTTCACCCGGGCCAAGTCGGCGCGCGAGCATTTCAGTACTATTCTGGCCCGCAGGGCCTATATGGATCCCATGCAGACTAAAACGACCAACTTCATTGCTGCCCCGGGTGGACGCGTAACAGGACGCCTGCGGGTGCCTGGCGACAAGTCCATCTCCCATCGCTCGATCATGCTCGGCTCCCTGGCTGAAGGTGTGACCGAAGTGGAAGGATTTCTGGAGGGCGAGGACAGCCTGGCGACCTTGCAGGCGTTCCGTGATATGGGCGTGGTGATTGAAGGCCCGCACCACGGCCGCGTTACAATCAATGGCGTCGGGATAAATGGACTGCAGGCGCCGCCCGGTCCCTTGTATGTAGGGAATTCCGGTACCTCGATGCGCCTGTTGTCCGGGCTGCTCGCCGCGCAGCGATTCGATACCGTGCTGACCGGCGACGCCTCACTGTCCAAGCGCCCGATGGGTCGGATCGCCAAACCGCTGCGCGAGATGGGGGCCCGGATCGAAACCGCCAGCGATGGTCGTCCGCCACTGCGGATCTATGGCGAAGGCACGTTGATGGGTATGGACTACACTATGCCGATGGCGAGCGCTCAGGTGAAATCCTGCCTGTTGCTGGCCGGTTTGTACGCATCCGGCTCAACCTCGATAACCGAGCCTGCGCCAACCCGAGACCATACCGAGCGCATGTTGAAAGGCTTCGGCTATCCGGTAAAAGTAGACGGCGCCACGGTCACCGTCGAACCCGGGCACAAGCTGACGGCCTGCAAGATTGATGTTCCGGCTGATATCTCGTCGGCTGCCTTTTTCATGGTGGCCGCCAGTATTGCCGAAGGCTCGGATCTGTTGCTCGAGCACGTAGGCATCAACCCGACCCGCACCGGGGTGATCAATATCCTGCGTGCCATGGGCGGAGATCTCACGGTTGAGAACGAGCGTGAAGTGGGTGGCGAGCCGGTGGCCGATATCCGGGTGCGTTATGCCCCGTTGAAAGGCATCGATATCCCGTTGGATCAGGTCCCACTGGCGATTGATGAATTTCCGGCGCTGTTTATTGCTGCGGCCTGTGCCGAGGGGCGCACCGTGTTGCGCGGTGCGGAAGAGCTGCGGGTCAAGGAGTCGGACCGCATTCAGGTGATGGCAGACGGGCTGCAGGCCCTGGGTGTTTCCGCTGAACCTACGCCCGACGGAATCGTGATCCAGGGCGGCAGTATCCACGGTGGCAGCATCGAGAGCCATGGCGATCACCGTATCGCCATGTCCTTCAGCGTCGCCTCGCTGCGCGCTACCGGCGAGATTCATATCCGCGACTGCGCCAATGTAGCGACATCATTTCCGGACTTTATCGGGCTCGCCCAGTCAGTGGGTATCCAGGTCCGATTGGAGGAAAGCGTGTGACAGAACAAGCCATACCTGTAATCACTATCGATGGACCCGGCGGCTCGGGTAAAGGCACCATTGCGGGCTTGCTGGCCGCGCAGCTGGGCTGGAACCTGCTGGACTCAGGGGCCTTGTACAGGCTGTTGGCGTTCGCGGCACAAAACCATGGCATCGCGTTGGATAATAAGCAAAGCCTCGAAGCGCTAGCTGCTCATCTGGATGTACGCTTCATTACCTCGGCAGACAACCAGGAGCAGCACATCCTGCTTGAAGGCGAAGATGTGACCCGGGCAATCAGAAGCGAGGCGATCGGCGCGAGCGCCTCGGTTGTCGCGGCACTCGGATCGGTCCGAGAAGCGTTATTGCAGCGTCAGCGAGTGTTCCGTGAGCCTCCGGGCCTGGTCGCTGATGGTCGGGATATGGGCACCGTGGTATTTACCGACGCGCCGCTCAAAATATTTCTGACGGCCAGTCCCGAGGAAAGGGCTGACCGGCGTTACAAGCAGTTGCTGGGCAAGGGTGAAGCTGCTAATCTGGCGAGTCTTCTGGATGAGATTGTTGCACGAGACGAAAGGGATACCAATCGCAGCGTTGCGCCTTTACGGCCTGCTGAGGATGCGCTCCTGATTGACTCGACCAGCATGACTATCGACGAAGTACTGGAAAAGGTTCATGCGGAAGCGCTCAGGCGCGATCTGCTTAACTGATTTCAAAGGTCTTTTACCGGGAAACCAGCCCCACCGGTAAAGGGGTTTAAATAATCAACCCACGCAAGCTGGTGGCGTGGCGGGTACGTTTGCTGCAGGGCCCGCATTAGAGCGGCCAGGCGGTTACTGCCTTTATAAACATTTACAGGAATCCAAATGAGCGAAAGCTTTGCCGAACTTTTTGAAGAAAGCCTAATAACCCTTGATATGGAGCCAGGCTCCATCATCACCGGTATTGTTGTGGACATCGACTCCGATTGGGTCACCGTTCACGCCGGCCTGAAATCCGAGGGTGTCATTCCACGTGAGCAGTTCCTGAACGATCAGGGCGAACTGACCATCAACGTGGGTGATGAGGTGCACGTTGCACTGGAAGCCGTTGAAGACGGTTTCGGTGAGACCAAACTATCCCGTGAGAAGGCCAAGCGGGCTGAATCCTGGAAAGTCCTCGAAGCTGCTTTCGCCGCAGAAGAAATCGTCAAGGGTGTTATCAACGGCAAGGTCAAAGGTGGCTTTACCGTCGACGTCAACACCATCCGCGCGTTCCTGCCGGGTTCCTTGGTCGACGTCCGTCCGGTTCGTGATACCACGCACCTGGAAGGCAAAGAGCTGGAATTCAAGGTCATCAAGCTGGACCAGAAGCGCAACAACGTTGTCGTTTCCCGTCGCGCCGTCCTCGAAGCCGAGAACAGTGCCGAGCGCGAAGCCCTGCTGGAAACACTGCAGGAAGGCCAGGTTGTCAAAGGTATCGTCAAGAACCTCACAGATTACGGCGCGTTCGTTGATCTGGGCGGCGTAGACGGCCTGTTGCACATCACCGACATGGCATGGAAGCGCATCAAGCATCCTTCCGAAATCGTCAACGTTGGCGACGAGATCGACGTCAAGGTGCTGAAATTCGACCGCGAGCGCAACCGCGTCTCACTGGGTCTGAAGCAGCTGGGCGAAGATCCATGGGTTGCCATCACTGGTCGCTATCCAGAAGGCACGCGTGTTAACGCCAAGGTCACTAACCTCACCGACTACGGCTGCTTCGCCGAGCTGGAAGAGGGTGTTGAAGGCCTGGTGCACGTATCCGAAATGGATTGGACCAACAAGAACATCCATCCTTCGAAAGTCGTTCAGGTTGGCGACGAAGTAGAAGTTATGGTTCTGGATATCGACGAAGACCGTCGTCGTATCTCCCTGGGCATCAAGCAGTGCAAGATGAACCCGTGGGAAGAGTTCTCCAGCAAGTTCAACAAGGGCGACAAGATCTCCGGCTCCATCAAGTCGATCACCGATTTCGGTATCTTCATTGGTCTGGACGGCGGCATCGACGGTCTGGTTCACCTGTCCGATATCTCCTGGAACGAAGTCGGCGAAGAAGCCGTACGCCGTTTCAAGAAGGGCGACGAGATCGAAACTGTCATCCTGTCGGTTGATCCGGAGCGTGAGCGTATCTCCTTGGGTGTCAAGCAGCTGGAAGACGATCCGTTCTCCAACTTCGTGTCCCTGAACGAGAAAGGCACCATCATCAACGGTATCGTCAAGGAAGTTGACGCCAAGGGTGCAGTGATTACCCTGGCTGACGAGATTGAAGGCACGCTGAAAGCGTCCGAAATCAGCCGCGACCGTGTTGAAGATGCGCGCAACGTGCTGAACGTCGGCGACGAAGTCGAAGCCAAGATCATCAGCGTCGACCGTAAGAGCCGCGTCATCAGCCTGTCGATCAAGGCCAAGGACGTGGAAGACGAGAAAGAAGCCATCCAGGACCTGCGTAAGCAGGAAATGCTGGCAGCTGGTCCGACCACCATTGGTGATCTGATCAAGCAGCAGATGGAAAACAAGGGCAACTAAGCAAGCCTTTGTAATCTGTAGAAAAGGGGCGACTTCGGTCGCCCTTTTTTGTGCCTGAAGGATTTGCAGGACCGTTGCAGCTGATTTTGTCCTTTATCAGGCTGTTCAAACGGGGTCAAGCATGGTAAAACCGTTGAAAACGGATCTAGCCGCTTGAAAAAAAAGGAAAAACCATGACCAAGTCGGAGTTGATCGAGCGCATAGTCGAACAACAGGGACAGTTGTCGGCGAAGGATGTAGAGCTGGCGATCAAGACAATGTTGGAACATATGTCCCAGGCGCTGTCTACGGGTGAGCGGATCGAGATTCGCGGCTTTGGTAGTTTCTCTCTGCATTACCGCGCACCGCGATTGGGGCGAAACCCGAAGACCGGCGACGCCGTGGAGCTTGATGGCAAGTTCGTGCCGCACTTCAAACCAGGCAAGGAATTACGCGACCGCGTGAACGAGTCGCTCGAAAACGCCTGAGTCATATCAACCGCACTTGGCGCTGCGCTATACTCCGCTCAACGTTAAAGAATGGAGTGGTGGCAATGCAGTGGCTAAAGCGCGCGGCGCTTATCATCGTTTCTTTGTTGGTCGCCCTGGCGACCCTGGATTTCGTGCTGGAGAATCAGCAGGGGGTCACTCTGCAGTTTCTCGAAATGCAATCCTCGGAATTTCCGCTTTCTCTGTTTATCGTCTTTGCTTTCGTTGCCGGTAGTCTGCTCGGTATCTTTATCGGCTGGCTGGTAACTACCCGCCTGCGGTTGCGCCTTATGGTGCAGGGCAATGAGCTGAACCGTCATCGGAAGGAAATCGACAAGCTGCGTACCCAGGCGATCAAGGGTTAGGGTCTGTTGCCGTTTCATCGCGGCCGCGACGGAGGTCCGTTTAGCGCAGAACAAGGCGCGAGGAGTGTGATTTGGTTGTTCCAAATAAGCGACGAGTAACGCAGTGCTGCGCTAAACGGGCCCCGTCCCTTCGGGTTGCGTGTCAAATGGCGCCATGCGGCGTTGCGGGACTTGGCAAGGGAACAGCCATTACCTGCGTCCCGCGCCTTGCGTGGCGCCATTTGACACAGCAACGCGGCTCGCGCCGAAATGGCAACAGACCCTAGCATGCAGGAACTGGTGTTCCTTGGGTTGTTCATGGCTGCGCTGGCTACCGGCTGGTATCTGGGGCGCCGCGAGGCAATCAAGGTTCGATTCCTGGTGGAACCGCATGGCAGCGCTATCGACCGGCATTACTTCATTGGGCTCAATTACCTGCTGAATGAGCAACCCGACGAGGCGATCGAAACCTTTATCCGTGCTCTCGAAGTTAATCCGGAAACTGTCGAAACCCATATCGCCATCGGCCGCCTGTTCTGTCAGCGGGGTGATGTGGAGCGTGCCATCAAGGTCCACCAGAATTTACTCGCGCGTCCCAACCTTACCCTGGAGCAGGGGGATCGGGTTCAGTTTGAACTCGCCCGCGATTATCTGACGGTGGGCATGTATCCACGGGCGGAACGCTTGCTGGACGAGTTGATCACCAAACAATCGCCCATGCGCGCCGATGCGCTTGTGGACCTGGTCAGGATTCACGAGCGCGAGCGCGACTGGGAGCAGGCAGTACAGGTGGGCCAGAAGCTCGCCAGCGAGCGCCCGGCCTTCGCTGCGACCCTTGCACACTATCATTGCGAGCTGGCATGCACGGCGCAGCGCAGGCGTGACTGGAAGCAGGAGCGACTGCATCTGGATGATGCGCTGCGAGCCAACCCAGCCAATGTGCGAGCGATCCTGATGCTTGCAGAGCTGGAAGCACAGCAGAGTAAATATCGGGAGTGTGTTCAATGGTTGTACCAGCTAGCGGAAACCGACGCTGATTTTGTACCGCAGGCCTTGCCGCTGGCGCGACGCTGCGCAGATAATGGCGCGCTGGATTTGTCCGGCTATCTCGACAAGGTCATCGGCCAAGCAAAGAAACCGCCGATCGCTATCGTTCTTGAACGCGCAGACGAGATAAAAAAACACTCAGGTATGCCCGACGCCAGCCGATACATTGTGGCTCAGCTTCAAGCCGAGCCATCTTTGCGCGGGCTGATCTATCTGATTGACCTGCACAAGAGTGCTGTCGAGCCCAGGGGTAGGGAGAACCTGCTGGTGCTTCGGGGTATTATCGAAGCACTGGTCTCGGACGCCCACCAGTACCGCTGCGCGACGTGCGGTTTTTCCGCCCGACAGCTTCACTGGCAATGTCCCACCTGTCATGGCTGGTCGACTATCAGGCCCCTGAAGGGGCACCAGGTCACCTGAGCCCATACCGATTTCACAGGAACCAAGCATGCCCTGCAATACATCCATAATCGTTGCGCTGGATTATCCCGATGCGCAGTCTGCGCTTGCCATGGCCGATCAGCTTGAGCCCAAACTCTGTCGGCTGAAAGTGGGCAAAGAGCTGTTCACCAGTTCCGGTCCTGCGGTGGTCGATGCGCTTCAGTCGAGAGGCTTCGAAGTGTTCCTGGATCTGAAGTTTCATGACATTCCCAATACCACGGCTAGCGCAGTCCAGGCAGCGGCTGAGCTGGGTGTGTGGATGGTCAATGTGCATGCGGTAGGCGGGCGTAGGATGATGGAAGCCTGTCGGGAGACGATCGAGAGACGTTCTTCCGGGGCCAGACCATTACTGACGGCGGTTACCGTACTGACCAGTCTCGAGCAGGAGGACTTGCAGGAAGTCGGTATCGATATTGAACCCATGGTTCAGGTCCAACGTCTGGCCCGGCTCACGCAGGAATGTGGGCTGGATGGCGTCGTGTGTTCGGCGCGCGAAGCAAAGGCGCTTCGCGGAGCACTGGGAGACGACTTTTTATTGGTGACACCGGGGATCCGTCCAGTGGACAGTAGCGCTGATGATCAGAAGCGTATCGTCACGCCACGTCAGGCGCTGGAGAACGGCAGCAGTTATCTGGTAATAGGTAGGCCTATTACCCGCTCGGATCAGCCGATGAATGCGCTGACATCGATTCTGGCTGGCCTGGAGAACTAGAAGGGAAGGGTAGCAGAGCAATACACCTGGTGCCGAAACGGCTGCCCCTCTGCATGGGCAGCCGCATCGATGGTGACCTATCAGCTCATCTGCGACTGCTGATAGTTCTCCAGTCCGACCTTGTCGATCAGGCCGAGCTGCGTTTCGAGCCAGTCAATGTGCTCTTCTTCCGACTCCAGAATGTCCTCGAACAGCTCTCGACTTCCGTAATCACCGACCGACTCGCAATAGGCTATGGCTGTCTTCAGATCGGGGATGCCGGCCATTTCCAGGCGCAGGTCGCACTCCAGAATTTCCCGTACGTTTTCACCGATCAGGAGTTTGCCGAGGTCTTGCAAATTGGGAAGGCCTTCAAGAAACAGCACCCGCTTGACCAGCATGTCGGCGTGCTTCATCTCGTCGATGGATTCTTTGTATTCGTGTTCGCCCAGCTTTTCGAGACCCCAATCCTGGAGCATCCGGGCGTGCAGGAAATACTGGTTAATTGCGACCAGCTCATTTCCCAATACAGTATTGAGGTGCTGGATAACTACGCTATCGCCTTTCATGACTCAATTCCTCAGGGCATATCAGACAGCAAGTCTGGTCCGGAGTCCGGGCACTGTCAAACTTTAACTGGCTGATATGAAAGGAATTAAGAACGATTCTCAATAGTCGCAGTAACTGACGTCGGCCTGTGTCAAGCTGCCACGAACTGGGCGTTCTGAAAGGCCATTTGGCTGCTTACAAGGTTCTCGCTGAGCAGAGACTTGCATTCGCGGCCACATTTGCCGCACTGACTGGCGACATCGAGTGCTGAACGCAGGTCGCGCATGCTACTGGCCCCCTCACTGATCGCTTCGCGAATCTGGCGGTCAGTTACACCCTTGCAAAGACAGATATACATGCACAACCCCCAACCCCGTGGACTTGCAAAGCATGCTAATGCTAATGAGAATGCTTGTCAAACGCTCCTGGCGGTTTCGTTGTCACGATGTCGCTGCAGCAGACGGGGGCATTCCTTCAGGCAAGGACGGACAGCGCACCCGTTCCAGCTCCCGCAGCAGACTATCGACCTGACGCCGCAGATGCTCGCGCTGGGGAGCCCGCGTTTGCAGCATCACATCACTTAACATACGTATGGTTGCATCGGTGACGGCCGGCTGTTGTTCGCGATAGGGTGCCAGCCAGAACTGCTGAGGCTGCAAGAGCAGTGCAGCCATATCTGAGGGGAAATCAGGCGCCTGACGCGCTTGCAAGCGTTCGTGCAGAACGTTTTGCCAATGCTGACGATTAGCTAGCCAGAGCGCATTGCGGTCGGAAGGCTGGTCAGCCCACTGGTCGATGCGCTGAGTCTGAGCCGGGTTCAGACGGCCGAGCCATCGTTCAAGGCGCTTTTGCATCCTTTCGCTACGCTCGGCAATCTGGCTTCTCTCATCTGGCTCGACATAGCGCTCGCGCAGCTCGGCCTGCTTTTTGCTCAGCTCGCTGGACAACTGTTCAAGTTGCTCGGCATTCAATTGCCGTAGCAGCTCCACAATGCCGGGGAGCATGCGCTGCAGCGTCAGGTCTATCTCGTTTTTCCAGGCCGGGAGTTGAGCACGCAGACTCTCCGGATCGGGTTGTTCCTCAAGCACCGCGTCCCGCGCCGCCATCAAGAGGGGACGGTAACGGGGCAGGTCCAGATGGCAATGCCAGGCATGCTGCGCCTGAACCTCTGCGTTCAACCACCGGCGCTGTTCACGGGTCAAGGATACATAGTCATTCACCTTCCAGCGGATCAGGTGATCAATATTCTGATAGCCCAGGCGCGGCATGCTACAGGCGACCAGCAGCGCGGACAGAGCAACCGTTAGCAGCAAGCGAGCGAGTAGATGTATCGTGAATAATCCCATGCTAGTGCTCATGTTGATCTGTGCACGTAAGACTGCAGAGTAACCAATCTGGTTCTTCAGAGGGTGACTCGGCGCTGGCTTAGCACCCGACCCATACACTCATATGACGAGAGCTGGAACGCAAGTATCAGATTCCCGGTGGTCGCTTGACCGTATAAGACTGCTGAATGTCCGCCATGCATTCTGCTGATAGGTCCTTGAAGCCACGTACCAGCAGGGTTGATGAATAGTTGTTCCAACCCGCAACCAGTGCCACCCCGGAATGCTGGCTGGGCTAATCCATCGCCACTTGTAAAGGATAGCGGCTGACATAGAATCGAGCTCGAAGCTGCAGGTAAGCCATTGCTGGTTGATGCGCAGTGGCTCTGGAGACGATAACTAGAACAACGGTCCTCAGCGGGGAACAAGCATGACCCAATCCGGGATATTAAAACGTTCGACTATTCTCATTCACGGCTCCGTCGGGATGCCGCTGGCCATCATTGGCTACCCGTTGGTCGTGTATCTTCCGCCGTTCTATGCTCAGGAAATCGGCCTGAATATGGGGCTGATGGCTCTGGTACTGGTACTGGCAAGAATGTCGGATGTCATTACCGACCCGCTTATTGGCACCCTGAGTGACCGCTGGCAGACCCGCCTGGGTCGCCGCAAACCCTGGTTGCTGATGGGTACGCCATTGATGTTGCTGGGTACGGTGATGATATTCATGCCGCCGGACGGAGCGGGCATTGGTCATCTGTTTTTCTGGACTGTCCTGATGTATCTCGGCTGGACCATGGTCACCTTGCCCTATGGCGCCTGGGGAGCCGAGCTGTCCTCACATTACCATCAGCGCAGCCGTGTCACGGCGTCGCGCGAAGGCTACATTCTGATCGGCTTGTTTCTCGCTGCACTGGCGCCAGCGATTGTGCAATCAATGGCTGCGCGCTATGCCGCCGGAGAAACCGATGGCATGCTGATGAACGCCATGATCTGGCTGGTCGGAACTAATGGCGAGCTGACCACGGGTTACGGGCCAATATTGGCCGGCATGGGTTGGATGCTGCTTTTGATGTTGCCGGTTACGGTGTTGCTGGTAGTGCTGTTCGTCAAGGAAGCGCCAGCGCAATCCGTTCAGCGAACCGAGTGGAAGAAAGGCCTGCGCGTACTGAAAAACAACGGTCCCTTCAAGCGCATGATGCTGATGCTGTTGATCGTAATAACCGGTGAATCCTTCCGCAACGCACTGTCCGTGTTCTTCATGCAGCATGTCATCCAGATTCAGGCGCACATCGGCATGATGTACCTGCTGTACTTCGGTATAGGCATCCTCGGTATCCCATTCTGGCTGATCCTGGGCAAGCGAATCGGCAAGCACCGAGCGTTCTGTGTGGCTGTCGCGGTATCCAGCGCCAGCATTCTGGGAATGTTTTTCCTGCAGGCGGGGCAGTTGGTGCCGTTTGCGATCATGTTCGCCCTCAAGGGATTCTGCTTTGCTGCTTTCCAGTTCCTGCCCCTTTCAATGTTGGCGGATATTGTTGATCTGGATACCGCCCGCAGCAAGGAGCACCGCACAGGCCTGTTTTTTGCGATGTCAGGCATGGCGCAAAAATTGGCCATGGCTATCGGGTTGGGCTTGTCGTTAGGGTTATTGGCGCTGGTGGGTTTTGATGCACAGGCCGCGACTCATTCTGCAGATCAGCTGCTTGCTTTACGGGTGCTCTATATTCTTGGTCCGGTATCGCTCTACATGGCTGCTTTCGCCATCGCCTGGCGTTATCCGCTCACGGCAGAGCGTCAGGAGCGTATCCATCAATGGGTGATACGGCGTAATGCGCGGGTTGAGCTGGCTGCGCGCACAACCTGACCGAGGCCCGCCCCCGTCGACGAAGGCGGGGGCGAGGACTCAGGGCCCCGGTTCGGTCTCACCTTCTTCGGCCACCACATCACTCACCATTCCAACGATGGTCATGTCAGCGGACCTGACCAACACCAGATCAGAGCCGGCTTCACGCCACTCGTATCCGGAATAGTTAGGCAGCTTCGCCAGTAAGCGAGGATTCACATCGCGGCCGGTATTCGCCGGTAGTTCCTCGCCTTTCGCGATCTTCGTGCTGGAGGGCAGCTCCTCGGCGGGCTCAACGTAGGCGCTGAATTCCGTATACAGCCTACGTATCCCAGCTTCCTCGTCGGTCAGATCGGGTTCAAGCTGGGATTCCTCCAGACGGGCCTCTTCTGCAGAGTAGCCTGAGTCTGTGTCCACTTCCGGGGGCTGCGCATAGCTAACGGTCGCGATGCCAAGAGCGGGGATCAGCAGGGCGTAGCGGAATAACAAGCGCGCGGGTGAAGACATGACAACTCTCCTTCAAATGATTTGGATGCCTGCTAACAAGCGAGACTGCACCCTCCAGCATAGACAGTGAGATGAAACCTGCTCAGGAAGTGGGGATTCAGCGCTCGAGCCCCTTGATGGTCAGGCAGCGCAAGTGGGAAAACTTTGAGGGATAGTCAGAAGGAAGTTGCGAAAGTGTAGCTCCGGCAAGCTATCGAGATGGGGCCTGGGAGAGGACAGTGTCGTACTCCACTCCCGGCTGTTACGATTGGCAGGACAATGGCCTGGTTATCGAACAACCACCGGAAGTAGACGTGGACGAGATTGGGGTACGACCTGCAGGGCAGGCTTTTTGAAGCGGGAGAAGCTATTTATTTGGCAGGTTTACCTGGGCGAGGCGCGCCATATACCTGACCGCTTTTGCCGTTGGGGATCTCCTGGATCTCGCCGCCTGATGCGAGAAAAGTCTCGATCTGGCTATCGATAGAGTTGCTGGTAGCGCTGGCAGCAGCTGCCTTGCGCTTAGTAGTGGTAGTGGTTTTTACGGCCATGAGCAGCTGCCTTGTATAAGGGAAGGGGAACCATCCTACACCTTTTTGCCAAACTCTGCTTGACATAATGTGTGATTTTAATATGGGGGCCGCTCAAAGGCCCGGCCCAGCCTTCTGGCGCGTTCGTGGGATTGAGATCTGATGCTCGCTGTCGCGAGCCGCCAAGGCTGCGCCGGCACGCTGCAAGTACGTCCCTGTAAGCTCGCCGATGACATCCCTGTCATCCCACGGTCGGCTCAGCCCTGGCGCCTCGCTTCGCAAAAACGCCGAGTCGCCGGATGGAACACTTCAGGACCGTCTTCTCTACGTCACACCGGTCCCCGATCAAGTCCGCCGGCTGACAGGGTGGCGCAAGTGTCGAAAACAGGGATGTTTTCGTCAAGCCCCCAGGGACGGGTTCACGGCGTCTTGCGCAAGCCTGACAGCCGGCGGGCGATGTGCCCCGGCTCTCAGTCGTTGGTCAGCTGTGACTGCCTTCAATGCTTAGTGCTGATGCCCGCCAACCCCGTGTGCATGTCCATGAGTCAGCTCGTCCGGCGTGGCTTCACGCACTGATAGGATCTCGACATCGAAGGTCAGATCCCTGCCCGCCAGCGGGTGGTTGGAGTCGACTTCTGCCTGGGAATGACCAACCTTGACCACTGTGACCTGGCGCGGGCCATCTTCGGTCTGTATTACGGCCACCATGCCGGGCTTCCACTTTTTAGCGCCCTGAAGGTGTTTGACCTGAACCTTCTGGGTAGCGTTGTCCCGCTTCGGTCCGTAGGCCTGCTCTGCGGTCAGCTCCACAGTAAAGCGATCTTCTGCCTTGTGTCCTTCAAGCGCTTCCACCAGGCCATCGATCAGGCCAGGTTGTCCGTGCAAATACAGCACGGGCTCGTGATTGCGGGAGGTTTCGATTTCGCCGTTGGCGTCGGACAGGCTGTAGTGGAATTCTACAACGGCATTCTTGGAGATCTGCATATAAGGTCAATTCCGCTAGGGCTATTGGGTGGGCGCATTATCCAGATTTGCGCACTGTATTGCCATGACACTGAACTCTGAGGCGGAGCCTATCGCAAAATAGAACTGGCGTGTCGGGCTGGATAGCGAAGCGGTACAAATCGCGTTAATGTATCAATCTTCAAACAATACCAAGGATATTTGACCATGCTTCGGACCCAGCAGTCGGCCTTCAGACGCCTTCGCCTTGCCTGCTGCCTTCTCGGCAGTACTTTATTAAGTCAGCCATTGTTAGCCGATCCTGCGGCCTCCCATAAGGTGAGCGCCGAGCGCCTCGATATGCTCAGCCAGGCCGCCCAGGCCCAAGTCGACAAGGGCAAGCTGGCAGGTATTGCCACGCTGGTATATCAGGATGGCAAGATTATTCATCGTAAGCAGCACGGCTATCAGGATCTGGAAAACAAAGTGCCGCTGTCCGAAGACACGCTCTATAAGATTTTCTCGCTGACCAAGCCTGTTACCGGCACCGCCATGCTGATGTTGTATGAAGAAGGCAAGTTCCAGCTGGACGATCCGGTGGAAAAGTATCTACCCGAACTCAAGGGTCTTGAGGTCGCGAAGGAAGAAGGTCCGAATGGCCAGCCGATCACCGAACCAGCCGATCATCCGGTCACCATTCGCGAGCTGATGACGCATACGGCGGGCTTTACCTACGGATACTTCTCCGAATCTCAGGTCGACGACCTGTACAAGCAGGCCAATATCTTCGACCGCGAATCCACGCTGGAGGAGACTGTCGCCAAGCTGGCGAATATCCCGCTGCGTCAGCAGCCCGGGACCGAGTGGCATTACAGCGTGTCGGTGGATGTTCAGGCGCGTCTGGTAGAAGTGCTGTCGGGCATGACGTTCGATGCGTTTCTCAAGGAGCGCATTTTCACCCCGTTGGGCATGAACGACACCGATTTCTATGTTCCAGAGGATAAAGCCGAGCGTCTGGCAGTGTCCTACCAGCCCGAGGAGGAGGGCGGGCTGACGCCGCTGCCGAACACTCAGCACTTCACCAAGCCGAAGATGCTAAATGGCGGTGGCGGATTGATATCCACCATGGACGACTATCTGCGGTTCGCCCGGATGCTGCTCAACGAGGGTGAGCTGGATGGCGTACGCCTGCTCAAGCCGGAAACGGTACAGGCCATGCGCAGCAATCAGCTGCCCGAGGGCGTGGACGCCATCAGTCCGATCTACCCTGGCAACCAGTTTGGTCTGAATGTGGCAGTGGTTGCCGATGCGGAGAAAGCGGTTCTGCCGGAGGGCACTATCTGGTGGTGGGGTGTCCAGGGTCCCTGGGCATGGATTGATCCCGCTAATGGCATCATCACCCTAGGTATGATGCAGAACACCGATTATCGCCACTCGATAGGCGTGCACGGTGTTATCAAGAAAATCCTGTACGGCGACGATATCTGAGGTGACGGGCGCTTCAGGCTGAATCTGAAGTGCCTACATCCAGCACCTGCTCGAGGGGCAATTGGGCACTCACGTTAACGCTGCCCTGCGCGGCAAAGATCACCAGATGATCAGCAGCGACCCGAATGCCGACCTTTTCACCCATGAAATGGTCGTCATGGCTGGGAAATATTGCCTCCAGCGTACTGCCGGTAGGTAGCCGCAGACGATACAAGGTTGTCGCCCCGAGGAATGTCTTGCCAATAATGGTGCCGTAAAGCCCGGTATTGTCTTCCCCAACAATGTCATCCGGGCGCAACAGCACATCTACGGCACTGCCTGCGGGTAACTGGTAGGCTCGGTTGCCTTTGATTACCCCCAGCTCGGTCTGGACCGTATCCGGCGTCAACAGTTGGCCCCGAATGAAATATCCCTGACCGATAAAGCTCGCAACGAAGGGGGTTATCGGTTCGTGGTAGAGGTTGTAGGGTGTATCCCATTGTTGCAGCGAACCTTCCTTCAGCACGCCAACATGATCCGACACCGCAAAGGCTTCGTTCTGATCATGGGTAACCAGCAGAGCGCTGGTGCCGCGTAGCTTGAGAATATCCCGCACTTCACCGGATAAGCGTCGGCGCAGCTCGCCGTCCAGGTTGGAGAATGGCTCGTCGAGCAGCAGCAGCTTAGGATCAGGCGCCAATGCGCGCGCCAGTGCGACCCGTTGCTGTTGGCCGCCGGACAGCTCATGCGGATAACGACGCCCCAGCTGGGACAGCTTCACCAGCTCGAGGAGTTCGTCGACAATGCGATCCCGTTCAGGGTGTTTTTCTATGCCAAAGGCAACGTTCTGGCGCACTGTCAGATGAGGGAACAGCGCATAGTCCTGAAATACCATGCCGATCCGCCGATGCTCCGGCGGAACACGGTGGGCAGGAGAGGAAATGACCTGACCATCCAGCTTGATTTCACCGCCGGTAATCGGCTCGAACCCGGCAATAGCGCGCAGGGTGGTGGTTTTACCGCACCCGGAAGGCCCCAGCAGGCAGCCTATGTCTCCGGCGCGCAAATGGATCTCCAGATTATCGACGACCTTGTGACCTGGATAACCGCAGGCCAACTGGTTCAGTTCCAGGATGATGCCGGGCGAATCGGTCATGGCAGTCGGTCCTACTCGACCAGCAGAAATTCAACCAACGCTTTCTGCGCATGCAGCCGGTTTTCCGCCTGATCCCAGACTACGCTGCGCGGATCATCCATCAATTCAGCCGTCACTTCCTCACCGCGGTGCGCGGGCAGGCAATGCATGAACAATACCGACTCGTCGGCAAGGTCGAGCATGGCGGGGGTGACCTGATAAGGCGCGAAACGCTTCATCCGCGCCTCGGTCTCATCTTCCTGACCCATCGAGGCCCAGACATCGGTGTTGATCAAGTGCGCACCGGTTGCCGCTTCGTTGGGATCGCGGGTGACCGTCACGCGGTCACCGGCCTGATCAAGGAAGCGCTGATCCGGCTCATAACCTACAGGGCAGGCTACACGTAGCTGGAAGTCAAACTGGATCGCTGCCTGAATGAAGGTGTTGCACATGTTGTTGCCATCACCGATCCAGGCAACAGTCTTGCCCTGAATGGAGCCGCGATGTTCCTGATAGGTCTGCATGTCGGCCAGCAGCTGGCATGGGTGCAGATCATCGGTCAGGCCATTGATGACCGGCACGCTCGAGTTGCTCGCGAAGGTTTCGATATCGCCGTGGGCAAAGGTGCGGATCATCACCGCATCAACCATGCTCGAGAGTACCCGGGCGCTGTCTTCAATCGGCTCACCGCGACCCAGTTGCGTATCGCGCGGCGATAGGAAGATCGCCTGACCACCGAGCTGAATCATCCCGGCTTCAAACGAAACCCGGGTACGGGTCGAGGCTTTCTCGAAGATCATGCCCAGCACGCGGTTCTTCAGCGGCTCGTAGATCACGCCCTGACGATGAAGCGCCTTCAGCTCAATGCCGCGCTTGATCAGGTTGATCAGTTCTGCCTGTGAACAATCCATCAATGAAAGGAAGTGCCGTGCTGTCATGTTGTGCTACCCGGTAACCTCGGTCAGCTATCGACCGGAAACAGTGGGCCTTACCGTAGCTGTTAAGCCCAGTAGAGCCATACCCGAAAAAAGAGAAGCAGCGATCTTATCGGTAAAATCCGTCCAATGGCAAATGCCTCGTTCCCGTACTGGATGATCGGCTCGCGAAAGTGCCCAGAGCGGTCGAAGCTTTAGTCACCGGGGGTTGAGCAACGCATAGGGAAGCGCTACGGACGAATACGCTTACAGATTAATCAGGCTACGACACGGCCGCGGGTGAGGGGAGGCGGTATCGTCCCCAGGTTTTGCTGTACACTATCCGTCTTTGTTTGCGGGCCCCCTCCATGCCTGCGCACGTTATGAGGAGTTGTCATGGATACTATCGAAAGCATCAAAGAACAGATCACCAAGAACCCTGTTCTGATCTATATGAAGGGTGCGCCCAATGCTCCCCAGTGTGGTTTTTCAGCCCGCGCGGTTCAGGCACTGATGAGCTATGGCGAAAAATTCGCCTACGTTGATATCCTGCAGAATCCGGATATCCGCAGCGAGCTGCCAAAATATGCCAATTGGCCGACCTTTCCGCAGCTGTGGATTGATGGGGAGCTGGTGGGTGGGAGCGACATCATCATCGAGCTGCACGAGTCTGGCGAGCTTGCGACGATGGTTAAAACGGCTGCCGCCAAGACAGCCTGAGACACCGTGATTCCCAGCCCGCGTGGACGACAGTCCATGCGGGTTTTTTTATGTCTGTGTCAGCTCAACAATCCTTCAAAGGGAAGAAACGACAGCAGTTGCCCCTTGTTGACAGTGAGTCCCGCCGGGATCAGTACCAGGCCACTGGCCTGACTGGCACTGCTCAGCACGCCGGAGCTCTGGTTGCCTGCCGGGACGACGCATCCGTTTTCCAGTCGCGCGCGCAGATACTCGTCACGTCCCCCGGGCTTGTGCCAATCGAAGCCGGCGGATAACTCCACTGCGAGCGGTGCGGTTGCAGTGCAACCGAGTCGGCGCAGCAAATACGGCTTGACCAGTAACAGGAAGGTCACCAGTGATGCCGCCGGGTTGCCAGGCAAACCCAGCACCGGCGTATCGCCGAAGCGGCCCAGGGTAAAGGGTTTGCCTGGCTTGATCGCGAGCTTCCAGAGCTCGACACGGCCGGAGTCTCGCAGCACTTGTCCGAGACAGTCCGCTTCGCCCACGGACACACCGCCGGAGGTCAGGATGACGTCAGCCTGCTGCGACAGTTCGTGCAGACGGACCCGGGTCTGTTCGGGGTCGTCGGGCAGTATGCCGGCGTCGATGACCTGCTGTCCGAGCCGCTGAAGCGCAGCGATCAGGGTAAAGCGGTTGCTGTTGTATATCTGGCCACTTTCAAGCGGTTGGCCAGGCTCGACCAGCTCATCTCCGGTGGACAGCACCGCGACCTGCAACGGGCGACGCACCTCAAGGGTGGCAATGCCAACTGAAGCAATCACCCCCAAATCCTGCGGCCGTAATACCTGGCCTGGGAAGAAAAGCGTGATGCCGGTGGAAATGTCCTGGCCTTGCGGTCGGACGTTACTGCCTGGCCGCACGGGCTGCGTAAAGCGCGCCAGCCCGTCAACCTCCTCGACGTTCTCCTGCATCTCTACGGTGTCTGCCCCCGGCGGCATTGGTGCACCGGTGAATATGCGTGCGCAGGTGCCTGGTTCAAGCGGTTGTGGCGCCATACCGGCGGTGATGCGTTGACTGATGGCCAGACCCTGAGACTCAGCCAGCGTCGCATCCTCGGCGTTGAAGGCATAGCCATCCATCGCACTGTTATCCCAGGGTGGGACGTCATGGGCGGCCTGCACAGGGCTTGCCAGGATACGACCGAGTGCCTGCTGCAGTGGCACTGTCTCGGAGCCGGTTGTCACTTCAGAGGCAGCCACACTCAGCAGTTTCTCCAGCGCCTCGCTAACGGGTAGCAAGCTCATGCGCGGCTCTCGCAGGCTGGCCCTGCACCCAGGTGCTGAACGAAGTTGCAGGGACGGGTGCGGCTGTCCAGTTGGTCTTTGAGGATACGTTCCCACGCCGTGCGGCACGCGCCAGTCGACCCGGGCATGCAGACCACCAGGGTTCGGTTGGCCAGGCCCGCTAGCGCCCGGGACTGGACCGTCGAGGCGCCGATCTCCTCCCACGATAGATGTCGGAACAGTTCACCAAATCCGTCGACCGTCTTGTCCAGCAGCGGCGCAATAGCCTCCGGCGTGCTGTCACGGCCGGTAAAACCGGTGCCGCCAGTGACCAGAATCACCTGAACGTCATCGCGCGCAATCCAGTCGGACACCACAGCGCGGATACGGTAGATATCATCCGGATGCAATTGGCGATCTGCGATCCGGTGACCGGCCGCCGTAGCGCTGTCGACCAGCAATTGACCTGATGTATCGGTTTCGGTGGAGCGCGTATCGCTGACGGTGAGGATGGCAATATTGAGAGGAGCAAATTCGCTGGCGCTGTGGGCCATGGCTGAGGTCCTTTGGCTGATGAGGCGACCCGATGTTATAACACAGGGCCGCATGAACTGGAGCTGGACAGGGTTGAGGACACGGCCTTTCTATAGGCACAAAAGTCCGGGAGGGGCCTTGTCAAAACAATGCGATGGGGTAAAATGCCGGCCATCATCGGAGTGTAGCGCAGCCTGGTAGCGCGTCTCGTTCGGGACGAGAAGGTCGCTGGTTCGAATCCAGTCTCTCCGACCAAATTGCATGTTTCAAGTAGTCTTCAAGTAGTCCCAGCCTAGCTCTGAAACCACCGAACAAGCCCGCCTCGTGCGGGCTTTTGCGTGTCTGGACGTTGTCGCTTGTTTTCTGAAGCACGACGCGAGGCTTCAGATAAAAAAGTGAACGTCATCAGCTGCCTTGAAACTCGCGTCGCCCAGTCGATACCGGCGTCATTGTAACGTGATGGATATAACTCCTGGTGTCGCTGTCCATTGCGTGGAAGCTGTAAAACGCAGGCGCTACAGCAACGGCCAGGAGATCACTCAGATGGCTCACAGTAAAATCGTGTTTCGTGCGACTGCTCGCGAGAAAATTCTGAGTGGCGCCACTCAGCTGGCGGACGCCGTGCGCGTGACCCTGGGGCCCAAATCAAAATCGGTACTGATTCAGAATAAGTGGGGCACTCCGACGGTCTGCAATGATGGCGTGACCATCGCCAAACGCGTTGACCTGGAGGATCCCGAGGAAAACCTCGGCGCCCAGATGCTGCGCCAGGCCGCGGAACGCACCGGCGAAGCGGTTGGAGATGGGACCAGTACGTCAACGGTGTTGGCCCATACCATCCTGGCTGATGGCATACGCAATGTGGTTGCCGGGGCCAGTGCGATCGACCTCAAGCGCGGCCTGGATCGTGGGCTGTCGTTGGTCGTGGAATCACTCGTCGCCCAGTCTCGCCCCGTCAGCACACCCAAGGAAAAGGCGCAGGTCGCCACGCTGTCGGCGCACAACGATGCTGTCATCGGTCAACTCGTGGCGGACGCCCTGGAAAAGGTCGGTGTTGAAGGCGTTGTTAGCGTTGAGGAGTCCAAGACCACTGAAACCGTGTTAGAGGTCATGGAAGGCATGCGGTTTGACCGAGGCTATGTTTCGCCTTATTTCGTCACCGACGCCGAGAAGATGCAGGTAGAACTTGATGATGCCTATCTGCTGCTCTGCGACCATAAGATCAGTGTGCTCAGGGACTTGCTACCCTTGCTCGAACTCATTGCCAAGAGTGGACAGCCCCTGGTGTTGATAGCAGACGATATCGAAGGTGAGGCGTTGACGACCCTGGTCGTCAATCAGATACGGGGTGTGCTGCGGGCAGTGGCGATCAAGGCGCCAGGCTTTGGCGATCGACGCAAGGAGATGCTGCAGGACATGGCGGTTCTGACCGGTGCAACGGTGGTTTCCAATGACTTGGGTGTCACGCTCGAACAGGTAGAGCTGAGCCAGTTGGGGCGGGCGCATCGAGTAGTGGTGCAGAAGGACAGTACGGCATTGATTGGTGGTGCAGGCACGCGCGAGGCCATCGAGGCCCGTCTGCAGCAGATTCGTGCGCAAATAGACAGCACCACCAGCGACTACGACCGTGAAAAACTTCAGGAGCGACTGGCCAAGATGTCTGGGGGTGTTGCAGTAATCCGGGTCGGGGCACCTTCTGAAGCCGAGATGAAGGCACGCAAGGATGCGCTGGATGATGCCATCTCGGCCACCCGGGCGGCGATTGCAGAAGGTATTGTTCCGGGGGGTGGGTTTGCGCTGCTCAAGGCAGTGCCGATTATCGCAGCCGAAGAGGCTCGTCATGAGGGCGATGCCAGGACCGGCTTGCAGATTCTTCGCCGGGCGCTGGAAGCGCCAGCAAGAATCATCGCGGAAAACTCCGCCGTGGATGCTGGCGTGGTGGTTGCGCGCATGCTGTCAGAGCCTGGAAATGTCGGTTTCGATGCCTCCGTTAACAGCTATGTAGACATGTATGATGCGGGCATTATTGATCCGACCAAAGTGGTGCGTATTGCCCTCGAAAATGCCGTTTCAATCGCCAGCATCCTGTTGCTGACCGAGGCAACCATGACCGATATTCCGGAAAAGGAATCACCCGCGCAGCCACCTTTCCCTGAATGAACAATTCGTTCTGGCTAACGCCCCTGCAGTAGACGGAGGCATAGAATGGCTCCGTCGATAGGTCAGGGCGCGCATCAGGCATTGCCGTACCCATACGCTTCGTCTCTATGGCGCCTGCCTCAAAGACCTGCGCTGTATTTCGCGGAGCGCCTGTCCCACGAGGAAAGGAATCGCGCTCATCCCCAAAATCAGTGCCCAGGGCCCCCAGCCAAGCGGTTGCGTCTGTAACAGATTGGACAGTAGCGGGAGGTATACCGCTGCGGCAAGCAGGGCAATGCAGAGTAACAGGGCGGCCCAGACCCATAGATTGCGGGTGATTTCGTTGCGCACGATACCGGACCTTGGGTTGCGCAGAACGAAGGTGAACCAGAGTTTCCCGAAAGCCAGAGTGAGAAACGAAACCGTCACTGCCTCCAGGTCCGTCAGTCCCAGCCAGTGCTGTCCGAGCAGCAGAGCGCCCAGCACACAGGCCGCCAAGATGGCGGAAAATCCGCAGATTTCTGTCCAGTGGGCCCGGGTCAGCACCGATTCCTGGGGGCTGCGAGGCTTGTCTTGCATTTCACTGCCGCTGGCCGGGCCCACCCCCAGGGCGAGAGCCGGAAAGACGTCGGTGAGCACATTGAGGTAGAGGATCTGCAGGGGAAGCAGGGGCAGGGGCCATCCCGCGCCAGTGGCCAGCGCCACCGCCAACACCTCGGCCACGTTGGTGGTGAGCATGAATATGACGGACTTTCGTATGTTGTCGAAGATGACGCGCCCTTGCCGCACCGCCGCAACAATGGTTTCAAAGGCGTCGTCCTTCAATACCATGTCGGCGACCTGCTTGGCCGCCTCCGTGCCCCGTTTGCCCATGGCGATGCCGATATCGGCTTTTTTCAGGGCGGGTGCGTCATTGATGCCGTCGCCGGTCATGGCCACGATCTCTCCCCGGGCCTGATAAATACTCACCAGATCGAGTTTCTGCTCAGGGCTCACCCTGGCGAAGATGTTGGCGCGGTAGATGTTCTCTGGCCTGTTCGGATCGTCGGGTGAACCGATGTCGCGTCCCAGCATCCCGACTGTCTCAGGATCATCCTCGCCGCCGGCGATCCCCACCGCCCGGGCAATCGCCGTGGCGGTCTCCAGTTGATCGCCCGTCACCATCGCCACGCGGATGCCGGCCGCCTGACAGGCGTCAATTGCCTCCCTGACTGTTTTGCGGGGTGGATCGAGCAAACCCACAAGGCCGAGGAAACACAGCTCGTTATAGGGCTCAGCATCCTTGGTTGTCACCCGTTTCTCGGCCATGGCCAAAAGGCGCAAACCCTCGGCCGCCAGTTGGTTGGCGCGTTCAAGCCATTGGCGGCGCATCTCGTCATCTAGCGGCTCGGTGCCGCCATCCGCCGCAACAATATCGCTGCACACTTCCAGCACGGCCTCGGGTGCGCCTTTCACCGCGACGTAGAATTCGCCATTTGCCCGATGGAAGCTGGCCATCTTTTTCACCCGGGGCTCGAATTTTTCCACGCGGGCCTCGGGCCGCTCTTCCAGCAACGCCTTTCGGTTCAGCCCCAGGTCTTTTCCGCCTTTCAGAAGCGCTATTTCGGTGGGATCGCCGCGTGGATTATCTTCTCCCTGCTCCTGACCGAGGGAGGCGCCATTGCAGAGCACGCCCACCTCCATGATGCGGCGCACGGCGTCCGTTTCCGCCAGCTTGTCGTCAGGCCCGGTTTCCTCCAACACCAGATCGCCGGTGGGGGTGACGATTTTTTGCAGCCGCATCCGGTTTTCCGTCAGAGTGCCGGTCTTGTCCGAAAAAATTACCCGGGTGGCTCCCAGGGTTTCCACTGCGGTGAGCCGGTTGACCAGCGCGTTGCGTACTGCCATCAGATACATGCCGCGGGCCAGAGCAATGGTCGCGACGATGGGCAGGCCCTCAGGAATGGCGGCCACCCCCAGGGCGAGCGCGGTCTCGATTACCAGCGCGGCCTGCTGCTCTCGTACCAGAAAGCCCAGCAGTGCGACCGCAATGGCAATGAAGATGGTCAATATAGCGAGACGACGCCCCAGCTGATCCAACCGCTGCTGCAGCGGCGGGACTGTTCCCTCGGCCGATTCCGCGAGTGCGGACACTCGACCCAGTTCGGTCTCCGATCCGGTGCCAGCGGCAACGCCCACGGCTGTGCCGCTGGAGAGGCTGGTGCCCTTGTAGAGCATGTTCTTGCGATCGGCAATGTGCGTATCCGCCGCCAGGGCATCGGTTAATTTGCTCACCGGCACGGACTCTCCGGTAAGCGGCGCCTCATTGACCCTGAGGTGATTCGCCTCAATCAGCCGCAAGTCGGCAGGGACGAGGTCGCCGGCCTCCAGCAGTACGATGTCGCCGGGCACGATTTCCGGTGCGGCAATATCGCGCTCACTGCCTTCGCGCCGGACTCGGGTCATATGTTCGCCCAACCGGCGCAGAGCGGCCATGGAACGCACAGCCTTCCATTCGCTGACAAAACCAATGGCGGTATTGACCAGCAGCACCGCCAGGACCGCGAAACCCTCCGGCAGGCGGCCCGTAGCAAACGCCAGAATGGCGGCGCCGCTCAGCAAGTAGATGACGATACTGTGAAACTGGCTCAGAAGAATCCGCCACCAGGGCCGGCTCTCTGTTGCCCGCAGCTGGTTCGGTCCGTAGCGCTTCAATCGCTGCTGCGCCTCGTCGTCGGTCAACCCCTTTTCCGTCCGGACGTCGAACTCTCCCAGAGCGGCCTCGATGTCGACGGCGTGCCAATTGGCGTTGTCGGCGCCGTTACGTGTCCTTTTGTCTGTTGACTCCAAAGGATAGATCCTCGATCAATGGCCGCTGGCAATGACGAATAGGACCTTGGGCTGCGCTCGACGAGGGCTGAGATCCATTGACTAAGCTTCCTCCAGAGCTGCAGCTTGGCCCTGGTGAATAATGCCGGGTCTTGATAATGGACACGTAAGGGTTGTATGGGTTCGCGCAGCTTTGTGCATGAGTTTTTTTGACATGATCAATCTGCTCGAGTCGGGGATGCCACGGAATGACAATTGAAGGGACCCGCGCTAAAGGACGATTGCACCGTTTACACTGATTGGACCTATGTTGGAAAGAGCCCCTGTCGGCGTCTATCCTTTGCAGATCTCCGATACGTCCAGAAAGCCGCGCACGCGAACTGCAATCGAGGTGACTGATGAGCGACATCGAACGCATCCTCGGCGACGAAGCCGATTCACTGCTGGGTTATGAGTGCCGCGGTATCGATCGCAAGCATTTGTATTTGCCTGGGCCTGATTACGTCTCGCGGGTGCTGGCCGACAGTGATCGCTCCAATGCGGTGCTGCGCAACCTGCAGACGATCCTGGAACATGGCCGCCTGGGGGGGACCGGCTACGTGTCGATTCTGCCGGTCGATCAAGGCGTGGAACATTCTGCTGGCGCATCGTTCGCACCGAACCCGCTGTATTTCGATCCGGCGAACCTCGTGGAATTGGCAATTGAGGGTGGCTGCAATGCCATTGCCTCGACCTACGGTGTGCTGGCATCGGTCAGCCGCCGTTATGCGCACAGGATTCCGTTTCTGGTAAAGCTTAATCACAACGAGCTGCTGACCTATCCGAATGAATATGACCAGACGCTGTTCACCACGGTCGAGCAGGGGTTTGAGCTCGGCGCCGTGGCGGTTGGCGCAACGATCTATTTTGGCTCACCTGAGTCTCGCCGGCAGATCGAAGAGGTCTCGCATGCGTTTGCTCGCGCCCACGAGCTGGGCCTGGTCACCGTGCTCTGGGCCTATCTGCGCAATCCGGCATTCAAGCAGGATGGAGCGGATTACCACACGGCAGCGGACTTGACCGGGCAGGCCAATCATCTGGCCGTGACCATCGGCGCCGATATCGTCAAGCAAAAACAGGCGACGCTGAACGGGGGCTTTACCGCGCTTGATTTCGGCAAGACCCATGACCGCGTGTACTCGGAGCTGGCCATCGATCACCCGATTGAGCTTGTCCGTTATCAAGTGGCGAACTGCTATATGGGCCGCATCGGGCTGATCAACTCGGGCGGCGCGTCGGCGGGCAGTGATGACCTGCATCAGGCCGTACGGACCGCCGTGATCAATAAACGCGCGGGCGGCATGGGACTGATCACAGGGCGCAAGGCCTTCCAGAAGCCGATGAATGAAGGGGTAGAGCTACTGCACGCAATTCAGGATGTCTACCGTTCCGCGTCTGTGACGGTGGCCTGACCGGCTGGGCCGCGGGTCATGATGATCGAGACGCCGCGCTTACCCGACATCCAGGAAAAAGTAGCCTTCCTGTCAGCGGCTGCTTCCTATCCGGTTGAGGCCGATAGGGTGGAGGTACTCGAAACACACATGTCCTGGGTCTTTCTCGTCGGCCCACAGGTGTACAAGCTCAAAAAGCCGGTGGCGCAACCGCTGTTCGATTTCACCAGCGTGGATGGCCGCTATAAAAACTGTGTCGAGGAGCTGCGTCTTAACCGCCGACTGGGTGGCGATACCTATATTGGTGTGGAGCCGCTGAGCGTCGTCGCAGGCGGCGGGCTGGTGCTGGGCGGGAAGGGCGTACCCGTCGACTGGCTGGTGGTCATGCGGCGTCTGCCCGCGGAGGCGATGCTCGACACCCAGATCAAGCTCGCGGCCCTCGATTACCGACGCGTCACGGTTGTTGCCGATTTGCTTGCCCGTTTTTATCTCGCTGCGACACCCATACCGCTCACGGAGGAGCAGTATCTGCAGCGCTTGCGGGGCGGCATCAGCGAAAACTACCGGCAGTTGATCGACTATTCCCTTCCCGGGGATCGGGTCAAAACAGCCTGTGATCAGCAAAGGAGTTTCCTGGAAGACAATGCAGTACTTGTCGGGCGTCGCGCGGCGGCCGGCCGGCTGGTGGAGGCCCATGGTGATTTGCGTCCAGAACACGTTTGCCTGACAGAGCCACCCGTAGTGATCGATTGTCTCGAGTTCAGCCGTGATCTGCGGATACGGGATCCGGCGGATGAGTTGTCCTTTTTGGCGATGGAATGCGAAAAGCTCGGGGAGCAGCGCGTGGGCACTATCCTGTTCGAGGTCTATCGGACCATTACCGGAGATGAGCCGCCAGCGTCCCTGATAGCATTCTACAAAGCCTACCGAGCCTCAGAACGGGCCAGGCTTGCCATCTGGCACCTGGACGACGATTACCAGGAGAGCCGCGGTCCCTGGCGGCAAAAGGCCTTGGATTACCTGAGCATAGCCCTGACCCATGGCGAACGTTTTGCTGGCTGAAGGGTCAGGGCCGACCAAGCCTGAGCTCAGGACTCCAGATCCGACACGTCTCGTCCGGTGTGCAGTGCGGCAATAGTGTCGGCGATACCGGCAGTGATATTGACCAGCTCGATCTTCTTCATCGCTGCTGCCGCCAGTGTCGGGGCGATGGTATTGCCAAGGATCACCCGAGACAGTACCGGCGAAGCCAGTTTGTCATTCGCCTCCTGAGAGAAAACCCCGTGGGTGGCGAGGGCGATGACCGCCTCGGCACCCTGTGTCTTGAACGCCTGCGCGGCCCGTTGCATGGTGCCTCCTCCGGCAATCAGGTCATCCAGGATCAGCACAGTACGGTTGCCTATGTCCCCCACAACGGCTGAGCCGCTTAATTCGCCGCGGCTGCGATGCTTCTCCATAAAGGCGCTGCCGACCGGGCGTTCCAGCCGACTCTCCAAGGCTTCGCGGAACAGTTCTGCGCGCTTGACACCACCCACATCCGGGGACGCTACCGTGACTGGCTTGTCCTGAAGATCGGGGAGGAGGTAGTCGATGAACGCGTCCCTCGCGCTCAAATGCAATGTCGGGCAACGAAAGGCGTTCTCGAAGGCGGCGCGGTTGTGCACATCCACCGTCACCATTGCGTCGATAGACACGGCCTCGAAGAGCTGGGCGATGTAGCGGCTGTTGACGGGGTCGCGGGACTTGGTTCGTCGGTCCTTGCGCGAGTAGCACAGGTAAGGCACAACGGCGGTGATCCGCGCCGCGCCATTGTCCCGCAGGCCGGCCAGTAGAAACAGCAGGCGCACCAGCTTGTCGTTGCTGCTTAAGCCATCGCTACTGTGGAGCGACTGAACCACAAACACATCGCGGTTGCGCACTGTTTCCAGCGGGCGAGTCTTGTGCTCCCCGTCTTCGAAATCCCGCTCCTCGTGCGCGCTCAGGGGGACGCCAAGATGGGTCGCCACCTGCGAAGCGAAGTGATGGCCGCTGTTCAGGCAAAAGAGAGCTAGTCCGTCGTCGCGCTTCATGGGTGAGCTCCAGCTGGATGATCGATAGACCGGTCCGCGGCTATTGCCGCGCCTCGTCGTCCGCAACCGCGTGGGAATTCTGATACCACCGCTCGATAGAACCGAAAGGGGCGGGTGGCTGAATGGCTGAGCCGACCTTGAAACTCTAGTCAACGTGCGGCGAAATAAAAACCGCTGGTGGCCGGTGACGTAGCAGCCCCCGCCATCAGCTGATCCGGAAAAGTTACGGATGGTCTTTAGGCCGGACATTCTTGAACTACGCTTTCAAGAAGGCCAGCAAACGTCACCTGGACAGCAACGGAGACCCTTTTTATGAAGATTGGCAGCCACGGGTTTGGCCACATAGGCCGGCAAGCATTTCGCATCGCCACCTCGCCCCGGTGCTGCGCGCATCTGATGCAAAGGATGGCCTGACTATGTCTGGCCTGACTATGTCGAAAACAACGCATATTCGCTGGTTTGAGGACCTGGGCAACAACGATGTCTCCAGCGTCGGAGGTAAAAATGCCTCGCTGGGCGAGATGATCGCCAATTTACGAGAGGGCGGTGTGCGGGTGCCCGGAGGGTTCGCCACCACGGCGGATGCCTACCGCGCCTATCTCGAACACAATGAGCTGAAGGACAGGATCCGCACGCTGACCGAAGCGCTTGTTCGTGAAGAAAAATCGCTCAAACAGGTAGGCAAGGAAATCCGCGAGGCATTCCTGCAAGGCAGCTTTCCGGACGATATTGAGCAGGCCATTCGCAACGCCTATGAGGAACTCGCCGCGCGCAATGCCAGGAAGGATCTACCCGTGGCGGTACGCAGCAGCGCTACGGCGGAGGATCTACCCGAGGCGAGTTTTGCCGGCCAGCAGGAAACCTACCTCAATATCCGCGGCGGCGACGACCTGATCGACGCCTGCCGGAAATGCTATGCCTCATTATTTACTGACCGTGCCCTCAACTACCGGGAGCATCGTGGCTTCGATCACCTGGACGTCGCGCTGTCCGTGGGCGTACAGAAAATGGTGAGCTCGGACAAGGCCTGCGCTGGCGTGATGTTCTCCTTGGACACGGATACCGGTTTTCCCGATGTGGTGGTCATCAATGCCACCTGGGGGCTTGGCGAAACGGTGGTGCAGGGCACCGTGGACCCGGATGAGTACCGGGTGTTCAAACCGGGGCTTGAGAACACGCACCTGGTGCCGATCCTGGCCAGGAAATGCGGCAGTAAGAAGGAAAAGATGATCTACGCGGCCCGGGGACCGAAGCCCACCAAAACGGTGGACACCACAAGGGCTGAGCGTGAAGCCATGGTGCTCGATGACGATGATGTCCTTACCCTTGCCCGTTGGGCCGTGACCATCGAAAAGCATTACGGCACGCCGATGGATATGGAGTGGGCCAAGGACAGTGACTCCGGCGAGCTCTATTGTGTCCAGGCCCGCCCCGAAACCGTTCACTCGCAGAAGCAATCCGGCGCGTTCAAGAGCTACCGGCTGGAAGAAACCGGCGAGGTGCTGGCCCGCGGCGTGGCCATTGGCGAGTCCATAGCGGCCGGTCGGGTGAGGATTCTCAAAAGCCCCCAGGAAATAGATCGCTTCGAGGATGGCGACGTGCTGGTCACCGAGCGGACAGACCCGGACTGGGGGCCGATCATGAAACGGGCCACAGCCATCATCACCGATCACGGAGGTCGAACCAGCCACGCCGCGATTGTCAGCCGAGAACTCGGCGTTCCCGCCATCGTGGGTACAGGCTCCGGGACAGCGGTGCTGAAGGACGGCCAGGAAGTCACGGTGTCATGCGCGGAAGGCAGCGAAGGTCGGATCTACGCGGGAATCCTCGACTTCGAGGAGCGGGATATCGATATCGAGAATCTTCCCGAGGCGCCGGTGCAACTGATGATTAACCTGGCTGCGCCGGATGCCGCTTTCCGCTGGTGGCGCCTGCCGGTTCAGGGTGTCGGCCTGGCCCGCATGGAGTTCATTATCAGTAACGTGATCAAGATCCACCCCTTGGCCCTGGCGCGGTTTGATCAGGTGCAAGACAAGAAGGCGCAAAAGCGCATTGAGGAACTCACTGCCGGTTACGAGGATAAAACCGAGTACTTCGTCGAACACCTCAGCCGGGGGATCGCCATGATTGCCGCTTCCCAGTATCCGGATGCGGTGATCGTCCGCATGAGCGACTTCAAGACCAACGAGTATGCCAAGCTCATCGGCGGCAAACAGTTCGAGCCCCGGGAGGAAAATCCCATGCTGGGATTCCGCGGCGCTTCCCGATATTACAGCGACCGCTACAAGGACGGTTTCGCCCTGGAGTGCCGCGCGGTGAAGAAGGCCCGTGAAGAGATCGGCCTGGATAATATCGTGGTCATGCTTCCCTTCGTTCGCAGCCCGCGGGAGGCGGACCGGGTCATCGAGGTGATGGCCGAGCACGGGCTCCGTCGCGGCGAGAACGGCCTGCAGCTGTATATGATGTGCGAGATACCCTCCAATGTGTTCCTCGCGGAGCAGTTTGCCGAGCGGTTCGATGGTTTCTCCATTGGCAGCAATGACCTGACCCAGTTGGTGCTGGGAGTGGACCGGGATTCAGAGGTGCTCAGCGAGCTGTTCGATGAACGGGACGAGGCGGTCAAGAGGGCGATTGTGCAAGTGATCGACAAGGCTCACCAGAGCGGATGCAAGGTAGGTATCTGCGGTCAGGCGCCCAGCGATTACCCGGATTTCGCCCAGTTTCTGGTGGATAGCGGTATCGATTCCATTTCCCTCAATCCAGACAGTGTGCTTGATATCCTGGAAATCTGGCGCGAGGACAAGCCCCGGTGAACATTGTGTTTTTTGACATGGAAAAGTGGGAACGGGATGCCTTCGATACGTTGCAGCCAGAGCACGTCGTGCGCTACAGCGAAGACCCGCTGCGGGCCGGTAACGCAGGGGAATACGCGTCCGCCGAAGCCATTTCCATTTTCATCTATTCGAAAGTGGACCGGCAGGTGCTGGATAGCATGCCAGGCCTCAAATTGATCAGCTGCAGATCCACGGGCTTCGACCATGTCGATATTGAGGAATGTGAACGGCGGGGGATCACGGTATGTAATTGTCCCGACTACGGCGGAAACACCGTAGCAGAGCACGTGTTCGGCCTGCTGCTAATGATTAGCCACCGGCTGGAGGAAGCGGTGGAGCGGACCCGTAGGGGCGGCTTCTCACCGCGTGGCCTGCAGGGCTTCGACCTGCGAGGAAAAACGCTGGGTGTGGTGGGCACCGGCAATATCGGCATGGCAACCATCCGCATTGCCCAGGGGTTTGGCATGCCGGTGCTGGCATGTGATATCGAGCCGGATGAAGGGGCTGCACATGAGCTCAGCTTTAACTATGTGGATATGGACCACCTGTTGCGCGATGCCGATGTCATAACCCTTCATGTGCCTTCCAATCCGCAGACCCACCATCTTATTGATGGGGAGGCGTTTGCGAAAATGAAACATGGGGTGGTCCTTATCAATACGGCCCGGGGCGACGTGGTTGATATAAAAGCCCTGGCGAGAGCACTGGCGGAGCAGAAAGTGGCGGCTGCCGGACTGGATGTCCTGCCCTATGAGCCGGTGGTGCGCGAAGAGGCGGAGTTACTCCGGTCGGTCTACGAAGAGACCGAGGATCTTTCCTCGCTGCTGGCGAACGAAGTGTTGGTGCGGATGAAAAACGTAGTAGTCACCCCCCACAGTGCGTTCAACACGAGGGAAGCCGTGCAGCGTATTTTTGATGCCACGGTGGAAAACATTCGCCGGTTCGTGGCGGGCAATCCGGTCAATGTGGTCACGCTTAAGCAATAAACGTGCTGGAAAGCCCTGACTATTCATGCTCGCGAATCGTCACCTCGGCGGCGATGGATTCGACTTTTTCGAGGTCCATGAGCTGATTTCCCGGGGTGCTGACCTTGACGGCTGCTGCTGCCACGCCGTAACGGAATGCCTCGGCCACCGTCTTGCCATGCTCAAGCTGATGGACCAGAACCGAAACGAAGCTGTCTCCGGCACCCACGTGACTGACCACTCGCGTCTCGGGAGGGCGCGCATGCAGCTTCTCGCCGGTGTCGGAGACGAGCAGGGCGCCGTCAGCATCCAAAGTAACAATCAGATTGTCGGTAAAGCCCTGTTTAACCATTTGTTCCATAGCCGCCAGTATGCTAGAGCGGTCTTCGGGACCTGAATATCCCAGATCGGCAAATTCTTCGAAGTTGAGTTTGGTGAGATAGACCCCTTTCCCCCATGAGGGAGAAAGCGCCTTGCCAGAGGTGTCCAGTATCACTCTGGCGCCCCGGTCGGCGGCCGAGTGCGCCAGGTTCCCGTAAAAATCCGTCGGCACTCCGCCTGGTAGACTGCCGCTGAGCACCAGATAGTCTGGCGTCGGTTGCAGTGCTTCGAAGGTTTCGAGGCACTGCCGCCATTCGGACTCCTTGAGTTCAGGACCCGGGAAAACCAGATGAAAGAGCTTGTCACTGGCCTTTTCTGTGAGGGCAATGCATTCGCGGGTCTCATCTGCAATGTCGACGCAATGAATGTCGAACGTCTCACGCTCCAGGATCCGCTTGAGCCTCTCCCCTTGCAGGCCGCCCGTGGTGAGAATCGCCACCACGTCGACGCCAAAGCGGTGCAGGTTGCGGGCGACATTGATGCCGCCGCCACCGGGTTCATGGACCAGGTTGTGACAGCGACTCTTGCCATTGGCCACGAGCTTCCTGGTCTCCGCGAAAAGGTCGATGGATGGATTCATTGTCACTGTCGCTACGGTACCCATATCTCATTGCTCCACATGTCTGGAACAGCTGGATCCACCAATAGGCTTTTCAATTCAATTCAATTCAATTCAACTCAGTCTCGGACCATGGTTTCTGAAAACCGGTAGCGTTGTGCTTTCTCGGCAATCAGGTCATGGAGCAGAGCCAGCACAAGAGCCGTACCCGATTCGACAGCGGCGCAATGCTGCCCTGACTGTTTGCGAAGGGCATTTCCCGTGGTGTGGCAGATCAGGGGCGGGCGGTGCACCGGCACGCTGGCCATGACGAGACCGTTGCGAGCCTCATGCAACTCCGAGAGCCAGTTAGCAGAACCCGGAAAGTTTTCAAAAATCAGCGCAATACGGTTGCGTAGGTCCGACAGCGAGTTGATCTGCCGGCATTCGAGCATTATTTCCAGTTGATACATCACCAGCAGCGCTGTTCTGGCGCTGTATTCATGGCGCTGCTGGGCCACTTTCAGCAGAGTGAACAATACCTTGTTGATGCTCTTCAGTGCAGTGTCGGTCCGGCTGCTTTCAGTGTCTTCCAGCCAGGACCACACCTCTTCGAGGGAAAGCGTTTTGAGTGGCGGCCATTGATTATCCTGCGAGGCTTTCAGGGCGCCGTAGTAGAGTCTGGAATCATAGTTCTGCGCCTCATACTTGTGGGCGCCTTCGCCAGTAAATCGGCTATCCAGAATCTGCAACGCCCCGGGTCTGAGCAGGTTGATCGCCATTACCAGCTGCTGGATGAAAATGGTCGCCACCTGGTAGCTCTCTTCCTCAGTAGTGGTATGACTATCTGAAGAAACGACAATTGAGAAGCCCGCAGTGGTGGCTTTGCCCGGATCCTCCACATGCGCCAGCTGGTGCTTCGAGAACGAGCCGGATTGGTTTCTGGCGCTCTCCATCGCAGCGATCAGGTCTCCGGCGTCCAGGCTGATATGGTAGGAGTCCGCAGCGCCGTTGAGTTGGCCCTGGGCAGTAAAAGGCCGATCATTGAAGAAGGTATTGGCGTGGTGCCAGAGCTCAATGATCTCGCCGGTCTCCTTCTCGTTACCTGGCGGAATAGCATTGCCGATCTGCAATTGGATGGTCGTCGATGACCTCATAGGTATCTTCCTCTTGTAGCAGCTCACGTAATCCCGGGTACTCGCCAAGTGGCGCACCGGTATGGATTTGGCGTTGTACGTGAGACCCGGTTTCCGCGCTCAAGTTGCTTTGCGTGTCTTTTTTAAAAGCATTCGTCTGACCCGCAAGGGATCAGGAAGCGAGGTCACGCGACAGCGTCAGGACATAGCCAGCGCAGGCGGATCCGAACGCCGAGGCGCAGAGCATGGTACAGACGGGTGAGGCGATCATTCTCTTGCGAAAAATCACGCACAGCACCAGTGAGCCGAAGAGCATGGCGGCAACTGGTAGCCACCACCTGCATCGATAGAACCCCCATATGATCATGCCCACTGCGGCAGCAGGAGCGAGGAACCCCCCTAGCACGCAACATACAGATCGCCACTCGCCCAGCCGCGCGTGGGGTATCAAGGCGAATCGATGGTTCTTGAGATAGGTTTCGCTGGCGAGAACAAAAAAGGACACTGCGGCGATAAAAGTAAGCATCTACCGTCCCGTTATTGGTTTTGTTGACTAGGCTTGGAGGTTGAAAGTACCGGAACAGACACATCCGTTGAGGTCGAGTTCAATATTGATCAGCGTCGCGCTGCTCTGATAACGCTGCGTCAGCATGTCGCACAAAGTCTTGACCGTGATCAAGATGTCCTACTCCTGATTGACCATACTGTCAGTCATAAAGTACACCGATGGAGTGGTTGATGAATAAACGACCAGCATTATTGGCAACAGTCTCTGCGCTGCTTGCTACGCCTGGCGTTTTTGCTGAGCAGGCTTTGGAGCTTGAGCCCAGCATCATTACCGCCACCGGCATGCGTGAGTCGTTGCTGCTGAGCCCGGCGAGTGTCACGCGGCTTGACCGCTATGATATCGAACGTGAGCCTGTGGCTGATGCTGCGGAGTTGTTCCGCGATATCCCTGGCGTCACGCTGGCTGATTCCGACACCCCCGGTATGAAGCGTATCTCCATCCGCGGTGAGAGCAGCCGGCGGGTCGCTATCCAGATTGACGGACAGGCTCTCACTGATCATTCCACCTATGGCACGCCATTGCTTATTGATCCAGCAATGATCGACAGGATCGAGGTCATCCGCGGGCCGTCATCCGTGATCAATGGCTCGAATGCCATTGGCGGCGTAGTAAACATCATCACCCGGGGCGGCGGTGACAAGCCTCTGGAGGGCCACGCGGGTGCTGGCTATTACTCGGCGACCCAGGGCTACAGAAGCTCCGCCGGTCTCGGGGGAAGCATGAACGGCTTCGATTACAGGCTTGCTCTGTCGCGTAGCGAGCATGGCGATCGGCGTACGCCGGACGGCACCCTGGATCATTCCGATTACGACAATGAATCCGTCAGCGCTCATCTGGGCTACCGCTGGGCTAATCAACAGTTGGTGCTGAAGGCGGAGCAGTTCAATCTCGCGGCCAATACCTGGATTGATCCAGTTCCTGGCGAGCGCTTGACCCTGGAGTTTCCGCAGCGCGATCAGACCCGCTATGCATTCTTCTATCAGGCCGAGGCGGTAACGGATTGGCTCACTCGACTGTCGCTTGATGGATTTCATCGTCAGGTTGACCGTACTTTCACCAACAGTGTGGAGGTCAGTGGCTTTCCCTCAATCGCAGTAGACAACGTGGCAGTAGACGATCTGCGCACCCGCGGGCTGGCGCTGAAAGCCGAGATGGACCTGTTTGCTAATCAGCCGACTCTGGCTGGCGTTGAATACATGCAGGATCAGCTCAATGCAGACAAACAGACGGCAACCACCGTATCGCCGCCTTTTGGACCTCCGAGAAACACGTCGCGCAGCTCTGTGCAGGACGCGGAGCAAAACACGTTTTCGGCGTTTGTGCAGCAGCGCTGGCAGTTCGCGCCGGACTGGATCGGCCATCTGGGCGGGCGGTATTACGTGGTCGAGTCGGACCTCAATCGCAGTACCGACCGCAGCGAAACAGACAGCCGGGATGAGCGCTGGCTGGGTTCGCTCGGCCTGGTGCATCAGCTGGACAGCAACTGGTCGGTGCGCGGAACCTTCGCCGGTGGCTACTCCTATCCGACGCTGACCCAGCTCTTCTCGGTCGCTACCGGTGGCAGCGAGGTGCACTACGGTAACGCTGAGCTCAAACCAGAACTGGCGCGTACCGTCGAACTGGGCGTGCGCCATGAGTCGGCGTTGGCCTCGCTGGACGTCGCGCTGTACCGCACGGATGCCAAGGACTATATCGACCGTAGCCTGTTATCGGCTACGCCGGAGGGTTTCTTGCCGCCGAGTTCCTCGCGCCTGCGACAGTGGCAATACGTGAACGTTGATGAGGCCCGTACCCACGGTCTGGAAGTGGCCCTGGAATGGCGTGGAGAGCTGCCGGTGAAGCCCCATGCCTCCATCAACCTGACACGCCGGACGTTCCGTTTCGGGAATCACAGCTCAACGCGCCACAGTGGTCTGCCTGAAGCCAGCGGCACCCTGGGTCTGCGACATTTTTCGACGCTCAACGCTGGCCTGTTCAGTGAGGTGGACCTGTATATGCGGGCCGCCGAAGGGGCAAAGCGTGAGGATAACCTCGGACAGATAACCGATCAGGCGGGCGGCTTCGCAACGCTTAACCTGAACTGGAAAATTGATTATCAGGAGCGGGTCAGCGTTAGCCTGTTGCTGGGCAATCTGCTAAACCGGGAGTATCGACCGCTGGATGAAATTCCCGGCGCGCAGCGCTACGCAGATCTGGAAGCAACTTTCCAATTCTGAGCGAATAACACGGCAGCAGTCGTAGTCAGAGCTCGTTGCCATTTCGATGAAGCAAGTTGAGGGATTAATCATGTTTATCAAAAAACATCCGTTGGCATTGGCTATTGGTGCGTTGTTGTTGAACGCTTCGATAATGGCCCACGCTGTTCCGCAGGCCGAAGACCCGGCCTCCGCCTATCAAGGTGGGCCGTCGGAAGTTGATGCAGCTGCGGTCGGGATAGTTCGGTCGCCCGGTGCACCGGACCTTACCGAAGAAGAATTTGAGTACGCTCAGAAGACGTACTTCGAGCGTTGCGCGGGTTGTCACGGTGTGCTGCGCAAAGGCGCGACCGGCAAGCCGCTGACACCCGATATCACTCAGGAGCGTGGTCAGGCATATCTGCAGGCCCTGATTTCCTACGGCTCCCCCGCAGGCATGCCGAACTGGGGGTCTTCCGGTGAACTGACCGAGGACGAAATCAGGATCATGGCGAGCTATATCCAACACGCGCCGCCAGTGCCGCCGGAGTGGGGCATGGCAGATATGCGCGAATCCTGGAAAGTGCTGGTCAAGCCTGAGGATCGTCCGACTAAACAGATGAACAAGCTGGATCTGGGCAACCTGTTCTCGGTCACCCTGCGCGACGACGGCAAAATCGCTCTGATTGATGGTAAGAGCAAGGAAATCATCAAGACTATCGAGACCGGCTACGCTGTGCATATCTCGCGCATGTCCGCATCCGGGCGATACCTGCTGGTGATTGGACGTGATGCTCGAATCGATATGATTGACCTGTGGGCCAAGGAACCTACCAAGGTTGCCGAAATCAAGGTCGGCATCGAGGCGCGTTCGGTTGAAACGTCCAAGTTCAAAGGCTACGAGGACAAGTACGTCATCGCCGGCGATTACTGGCCACCGCAGTACACCATCATGGATGGCGAGACGCTGGAGCCACTGAAAATTGTATCGACGCGCGGCATGGTCGTTGGCACCCAGGAATATCATCCTGAGCCACGCGTGGCGGCGATTATCGCCTCCCACGAACACCCGGAGTTCATTGTCAACGTCAAGGAAACCGGCAAGGTGTTGCTGGTCAATTACGAGGACATCGAAAACCTGACTACCACTATGATCGGAACCGCGCCGTTCCTGCATGACGGTGGCTGGGATGTCAGTCACCGTTACTTCATGACGGCTGCGAACAACTCCAACAAAGTGGCGGTAATCGATTCGAAGGACCGTAAGATGACCGCCCTGGTCGATGTAGGCAAAACCCCGCATCCAGGTCGTGGCGCCAACTTCGTCCATCCAGAATTTGGTCCGGTCTGGGCAACCAGCCACCTGGGCGATGCGACTATTTCCCTGATCGGCACCGATCCTGAGGATCATCCTGACCAGGCCTGGAAAGTGGTCGATACACTGAAAGGTCAGGGTGGCGGTTCGCTGTTCATCAAGACCCATCCGAAGTCTCAGCACCTGTATCTGGATACCACCTTCAATCCAGACGAGAAAATCAGTCAATCGGTGGCGGTATTCGACATCCAGAACTTTGGTGCTGGCTACAAGGTACTGCCAATTGCCGAGTGGGCAGGCGTGACCGATGGCGCCAAGCGTGTGGTTCAGCCTGAGTATAATGAGGCTGGCGACGAAGTCTGGTTCTCGGTTTGGAGCGGACAGGAAGAACAATCAGCAATCGTCGTAGTAGATGACAAAACATTGGAGCTGAAGCACGTAATCAAGGACAAGCGCCTGATTACCCCAACCGGCAAATTCAATGTGCATAACACGCAGCACGACGTTTACTGAGTGAGCCCATGCGCGGAGGCGTTACGCCTCCGCGTATATTGCGCGCCATGCAGCGGCTCGGAAGGGAGCCGCTTTTTTTGTCACCGCACCCTCAACTACTCCCTCTGACGCGACTCACTGCGTCCAGCCAACCTTTATAGAGCTCCTCACGCTTTGCTTCTGGCATAGCGGCGGCAAACGTCCGCTCGCAGCTCCAGCGCTCGGTGAGCGCTTCCAGGTCACGAAACACCCCCGTATGCAGCCCCGCCAGATAGGCAACCCCAAGCGCCGTGGTCTCGGTGATTTGTGGGCGGTCGACGGCGACCCCGAGTATGTTGGCGAGCGCCTGCACGACCCAGTTGTTCACCACCATCCCGCCATCGACACGCAGTGTGGAAATGCTCTGGTTGCTGTCTCTGAGCATGGCATCCAGCAGATCGCGGGACTGAAAGCAGACTGACTGCAACCCGGCGGTGACAATTTCAGCGATGCCGGTGTCGCGGGTCAGACCGAATATGGCGCCGCGCGCCTTGGGATCCCAGTAGGGCGCACCGAGGCCGGTAAAGGCGGGCACCAGGTATACGCCGCACTGGTCGCCGGTCTGCCTGGCCAGGGCTTCGGTTTCGCCAGCGTGCTGGATCAGTTTGAGGCCGTCGCGTAGCCACTGGATGGCCGCGCCCGCTACAAATATGCTGCCCTCGAGCGCGTAGGTGGTCTCGCCGTCGAGCCGGTACGCGACGGTCGTCAGCAGCCGATTTTTGGAGCTGACAGGGGTGGTGCCGGTATTCATGATCATGAAACAGCCGGTGCCGTAGGTGCTCTTGACCATGCCCGGCTCGAAGCATACCTGCCCGAAGAGCGCTGCCTGCTGGTCGCCTGCCATGGCAGCCACGGGAATAGCTGCGCCCAGTACATCCGGATCGGTCACGCCAAAGTCGGCCGCGTTGTCCATGATTTCCGGCAGTAGACTTTGGGGTATATCCAGCAGCTCGAGCATCTGCTCATCCCACTGCTGAGTATGAATGTTGAGCAGCAGCGTGCGTGAGGCATTGGTGGCATCGGTACGATGTACCCGTCCGCCGGTGAGCCGCCACAACAGGAAGCAGTCCACCGTGCCGAAGCGCAGCGTGCCTTGCTGGGCGCGCTCGCGGGCGCCTTCGATATTGTCCAGCATCCAACTGAGCTTGGTACCGGAGAAATACGGATCGATCAGCAGGCCGGTGCGTTCGGTCACCATGGGTTCGTGGCCGGCGGCCTGCAGCTCCGCGCAGTAAGCCGCAGTCCGGCGGTCCTGCCAGACAATGGCGTTGTGCAGCAGTTCACCCGTTTCGGCGTCCCACAATAGGGTGGTCTCGCGCTGATTGGTGATGCCGATAGCGCTAATATCCTCTGCCTCGAGCAGCGCTGACTTCAGCGCCTCGCGACACACCTCCAGGATGCTCTGCCAGATCTCTTCGCCATCATGCTCGACCCAGCCATCCTGAGGAAAATATTGCGGGAATTCCTGTTGCGCTGTCGCGATTGGCTGCGCTTCGTCGTTGAAAATGATTGCCCGGCTACTTGTGGTGCCTTGGTCAATTGCGAGTATGTGATGGCCCATGGATGTACATCCTCAAGTGGTTAGGGTCTGTTGCCGATTCATCGCAACCCGTAGGGACGGGGCAACAGACCCTAGCGTGCAATCGGGGCGAACTGACCCCCTGTCTGGCTGGCGAGATCGGTCGGAGTCAGCTCGATCTCCAGCCCCCGGCGGCCTCCGCTGACGAATATCTGTGGCCATGCCTCTGCGCTGGCATCGATAAAGGTGCGCAGGCGCTTTTTCTGACCGATCGGACTGATACCCCCAACAAGATAGCCGGTACTGCGCTGCGCCGCCGCCGGATCAGCCATGACGACTTTTTTCGTGCGTGCCGCCTGAGCCAGCTCTTTCAGATCCAGCATGTGATCTACCGGCACTATGGCGACCAGCAGCTCACCGACCTCCGTGGCGGCCAGCAAGGTCTTGAATACCTGGCCGGGCTCGAGCGCGAGCCGCTCGGCGGCTTCGGTGCCGTAGGATTCGGCCTGTGGGTCGTGATCGTAACGGTGCAGCCGGTAGGCTACTTTGGCTTTGTCGAGTTGTTTGGTAGCGGGTGTCATGCAGCGGTTTCCGCGTTGGATTTGTAAGCGATTCTGGCCGCGGTTGTATGCTCTAATCAAGTCAGACAGGTCAGTGGAGTAGGGCGAGTGCTGCAAGCGCATCCGGGAGAAATGAAAAGTGCCCAGTCGGTGAGCCGCAAGGGTCCGTTCGATATGCTGGTCATCGGTGGGGGGATAAACGGCGTCGGCATCGCGAATGATGCCGCGGGCCGGGGGCTCTCTGTCCTGCTGTGCGAGCAGCATGATCTGGCAGCGCACACCTCCTCGGCCAGCAGCAAGCTGATTCACGGCGGCTTGCGCTATCTTGAACATTTCGAGTTTCGCCTGGTGCATGAGGCGCTCGGCGAGCGTGAGGTGCTGTTACGCAAGGCGCCGCACATCATCTGGCCGCTGCGTTTCGTTTTGCCTCACAGGAGCCATCTCAGGCCGCGCTGGATGCTGAGGGCCGGGCTGTTTCTCTACGATCATCTCGGGGCGCGCACGACACTGCCGGGTTCCACTGCGCTGCAACTGGATGATCAGGGGCCGCTGCAACCGCGCTTTACCCACGCCTTCGAGTATTCCGATTGCTGGGCAGATGACGCCCGACTGGTGGTGCTCAATGCCATGCAGGCCCGCGCACTGGGCGCCGACATTCGTACCCGTACGCGCTGCGTCCGGGCGCAACGCGAGGGTGGGCTGTGGCGGGTGGAGCTGGAGAGTGCCGAGGGCGACAGAGAACTGATTCAAGCCAGAGCCCTGGTGAACGCCTCCGGCCCTTGGGCCGCACGGGTCATTGAAGAGGTGGTTTCGAGTCGTTCACCCTATGGCGTCCGGCTGGTTCAGGGCAGCCACATTGTGGTGCCCCGGCTGTATACGGGCACCCAGGCTTACATTCTGCAGAACGAGGATCAGCGCATCGTGTTCGTCATACCCTATGAGCAGCAGTTCTCGCTGATCGGCACGACGGACCTCGATTACCAGGGCGACCCGGCGGAGATATGCCCGACTGAGGAAGAGGAGCGATACCTGCTTGAGGTGGTTAATGCCCACTTCAAGCATCAGCTCACCCGCGCGGATATCCACCATCGGTTCGCGGGCGTCAGACCCTTGCTGGATGACGAAGACGCCAACCCCTCTGCCGTGACCCGTGATTACACCCTTACCGTGGAGGCACCTGACAAGCAACCGCCGCTGTTGTCCGTGTTCGGCGGCAAGCTGACCACTTACAGGCGCCTGGCTGAAGCGGCTCTGGAGAAGCTCGAGCCCTGGCTCGACGGCGGCCCCGCATGGACGGCTGAGCACGCACTGCCCGGCGGGGACTTTGATACCCAGGCGGCATTGCACGATGAACTGGCGGCGCAGTTCCCTTGGCTGCCCCAGCAGCAACTCGCTCGGTATGTGCGCAGCTACGGCACGCTGTGTCGGGAGTTCCTGGACGAGGCCAGTGGTTCAGAGGAGTTGGGTGAGGACTTTGGCGGCGGACTGACCGAGCGCGAGGTGCGCTATTTATGCGGCCGGGAATGGGCCGTGAATAGCGAGGATATTCTTTGGCGTCGGACCAAGCTGGGGCTGCATCTGAGCGCAGCGCAGCAGCGGCGTCTGGATGAATACCTTCAGGCGCAAGGGCGGGGGACGGAAGCAACTGGCTGATCCGTCCTGTGTCCCACCCGTTATCTACGACAGCGAGCTGTTGCGAGCTCAGACGTCAGCGATCTTGACCACCAGCTTGCCGAAGTTCTTCCCTTCCAGCAGCCCGATGAACGCGCGCGGCGCGTTCTCGAGCCCTTCGACCACATCTTCCTTGACCTTAACCTTGCCCTCCTTGACCCAGGGCGTCATGACCTTGAGGAACTCGGGGTAATGCGGGCCGTAATTATCGAAGATGATAAAGGCCTGCATGCGGATACGCTGGCTCAGCAATAGCCGCATCAGCTGCGGGAGCCGGTCAGGGCCTTCCGGCAGTGAGGTGGCATTGTACTGGGCGATCAGCCCGCAAACGGGCACACGCGAGTGTGGATTGAGCAGCGGCATTACCGCGTCAAACACCTTGCCACCGACGTTCTCGAAATAAATGTCGATGCCGTCCGGACAGGCGTGCTGCAGATCACTTTCCAGACTGTCCAGGTGATGATCCAGACACGCGTCGAAGCCAAGCTCCTTAACGGCGTAATCACACTTCTGTTTGCCGCCGGCGATGCCTACCACCCGACACCCCTTCAACTTGGCCACCTGACCGACTACCGCGCCAACGGGCCCGGTTGCGGCAGCCACCACTACGGTTTCGCCTGCTTTGGGCTGGCCAATATCGGTCAGGCCCATATAGCCGGTGAACCCGGGCATGCCCAGCACACCCAGCGCATGGGAGGGGTGTTCCATATTGGGGTCGAGCTTGAAGACCATGGAGCCGTCGGAAATGGTGTAATCCTGCCAACCGGCGGTGTAGGCCATCACCAGATCGCCCGGCTGATAGCCATCGAGATTGGATTCAACCACCCGGCTCACCGCGCCGCAGGGCATGACCGCGCCGACTTCGGTGGGTTCGGAATAGGATTTGGCATCGCTCATGCGACCGCGCATGTAGGGGTCGAGTGACATCCAGGTGTTACGTAGCAGCATCTGTCCCTGTGCCGGCTTGGGAATCGGAGTCTCCACCAGTCTGAAATTGTCATCGGTAGGCGCGCCGACGGGGCGGGAGGCGAGCAGTATCTGGCGATTGACGGACAAGGATTGCGGCATGTCTGGCTCCGGTTCAGTGAATGAAACAAGCAGCCAGCATGGTAGGCGCATGGGTTGCGGTCAAGCTGACTGGACCACCCTTATGAGTGGGTATCAATCCGCCTGCGAAACGCCCAACATCTGCTGCCAGGCGTCGACAAAGTCGGTGGTCCGCCCGCCCCGATGCGGGTACGCTGTTTGCCAGATGCGCGCCAGATCAGTCAGACCGGTAGGGCCAGCCGGTGTGACGCCACGGTATTCATAAATTGCCCAGACGATGGCGGTAGCGTAAGCGAGATTGAAGCCGAGCTCGGCGTGCGGATTCTGCAGAAAACAATGCTGACTGGCCAAACCGCGCACCAGGCTTGCCTGGTCGGGAGAGCGTGCGAGATAGTGATCCCAGAGTTCAATATGCAGCGTTGGCGGTATGGCATAGGGGCCGATACCCTCCGACGAACATTTGGCCTGCGGTAGACTCGACATGACCAGCAGCGTACCCAGTATCAGATCTTCGGCGGCAGTGCAGGCCACCCCCAGAAAATCCAGGGTGGGAGCAATCACCGCAGACCGAATATTACTGATTGAGGCGAGCGCAAAAGTCGGCGCCACTTTGACCTGGCTGGTTGATCCGAGATCGTGGGGAAGACTAATGGCCGGATTGATAGCACTTGCTGTCACAATGGCATCCTGCGCTTATGCTTTAGTTCAAGCATAGCGCTGAATATCCAAAGTAAAAGCCTGTTTTTTAAACTATTTAAACGCAGTGGCAAGCAGATATATTTCTTCGAGATATATCACCCAAATGCCCCGCGACATCAGACCGGATGATGGCACATGCAAGCGACTGATACGCCTTTTTCAGGAACGGCCCTGGACGAACCAGCACTGCTTGCGCAGCAGCGGCGTTTTGCAGCCCTGCGTTTTACCAAGCAATTCGAACCCGCGTTTCGTGAATATCTGCATGGCAAGATGTGTGGGCGCGTCGCCGTCGTCGCCTTTTCCAGTATCAGTTTCATGCTGCTGTTCATGTGGGTGGATGTCGCCTACCTTCCGGAAGTAATCCATCGCTACACCGTGCCGATTCGGGGCGGCGTGTTAATCCTGATATGCATCATTACCTGGTATGCAAATCGACCCGGGCGGGTCGCCCCCGATGCCGCTTTCTTTGCTGCGACGGTGGCATATGTCTGCGTTGGCCTGATGGTGGTGTTGGTCATCACCAGCAGTCGCCTCACCGTGGTGCCGGTCCCTGTGACCCATGATGGCCTCTATCTGGTGTTGCTGTCCGGCTTCTTTCTGCTGGGACTGCCGATGTGGCACGCGGTAATTGGCTCCTGGTTCATCGTCTTCGCGTACCTGCTGGCGGAATACTGGGTAGGCTCTTCGCGCTACTTGATCCTGTCCGGGGCACTGTTCCTCGGCTCTTTTGCGGCCATGGGAAGTCTTGGAGCGTACGTCTACGAATACATGATGCGGCGCGCCTATCTCAACGAGCGCTTGCTGGAAGCCGCACGCAAGCGCGCTGAACGTGAGAGTCAGAGCAAGACGCGCTTTCTGGCCACGGCGAGCCACGATTTGCGGCAGCCATTGCACGCCATGTCGTTGTTCATTCAGCATCTGGACGAAAGGGTGAAGGAGCCAGAGGCGAGGATCACCGTCAGGCGTTTGGCCGATTCCACCCATCTGCTGCAAGCCATGCTCAATTCGCTGCTGGATATCTCGCGGCTGAGCGTCGGCATGGTGCGGCCGCAGCTGCGCGCAATCAATCTTCAGCCCTGGCTGCAACAGTTATTGGGTACTCTCGAATCCAGCGCTCAAGAGCGGGGCGTGACATTGAAGCTGAACTGTCCGCGCCACTGCGCGGTGATGGCCGACGCGCTGTTGCTTGAGCGGCTGATGCGCAATTATCTGAATAATGCGCTGGTCCATGCCCAGGCCACGGAAGTGTGTATCGAGGTCACGCGTTGTGGCGAGCGCACCCGGCTGGCGGTGGTCGACAACGGCTGCGGGCTGACCGAAGACGAGCAGGAACGCATATTCGAGGAATTTACCCAGCTTCGAAACCCGGCCCGTACGCTGGAAAAGGGTGTCGGTCTCGGGTTGTCGATATGCCGACAATTGTTGCATCTGCTTGAATACCCGTCGGGCGTCGAGTCGGCCCCCGGCAAAGGCTCGCAATTCTGGCTGGAAGTGCCCGCAGCGGACTGGGTCGCCGACAGACAGGTTGCGCCCATGCCTGAAGGTCAGCCACTCAAGGGGCTGATTGCCGTGGTGGAAAACGATGAGATCAACCTGCAGGCTACGGAAACGCTCTTGCGCCAATGGGGGTGCACGGTTGTCTGCTACGAAACCGCGGAACAGGCGCTGCTGGGGTTGCAAAAGAGCCCGGTAGATCTGTTGCTGTCGGACTTTCGGCTTGAGGGCCAAATGAACGGGTTGGAGCTGATTCGTGAGCTGCGCTCACAGCGAATCTATGTAGGGCCTGCGGCGTTGATTACGGCTGACACCAGTGAAGAGTTAATCGTCGAGGCGCGTCAATCTGATGTCGGAGTCATCTATAAACCGGTCCTGCCAGCTCGCCTGCGGCGAACCGTGCAACGGCTGTTGCCAGTGGTCGAAACTATAAGCTGACCAACCCTAGCTTGCGTGCGTTGTTCACGCATTCGGTGCGATTGTGGCAATTCAGGGTGGAAAACAGCGCCTTGAGATGCGTCTTGACCGTGTCTTCAGACAGATTGAGGCGTTGGCAGATCACCTTGTTCGGCAGGCCCTCCGAGAGCAGGTCGAGAATCTCCAGTTGGCGGGGCGTTACGCCCAGATCCCGGGCATTGCCCTGGCGGTCGAGTGGCGGGCATTCCGAAGCAATCACCACTTGTTGACCAAATAACAGGCGGGTCGCTGCATCAAGCAGCGTCTGACCGTCAGCGGTCTTGCTGATAAAACCTGCGGCCCCCATTTGCAGCGCTGCGTCAAGATCGCGGGGACTGTTACTCGCGGTCAGGACCGCGATGGGTACCAGTGAGTCTATCGCTCTCAACTTTTGTAGCAGAGCCAGACCACTGCTGTCGGGTAATTGCAGATCGAGGAGGATCAGATCAAAGGTATTGGCCCTCACCAGCGCTTCGGCCTCTGCCGCGTTGTGGGCATGATCCAGGCTCACGTCTTTGCAGAGGTTGGTAAGGGTCAGGCTGAGTCCGTCAAGGTAGATCTGATGGTCATCGATCAACAGCAACCGCGTGTCCGGCGGCAAAGTCATAATTCCCATCTGTATTCCCTCTTGTCTGCGCCTAGCTATAGGACAGGTCAGGCTGCAGGCGCAATTTATTATAGTGGTGAATATAAGACATCCCGGCGGGGCGGAAAACGGGAATGCGTCACAAATGTCGGTAAAGACGCCAGATCAGTCCGGCATTTAGACAAAGAATGAATAGGCTGGCAAAGACTACAAGGTTCCATCCAGCCAGTTCCCAGAAAAATCCCAGATAGTAGACGCCCGCCGCCGCGCCCATGTAATAGAACACCGAATAGAGGGAGGATGCACTTGCCTTGCCGAAGCCGGCTTGCTGATTAACCCAGGTGTTGGCTAACGAGTGGGTGAGGAAAAATCCGCAGGCGTTGCATAGCAGGGCAATGATGATTAACCAGAGCTGGTCGGTGAGCAGTAACAGCGTACCCAGTATCAGCAACGCAACGCCGGTCATCATGCCGTGCAATGCATGACTGAATGGAACGCGGCCCGAAAACGTGGCAGAAACGGTTCCGGCAAGGTAGGTGAGAAAAAGCATACCCAGACTACCAGCACCCAGCTGCCAGGGCCCGGCGCTCAGGCGGAATGTGAGGTAGGTGTACAGATTGATAAAAATCATGAAATTCAGCCCGCCTACTGCGAAGGCGGGGAGCAGGGCAGGGTTGCTCAGATGCGCGCGAAACCCACTGAGACTACCCCCCAGTGACAACGGACGTGCGACGAACCCCGTGGCTGGCGGTAATAGTCGGGCGACCACGGCGAGACCGCAGAGGCTCAAGGTCCCTAGGGTAAGGAAAACCGTCCGGAGACTGGAATAGTCGGCGATGAATCCGCCGAGCAGTCGGCCGCCGGCGCCGCCCAGCGTGTTGCCGCCGATATACAGACCAACAGCACCGACCAGCGCCGTACGCGACATGGCGTCGCCGAGATAGGCGATGGCCACCGCAGGCAGTACGCCCAGAGCGACACCCAGCGCCGCACGCAACCACACCAGCGTAGTGAAATGAGCAGTGAACGCCATGCTGAAGGTGAGTAACGCGGTAGCGCCCAGTCCGACCAACAACGGGGCCCGGCGGCCGACAGCGTCGGAGAGCGGTCCGTGCACCAGAAGCGACAGGCCGAGCGTCAGGCTGGTGATGGTAAAGGCGTTACCGGCTTGCAGCGTGGAGACCTGAAATTGCTCTGCAATCAGCGGCAGGAGCGGGTGGATGGCATAGAGGTTGGCGAAAATCACCAGCGAGGCGATTACTAACGCCAGGCAGGCACGCCGGTATGCTGGCGTGCCCCTTTCGATAAGTGCCTCAGCGCTCATCGATACGGTCTTGCAGGGCGCGTATGTCGGCCCGCAACTGACGTACTTCCTGTAGTAACAGTTCCTGGTTGGTGCCTGAGAGGCTGGTCGTGGATTTCTTTTTCTCTTCCTGGCCCTGGGCTTTGCTTTCGGCGACGCGCTCCCGGTTGGTTTGTATCGCATCGACAATCACGGCGATAAACAGGTTGAGCATCATGAAGGTGGCGATCAGGATAAAGGGGACAAAGTAGAGCCAGGCATAGGGATACTCCTCCATTACCGGCCGCACGATACCCATCGACCAGCTTTCCAGGGTCATGACCTGGAACAGCGTGTAGAGCGTAGCCCCGAGGGTGCCGAACCACTCCGGAAAGGCCGCGCCAAACAGCTGCGTGGCGATGACGGCGGCCACGTAGAACACCAGTCCGAGCAGTGCGACGATACTGCCCATTCCCGGGAGCGAGGAGAGCAATGACTGCACCACCATCTTCATGCTGGGCACAATTGAAATCAGACGCAGTACCCGCAGCACGCGCAATGCTCTCAGCACGGCAAGCGGGCCGCTGGCCGGCACCAGGGCAATCGCAATCACCAATGTGTCGAACAGCCCCCAGGGGTCGCGCAGGAGCCGCCAGCCGTGCGCAATAAAGCGCAGGGCAATTTCCACAACGAATAATCCGAGGATCAGTTGATCGAGACGTATCAACAGGCTGCCCCAACGCTGCATCACGGTGGGTGAGGTTTCCAGACCAAGGATCACCGCGTTGATCAGGATCAGGCCCATGACCAGAAACTGGGTACGCGGGCGTTCGATCAGCTCGGCGAGGCGCAGGCGCCAAGGCTGGGTTGCTTCTAGAGTCGAGTTCATGTCGGTTCAGTGTAGGTAGGTTTGAGGCGGGCCGAAACCAGGAGGTCCGGCCCAGGCACATTATTCGTCGGCTTCGAATGCACACAGAGTGAAGGTGGGAATGTCTGCATCCTGCATCTTAAGTGAGCCTTCCAGATCAGGAAGATCGATGATGGCTGCAGCCTCGTAGATTTCGGCACCCAGCCGCTTTATCAGCCGCGCGGCGGCGAGCAGGGTGCCGCCCGTCGCGATCAGGTCATCTACCAGCAGCACCTGATCGCCCTTACTCAGCGCATCGCGATGCACTTCAACCTGCGATTCGCCGTACTCAGTCTCATAGGTTTCGCAGAGCGTGTCGCAGGGCAACTTGCCCGGCTTGCGAAACAGCACCAGCGGCTTGTTCAGCTCATAAGCAAGCACCGAACCCAGCAGAAAGCCGCGGGCATCGATCGCGCCGATATGGGTGATCGGAGACTCGACGTAGCGCTGGATCAGGCTGTCCGCCACCATGCGCATGGCGCGGGGGGAGCGGTAGAGTGGCGTGATGTCCCTGAAAATAATGCCCGGCTTGGGAAAATCCGGAACGGGCCTGATCAGGGTCTTGATGCTGTACTCGTCAAATATCATGCTGCACTCGCGATAATGATTATTCGCCCTGGCCACCGGCCAACGCGCAAAGCTGGGTATGTTCAAGTATCTGGATCTGCTTGCCATCGGCAGCGATCAGGCCCTGCTGTTGAAACCGGGTAAACACCCGCGACACGGTTTCGACCGCCAGACCAAGGTAGTTGCCGATCTCATTACGTGACATGGCGAGTCGGAACGCCTTGGCTGAATAACCGCGGGCCCGGAATCGCGCCGAGAGGTTGATCAGCAAGGTGGCGATGCGTTCATCGGCGGTCTTGCGCGAGAGCAACAGCATCATCTGTTGGTCTTCGCGAATTTCACGGCTCATCAGTCGCATCACCTGCTTACGCAACTGTGGCATGGAGGCGGTTAGGTCGTCCAGTCGCTCGAAGGGAATCTCGCAGACCGAGGTTGTCTCCAGCGCCATGGCGGACAAGGGATAGGTATCGGCATCCATTCCTGACAGACCGATCATCTCACTGGCAAGGTGAAAGCCGGTGATCTGCTCTTCGCCGCTGTCGGAAAGGCTGTAGGTCTTGACTGCACCGGAGCGCAGCGCATAAATGGAACTGAACGGCTCACCCTGACGGAACAGCATCTCGCCTTTTTTCAGGGGGCGGCCGCGCTTGACGATCTCATCCAGCAGATCCATTTCATCGGCCTGCAGGGCCAGCGGTAGACAGAGTCCGGATAGCGTGCAGTCCTTGCAGTGTGGTTCTGGCAAGGGCCGAAGTTTGAGGGGGTCAGTCATGCCGTTCAATCCCGAAGCCGAGTCTGTGAAGCGCAAGCGTACCACCAACTGGGTAGCCTGTTCTATGGCGCCCCCGTGACGCTTCAATGATGAGGCTGTGTCTGCTGCGCGCTGCTGTGGCCGGGGCCGTGGCCCATCAGCAACGCCTTGTGCGGGCCGGGCAGTGTCCAGATGCCGAACAGGATGACCATTATGGCTGCGCTCACGCGAACCGCGCGCTTGCGCAGCAAGGCCATCAGACGCTCCGCCGCGAGGCCAGTGGCGAGTAGCGTGGGCAAGGTGCCGATGCCAAACGCCAACATGAGGCCGGCAGACAGCCCGGTACTGCCCTGGCTACTCGCCCATACCAGCGTGCTATAGACCAGACCGCAGGGCAACCACCCCCACAAGGCGCCCAGCGCTATCGCCTGGGGTGCGCGCTTGACTGGCAGCAATCTGCGGGCGTGGGGCTCGATGTGCTTCCAGAGACCGCGACCCAGGCCTTCAATGCGCGTCAGTCCTGACCACCAGTTGGCCAGATAAAGCCCCATGGCAATCATCAACAACCCTGCAATGGTGCGCAGGAGCATGTCCAGACCCAGGTCGCGAACCAGCCAGCCGACGCTGCCAAGCAACGCGCCGGCGGCAGTGTAGCTGGCGATTCGGCCGGCATTGTAGCCGAGCAAGATGCGCCACATGGGCCAGCCACGCCGTTGTTCCACCGGAATCGCCAACGTCAGGGCGCCCATCAGGCCGCCACACATGCCGATGCAATGTCCGCCACCCAGCAGGCCAAGCGCCAATGCAGTAAGAATCAGCGGAAGCAGCTCTGGCGTCACGATTTGTGTTCCGGATCAGCGGATTCTGGCGGCGCCGCATCCTCTTTGGTTGATGTCTTCTTCTGCGCGGCAAGGTGGGCCGGATCTTCTTCGTCGAACAGAATGCTGTGGGCTGGGCTGTCCAGGTCGTCGTATTGCCCGCTGTTCACGGCCCAGTTGAATACCCATATTGCGACGATAACCAGCACTACTGCCACGGGTACAATGATATAGAGAACGGTCATGCGGGTTCCTCCACGGCGATTGAGTGACGAGGGGCTGCGTTAACCGGATTGCCCAGGCGTGTCAGCCTCAGCGCATTGAGTACCACCAGCAGTGAGCTGGCCGACATGCCGATCGCCGCCCAGGCAGGGGTGACCATACCTAATGCAGCCAGGGGCAACACGCCGGCGTTGTAAATACTGGCCCACGACAGGTTTTGCAGGATGATCCGGCGGGTACGCCGCGCGCCATTCAATGCATGCAGGATAACATTCAGATGGCCGCTGAGCAGGACCGCATCGGCGCTGGTCTTGGCCAGATCCGAAGCCTGCCCCATGGCAATTGACACGTTCGCGCTGGCCAGCACGGGCACGTCGTTGACGCCGTCGCCCAGCATCAGCACCGTCGCGCCTTGGCTCTGCAGCCGTTGCATGAAAGCCAGTTTGTCATCGGGACTGGCGTTGCCAATCGCCTCGTTGATACCGAGCTTCGCCGCCATACGCTCGACCACACCGGCATGGTCGCCGGACAGCAGGATCACGCGCATGTCCCGCGCCTGCAAACCGGCGACCATCTCGGCTGCGTCAGGGCGCAGGCGGTCGTTCAATATGAACCAGGCGATGGGCCCGTTTGCGTCACCCAGCAACAACCACTGTCCCGCCGCATCGGGCAGGGGCGGCGCAGGATAATTGCCCAGTTGCGCGACAAAATCAGGCTTGCCAATGCGCAGTTGCCGGCCATCACAGGTGCCTTCAAGGCCGAGGCCGGGGTGATTGCTGACGTGCTCGGCCTGTTCGTTGCTGCGGCCGAATGCCCGGGCGATAGGGTGTTCCGAACGCGCTTCGAGCATGCGTGCCAGGTGCAATGCCTGATCGGCATCCTGGTCGGCAAAGGCACTAATCCGCTCCAGGGTCATGCGGCCCTCGGTGAGGGTGCCGGTCTTGTCCAGAATGACCGTGTTGACCTTGGTCAGCCCCTCAAGTACATGCCCGCGAGTGACCAGCATGCCGAGCTTGTGCAGGCTTCCTGTGGCCGTGGTCAAGGCGGTCGGGGTAGCCAGCGAGAGCGCACAGGGACAGGTGGCGACCAGCATGGCGAGCACAATCCAGAACGCCGTTTCGCCGTTGACCTGCCACCACCAGAGCCCGCCAACCACCACCACGGCGAGCAATACCACCAATAGAAAATACTGGGCGACTGTGTCAGCCACGCGCGCCAATTTGGGCTTGTCGGACTGGGCGCGCTCAAGCAGCCGCACGATCGCCGACAGTCGCGTGTCGTCGCCTATGGCAGTCACCTTGATACGTATCGGGCCTTCGACGTTGAGGGTTCCGGCCACCACGTTGTCACCGCTGCGCTTGGTCAGCGGCAGATACTCACCGGACAGGGCGGACTCATCGATGCTGCTGACGCCTTCGATGATGATGCCATCTGCGGGAATGCTCTCACCGGGTTTCACTTCCAACTGATCGCCTTCCTGGACCTCCTCGAGCATGATGCGGCTGGCCTTGCCGGATTGGTCGACACGTACCGCGCTTGGCGGAAGGAGGTTGACCAGCCGGGCAGTGCTTTCTACGGTGCGTTGCCTGGCGCGGCGCTCAAGATAGCGCCCGGCGAGCAGGAAGAAAGCGAACATGGTCACCGAGTCGAAGTAGATCTCGCCGGTATTGGTCACGGTTGCCCAGATACCGGCCAGATAAGCCCCACCGATCGCCAGGGATACCGAGACATCCATGGTCAGCCGGCGACTGCGCAGATCCCGCCAGGCGCCCTGGAAAAACGGCACGCAGCTGTAGAAGACCACGGGGGTGGTCATCAGCAGGCTGATCCATCTCAACGTGACAGCCATGCTTTCGGTGAGGTCCTGGTTGAATTCCTCGTAGAGCGCCATGGTCGCCATCATGACCTGCATGAACATCAGCCCGGCCAGACCGAGTCGGCGCAGATACCGCTTGTTCTCTGCGGCAATCTGCTCGCTGGCCTTGTCCGACTCATAGGGGTAGGCGGCGTAGCCGATGCGCTTGAGCTCGGCAAGAATGGCCGATAGCTGCGTTTGCTCTGGGTGCCAGCTAACGGTTAACCGGTGGTTGCCGAGATTGATCACCGCTTCGCTGACACCTGGTATTTGCACCAGGCGTTTCTCTATCAGCCAACCGCAGGCGGCGCAGGTAATACCTTCAACCAGAAGCTGGATCTGCTGGCTGTCGCCTTCAGTGCGTACGTAACGCGTTTGCACATCGGCGCGATCGAGCATTTCCAGCTCGCCCTGCAGTGCTTCGGGCAGCGCTTCGGGATTGAGGGATTTATCGGTGCGGTGACGGTAGTAGGATTCCAGCCCGCCGGCGACGATCGCCTCAGCCACGGCCTGGCACCCCGGACAGCACATGGGTCGGTTTTCACCGAGGATAGTGCTGCTCCATGACGAGCCGGTCGGAACCGGCTCGCCACAGTGATAACAGGATACAGGACGGGTCATGAACTAGCGGGGGGACAGCGTGTAGGACTGTCCAGGAGCGAGTTTGAGTTCGTCAGTGAGGCGCCAGCCATCATCGCCGGTCAGCGCCGGATCACTCAGATCAACGTAGTGTCGACCCTCCAGGCCCGATTCCAGCTGGCCTGCGTATTGGCGTGCGTCGACGCGCCTGAGCATGACGGTACGGTCGCGCTCGGCATGCGTGGGCGACATGATATCGAACTCCAGCTCTGGCGGAGCCACGTCGAGATCGCCATTGAGTACCAGGCTGATCTCGCGGGTCAGATCGTCAATGCTGAATTCCGCCGTCAGGTTCAGTTCCTCGGCCATGCGGTCGCGGCCAAGGTGCATATTGATCGCGCGACCTTCCTTGTAGTAATTGTCGCGAACCATGCTGTCCTGGTTGATGATCGACACATACAGCAGGCCGAGCCCGAGCACGACCGAAAGGCCCAGTATGCTGATGATGAACCACGGCCAGAATTGCTTGTACCAGGGCTGAATATCGTCGTCTTCGTGCATCGGTTTACCTTAAAGTTGGGCCCATGAAGCGGCTTTCCGCTTCGGCGCTGATGTCCGGATCGTCCAGTGCGGTTACCTCGAAGGTCACCGGAATATTGGTGCCTTCCATGGACGCTGGATCCAGTTGCACGCTCACCGGGAGCTGCAGCATCGAACTCGGCTGAACGGTTAGGCGGTTCTCGGCCAGATCGAGGGTCAATCCCGGATGGCCCTCAACCGCCAGCGTATAGGTCTGCTCTTCCTGACTTTTGTTGAACAGCTTGATGATATACACGTTTTCAATGTTGCCGCCGCGTGCTTCTCGAAACAGAACGTTGCGGTCGCGTTGAACATCCAGCGATACCTGGGCCATGTTGGCCACCGTGGCGATAAACAGGCCGATCATGATCAGCAGTGCGACGCCGTAGCCGAACAGCCGCGGCCGCAATATCTTGGTCTTTTCCCCAGCCAGGTTGTGCTCGGTGGTATAGCGGATCAGGCCACGCGGATATTCCATCTTGTCCATGACCTCGTCGCAGGCATCCACACAGGCGGCGCAGCTGATGCATTCATATTGCAGACCGTCGCGGATATCGATACCGGTGGGGCACACCTGGACGCAGATGTTGCAATCAACGCAGTCGCCAAGACCGACTGAGGCTGGCTCGACACCCTTTTTGCGCGGACCGCGTTGCTCACCACGGTTGGGGTCATAGGAGACGATCAGTGTGTCCTTGTCGAACATCACGCTCTGGAAGCGGGCATAAGGACACATGTGAAAACACACCTGCTCACGCAGCCAGCCGGCGTTGATGTAGGTGGCCGCGGTGAAGAAGAACACCCAGAAAGCCGCCCAGCCACTGATTTGCAGAGTAAAAGTATCAACGACCAGTTCGCGAATGGGAGTGAAATACCCGACGAAGGTAATCGCCGTAACGATCGAGACGGCCAGCCAGATACTGTGCTTGGCGGTCCGTCGCGCAAATTTTTCTGCGCTCATGGGCGCCTGGTCGAGCTTGATGCGCGCGTTGCGCTCACCCTCAGTAACCCGCTCACCCCACATGAAAATCCAGGTCCAGACGGTCTGCGGGCAGGTATAACCACACCAGACCCGCCCAGCGAATACGGTAATGAAGAACAGTCCAAAGGCGCAGATGATCAGCAGAAATGACAGCAGGAAGAAGTCCTGTGGCTGGAAGGTCGCGCCAAAAATGTGAAACTGTCGGGCCGGTAGATCGAACAACACGGCTTGACGCCCATTCCATTGCAGCCAGGCCGTACCGAAGTACAGCATGAACAGTGCTGCGATACCCGCCTGCCGGACCTTCTTGAACAGGCCGGTATAGGAGCGAGTATGGATTTTCGGGCGCTTGGCGTACAGGTCGTACGTTTCCACCTTGCCCGAGGTTACATCTTTGACTGGGATCTTTTTAGTCATCTGTGCCTTGGCCGTTGGGAGAGGGGGGAGGAAACCCGGCCGGAAGAGGATCCGGCCGGTATGGCTTTCCGCATTCATAGCTTACTGCGGGAAAGCCCTAGGCACTATGCGACCAGTAGTCGCAACCGCTTACCGGCCTTTGGGGCGGCCAGTATCTGACACTTCACCATCTTCCTGGGACAGGCTGTAGACATAGGCTGTCAGCATGTGGATCTTGTCTTCACCCAGGTGCGCTTGCGCCGGCATGTTGCCGTTACGTCCGAAACGGAGCGTGTGCTGAACCTGCAGCATGCTGGAGCCATACAACCAGATGTCATCAGCCAGGTTTGGCGCGCCGAGCATGGGATTACCTTTGCCCTCCGGCCCGTGACAAGCAACGCAATTGGTCTGGAAAATCTTCCTGCCTGCTTCAAGATCGACATTTTCCGACTCAAGACCCGCCAGACTGCGCACATAGCCTGCGGTGTTGCGTACACCCGCTTCGCCGATCACAGCCAGCCACGCAGGCATGGCAGCCTGACGGCCTTCATTCAAGGTGGTCTTGATCTGTTCCGGGCTGCCGCCCCAGATCCAGTCGTTGTCGGCCAGATTCGGGAAGCCGAAGGCGCCGCGCGCGTCGGAACCGTGACACACGGAGCAGTTGGTGGCGAACAGACGCTGACCGATGCGCACGGCATCTTCATCGCGGGCAACTTCTTCAACCGGCATGTCGACGTAGCGGGCAAAGATCGGCGCGAACTGTTCCTCGGCGCGGTCTACTTCGTCCTGATACTGCTCGATCTGAGTCCAGCCGAGGACGCCTTTCCACTTACCCATACCGGGGTACAACACCAGATAGACGACGCTGAACACGATGGTGGCGACGAACAGCATGAACCACCAGCGGGGCAGGGGGTTGTCATACTCTTCAATGCCATCAAACGAGTGGCCAGTAGTTTGATCGGTCTGGTCGGAATGCTGACCCTTGCGCGTGGCAAACAGCAGCCAGGTGATAAGGATAAGAAAGACCGTGGTGAGGGCGATGATGTACCCACTCCAGAAATTACTCATTTGTCATTGCTCCTGGTGTCATGCTGCTCACGGGCCGTTTTCTCATCGTTTTCTTCATCGGCGAACGGCAGGTTGGCCGCTTCGTCGAAATCCTTCTTCTTATATGAGCTGTACGCCCATATCACGATGCCGATGAAGGCCACCATCGCAAAGATAGTGGCTATGCCGCGTAGCGTGTTGATATCCATTGATGGGTTACCTGCGGTCGGACAGAACGGTGCCGAGATGCTGCAGATAGGCGATCACTGCGTCGATTTCGGCGACGCCTTGAACGGCTTCCGTCGCGCCGGCAATGTCTTCATCGGTGTAGGGCACGCCAAGGGTACGCAGCACTTCCATCTTGCGGGCGGTGTGCTTGCCATCCAGCATGTTGTCCTGCAGCCATGGGTAAGACGGCATCTTGGACTCGGGCACTACGTCACGCGGATTGATCAGGTGAGCACGGTGCCAATCGTCGGAGTAACGACCGCCAACACGAGCCAGGTCTGGGCCGGTACGCTTGGAGCCCCACAGGAATGGGTGCTCCCAGACGCTCTCACCGGCTACCGAGTAGTGTCCATAGCGTTCGGTTTCCGCACGGAACGGGCGGACCATCTGCGAGTGACAGCCCACGCAGCCTTCGCGGATATACACATCCCGGCCTTCCAGTTCCACCGCCGTGTAAGGGCGCAGGCCCTCAACAGGTTCGGTCGTCTCTTTCTGGAAGAACAGGGGTACGATCTGAGTCAGACCACCGAAGCTGATCGCAAAGATGATCAGCACCACCAGCAGGCCTACGTTCTTTTCTACAATATCGTGTTTCATCAATAACTCCTCAGACCATCTGCGCTGCGGCTTCAGCTTCAGCAGACTCGGACTGACGGATAGTGCGCCAGACGTTGTAAGCCATTGCCAGCATGCCGATCAGGAAGAACGCGCCACCAATCATGCGAACCACGAAGCCGGGATGACTGGCCTCCAGTGCTTCTACGAATGAGTAGGTCAGCGTGCCGTCTACGTTTACCGCGCGCCACATCAGGCCCTGGGTAATGCCGTTTACCCACATGGATACGATGTACAGAACGGTACCGACAGTCGCCAGCCAGAAGTGGGCGTTGATCAGGCCAACGCTATGCATTTGTTCACGGCCGAACAGCTTGGGAATCATGTGGTAGATCGCGCCGATCGAAATCATTGCCACCCAGCCCAGGGCGCCCGCGTGCACGTGACCAATGGTCCAGTCGGTGTAATGGGACAGAGCGTTGACCGTCTTGATGGCCATCATCGGGCCTTCAAAGGTGGACATGCCATAGAACGCCAGAGCGACGACCAGGAAGCGCAGAATCGGATCGGTACGCAGTTTGTGCCAGGCACCTGACAGGGTCATCATGCCGTTGATCATGCCGCCCCAGCTCGGAGCCAGCAGGATTAGCGACATCACCATGCCCAGGGACTGCGCCCAGTCAGGCAGAGCGGTGTAGTGCAGGTGATGCGGGCCTGCCCAGATGTACAACGCGATCAGCGCCCAGAAGTGAACGATCGACAGGCGATAGGAGTAGATCGGACGGCCGGCCTGCTTGGGTACGAAGTAGTACATCATGCCCAGGAAGCCTGCAGTCAGGAAGAAACCCACCGCGTTGTGGCCATACCACCACTGCACCATGGCGTCAGTAGCACCGGCGTAGGCAGAGTAGGATTTGAACATGCTGACCGGCATAGCGGCGCTGTTGACGATATGCAGAACCGCAACCGTAACGATGAAGGCGCCGTAGAACCAGTTGCCCACGTAGATGTGCTTCATCTTGCGCTTCATGATGGTGCCGAAGAACACCACTGCATAGGACACCCAGACAACCGCAAGCAGTATGTCTATCGGCCACTCCAGCTCGGCGTATTCCTTGGTTGAGGTCAAACCCATGGGCAGAGTGATGACCGCAAGCACGATCACTGCCTGCCAGCCCCAGAAGGTGAACGCAGCCAGGCCATCGGAGAAGATCCGCGCCTGGGAAGTACGTTGCACCACATAATAGGAGGTGGCCATAAGGGCGCAGCCACCGAACGCGAAAATGACCGCGTTGGTGTGCAATGGACGCAAGCGTCCGAAACTCAACCAGGGCAGGTCAAAACTGAGTTGGGGCCAGACCAGTTGTGCGGCTATAAAAACGCCTAATGCCATACCTACAATACCCCAGACCACCGTCATGATGGCGAACTGGCGTACTACCTTGTAGTTATAAGCTGTCGGAGTGGTAGCTGTGCTCATGCGAGATTCCACGGATAGCAATGGTTAAAGGGGGGGCGAAGCGGCCGCAAGTATGAGCAAACGCTGAACTCATTGCAATGACACAGGTCAACGTTAACGGCCGTCCGAGACCTCTCTGGCGTGGTGTCGGTAGCCCATCACACCCAGGTTTTTCGGACTTTGCGGCCCGTCCCTGCCTGGATCAGAGGAGCTCGCTCGGAATGGATCCACGAGCTGACCTGCAGGGGCCTCGGCGGTTGCTGTACCTCGCCGGTGTTAGTTTTTCCAGATGCTCTGGACGAACTCAAGGGTAAACCCACACAATCGGCAAGTGAACCCTGATGCGGCTGCGCTGCTGTGACATCGTGTCGCACCAACAGCTGCCGGAGACCCAATGCCCGCTTCATTCTTGATCAATCAGCCTGAATCGGCTCAGCTACCGGGGACCCTGGTGCTCGCCCATGGTGCCGGCGCACCGATGGACAGTCCGTTCATGGAGCTGTTGGCGCAGGACATAGCCGATAACGGGTTAAAGGTAGCGCGTTTCGAGTTTCCGTACATGGCTGCTCGTCGAGAAGATGGCCGTAAACGGCCACCGAATCGGATGCCAATGTTGCTCGACGCGTTTCGCCAGGCCTGCGCTGACTGTGAGGGGCCGGTGTATATCGGCGGTAAATCGATGGGTGGTCGTGTGGCCAGTATGCTGGCCGATGAGCTGGGCGCGAAGGCGCTAGTGTGTTTCGGTTATCCCTTCCACCCTCCGCGCAAGCCGGAAAGGACACGGGTTGAGCATCTCAAGGATATCGTCACACCGACACTGATCGTGCAGGGCACCCGCGATCCGCTTGGCAAGCCCGAGGACGTCGAGCAGTACGCTCTAGCAAAGCAGATCTCGATGCACTGGCTGGGCACCGGCGACCATGACTTCAAGCCCTTGAAGGCCAGCGGGCAGACGCAGCAGCAGTTGATCAGCCAGGCGGCTGCGGCCTGCTACCGCTTCATAGCGCAGTGCGGCAGCATTTAGATCCCCAACGCCGTCGGCAACACTGCGGCGGACATGGTGCCCCAACGCCGGCCGTTTACCTCGATCGGTACATAAAGTACGAACACAATTGTTGCCGTGCCCGGCAGCACAAAGGTACCCATATTCAAATAGGTGCAGGTCGTCATGAAATGCAGGTCGGAGGCATTGGTGACGGCGAAGCGCTTGAAGTTGCTGCGCGCGGCGTCGATCTTTGGGTCGCCGGTGGCGGGTTGTGACGAGGCGCTGCGACTGGTCGGCAGGTAGCCTTTGTCGTTGACCGCTGCCATATACACGACACCGTCCTTGCCTCCCTGGTCCCACTCGTCCAGTAGCGGACGCACCTGCTTGATGAACGCATCTGCCCAGCTCACGTCGTGCTTGGGCGGATTGGTGCCGGCGATCGGCGTATAGCGTTGGTCGAACAGATCCACACCTGCATTGGCCAGATCAGCCAAACGGCTCTGCAGTGCCTCTTTGCGCTGCATAAGCAGTTGAGTCACCGCTTCCATGTTGCCTTCACCCAGACGGAATCCTGCCAGTGAGCGCAATGTGAAATGGGTGTTGTCGCGCAGGGCATCCGCCTGGCTGAAGGTATCTTCCATGGATTTGCTGATGGTAAGACTGAGCGCTCGAATCTCACCGCCGTGCTTGAGTGTTTCGGTGTTGGTGGCGGTGAGTTCTTCCAGGGCGCTACTGACCATCAGCAGGTCGTCATTGGCTTGTTGGAAGTCTTCCACCATGGCGTTGAACTGGTCGGCGGCGGTGCTGACCGCCAGGCCAGTGGTTTCGGTCTGTTCGAGCATGCCGAGGGTTTGCTGCTCGGCTCCGGACATAGCCTTGGTCATTTGCTCCATGAGTTGGGTGATCTGCTCGGCGGCATTGCCTACCTTGAACGAGAGGCTGCGCACCTCGTCAGCCACTACGGCAAAGCCCCGTCCCTGTTCCCCCGCGCGCGCGGCCTCGATGGCTGCGTTCAGCGCCAGCATGTTGGTCTGGGCTGAAAAGTCCTGCACGGTATTGAGGATTTCTCTGACCTTCTTTGACGTGGCAGAGAGCGCGTTGATATTGCCCTTGAAGCCATTCATCGACTCAGTCACTAACTGCATATTCTGTCGGGCATCACCCATCTGCTGTTTCGATTGACGTGCTAGCTCCAGGCTACGGGTATTGACCTCTGAAACGTCGCTCGCCCGGGAGGAAATGTCCTGCAGGGCGGTGGTGGTTTGTTCGCTGGCATGAAATATCAGTTCAGACAGCTGTTGTTGCAGGCTGGCATCCTTGGCGGTCTTTTCTGCCAGCAATCGGCTATTGGCAGAGGCCAGCGCGGTTCGCAGGCTATTGGTTTGCAGGTCGAGCATGACTGTACGCAGCCGTTCGTTCAGATCGTTGAACCGGTGGCTGGCCTCACTCTGTTGCGCATCACCGGTTTCCAATTGGCGCAGGTCGATCTGCTTGCTGTTGGTCATGCCCAGGCGTTCGAGCATATCGCCGGCCTCATCGCGTTTAGAGCGCGATTGAAATATCAGATAGAAGGCGACTGGTGTGAGCAGGATAGCCATGACCAGCAGGACGCCATCGGCGAGCCAGATCACTGCCCCGGTAAAGAACAGTTGGCAGAGACACAAGGCCAGGCAAATCCCCGCTCGGGACATGGTGGGGAGGTTCGGTGCAAGACCGGTTTCAGGTGCGGTTTCCGTCGCGTTCATACTGTCCTCGTCACGCCTTAATGGATGCGCTTTTTATCGATCACTTGATACGGTTGATTGGCTTTCGCCACTATATAGCCTTATCGGCAACCCGCGGAATAACCGAAGGGCAGAGATCAAGTTTTTTGTCAGCGACGGGCAGAGGGGATCCTGAAGGCTTCAGGCGCAAGCCTTCAGGAATCGGACAGCGACGGCAGCCAGAGCGAGATCTGCGGGAAGAAGATCAACAGCGCGGTGGCCAACAGCAGGATGAATATGAAGGGCGGCGTGCCCTTGATTACATCGAAATAGGGGCGGCGGAAGATTGCCATCGCGGTGAAGATATCGCAGCCGAACGGGGGTGTGGCCGAGCCGATCGCGGCCTGCAGAGTGACGATGACACCGACGTGCACCGGGTCGAGACCCGCCGCATCCACAGCCGGTTTGAATAGCGGAGTCAGGATCAGAATCACCACGATGGGATCGACAAACATGCAACCAATAAAGAAGGATATGGCTATCAGACCAAGCACCAACAGCTGGCTGTCGCCAATCGCCTCGATGACCGGCCCGAGTATTGCCTGGGGAATGCCCGCGAAGGAAATGGTATAGGTGAACGCCGTCCCGGCCGCCACCAGAATGAATACCACCGCGGTGATCAAACCTGTGGAAAGGGCCACATCCCATATCTCGCTGATCTTGACGGCGCGCAGAATCACTATCTCCAGCACCAGGGCATACAGCACGGCGATGGCTGCCGCCTCGGTGGGACTGAAAATGCCGCCGTAAATGCCGCCTACCACTACCAGGGGAAAACCTAGCGGTAATATGGCTTTCTTCATCGCTGCCCAGCGAATCGCCCAGCCGGAGCGCGGCTCGGGTGCGATGCCCATGCGGATAGAGGCTGCCCAACAATAGAGAGAGAACATCAATAGGATCATTATCCCCGGCAGAATGCCGGCGATAAACAGATTGCCGATCGACGCGCCGGACACCACGCCGTAGATGATCATGCCGATACTGGGTGGAATCAGCAGGGCAATATCGCTGGCGTTGATGATCAGGGCCAGGGTGAAACTGTCGGAATAGCCTTTTTCGAGCAATTTTGGCCGCATCGGTCCACCCATCGCAACGACGGTGGCCTGGGTAGAGCCCGAGACTGCTCCGAACAATGTACAGCTGGCAGCAGTGGTGATCGGCAAGCCACCACGCAAGTGGCCAACGAAGCTCTGCACCAGATCAAGCAGGCGCTGGGATGTGTGACCACGGGTCATGACATCTGCAGCGAAGATGAACAGCGGAACGGCCGCCAGTGCCCAGGATTGAACGCCACTGATCATCTGACCCATCAGCAGGCTTACGTTGTTCATGTCCAGTTCGAGGAACAGCAACATGAGACTGGCAACGAGCAGCGGAACCAGCATGGGAAAGCCGAGCAGGAGCAACACCACCATGACAATGACAGTGAGGGTCAGCATGGATTGATCACCGTTCTAGAGGGCTGAGTCGGGGACTTCATCGTAAGCTTCTTTCTCATTGAATGACCGGTAAATGCCCTTGGAGATCATGTTGCGGATTGCCGTAAGCCAATATTGGATACCCGCCAGAGCAAAGCCCACCGGCGCCATGAGGTAGGGAATCCACAGCGGGATCTGCAGGGCGGAAGACGTACGGCCGCGCCCTTGAATGGCCATCACGTAATCCCAGGCGTGCCAGGCGAAGAAGAACATCAGCGCACCGGTCGACAAGGAGATGGTGACCAGCAGGATCTTGCGGGGCGTGCCCTTGAGCTGGTCGTAAAAGGCTGACATAGAGATGTGTCGGGCACGCCGAACGGCATAGCCCAAGCCGGCGAAGGTCATGATGATCAGACTCATCTGAGTCAGTTCCACCTGACCGGTCACGCCGGTTCCCAGCAATTGGCGCCCGAGGACATGAGCAATCAACAGACCCGCCAGGAACAGCACACTGCAGCCCAGTATGGTTTTCTCAATGTGTTCTGCAATTCGATCCAGCACACGCAGAGCTTTGCTCAGCAATGCCTTGAACGAGTGGCTGTCCGACCTGTCGGCAGGTTCGGGCATCTGTTGATCCTCTCCATGGCCTGGTCAGGCACTACCCGGGCGTAAAAAGGTAACGTCGGGATATTTACTTTCATTCTGTAGTCAATGCACTGGTAACTGGCCACGTTGCACCGACTTCGCGTCCAGATTCCTTTTTTGACCTTAACCCATGATTCGGGTTTTTGCACGACGTGGACATATGACGACCTTGTGATAAGGTTAAAAGCGGTTAACCAGAACAATAGATAAGGAGCGTTCCATGAACTGGCGTAATGGAGTAGTTGGGGCAGCAGCCCTGGTATTGGCGGCGTGCGGCTCGGATGAGCCGGAAGAAACAGCCGAAACTGGGCTTGAAGCACAACCGGAAACCGGTCAGGTCGAAGTGTGGCGTGTTGCCCTCGAAGAAATTGAAGGCAGCGTTCAATACGAATACGGTGCGCAGTTCGCGGAATTGATTAGCGAGAAAACCAACGGTGAAGTTGAAGTCAAACTCTTCCCCTATGGCCAACTTGGCGGGTTGACTGATATTTATGATCAAGTCCAGGCGGGCTCGATTGAAATGGCGTTTGGCTCCGGTTTTCTTGGCGGGACCGTTCCTGAATCACAGCTGTTCAGTCTGAACTTTGTCCTCACGGATGACGAAAAGAAGAATGCTGAAATTCTCAACCACCCCGATTTTCGCAAGCATCCGGATCTGATAGGTGCGTTCAACGAGCGCGATCTGCATCCGCTGGCGATCGTCCCGGAAGGCTGGCAGGTCTGGACCGCGAACAAACCCGTCCGCACTCCGGAAGATTTTGAAGGCCTGGCGATTCGGACCATGGATAACCGTTTGCTGAATGAGACCTACAGTGCCTACGGTGCGGATCCAACCACCATGGAATATGGCGAGTTGTATAGCGGTCTGCAGCTGGGTCAGCTGGACGGCAATATCCAGCCGGTGTTTGCCCACCAGGAAATGGATTTCTATCAGGTCCAGGATTACATGATCTTCGCTAACCAGGCGCAGTTCATCGCCACCTTCATGGCCAATCAGGCGTGGTACGAAAACTTGTCTGACGAGCGCAAGGATCTCATCGAGGAAGTAGTGGTTGAACTGGTGCCTTACATCCATGACGTGCAGACGCGTCTGAACACCGAGCGTCTGGATATCATTACCGAGAACAGCGATATCGAGCTGATCTACCTCACTGCTGAAGAGCGTGCTGCATTCCGCGAGCGCAGCCTGCCGGTGCGTGATGTCTTCGTCGAAATGGTTGGTGAGCGTGGTGAGAGCTTGCTCAACGCACTCCTCGAACAGGCAGGTGAAGAACCGCAGGACGAGCAGCCTGAGGAGACAGATGAGCCAGAGTCCGACGCTGAAGCGGGCGAGCAGCCTGAAGACGCAACTGAAGAAGAGCCTGAAGCGGCTTAACTTCCGATAACCTGCAGCCTTTGTGGGCGATTGATCAAGGCTGGCGCACCTATCGGGTACGCCGGCCTTTTTCATGAGTAAAGCTTTGATGCGCGCTGTCATACTCTGCACAACGCTTCCCTGACGTCTGTTCAGTCAGTAGCATGCGAACCTGAAACGCCACAGCATTGGATACCCCATGACCACAATCGATCGCCCCGCTATCAAACGCGCCCTCGCTCAATATCAGGATCCTTATACCGGTACCGATCTGGTGAGCTCGGGTTGTCTCAAGAGCCTCGATATTGACGGCAGCAAGGTATCGGCGGAGCTGGTGCTTGGGTACGCGGCAGCCGGGATCATCAGTGGCATTGCCGAGATGCTCAAGGTGGCGGTGGAAAATGTAGACGGCGTTGAATCGGCTTCTATTAAAGTGCGCTGTGAAATCGCCGCCGCCCCTTCGCAGGGGACCGTCGAAGCACTGCACAACGTGAAGAACATCATCGCCGTCGCCTCAGGCAAGGGCGGTGTAGGGAAATCCACCACTGCCGCCAATCTCGCTCTGGCTCTGGCCAGGGAAGGCGCCCGGGTCGGCGTACTTGACGCTGACATCTATGGTCCAAGCATGGGTCTGATGCTTGGGTTGCCGGAAGGTACCCGCCCAGAGGTACGCGACGAGAAGTTTTTTATCGCGCCCACCGCCCATGGCATCCAGGTCATGTCCATGGCCTTCCTGGCTGACGCCAAGACGCCAATGGTCTGGCGTGGCCCAATGGTGTCCGGTGCATTGATGCAGCTGCTGACACAAACTGCCTGGAACGATCTGGACTATCTGGTTGTGGATATGCCGCCGGGCACGGGTGATATTCAGCTGACGCTGGCTCAAAAGGTGCCAGTCACCGGAGCGGTGATCGTCACCACACCGCAGGATCTCGCTCTGCTGGATGCCAAGAAGGGTGTCGAGATGTTCCGCAAGGTGAACATCCCCGTGCTGGGCGTAGTGGAAAACATGGCGGTGCATATCTGTTCCAATTGCGGCCATGCCGAGCACTTGTTTGGTGAAGGCGGCGGGGAGCGCCTGGCAGACGAATACGATGTCGACCTGCTCGCGTCGATGCCGCTGTCAATGATGATTCGCGAACAGGCCGACGGCGGCACGCCGACCGTTATTGCCGAGCCGGACAGCCAGATCAGTATGCTGTATCAGGACATTGCCCGGCATGTCGGCGCGCGCATTGCTCAGCGGGCCGGGCAGGCTCAGGCCGCTCCGACCATCAGTATCAGCGACGATTGATGGCGGCTTGCCTGTTGATCTTTTGTCGACAGGCATAACCGGCTAAGATACGGCACCTTTTCTGGTCTAAAGCAGGACACTCCATGAGCATTAAATCTGACCGCTGGATTCGCCGCATGTCCGAAGAGCAAGGCATGATTGAGCCCTTTATGGAACGCCAGGTGCGCGGTGAGGAAGGCAGCCGGGTGATTTCCTATGGGGTTTCCAGTTATGGCTACGATGTGCGCTGCGCTAATGAGTTCAAGGTTTTCACCAATATCCATTCGGCCACTGTCGATCCCAAGCACTTCGATGAAGACAGCTTCGTCGACATCAAGAGTGACGTCTGCATCATTCCGCCGAACTCCTTCGCGCTGGCACGCACTGTGGAATACTTCCGTATCCCGCGCAATGTGTTGACCATCTGCCTGGGCAAGAGCACGTACGCGCGTTGCGGCATCATCGTCAACGTCACCCCGCTTGAGCCGGAATGGGAAGGCCACGTCACCCTGGAATTTTCCAACACCACGACCTTGCCGGCAAAGATTTACGCCAACGAAGGCGTAGCGCAGATGCTGTTCTTCGAGTCGGACGAGGTGTGTGAAGTGTCCTACAAGGATCGCGGTGGAAAGTATCAGGGCCAGCGCGGCGTGACCTTGCCGCGCGCCTGAGCTCGATCTGCCACTATCGTCTAGTTTGAATCCTCGATCGAATCACGCCATGCTGCGTCGAGAACAACAAAGCATGGCGTGAGGACTCCTTTTGAAAATATTTCGTACTCTTGGCTATTGTTTCCTTTTTGTCATGGTGCCCGTCGGCGGCCTTCTTGCAGCTTTTCCGGATGAAATCGCTGGCTTCTTATCTGCGTTGGCGGGAACGAACGTAAGCCGCGGCGCGTTGGGCATAGCCTTTCTGTTTCTGGCTGCGGTGTGCATGCGAGTCGATATCGGTATACGTCGTCGACACGCCGAGATGTGATATTCAGCCCGGCTGAACCAGCGCGACCAACTGCTTGGTGCGTTGATAACGCACCAGCCGATCTGCCAGTTCCGCCGGTAGCACAGGCCGGGACTGATAACCGCGTTGCACATAGAACCCTTCCAGCTCCGGCCTGGCGAACAGCCAGATGGGTCCCTGCGTCACGCTGCGGGCCTCGGCGAGCAATTGCGTTGCCAAGCCTCTTCCCCGTTGATCCGTCGCGATCAGTAGATTGGTCAGCCAGGTGCCGTCCGCAATCGGCTGAAGACACAGCGCGGCTTTGATCTCCGTATCACGCAGTACCAGAACCTGATGGCGTGAGCGCGCTTTCATGCGGCTCGCCTGCGACCGATAGAACTGGTTGGCCATGGGTATGGCAATCTTCGGCAAGCACTCGAAACAGAGCGTCACAGTCGTTTCCGCAACAGGATTAATGAACAATCTTGCTAATCCTCTTGATCGAGGTCAACCCGGGGTGAATGACAGCTGCCACAATGGTTATAGTGACAAGGCCACGATTAACAATAATGAGGAAAGGTTATGCAAAAGGTTCTGGTCCCATTTGACGGTTCGCCTTCAGCCAAGCGTGCAATTCAGTATCTGGTGAATTTCTCGAAGGAATATCCTCAGCTCACGGTGCATGTGCTGAACGTACAGCCTGGGCCCAAGCTCTACGGCAACTACGTGTCAGCTACCATGCTCGATCAGCTTAACGCTGGTGCCGAAGATCATGCCAAGGAAATCGTTGCAGAAGCCGCGGCCGAGCTTAAGGCCGCGGGTATCGTCTGCGAGACCCATACTGCGGTGGGAGAGGTGACTTCCGCGCTAGTGGAGGCAGTTACCCGTCATGGATGTGACACCGTCGTGATGGGTACGCGCGGCATGGGTAGTCTCGGTAATCTGGTCATGGGGTCTGTCGCCACGCGTGTGGTCCATGATTCACCGGTTCCGGTGTTGTTGGTCAAGTGATCGTCTGCGTTCCCTGCCAGGCGCAGCGCATGGCAGGGAACCGATATCACTCAACGACCCTCTACTTACTAGAGCCTGTCGAGGTGTCGCCGCAGCAATGACCCTCGGCGGGCTCTGGGTTAACCAAGCACGCGACCTGGAGCCGGCTGTTCCGGCGCCTGATAGAGGAGTCATCATGGATCTGCTCAATAAAGACCTGAGCCTGCTATTCGAACAACTGGGTCTGGCATCTGATCAGGCCAGCATCGACGCATTCATTGCCAGCCACTATCCGCTGCCCGACGATGTGAAAGTCTCTGAAGCCCCATTCTGGAACGAATCACAGGCGGCTTTCCTCAAAGAGTCGATCATGGACGATGCAGACTGGGAGCCGGTAGTCGATGAGCTCAACGTGCTGCTGCACGAGAATGAGCCCCATCATTGAAACGAGTTGTGTACGCAGTGGAACTGTCGTCCCGTATCAGGATCGATTGTATGTACCCACTGGATACCTAGCAGAGAGAGGCATGATCATGGGAAGTACAGGTGACAAGCTGAAAGGCAAAGCAAACGAAGCGATGGGCAAAGCCAAGCAGGGTGTCGGCGAAGCCACTGATAACGAGCAGACCAAAGCGGAAGGCAACGTCCAGGAAACCAAAGGCAAGGCGCAGGGTGTGAAGGGCGACGCAAAGGATGCCGTCAAAAAAGGCGTCGACAAGGCGTAACGGCCGCTGCGATCAGCGGTAAACGAATAAACCGGGAGCCGATGCTTCCGGTTTTTTTTGGACGACAGAATGTTCGGCTGCGGTTGGTTGTCCAATTTGACATCTCTGGCAATACGGAAGATCTCAATCATGTTCCCAGAATTAGGTGGTCTGTGGCAGAAGGTAGCGAGCCGCCGGTATGCAGTAGCCTTGTTGTGTTTATTGCCCGCGGCGCTGTCGACTCAGACAGCAGTGGCCGATGACGCCGACGAGCTGATGAGCATGATCAACCAGTTCCGTGAGACGCCGCAGCGCTGCGACGGTCAGGAGGTTGAGCCGGTCGGCCCGCTGGCCCCCAATCAGACGCTCTCCGAAGTCCGTCTGGATTCGGAGTCTCAGTTGCAATCGCTGTTGCAGCAGGCTGGTTATCAGGCCGCTGGCGCGCAGGCACTCGCCTTTGCTGGACCCGATAGTGCCGACATGGCGATGCGCATGATAAAGGAGCGTTATTGCAGCGCACTGCTTGACCCGCAGGTGGCGGATATCGGTATACGTCAGGATGGCAACAGCTGGCAGATCATATTGGCGCAGCCATTGCTGGATGAGGATCTCGGTGATTGGCAAGAGGCCGGCAAGGCGATATTGACGCATGTGAACGAAGCTCGCCGTTCAGCAAGACGTTGTGGTGGTACGGAGTACGAAGCGGCACCGGCGTTGCGGTGGAACGCCAAACTGGCAGCAGCGGCGATCGAGCATAGTGAGGATATGGCCCAGCAGGGTTACTTCAGTCATGCAGACAAGGACGGACGGCAAGTCGACTCACGCGTGCGCGATCAGGGCTATCAGTTCAGCCATATCGGCGAGAACATCGCGGCGGGGCAGGGGGCGGTTGAGCAGGTGGTGGCAGGGTGGCTCGCCAGCCCGGGACACTGCGCCAATATCATGGAGCCGTCTTATACCGAGATGGGTGCAGCCTACGTGTTGAACCCCGATGCAGCGACTCCGATCCTATGGACCCAGGTATTCGGCACGCCGCTGCGGTAATTCCCGCCGATATATTCCGCCTCTTTCGGCTGTTGGCGGGCCCTCGTGGTGCGATCGGGAGCCTGAGACGCCGTAAAAGAGGCGGAGCGTTAATCAGTCCTGGCGGCTGGTGACCTGCAACAGGTGGTAGCCGAACTGCGTTTTTACCGGACCCTGAACTTCATTGATCGGCGCGCTGAATACTACGGTATCGAATTCCTTGACCATCTGGCCTGGACCGAATGTGCCAAGATCACCGCCCTGACGGCTTGAAGGGCAAGTTGAATTCTCACGGGCAACCTGTGCGAAGTCAGCGCCGCCTTCGATGGCGGTCTTCAATTCATTACATTTCGCTTCGGTGGAAACCAGGATGTGACGGGCTGTAGCTTGGGCCATGAAATATGCTCCTTTAAATGGGAGCGAGCAGGTTACCCCAACCGGCCTTATGTCGACAGGCCCTATGTCGGCCGAGTCATGCGAAACAGTGATTCCGGTTGTATCGCGAAGTAATCAGCCGGCCCGCCGCCACGCAACACATGCTGCGCCGTGGCTGTATCGTAGATTCCCTCCTTGAGCATGCGGTGTGCTATATGCACCGCAACGACTTCGCCAAGAACGAGCCAGCTGGGAACCAGGCTCTTATCGGCGCGTTGCAGCTGGATGATCTGCGTCACCTTGCATTCAAAGGAGACGGGGCTTTCGGCCACCCGTGGCGGGGCAATCAACCGTGACGGCGCCTTGGTCAGATTGCCCAGCTCGAACTCGTCGACCTCAGGCGCCACCATGGCGCAGGTCTGGTTCATGGATTCAGCGAGCGGGTAGGTGACTAGGTTCCAGGTGAACTCGCCGGTCTGCTCAATGTTATTCAGGCTGTCCTTGCGGCCGATACTGGAGAAGCCGACGATGGGTGGTATGTAATTGAATGCATTGAAAAAACTATAAGGCGCCAGATTTACCTTGCCGGCCGCGTCAGACGACGAGATCCAACCGATGGGACGCGGTCCGACGATGGCGTTGAATGGATCATGCGGCAGGCCATGGCCCTGTGCCGGCTCGTAGTAGTGAAAATCGTTCATCGGATGGCCCTGAGCTGAGGATTCGCATTAACCTATCACATGCGCTCGGACCCGGGCATGGTAGCTGATGGAGGAACAATGGCAGGTATCGACGCAATCCAGTATGCAGGGCAGGAGACCTTGAGCTTCAAACAGCTGGACGAACTCAATGGTGTTCAGAAAGGTACTGCCTTTCGGGTATTCAAGCGCCAGCGGGAACAGCTGGTCGAGCAGGCGGACTATTTCTACCTGCCAGGCTCCGAGCATGAAGCCTTCATCGAATCACTCAAGGGTGCTGGCCAGATCTACCGCAGCACTACCAATCTGGTGCTGTTGACGCGCAGTGGTTACCAGCGTCTGCTCAGTCTGTCGGCTGAGTGAGCGCTGTCTCGCATCACGCCTACACTTGAATCAATAACGATCAATGGTTCGGGTCAAAAAAGGAGGGGCGGACAATGTCGTATCGATTGCCATCCATTGCAACAGCCATCCTGGCTGCCACAAGTCTCCTGTATGCGACACAGGTTTCGGCGCACCATGGTTGGTCCTGGGCCGAACCCGAGCAAATGGAGCTCAACGGCGTAGTCAGGAGCGTCAGCATGGCTCCGCCACATCCTTCGCTGGATGTCGAAACGCACGACGGTGAGAGCTGGTATATACAGCTCGGTAATCCAGCGGGTACTGCGCGCTCCGGTTTCGACGAAGACTCAGCTGAAGCCGGTGACGAAATAACCATCGTTGGCAATCGCAGCCTGGACCGCTCGGAGCTTCGTATGAAAGCGGTCCAGGTGACCGTGGGTGGGCGCACGTACGATATCTACCCAGAGCGTGTCGAGCAGTAGCACGAATGCAGGCATTGTGGACGGCGCTAGCGCAGCTGCCACCCGCGGTCTGGATCCGCGAATCAGGGACCGCCTATCTGCTGGTGAACGCCGCCCATATCCTTTCACTGGGATACCTGCTGGGTAACATCATCACCCTGGATCTGCGCCTGCTCGGGGTATTTAGGACGGTAGCGCTGAGCGCGGTGGGCCCGATGCTGTCCTCGGGAGCTGCAGCCGGCCTGCTGCTGGCGATTATCACCGGCGTCTGGTTGTTCAGCGTCGACCCCGCGTCCTATCTCGATAACCCCGCATTTCTCAGCAAGCTCGCCCTGGTGGCGCTGGGACTGCTCAACGCGGTGTGGCTGCACGGGCAGAATCGTTGGCGGACGGCTTTGTCAACAGGACGCGCCGATGCCATCGTGCGAATGCACGCCGGGGCTTCACTTGGGTTCTGGGTGGCTGCGGTGCTGGCGGGGCGCTGGATAGGGTTCATCTGACGGCGCAGATGAACCCTCTGGCTGGCATCACCCATAACGGGGAGTCAATGGCGGTCGTCGATGCCGTCATCACCTTCGCCGGCCTCGTCATAGTCTGGATCCTCACCGGGGCCACCTTCCCCCGCGTTGGCCATGGTGGTGTCGGGTTCTTCCTGGGAAGGGTCCGCGGCGTCTGGTTTTTTTTTCTCCGGCTTCTTCGGCTTCTCCGGTGCTTTCTTGCGAGTCATAGTGTCCCCAATGGTCAGCTGTTGTACCGATTGGAGAAACCTGGAGCGGCGAAGTTCAGCACCAGAGTGATTCTGCCCACTGCCCCCTTCAGCCGGGTTTGCGCCATACGCTCGCTAGCCAGGGCTGTTGTTCGCGGGGCAGGCCTGCGGGCCGGTAATAATGCTCCAGTTCCTCCATTCCTTGCTGATTCAGCAAGGCGCGCCAGGTGTCCAGGTCGTAATACGCGCCGTAGCGCTCACCATTCCAGCCTTCCTCGTTATGCCCGCGTGGATTGGAACTGAACAGCACGCCGCCGGGCTTCAAGGCCGCCATGAGCTGGCGCAACACCCCAGGCAGTTCCGCGCTGGGCACGTGGAACAGAGCCGCGTTGGCGAAAATGCCATCGAACTGCTCTGTCGGTAGATCCAGCGCGAGGAAGTCCTGAAGCCATACCTCGCAACCGCTATTGGCCTGGGCCATCTCCACAAAACGCGGACACCCATCAAGGCCGACGGCATGGTGACCCATTTCGCTAAAGGTCCGCAGATCGCGCCCCGGGCCACACCCGAAGTCGAGTATGTCCAGCGGAGCGTCGGCCTGGATATGGCGCAGCAAGGCATCGATATTCTGGCGCACGTCATGGTCACGGGTGCCGGCTTCGAACTGTTCGGCCTGGCGTTGGTAATGGCCGATAGTTACGGCGCTGACCTTCGAAAGCTCTTCGGTGGTGAGTGGCATGGATAAGCCGCCTTGGTCGTCAACATGGACTCCAAGTCTACTCGAGCCCGAGGCAGGATCGAATGTCGTTTGTCGTTACCTGAAGGAAATGGGTGGCGCGACGCCTGAGACGCTTCCTGATGTCCGACGGGCAGTCGGGCATCAGGCGTTCAAACGGCATCAGCGGTTGGGCTTGCTTCGGCGCAGCGGAATAATCTGCGCCGGCCTGGATTCATTGCGAACCGGCAGGGGACCGAGGATGCCGTCGCGCAGCTCAAGTGCCGAATCCATCATCATCTGCGATATCTTGATGCAGGCCTGCAGTGGGTTCTTTGCCATGCGCCGCTCAGCATCAATACGAAACACAACGCCGAGTAGTCTGCGGCGGCGTTCCGGGGGAGCGTTCCGCAGAATGTCTTCTGTCATCCTCTGCCTGAGGTTTTCGAGCTCCTCTGGCCGCTCTGTTGCCATTTCCATCAGTGTGTCAAAGCTGGGTAGTTCGGTGGCGTGTCTGGTCATGATTGCACCCCTGAAGTGTTATCCACGCGCTTACCCCGGTTGCGATGAGGCTCGGGTCAACCGTGCATTCCTTTGCTCAGACAGCTTGAGGCGTGACCTGGACCGCTCAGTTCCAGGAATCAGAGTGGGACCTCCCAACCCGACAATCAGCCAGGTTGGCTGCAGATCAGTCGAACTCTCATTGAGACGTACGAGAGGTAAATTCCGACTGGCCCTACATACAGAGACCCGATAGTGGCCAGTTAATTCCGCATTGCCCTGCGCCTGATCTAGTTGGGCTTGTAGAAGAACAGATCGCCGATCTCGGCGGTTTTGACGAAGGTGTCAGACCAGCCGGGGGCGACGCTGCGGTCATGGAAATACAGCGCTCCGTCGGTTCGATCCTTCAGTTGCCCGTTGAGCGCCTTGCGGGCAATTTCTGTGGCCATCCGATAGGGCTCTTCTTCCTGAACGGTGTCGGAGCGACCGTCACACCACCAGGAGAATTGACAGGCGCCCTGTTCGGAGCCCTGTTTTACCACCTCGCAAACCGTTTCCGGAAAGCCGCCGTCGGCCAGTCGGTTCAACACTACGCTGGCCACCGCTTCCATGCTGTCTGCCCCGTCGCCCTTTGCTTCCCAATAGATCGAGCGGGCCAGGCAGGTGATCGCATCATCCAGTGGCGCCTCGCCGGCCGGATCTACCGCGCGGGATTCGGCCTTGGTGATGGTGTCGTCAGGATCCGCCCGGGTGACATCTCCTTGCTCGGCAGTGTTCTGCTCGAGCGTCTCCGCCTTGGTGATCGCTGCTTCGGCTCGTTCTGCCATGTCAGCTGACAGGGGCTGGCTCAGACAGGTCAAAGCCGTCAGGTAAATCGCAATCCGTGTAAGCCGCATGACGGTAGTCTCGCTGCAGTGTCGCGTGGGTGGCGGACTTTCAGTGTAGTCCGCGGTAGCTGCTTTGATGAATTGAACAATGCAATGATCCGACGCCGGGCAGGCAAACTATTCGCCCAGCCGATTGTCGTAGGTGCTCCCAGCTCGATCGACGCTCGTCTTGTCCGGCGCAGGATGGCCGTTTCGCAAAACCCGTCCCGGTATTGATATGTCGCTTATGCGACGGCTGGACGAGGCTGGAGTAAGATTGGGCAATATCACACCTGGCCGGAATTCAGAATGCAAAGACAAGTAGTCAACGTTTCAGTAAATCCGCGGGGCAGCCTGGAAACACTGTCCCAGCTTGAAGTCCAGCAACTTAGCGAGGCCGGCTCGGGCAAAACCTATCGGCTGTTTCGCCAGTGTGCGCTGGCGATTCTAAATACCGGGGCCCTGATCGATAACGCCAAGACGATCCTCGAGGCCTACGAAGATTTCGAAGTGAAAATCCGCCAGCAGGACCGGGGCGTGCGCCTTGAGCTGATCAACGCACCGGCGGACGCCTTCGTCGATGGCGAGATGATCGCCAGTACCAAGGAGATGCTCTTCAGTGCGCTGCGCGATATCGTCTATACCGAGAGCGAACTCGGCAGCCCACGTATTGACCTGACCGATTCACAGGGCATTACCGATTACGTTTTCCATTTGCTGCGCAATGCTCGCACGCTGCGTCCGGGCCTGGAGCCGAACATGGTGGTGTGTTGGGGCGGCCACTCGATCAGCAGTGACGAGTACAAGTACACCAAGAAGGTCGGACATGAGCTGGGGCTGCGTAACCACGACATCTGTACTGGTTGTGGTCCGGGGGTCATGAAGGGGCCGATGAAAGGCGCCACCATTGCCCACGCCAAACAACGCATCCGCCATGGCCGCTATCTGGGTCTCACCGAGCCGGGAATCATCGCCGCCGAAGCGCCCAATCCTATCGTCAACGAGCTGGTGATTCTTCCCGATATCGAGAAGCGCCTGGAAGCCTTTGTACGCGTCGGTCATGGCATTATCATTTTCCCCGGTGGCGTCGGCACGGCAGAAGAGTTTCTCTATCTGCTGGGGATATTGCTGCATCCCGCTAATGAAGACGTACCCTTTCCGGTGATCCTTACCGGGCCCGCCAGTGCCGAGCCCTATCTGCATCAGGTCCACGCCTTTATTGGCGCCACCCTGGGCGAGGCCGCGCAAAAACGTTATCAGGTGATCATCAACGACCCTGCCCAGGTGGCACGGGAGATGACCAAAGGGTTGAAGGCCGTCACCGATTTTCGCCGTGAGCGCAACGATGCCTTCCATTTCAACTGGTTGTTGAAGATAGAAGAGACTTTTCAGCGGCCCTTTGATCCGACCCATCAGAACATGGCAGGTCTTGAGCTGAGCCGTGATCTCCCTGGGCACGAGCTGGCAGCCAATCTGCGTCGGGCGTTCTCGGGCATTGTGGCGGGTAACGTCAAGGCTCGGGGCATCCGCCGGATAGAAGAACATGGTCCGTACGAAATTCGCGGCGAAGCCGCAATCATGGAGCCGCTAGACAAACTTCTGGAATCCTTTGTCGAGCAGCATCGAATGAAACTGCCAGGCGGCGCGCCGTACGAACCCTGTTATCGGGTGGTCAGTTAAGCGATCCGCAGCGAGCCAGGGGGAAGGTATTTGTCCAGCAGCTGGAACGCTTGCTCGCTATCAGGGTCATCTATTAACGATGTGCCTTACCAGGAGATCAGTTAGATGATGAACAAACTGTATGACCCGAACGCACCGCAGAACGTCCAGGGCTGGGAGCGTGCCGCGTCAGTGGCGGGTGGCCTGATGTTACTCAAACGCGGCCTGCGCACCGGCGGTCTGGGCAGCGTGCTGGAACTGGCGATTGGTGGTATGGCGCTGATGCGCGGTGTGACCGGCCAATGCGAGATGAAGCGCCAGCTCACCGAGCGGCAATCCGGCACGCACCAATCCAAAGAGCGGTATAGCCACATGCCTATGGATTCGGAAGTACATAGCCCCGATTTCCAGGATCCTGCGACGTCCATGCCGGACGCCACCCCCATGGGGCATGAAACCCACCCGAAATCGACCCCAGGACTCTAGGCACGGGAGAACGGGAGAGTTGGCTTCGACTGGTTATTCGAGTCCAGAGGCCTTGAAGCGCAACGAGCAAAGGGCCAATGGGCCCTTTGCTCGTTCTGCGGCATAAGGAACTGCCGCGATGCCAGGGTCAGTTAGCCTCATCGTCCTGAGTATCGGTTTCATTCGCCTCGCCACTGCTCACGGGGTCTTCAGCAGGATAGGTCTTCTTATACGGACTGGTGTGGGTCGCGCCATCCATTTCTTCACCAGGCTCGGGGCTGCGGTTGCTATCCATGCCGCTTTGCTGATTGCTGGATTGATTGCTGGTCGCGCTCTGACCTGTCTTGTCATCGCTGCCTTCCTGGGCCGCCATGGCGGGTCCTGCCAGGCTAAAACTAACGAGCAGAGAAGCGGTGATCAGCGTCTTGAGAGTAGGCATAAAGCGTGTCTCCTTGGGCATGGCCTCGATTCTGACCGCCCCTGTGTCAGGCGGGCTCGGGCCGGTCGATGTAAATAACGTCGAATGTACCGGGGCCAGTCGCCAGAACACGACGCTGCGGCACCCGGGTGCACAGCCGGTAGACTGCCAAACCGCGCACCCCGTTCAATTGGCTAGCACGCTTCTGGTTGCAGACCCTGGCGCGTTGGGAAGACCCTTTGCCGGTTCGTGAAAGGAGATAGTGTGGATATCTTCAGTCCCATAACCTGGACCCTGACCGAAAGTATTCTGGTGTTCTGTCTGTGCGCGGGCGTTATCACCGTGCTGGGAACCCGGATCACGCGGGTGGTAGACCAGTTGGCTGATCGAACAGGCTTGGGCGAGGCAGTGGTTGGTGCGGTGTTGCTCGGCGCGGCGACCTCACTGTCAGGTGCGGTGCTGTCTGTCACGGCCGCCTGGAATGGTCACCCTGAGCTGGCTCTGGCCAATGCTCTGGGTGGCATCGCTGTGCAGACGCTGTTTCTGGTTGTGGCAGACATGGCCTATACCCGGGCCAATCTGGAGCATGCTGCGGCCTCGGCACCGAATATGCTCCAGAACGCACTGCTCATCACCTTGCTTGGCCTGCTGCTGTTATCCCCCAACTTGCCTGATGTCACCCTCTGGAGTATCCATCCAGTTACCCCGACGTTATTGGCGTTGTACGTCTACGGTATCAATCTGGTCCGTAAAGCCCGTACTGATCCGATGTGGCATCCTCAGATGACCGATGAGACGCGTGAAGACACGCCGGATGATGATCCGGCAGCGCCCTCGCTTGCCAAGCTGTGGGTCAGTTTCTTTGTGCTGATGGCAGGCCTGGGCGTCGCTGGCTGGTTGCTGGAGCCTGCTGCGGCCAATATCGCTCGGCTCACTGGCCTGGGTCAGACCACAGTAGGCGTGTTACTCACCGCCGTGAGTACCTCGATCCCTGAACTGGTTACCTCCATTGCGGCGGTACGCAGGGGGGCTTTGACCTTGGCCGTTGGCGGGATTGTCGGCGGTAACGCATTCGATACATTGTTTACGGCGGCGTCCGATATCGCCTACCGCGACGGCTCTATCTACCACGTGATGTCCGACCAGATATATTTCTGGATTTCACTCACCATCGTCATGTCCGCCGTATTGATGATGGGCTTGATCAGGCGTCAGGAGCAGGGGCCAGGGCGGGTGGGCGTGGAGAGCCTTGGAATTGTCGTGCTGTATGCGTTTGGTGTGGCGCTGCTGGTGCTGGGGTAAGTGAGGTGGAGAAGAGCAGGGCCTCCGTGCCCCGCAGACATGCCTGTTATTTCCCCCGGCGTCCTTTGGCAACGTCGGACTTGGCTGCTTCCCTGATGGTCAGCAAGCCATCCGCCGGCAGGATATAGCCGTCCGAGACGTTGCTGCCCGCGGCTTTGGTCACCTTGGCCACGTAACGACCGTGGTTTCGATAAAGTTCTCTGAGCTGCGCTTCACCGAGTGGCTCATAACTGCCGAACAGGAAGCAGAACGTCTGCCCTGCGTTATCGCCGGTATTGATCGCGGTCGGTACGGCAATTTGCGATAACTGGATGCCGCCCTGGGCCAGGCCGAGCTCGTTGCGCACCTTGGTGGTGCCCTCGAATTCCAGATAGGGGGCGGTGGGGGGCGCGTCCCCGTCGATCCAGTCGACCAGATGGTCATGTGCCGCGACCACTACATGATGCAGGGGGATCCGGCTGAAGGGTTCAGCCACACATTCGTATTCCGGGGCACCATCCGGCAGGTCGCGTTCGGACAAGGGTGCCCGGTAGACCTGGCCCTGGTATCCGGAATGTGCAGCCCCGGCCACTTCCCAGCGGCGATACACATCACTGTCGGGCCGTCGTCCTTCAGGCGTTCTCACGTCCGTCTCGGACAATACGTGGAAGACGGGCTCGGTGCCGACGCGTGATGGCGCGGGCCCCACAACGAAGTTGTATCCATCAAACACCGGGTTATCGACCTGGGGAAGGATGTTGTCGTAGTAAACCGTCATCCGACCAGCCGATTGTGAGCCGCCCACTGCCAGTACTTTCTCGACATCCAGGCCACCCATGGGGTCGATGCCCGCTGGCTGACGTACTGCTTCAGCTGCCTGAGCGAAGATGTCATAGGACAGTTCATCTGTGTTGTAGACCCCGCCGCCCGTTACATCCAGTTCTCCATAGCGGGTCGGGCTCCATTCGCGCAGGTGATCAACCCCCACGCGCTGGGCGGATACGCCGACCCAGGCGAAGCCGGCACGCATGAGCTGCTCTCCGTGCCAGAGTGCGTCGAGATCATAGCCAGCCGTTACGTTCTGCCATTCCATGACAACCGTGCCGTTGAACTTGCGCGGCGACGTCGGGCGCCGAATGAGAATGCGCGTACGGTAGGGCACATCGTCGGCGAGTTGTTCGCCTGAGACGCTGTAACCGGTTGCGGTTCCGGATAGATAGAATTCTTCTTCGACATAACCCCGGCGGGCCAGCGCGTCCTGAGTGGCGAAGAACGGGTAGGTGTTTTCCAGCTCCGCTGCCAGCGGGTCACCAGGGGGCGAGCCCGGTATAGGGCCGTCGATAGCTGGCGCCGCAAACAGGCTGGTCGACCAGCACAGACCCAACGCCAGGCCAGCCAACAGCGGAAGTGACATGCGGACAGACTGCGTCCCGCCATGAGGTGAAGCAATTCTTGTTCGAATCATGTGGGGGGCTCCAATATTCTTATTGTGAGACGATCCGGACGTATGTCCAATATTGGTACTAGTTCTGCACTTCGTCTATGTCAAGGCAAACGCTCAAGTACGTCTGTTTGAGGCCCGAATTAGCGTGAATTGCCGTGCGGCTGTTGCGTCTCTCCCGCTTGATCCGCTAAAGTCTTATCAAATCAATGGAGATACCCATGCCACTGCTGCTCGAAAGTCTGATTACCCCCGCAAGTGCCCTGTGCGCTGCGTTGGTGGCTGGGCGTTCGGTTTCCGCTGGCAAGTATTTCTATTTCGGGTATTGGTTTAGCCACTGGCGCGCCTGATACCCACAGGCGGCCAGAATTAACGGGTCGCCACCAGAGAATTCATAAACCCCGGTCGGCAACCCGACCGGGGTTTTTTCGTTTCTAGACTGCGCTACGAGGATATGACCATGTACAACTACTGCAACGACGTTCTGTTTTCCTACCGTAACTGGCGATTTAGCAGCGCTCTGCGCGCACCCGCACGATGCCTTGAACGAACACCAAGATAGAGCCGGCGGTTTGACCGCCCGACAAAGGAAAGCATTCATGAACGCCAATGTTTCAGCCCTGACATCCAGTGACCTGACCACAGCGACCGCGATCACCCCAAGCCTGCAGCGCCGTAGCGCCGAGCCGCTTCCCACGCCCGCTCAGTTGCGTGGCCGCCTGCCGCTTAGCCCCGAGCTAGCCGATTCAATCCGGCAGCATCGCCGCGACATCCGCAGTGTGCTGAACGGTGAAGATCCTCGCCTGCTGGTTGTGGTCGGCCCTTGCTCACTGCATGACCCTGATGCCGCCATTGAATATGCCCAGCGTCTGGCTGAGCTGACTGCTCAGGTTGGTGACCAGCTACTGTTGGTCATGCGCGCCTATGTCGAAAAGCCACGAACCACCATCGGTTGGAAAGGGCTGCTGTACGATCCGCGGCTGGACGGCACTGGTGACATGGCCGAAGGGCTGGCGCTGTCACGGCGGCTGATGCTCGCAATCGCGGAATCGGGCTTGCCGATTGCCACTGAACTGCTTCAGCCAATGGCCGCCGGCTACTTCGATGATCTGCTCGGTTGGGCTGCCATTGGAGCGCGCACCAGCGAATCGCAGATACACCGAGAGATGGTCAGCGGCCTCGATCTGCCGGTGGGCTTCAAGAACGGCACGGACGGCAGTCTGGGTATTGCCTGCGACGCCATGCGGTCGGCTGAGCACGCGCACCAGCATTTCGGAATCAACGATCAGGGACAGCCAGCATTGATTCAGACCCACGGCAATCCCGATACCCATCTGGTGCTGCGGGGCGGTCATGCCGGCCCCAATTACCATCCTGAGGCGATAGCTGCCGCGCGTGTCGCTTTAGCGCGTCAGGGCATTGATGCCCGCCTGATAGTCGACTGCAGTCATGCCAACAGCGGTAAGGATCCTCTCCGCCAGCCCGCAGTGCTCGATTCCGTTGTCGAGCAGCGTCTGGCCGGTGAACAGGCACTGCGTGGTGTGATGCTCGAAGGTCACCTGTTCGAAGGGTGTCAGCCGCTCTCGTCCCGCCTCGAATACGGCGTTTCCATTACCGACGGCTGTCTGGGCTGGAGTAAAACCGAAGCGGCATTGATGCGCGCGGGGGAGCGGTTGCGTAGGTAGTCAGCGGCGGCTGGATCGCAGGCTGTTCAATAAAAAACCCTGAGGCCATAACAGCCGCAGGGTTTTTGCTTCAACAAGCTGCGATTTAGCTGCAGTTGCCTCGGTACTCGGAGATGCTGCGATCCGATTCGTGTCGTGGTCCGCAGATAAACTGCTGGTAGCGCTGATCCTTATCCAGGTGCACCTTCATCCAGGAAACACCGAGCCGGCTGAGAACATCGTTATTCGACCCGCCCCCGTTGGCGCAGTAGTGAGAGCCTCGGCTGATTTCAACAAAAGCCTTGGGCGTACTAGCCGGTATCTGGTTGTAGAACGGCGATGCATGGCTGCGCACTGGTGCGATGATGTCCGACTCGCAGGCAAATATCAGCGCCGGCGTGTTCACGGTACGGAAGTTGGTAGTGTCCCAGGGCGCCAGGGGGATGACCGCATCAAGACGACCTTCCTTGGCGACGCGCAGACTGCCACCACCACCCATGGACCAGCCGACTACGCCCAGACGCTCAGTATCGATCATGCCTGACACGGCGCTGCCGCGGGCGTTGTTCTGATCAATCAGATAATCAAGAGCTGCGTTGATCTGACGAGCCCGGCTCGGCGGTTGGTCGAATCCTGAATTGGTATCAATGGTCATAACCACGAAACCATGGGAAGCCAGTTTGGGTCCCCACCATTCGATGGACGACTCAGCCGAAACAAACCCGGGGATAACGACGATGGCCGCCATAGTGCCCGTGGTGTTGGTAGGGTAATGAATGGTGCCGCCACCGAAGCCGCTGGTGAAGCTCGACACATTTTCAGTCCTCACCGAGAACGGCCCGTTTCGAGCTTCGAGCATGGAAACGCTTGGATCTGGGCCGCGCTGATAACTGCTATCAGGGTTGCCGGGATCAGTGGGAGGTGGGACTGGGTTTGCTGCCATGGCAGCAGCCGACAGGAATAGGGCGCCTGCGGCGAGAAAAGAAAGTGCCGTTTTCGGCATATTTTTGTTGTTCATTATAACTCCGATAAGTTGCTCGATTATTAAACTGAGTGCTATTCCATGATGGCCAGGACATCGAACTACCGCGGGCCGGAGTCAAGGTTGTAACGTTGTATTTACGCACCGTCAATGCTCAGAGGAAAAGTCCACCCTTATGGGGTAAGAGTATTATTTGAGACATATTAGGTCGGGGTTTTGTTTTCGGTCTGAGTTTGGTGCGTCGTATTGTAAAGTTAGAGATGGATCATATTCATATTTCGTAAATTTGCTAATATCACCCATTGGGGCGATGTTTTAGAGTTTTGTTAAATGTTTGGCAAGCGTGCTTTTATATTAACTTAATAAATAGATGTTTAGGCTGGCTGTTTGGCAACCTGAATCAAATCCTGGCGAGTAGAGTGATGGTTATTTGATGCTGTTTTGCTCTGCTGAGAGCGATGGGGAGCCTGTGCCGGCCCCCTACACACCACAAAAGTCCGGGATCATGCAGCCCAGTCGTTTTCCGGCGCCTCAGCGGCTCGGCCACGGATTCAGTCGATTTCGGAAATCAGACTTCTCACGCGTCCGCCCAACTCGCTCATCGGAAAGGGTTTGGTCATCAAGGCGGTGCCGCGCATGCTGGCTGCTTGCTCCAGCTGCGGGTCTGCAGCAAAGCCAGTAATAAACAGCACTTTGAGGTCCGGCCGCTGGGCACGGAACGTTTCAGCCAGAGCTCTGCCGTTGCTCGCGCCCGGCAGTCCAATATCCGTGATCAGCAGGTCTATAGGCTCTTCCTGCTCAAGTACCCGACAGGCCGATTCGCTGTCTTCGGCTTCGCTTACTCGATACCCCAGCTCACGTAATCCCTCGCTGATCAGCACACGCACCAGCATTTCATCGTCCACCACCAGAATGCTCTCGCCATTGGCTTTTGGCAGTTCATGATGAGTCTGTTTTCGGGTTTCACGTGGTCGATGATTGTCGCAAGGGAAAAACATGCTGACCGTTGTGCCTAGCCCTGGTTCGCTTTGAAGTAGGGTAGAGCCGCCGGACTGCTGCGTGAAGCCATACACCATGGACAGCCCCAGCCCCGTTCCGTCGCCAATGTTCTTGGTGGTGTAAAAGGGGTCAAACGCGCGGGCAACCACGCTGCCATCCATCCCCACACCGGTATCGGTCACGGCGATGCAAATGTACTCGCCTGCTTTCAACGACAGCTCATCGGCATGCGGCTGATCGAGTGTGAACTGACGTGTTTCGATCGTCAGGGCACCGCCGTCCGGCATTGCATCGCGGGCGTTGATAGCCAGATTGAGAATGGCATTCTCCAGCTGCTGGGGATCACAAACAACCGAGCCGCGTGCTGCAAAGTGGCAATTGACCCGGATGTTCGGGCCCACCGTTCGCCGGATAAGGTCTTCCAGCTCTGAAACGACCTGTTGGGGCGAGATCGATTTGGGTGCCAGCGATTGTTGGCGGGAGAAGGCCAGTAACCGGTGGGTGAGCGCGGCGGCTCGATTGACAGAAGTTAGTGCCATGTTGCTGTAACGCTGCAGGTTCTCGGTCTGGCCCGACTCCATGCGTTGCTGCATGACCTCCAGGCTGGCGCTGATCCCCGCCAGCAGGTTGTTGAAATCGTGGGCGATGCCACCGGTGAGCTGTCCTATCGCCTTGAGTTTTTCGCTTTGAACGAGCTTTTCTTCGGCCTGTTTGCGCTCTCTCGCCTCGATGGACAGTTTATCCAGAGCTGCTTGAAGTTCTGCAGTACGTTGCGCCACTCGCGCTTCCAGTTGATCGCGGCTCTGGGTGAGCGCTTCGCGAGCACACACCTGGTCGTCGATATCGGTAAGCGTGCCAACCCATTCCAGCAGCTCTCCGGTGGCCGAGTGTACCGGTGTGGCGCACGCCTGGAACCAGCGGTACGCGCCGGTTTCGGCGCTGCGGATCCGGCATTCGAACTCGGCGGGTTGTGCGCTTGAGCTGTTTTGCCAACCGGCCCTTACGCGCGCGTGGTCTTGCGGATGAACTGCAGCCATCCAGCCTTTGCCCTTGCTTTGTTTCGTGGACAGACCGGTGTGAACTGTCCATTGGTCGCTGGCCCACACCCAGTTATTGGTATGTGCTGCGCGCCAGACCAGCTGCGGGATGGTGTTGATCAGTGAGCGCAGGCGTTGTTCGCTGCGCTCCAGCGCCTGTTCGGCCAGTTTGCGGTCGGTAATATCGATCGTGAACTCGAAGGCAATGTCATCGTCGAGCATCTTGGCGGCGAACAGTGCCCACCAGCGAGAGCCATCCCGTCGGATATATTCTTTTTCGTAGGGCGTGGTCTCCCCATAGGTTCTGAGTTCAGCCAGGGCATGCTCTGACGCTGCAACCCATTCGGCAGGGGTGAGCCTCTGCCAACTGAGTTCACCGGACTCCAGCTCAGCGCGGCTATATTGAGTGGCAGCGAGAAAGGCATCGTTAGCGTCCACCAGCCGGCCCGTCATATCCAAATAGATGACGCCAATGGCCTGGATCTCAAGGGCCTTCGCCAGTCGCTGATTGCTTATGCTGGACGTTAAATTCATTGCCTGTCCTGTTTGATGATCTTCTATGGAAATGACAGCATTATCTGCAAATGGTGCTGATGACCGAAAGCCCCGCACGACCCTATTTTTCCAAGCGTATGATTGAGCGCGACTTTCTGTATAATCGCCGGCTCGCAGGAGAGAGAGGCTTCGAGCCTCCGCCGAAGACGCAAACTCCCATAATCGCTCAGGCAGACGTACTGCGAATTTTACCGGAGACACCTTAGAACTTCTCCGTAATGCCAGCTGGAGAGAGGTTGTTCAGACAACCCACCGAAGGGGCAAGCAGTCCATGACTGCGTAACTCTCAGGTACAAAGGACAGGGGGAGAGGCGACACAGCTGCAGGAGTACTGTGTGCTTATCTACGTCTATCTGATCGCTATTACCGCCGAAGCCATGTCCGGTGCCCTCGCCGCAGGGCGTCGCAATATGGACATGTTTGGCGTTGCCTTCATCGCCTTCATTACCGCTTTGGGCGGCGGCACCGTCCGCGACATGCTGCTGGGTAACTACCCCGTTACCTGGACCCAGCACCCGATGTACATCTACCTGACTATTTCCGCAGGGCTGCTGACCATGGTCATTGCCCGGATCATGCACCATCTGCATTCACTGTTTCTGGTGCTGGATGCCATGGGTCTGATCGCCTTCACCGTTATCGGCTGCGACGTAGCGCTAAAGCTCGGCTATTCCACCCCCGTGGTGATCATGGCCGGCATCACTACCGGCATATTCGGCGGCATCCTGCGTGATCTGCTATGCAATCGCACGCCAATGGTCCTGCGTAAGGAGCTGTATGCCAGTGTTTCGCTGCTTGTGGCGCTTCTGCACCTTGGTCTTATACGTCTGGGCGTGAATGAAGACATCAATCTGCTGGCATCCTTCAGTGTGGGCCTGGCATTGCGGCTGAGCGCCATACGCTGGTCATTGGCGCTGCCAGTGTTCTCCTATGGACCTGGGCGCTGGTAGGAGTGAATCGAGCCCCCGAACGCAGAAACGCCTCGCTGATTATCAAGTCAGCGAGGCGTTTCGGTTTATCACTGAATCCAGCCAGGTAGCAGGCTAGTAACGGGCATCCTTCGGTTTGTTTCCGGAGGGCCAATCGTTAACCTTGCCGGCGAAGTCAGGGCGCGGCTTGTGCGTAAAGAATTGCGCTACGTCGACGGCGTCCTGATCACTCAAGACGTTACCGTGACCCCATAATCCTTTGACCTGGATGCCCATTGGCATGTTGTACTTTACAAAGGCGGCCGCCTTATAGGTACGAGCCATACCAGCCCCGATATTGAAGGACTCGTCACCCCATAGCGGTGGAAATACGATATCGCCACGACTGTCCTTGAGGCCCTCGCCGTTGTCACCATGGCAGGCAGCACACTGAGCCTCGTAGATCTGCTCTCCGCGCACAGGGTCCGGAACCAAGGAGGTATCCACCTGGCCCGCATTGGCTATATCAACCTTTTGATTTCTGGGCGTATTTTGGGAAAGCCATTTCATGTAGGCAATCATTGCCAGCATCTCAGGCGATTCCCGGTCCAGCGGTTTACCGTTCATTGAACGCTGGAAACACCCGTTTATCCGTGCCTCCAGATCAATCTCTTTCTCTGCTCGTGGCATGACCCGCGGATAGGTGTTGTAGCTGTTGATATAGGGGTCTCCAAGCGGGACTTTACCCTGGGAGATATGACAGCTATTGCAGTTCATGCTTGCGCCAACATGGTCCGGCAGCAGGCGTTTGGTTTCATTTAACAGCCGCTTCCCGTAGAAGATCTCGTCCGCGTTGGGCTCATCCAGAATGGCAGTGTCCTGCGGTAATACATAGGTGCCAATGCCTTCGTTTGCGTCATCAGCGGTTACCAAATCGAATTGTGCCGCGTTCTGATCGACAGGTTCTGGCTTTGAGCAGCCGCTGATGCCGATGACGCATGCTGCTGCGACGATCAGAGCCAGGTTCTTGTAGCGAACCGACTTGCTGGTCACAACGGGCAGGGTTAGCGGTAGGTTATTCACGGGTTTGCTCCTTCTGCCGCAGCAGTAACGCTCAGGTCCGGTGGCAGATCTGTGGCCGTTTTTGGTTTCTTGTTAAGGAAATCCCGCATTTGCACCACATCGTCCACACCTATTTCTGATGCCTGATTTGTCCAGCTGTTGCGGACATAGTTAACTACTTCTGCAATATCAGCGTCGCTCAGATTGATGAACTCAGGCATGGTAAAAGCCATGCGATCATGGGGGGTATCAGGCATTCGGCCGCCACTCAGGGTGATCTGAAGTACGGAATCGGCGTTATGCGAGTAGACCGCGCTGTTTCCGTCGAGAGCCGGGAAAATACGCGGAACGCCTTTGCCGTCTGCGCGGTGGCATACCTGACAGTACTCGGCGTAGAGGATCGCACCGCGCGAATCATAGGCACCATCGAGCAGTTTCTGGGTAGTGATGTCTTCTTTGGGGGGCAAGGTGACTTCTTTGCCAGGTGCAGGGCTTAATGTCTTCAGATAAGCCGACATGGCGTGAAGATCGCTGTCAGTCATATATTGCGTACTGTCCTCAACCACCTCCGCCATTGCTCCAAAGGCAGCGGTGACATCGGTCCGGCCGGTCTTTAAAAACTCCACCAGCTCATCGGTATGCCATGTCCCAAGACCGCGATGCTCGCCGCGCAGACTCTTGGCCCGCCAGCCATCAATCACCGCGCCACTCAGGTAGTGATCAGAATCCAGGTTGCTCAGGGCCACTTCTTGAAAGCCTAAGCCGCGTTCGGTATGACAAGAACCGCAGTGGCCGGGGCCTTCCACCAGATACTGACCACGCGCCAGAATAGGGTCGTCAGCTTCGGCGACGAACTCACGCTTGGGGGCGAACAGCGCCTGCCAGTACGCGAGCGGCCAGCGCCAGTTGAACACCGGCGGGAGCTCGCTATCCCTGTTGGGCAGACTGACCGCCGCCACACCGGACATGAAATACGCATACATGGCCGCTACGTCCTCGTCCGGCATGATCTGGTACGAGGGATAGGGCATGGCAGGGTAGAGCGCGCTTTGATCCTGACGCACACCGTGCTTTACGGCATTGTTGAAATCGTCAAAAGAATAGGTCCCGATGCCGGTATCGTTATCGGGGGTGATGTTGGTCGAATAGACCGCCCCAAGCGGTGTGAGCATCGGCAGGCCACCGGCATACTCCTCGCCGTTCAGCGTTGTGTGACAAGCGACGCAGTCAGCTGTACGCGCGATATATTCGCCTTCTTCGATCAGCTCAGGATCTGTGATATCCACTTCCATGCCGCTGGTGCTGGCGCGCAGATGAGGCAATATCTGACCAAGAGTAAACGCCAGTGCCATCCCGATAAATCCGACGGCAATGATAATCATCGGCCATTTTTTCATAAGTGCGCGCTCCGTTTAGCAAGCTAGTTGCCATGGTTCGAGTCAGCGACCGTTTCTTAGGTCACGGTGGGCTGATTTAGATCGGTTCGTGGTTGCCAAAACATTATATATGTTAATTAGATATATGCTTATATCAATGTCGATTCTTGGCCAGGGGGGAGCGTTCGAATGTTGACCTGGGCCTGATGCGGAGGCGGATCGTCGGCTTGCGCAACCGCGGGAATACTGACCCTTCCAGATTGCCTGTAGGTGGGTGAACTGAGGTTGACTCAAATCAACCTCCAGTCCGATTCCAGCGGAACCTGTAAGGTTTGGCTAATGCTTCGCGCGGTGCCTACTGTTGGTTGGAAACAATTGGTTGGAAACAAGCAGGCGCTGCGGCGGAGGTGCCGGCTGCTCAGTCGGCATCTGCCTGCGTGGGTAGGGCAGGCCGCAGCACATTCGCTCCCGAACCGCTTCCAGCATGACCGCCCGCATTCAATCGGATGCCTGGCCCGTTCAGGCTCACCCCGGAGGGGGTGATGGTTAGAAAGCTTCCTCCGGCCTGCAGGGTCAGCTCCGCGCCGGCTTCTATGAATATTTTTTGTCCGGCTTTGAGATGTATCTCTCGACCGGACTGGGTCAGCTGAGCTGTGCCCAGTTTGATGTGCTGATCGTTGCCTACGGTAAGGTGGTCGTCAGCCTTGAGTTCGGTTTTGCGGTCGCTGTGGGTCGTGTGGTGTTGCTCTGCGAGCAGTTCGGTATAGCAGTTGGCTTCGATGCGGTCGTGGCGTTCGTTGCCGACGCGGATTTTTTGATCGTGCTGAATATTCTGATCCCAGTCGCGCTGGGCATGGATGAAGACCTGCTCTTGATCCTTTTTATCCTCGATGCGTAGCTCATTGAAGCCGTCACCGCCGGGGCTGCTCAGGGTCTTGAATACCGTGCGGGTTTTATGGGCGGGCAGGTCGTAGGGAACCTGATGTTCCTTGTGGTACAGGCAACCGGTAACCAGCGGCTGATCCGGATCGCCTTCAAGGAAACTGACCAACACCTCCATACCAACCCGGGGAATGGCAACGCCGCCGTAGCGATCGCCAGCCCAGCTGCTTGCCACCCTGAGCCAGCAGCTGGTTTTGTCATTGGCCTGGCCGAGGCGGTCCCAGTGAAACTGCACCTTGATGCGGCCGTACTGATCGCAGTGTATTTCTTCGCCCTGCGGCCCCGTGACGACCGCACTCTGGCTACCTCGGATGCGCGGCTTGGTGTGTGCAAGCGGTGGGCGGTATGGAACGTCCCAGGGCGTCGCCGTGAAATGGTTGCGGTAGCCCTGCGTGAAGCCGTCTTGCGGGTGGACGTCGCTGATGATGGATTCTTCCAGCACCTGCGGCTGTTTGCCTTCGTGGTGAATCTCGGTCAACAGCCATAAATCATTCCAATCCTGCCGCGAATGCCCGTTCAGCGCGAGAAAGTGCCCGCTCACCAGCAGGGGTTGATCGCTCTCGCCGCTGGCCAGGCGGTAGTCGCTACGGTGACGTTCCAGATTGATCGTCGCTAGATCGTTGCCGCGCTGACGATCAGTAAAACGCCCCGGGTAGTCATAGTCCTCCAGATCGGGCAGCGTCTCGCTTCGAGCATGGCTTTGCATCGACAGGCGGGGTTTCTCGAAGTCGTAGTCGCGGCGGGTGACGCGGCTGGGCCGGGTTTCCAGGCGCAGGGCGAAGCGCTTGATTACCGGCTCGTCGGCCACCATGCCGTTGCCCTGATCGAAACCTGTCGGCGCGAGTGTAGGGAAAACGGTCTGATTGTCACCAAACACCACCACGTGCCGGTCTGGACCATGCTGGAAGTGATAGTGAATACCTTCTTCTTCACAAAGCCGCTGAATAAACTGCAGATCGGTTTCATCATATTGCGTGCAGTAGCTGCGCTCCGGAGCGTCCTTGAGCAACTGAAAGCGAAACGCATCGGCATGGATACCGTGCGCGTGCAGCACGCTGGTGATGATCTGTGGCACGGACTGATGCTGGAAGATGCGCTGGTTAGTGACGTGTTGCAGATAGGCGAGATGCGGCACAAGCGTCAGGTGGTAGCGGGTCAGGCGTTTGCCGGCTTCGCCTTGGGCAATGCTGTGAATCAGGCCGTGAACGCCTTGGTTCTCCCCGGCGAAATTCAGAAACGCCGGCACATGCAGCAAATCTTCGATATTCAGGTCAGGTTGTTCGCTGACCAGCTCAACCTCAAAACGGTAGGGTTTTGACAGGCTTTCCTGGCCATTAAAAGCCAACACTTTGAAGTCGTGGTGGTCGCCTTGAATGCGCAGGGCGAAGTGAGGCGTGTTGGCGGGTGAGAACATCGGTGATTCCTTGTGCAAGTCCTTTGCAGAGGTAACGCAGCTGAGCATTCGTTACCCTTCGATGCCGCATATTGTCGTGGATCGAGACGGGGAAGGCTGTGAGTCAGTCGGCACAACCGCAATGGACGAGAACATTCAATTATTGCCCGCAGGGCGCGATATTCGCTTCAGCGTGGGTAGTAATATCACTCGCGGTGATATGAAAGCATTCTGATAGCCACTTGGCTATTCTCTGACGTGCGCTGGGCTCAGATGCCCACGGATAACAATTAAAAGAATAGAAGACAGTGGAGGTCTAACTTGCGTACACATCATTGGTATTCGGCTGCCGTGCCCATGGCATTGTCGGCGATAGTATTGAGCGGTTGTCTGAGCAGTGGGGGTGGGAGTTCCGATGAACCCGAAGCCCCGGGAACACCAGAAGTGACACGGGAGCACGATGAGCGCTCTTTCGAAGCGGTTGAGAAGTCGTTTGATGCTCTGTCTCTCGCTGAAAAAATCTATTTTGGCAAGTACGACGGCCTCCAGGGCGAAGCCGCTTATGCGCTGGAGATCCCGAAAAACTGGGATGGTCGCGGTATTGTCATGTGGACGCGGGGCTACGGTGGCGAGGGAGAAGCAGTAACTACAGTGGAGCCGCCCTTGCCCTGGCGCATGATCGTGCTCCAGCACGGATATGCCTGGGCTTCTTCATCTTATTCCGCCAACTACTACGATGTTCGGGCGGGTATTGAAGATACCAACAAGCTGGCGCTGAATGTAATGGATTACGTCCAGTACGACCACGGTGACCAGTTGGAAGCCCCCAAACAGTATCTGATCTCCGGCGTCTCGCTAGGGGGGCACACGGCGGCGGCGGCAGTGGATCGAGAGAACATGGAACGCACCCTGCATAAAGTTCCTTATGCAGGCGCTGCGCCTTTCTGTCAGGCCGAGCAAAACCAGTTCCAGTGGCTGGGTGATTACCCCAGGGCCATGATGGAGCTCAGTGGGTTTGGTGACAGAGAGTATTCCGAGTTTCAAGACCTGCTGCCACAAATGATCGGGACGCTGTTCGAGATCGACGCCAACGGGCCCACATGGGTACCGCGGAATGAGGCTGGCCAACGACTCAAAGACATCGCTCGCAACTTGACGGGCGGCCCACGTCCCATTTTCGAGAATGGCTTTCGCGTGAGCACGTGGCAGGGAGCAGTGCTTGGTACGGGCGGCTCCGGAGGCGATATTAATGGCATCCTTGCCAAAAATGGCTACGGCAATGAGGAACAGGTCTACCGCTGGACTACCGGTCCGCAGCCGGACGCTGAGGAAGTCGAGTTTAACGAACGTATAGCCCGAGTCAGTGCCGATCCAGATGCCAACCCGCTGCGTAATGATGGCGTGCGCTGGATTCCTCTGGTGAAGGGTGACTTTGACGTCCCTGTCCTGACCATGCATACCTTGGGCGACTTCTACGTTCCTTTCCGTCATCAGCAGCTTTACCGTGAGGGTGCCGAGGAGAATGGCAACGCAAACATGCTGGTTCAACGAGCCATTCGCGCACCCGGGCATTGTGACTTCTCGCCGGGAGAGATGATGGAGGCAATGAATGATTGGCTGATATGGGTGAATGATGGACCGAAACCCGCTGGTGATGAGGTACTGGATCCAGCGGAGCTGGCAGACCCCAACTACGGATGCACCTTTACCCGTGAGTTTCCGTCCGAGCTGAACATCACATCACGCGATGGCTTGCCAGCTTGCCCCAGCTAATAAACTAACCATGGCGGTAACCCCACCATGGTCATCTCCAATGATCGCCTGGCCGTGCAGCAGGCGATCAACCCGGCTACAATTGGCGGCTTTCCCGTAGCGTGGTTGCCTCCATGTCCCTTCCCAAGCACCACCTCGAACTTCTCAGCCCCGCCCGGGATGTCGCCATTGCCCGTGAGGCTATTTTGCATGGTGCTGACGCGGTGTATATCGGCGGCCCGAGCTTCGGCGCGCGGCACAATGCTGAAAACAGCCTGGCTGACATCGCCGAGCTGGTGCGTTTTGCCAAGTTGTTCCACGTGCGCATCTTTGTCACGCTTAACACCATCCTGCATGACGATGAGCTGGAGGCTGCGCGCCTGCTGATTCATCAGCTGTACGAGGCGGGTGTGGATGCGTTGATCGTGCAGGATATGGGCGTCATGGAAATGGACCTCCCGCCAATCGAGATTCACGCCAGTACTCAGTGCGATATCCGTAGTCTGGATAAGGCAGCGTTCCTGGATAAGGCCGGCTTTTCGCAGTTGGTGCTGGCCCGCGAGCTCAATCTGCAGGAGATCAAGGCGATCCATGAGCAGGTCGATTCCACGCTGGAGTTCTTCATTCATGGCGCGTTGTGCGTGGCATTTTCCGGCCAGTGCAATATTTCCCATGCGCAGAACGGACGTAGCGCCAACCGCGGTGATTGCTCCCAGGCCTGCCGCTTGCCGTACACCCTCAAGGATGAAAGCGGCGGCGTTATTGCCTACGAAAAACACCTGCTGTCGATGAAGGACAATAATCAGTCCGCTAACCTGGAAGCGCTGGTCGACGCGGGGATTCGCTCGTTCAAGATCGAAGGGCGCTACAAGGATCTGGGCTATGTGAAGAATATCACCGCCTGGTATCGGCAACAGCTCGATGCATTGCTCGAACAACGGCCGGATCTGGCGCGCGCCTCGAGCGGGCGAACCGATCATTTCTTTGTGCCCGATCCGGACAAGACCTTTCACCGCGGCAGCACGGATTACTTCGTCACCGACCGCAAGATCGATATCGGCGCCTTTGATTCGCCGACCTTCACTGGTCTGGTCGTCGGCGAGCTGCAGCAGGTACGCAAGCATGATCTGCTGGCGGTTACCCATGCACCGCTCTCCAATGGTGACGGGCTCAATGTGATGGTCAAGCGCGAGGTGGTGGGGTTCCGCGCCAACGTTGCCGAGCAGCTTCAACAGTTTGAAGAAGACGGCCAGCCGCGCTGGCAGTACCGCATCGAACCCAACGAGCTGCCTGAACAGTTGCGCCGCGCCCGGCTGCCGCAAACACTCAGTCGCAACCTCGATCACGACTGGCAGCAGGCCCTGCAACGGGTATCAGCCGAACGCCGTATCGGTCTGCGCTGGCAGGTCGAATTGACGGCTGAGCGCATCACCGTGAGCGCCACCAGCGAAGAGGGCGTCGCTGTCAGCGGCGAATTGAACGGGCCCTTCGAGTCTGCCAAGCAAGCGGAGCGGGCGCTGGAGCAGTTGCAGGATCTGCTCGGTCAGTTGGGTACCACGCAATACCACGCTGAGCAGGTAGATATAACCGGAGGGTTCGTCCCCTTTGTGCCCAACTCGCAGCTGAAGACCCTACGCCGCCAACTGATCGAGCAGCTGAGCGAAGCGCGCATTGCCGCCTTCCCGCATGGCAGCCGCAAGCCGGTAAGCGTGCCGCCGCCGGTATACCCGCAATCGCATCTGACCTTCCTTGCCAACGTGTATAACCACAAGGCGCGGGCTTTTTACCAGCGTTACGGGGTGAAGCTGATCGATGCGGCCTACGAGGCCCATGAGGAAACCGGCGAAGTGCCGGTGATGATCACCAAACACTGCCTGCGTTTTTCTTTTAATCTGTGCCCGAAGCAGGCCAAAGGCTTCACTGGTGTGCGTACCAAAGCGGCTCCCATGCAGCTGGTACATGATGATGAAGTGCTGACGCTGAAGTTTGATTGCAAGCCCTGCGAGATGCACGTCATTGGCAAGATGAAAAACAATATCTTCAAGCTGCCGCAACTGGGCAGCGCGCAGAATATTGTCGGATCCATTACCCCGGAAGACCTGGTCAAAACTATCCGCCGATCGCCGCGCTGATACCTGGCTAAAAGTCAGGCTTGGCCACCAGCGCCGGGTAATGGACGATCAGGGATCAATCCTGTTCATTGCCTGGCGGATGGGTTCTACATCAGTGGGACGCACCAGCCGTTCGACCTCTTCACCGTCTTTCATGAATATCAGCGTGGGCCATAGCTTGACCTTGAACGAGCGGCCCAGCTTGCGACCCGGGCCATCTTCGATCTTGAGATGACGCAGGTCGGGATGATCATCAAACGCCAAGGCAAGATGGCGTTGCGCCGCACTGCAATGGCCGCACCAGTTTGTGCCAAACTCGATGAGCGTCGCACCCTGCAACGCATCGACTTCAGAGCGCGATGGCGCCTGGTTTGTGTAGGTCTCAATCATTGGCATTGTTCATCCTCCTGTCAGCCCTCGAGCCTGATCTCGCCGATGGCGTCCATCAACCCATCATAGGTAACGGGTTTGCCCATATGCCGGTCGAATCCTGCGGCCAGTGCTTTCTTCGCATCCTCACTGCCACCGTAACCGGTCAGCGCGATGGCCGGCACCTTGGCGTAACCTGGAATGGCCCGCAGGGCCTTGATCAGTTGGTGTCCATCCAGGCCTGGCATACCGATATCCGACATGATCAGATCGAAGTGATGTGCGTGCCTGGTCGCCGCCGCCAACGCCTGCGAAGCATCGGTGAAACTGCTTACCTGTGCGCCTTCGGCATTCAATAACATCCCCATGACCTCGACCACTTCAGGGGCATCGTCCACGAGCAATACATGCATGCCCTTCAACCGGCCATCGGAACCGGATGCCTCCCTGGTAACCGAATCGATGGAGTCTTCGGTGTACAAGGGCAGCCACACAGTGAAGTGGCTGCCCTTGCCAAGCCCTTCGGAACGCACCTGCACTGCGCCCTCGTGGGCCTCAGCCAGTTGGCGCACCAGGGACAAACCGATGCCCAGCCCTTGCTTGTGTAGATGAGCATGCTGCGATTCAACCTGGCCAAAGAGGTCGAATACCTTGTCGACAAATTCTGGCGCTATGCCCTGGCCGCTATCTATAACGTCGAGACGCACGTGATCCTGCTCCCGAGTCGCCCGGACGTGCACGGCCTCATTCGCGTTGGAAAATTTCAGCGCGTTATTCACCAGGTTCCAGATAATTTGCTCCACGCGTAGCGGGTCGGCATTGAGTATCAGGGGCTCTTCACTGTCGTTGATCTCCAGTTCCAGAGGTTTTTCCTCGGTATCGGCCTTGACTACGTCTGCGATGCCTCTGAGCATCCTGCCCAGATCCACCGGGCCGCGCTGAAGGTTCAGCTTGCCGGTGGCAATGCGCGACACATCGAGCAGATCGTCGATAATGCGCACCTGGCTTCGCACCGCTTCGGCAATGGTTCTCACCGCTTTGCCTACCACCGGCATGGTGCGGGTGACTGGCAAGCGTCCGAGCAACTCCGCGTTCAGCTGGATCAGATTCAATGGATGTTTGAGTTCGTGGGACATTACTGCGAAGAACTCGTCCTTCAGCTGAAGCGTATTCTGCGATTGAGCCAGTTGCTGCTGTTGCTCGTCCTGCTGTTTCTGTCGTTCAGTCAGATCCCGGGCGATCTTAACGTATCCCTTGAAATTGTCGCCGTTCAGGCGGGTAACCACTCCGCTGCAGTAGAATTGCGATCCATCCTTGCGCTGGTGCCAGCGTTCATCTTCCGCACGACCGAAATCATGAGCCCGGCGTAATTCGTCCTGTGGCACGCCAGCGGCTCGATCCTCTGGCACGAACAAACGATCACTGTGGCTGCCTATGGCTTCAGCCCGACTGTAGCCGAAGATCAGTTCTGCACCCTTATTCCAGCTGGTAATTACACCCTCGCTGTCCTGCACGATGATCGCATAGTCCTGGGTGCTATCCGCCACCAGGCGCATGCGTTCTTCACCCATGCGCAGCTCCTGTTCTGCCGCACGGCGCGCGGTGATATCAATGAAGGTCAACACTGCGCCTTCGATGTGATCTTCGCTGGTCCGGTAAGGCAGCAGCCGGGCCAGGTAACAGCGTCCATCCTGCGCGGGCACTTCGCGTTCTATCGGTCGCAATGATTCGAACACCTGACTGGCATCCTCGATCAGCTGCGGATAATCCATACGGTGCGTGATATCCATCAGCGGTCGACCAGCATCCACCGGCAACATGCTGAACAAATCCTTGGCGCGCGGCGTGAACCACTTGATACGCATCCCACGATCGACGAACACCGTGGCAATGTCGGTAGAGGTGATCAGGTTCTGCAGGTCATTATTGACCTGATCGGTTTCTTCAACCTTGATCTTGAGCTCATGGTTAACAGTCACCAGTTCCTCGTTGATCGACTGAAGCTCCTCTTTACTGGTCTCCAACTCCTCGGTCGCCGAACGCAATTCTTCGTTGATCGCCTGTAGCTCTTCATTGGAAGCCTTGAGCTCCTCAGTGGAGACCCGCGATTGTTCTATGGTGTGCTGTAGCTCAAGTTTGGTGCGTTGCAACTCGGCTTCCAGCTGCATCAACACACCATCCTTGTTCATTTCGTGTGATTCGCTGGGTTCCTGACTCATGGTGCCTTCGACTTCGTCGAAAAGCACCAGGATGTAGTTGCTGCGCGAATCCTCGTCGCAAAAGGGCCGCGCAGTCATGTTGACATATAACGTCCGGTTGTCCCGTTGCATGCGCACCCGGCGGGCCTCAACGCTATGTCCCGACTGCACTGCCTGAAAAATGGCGGTGCGCAACTCCACCCGAAGCTCAGGCCTGATTAACGTGAGCAGATTGTGCGACGGCTCGCCGCCTATGTATCGCAGGAAGTGGCCGGCATGGTCGGACATATGCACGATTTCAGCATCAGCGTTCACAATTACGCTGGGCGGAGCATATTGCTCGAGCACTCGCTGATGAATCTCGGCATAGGTGCGTTTGCGCGGCAGCGGGTTGTCCTGGGTGGAGGGTCCAGGTAAGCGGGTAGCCACACCCATATTGACGGGTAGGGCAGAAATAGAGCGTTTCGGCGCCTGGTCAGTCCGGGCACGGAAGATCCGGTTTTTCTTGTCCACGGGGGTGAACAAACTGGAGCACATGTCCGCTGATTCGGAGCTGCCGAGAAACAGATAACCGCCAGGCTTGAGCGCAAAATGGAACATCTTGAGGATGTGTTCCTGGACTTCACGATCGAGGTAGATCAGCAGATTTCGGCAGACGATAAGATCCAGCCGGGAGAATGGAGGATCACGAAGCAGGCTGTGAGGCGCGAACAACACCGATTCGCGAAGCTCTTTCTTCACGTGGTAGCGATTGTCGTGCTTGACGAAGTACTCGCGTAGCCGAGATGGCGCTATGTCGGTGAGGATGGACTCCGGATAGATACCCGCGCGGGCAATGGCGATGGCTTGCTCATCGATATCGGTAGCGAATATCTGCAGCTTTGCCGAACACTGCTCGATGCGTGCCTGGTCGGCCAATAGTATCGCCAGTGAATACGCTTCCTCCCCGGTTGAACAGCCTGCTGACCAAACCCGGATTTCGGTGTTTCTGTTGCGTGCTGCGATGTCCGGTGCACGAAAGAGCTCTGGAATGACGTCCCGTTCAAGCGCTTCAAAAGCCTCACGATCTCGAAAATAATTGGTCACGCCAATCAGCATGTCGGCCAACAGCGCGTCAGCTTCCTGCGGGTTCGAATGCAAGAACGCGAGATACGACTGCAAATCGGGTTGCGCATTGACCTGCAGTCGACGCTCTATGCGGCGCAGCACAGTCGCCCGCTTGTAATGCTTGAAGTTATGGCCGGTGCGGCTGTTCAGCAGCGTGAGAATATCGCGTAATGCCCGTTCGGCAGCGATCGCTTCCTCTTCGCTGGTGGGCGCGCGTACGTTTGGCTCGACGCTGACGTCGGCCGGCATCTTTATCTGGCGGGAGTTACGCCATAGCTCGATGAGCTTGTGTGGCATTTCCGCTACCGGTAAAACCAGGTCAACCATGCCGGTAGCGATGGCGCTGCGCGGCATATCGTCGTATTCCGCGTCTTCCGGTAGTTGGGCCAGGGTCACGCCGCCTTGCTCTTTGATGCGCGACAAGCCCACCGCACCGTCACTGCCCGTTCCGGACAATACGAGGCAAAAGGCATGTTCGCGGTGCGTATCAGCCAGGGTCCGGAAAAACAGATCGATGGCTATCTGTCCGCCACGCTTGGGCTTGGGTTTGCTCACGCGCAGATGGCCATCGTGCATCGTCAGATCCAGTGCGGGGGGAATGACGTATACATGATTCTTTTCGATCGGCACCGTCCCGTTCACTTGTGTGACGGGCATCTTGGTGACGGTCTGGATGATTTTTCCCGCGTTGCTTTCATGGTTCGGCGAGAGATGCATGATGATGACAAACGCCATGCCGTTGTCATCTGGCATGTGCTCGAAAAAGCGCAATACAGCCTGCAGCCCCCCAGCGGACGCGCCAATGCCGACGACTGGAAAGTTCAGATGACTGCGTTGTGTCATAGGCCCCTGCGATACGTCTTGCGAAGGCGCCGGTCGCGCGGATGTAGTATCCATTGAGATCTCGTTGGCGCTTGAATGCTGAGCTGATTGCTTAGAATACAGATGCTCGCCGTACCGAGCCGTTCCATTGAAAAAATCATGAAATGCTACGCTACATGAAGACCGATCACTCTAACCTGACCAGCCGTCGGGTCCAATCTTTGGCGCTTGCGAATCCGACGCACATGTTGGCAGGCTGAAGCGTTCGTATGACGATCTGGCACTACACTCATTAACCCTGTTCACGACTCACAGCGGACGATTCATGGCACAAGCGATTCAGGTAACCTTGGCGAATGGCGTGCTGGCGCACGGCACCGCCTCTGAGCAACACAAGCAGATGGTGCGTAGGCTGAGGCAAGCCGACAACCTACTGGCAGCCCTGACCGCCTCTGACCTGAATATCGCTTCGCTCGTGTCATGCGAAGCCGCAGCCGTGACGCGCAATGGAGAGGCCGCTAGCACCGGCGGGGAGCTTGATTATCTCGCGCTACAGCTGGCCGAAAACCTGGACGACGCAGAGGATCAGGACCAGGTTGGTATCCAGCGTGAGGCGGACGGCCGTGCAGCGCGCGAGGAAGATACCTATTGCAACGTGCTCGCTGTGCGCTTCAGCCCCAGCGAGCGCGGCTGGCTATTCTGGTTTCGTAAGCAGGGCGCAGCGTCCGCCAAGCAACCAGGCTGGACAGAAGCTGACATCGTAACCGCCCAGCGCTTGCGAATCGACCTGCTTGAGATATGTCTCGCTCAGGCAACCGAATGGCGACAGGCTCATACACAAGCGGCGCGTCGACTGGCCCATGATCTGTCTACGCCCTTGCAAACGCTCGACATGTCATCGTCCATGTTGAAGGTTGAGGATGAACGCAATATCGACTTGCAGCGCCATATCCTCGACGCCGTAGCGCAGTTGCGGCAACGGGTGGAACAGTTGCGACAGCTCGGTCGAGGCAAGCTGCCGTAACCCAGGCAAAACCTGCACCGTCTTAATGATCACACTCAGGAATCATACATTGGCTTCGATCAAGCACGCTTACGTTCACACCAACGGCATTCGCATGCATTACGTCGAGCAAGGGCAGGGGCCTTTGGTTGTCCTGCTGCACGGTTGGCCTGAATCCTGGTATTCCTGGCGACACCAGATCACAGCGCTGGCCGATGCGGGGTATCGGGTGATTGCGCCTGACCAGCGGGGATACGGCTATACCGAAGCACCCGCTGAAATAAGCGATTACGGCATCTTCAATCTGGTGGGCGACGTGGTGGGGCTGGTCAACGCGCTCGGCGAAGAGCAGGCGGCCATCGTCGGTCACGATATGGGATCCATTGTTACCTCGGCCGCTGCGTTACTCCGTCCGGACATGTTCACGCAGGTAGGGCTGCTGAGCGTACCCTTCATGCAGCGCAAACCAATCAGGCCGGCGGTGCGTTACGAACTGGCCTCCCAGAAAACGCACTTCTACCAGGCCTATTTCCAAGCGCCCGGTCGGGCAGAGGCGGAGCTGGAGGAGGACGTGCGCCGCAGCATCCTGGGTGTGCTGCATGACGGATCGGCTGAGGCACGTCTGAGTACGAGCGGGCCAGAAACCAATATGGTGTTTTTCGACAAGAACACCCGACTGGTCGACAACCTGGTCACGCCGGATGAGCTGCCGGCCTGGCTCACGGAGCACGATCTATCCGTCTTCACTGAACATTTCACTCACTCCGGTTTTCGCGGCGGCATCAACTGGTACCGCAACATGGATCAGAACTGGGCGCAGACCCCCTTCTGGGATGGCGCGCGCATTACCCAGCCGCTGCTGTATATCGCCGGCGCCCTGGATGGCGTGCTGAAAATAACGGGCGAGGACATTGATGCCATGAAAAGAACTGCGCCCAGGCTGCAGGGTAAACATCTGATCGAGAATGCAGGGCATTGGGTGCAGCAGGAGCGGCCCGAGGAGGTCAGTCGCTTGCTGATTAAATTTCTTGAGTCACCGCGGACGGCTCGCTCATCCTGAGCTAGACCCGCTGGGCGAAAGGGTTGCTACAGGGCACCTTGAACCCCGTGAAATAGACGTGAGGGACCTTGCCCTGTTGATATTGGCGGAAGAAGTCCGTCGAGGTCATGAAGTCCGACACCAGCCTGCGCTTGTACAGCTCCACTTTGGCGTCGGTATAGTCAGTGCTCAGTGGCGTCGCCCTACGGAGACGGTGCAAGGCAACGAAGCCCAACACCTTTTCGCTACCGTAATGTCCGCTAAACGCATCCACGAATTGCCGTTCCTCTGCGTCATCCATGGTGAACTCGCCGACGTACTCGTGTAGCAGGCTGTCAATATACGCATAGGGGTCGTCCAGCACGGTAACGGTCCCGCCTATTGCGGCTGCGCTTACCGCGGTTGCAGACAAGATCAGAAAGTTGCGCCGGTTCATATCAGGGCTCCTTTGCCATAGAGCAGGTCTGCCGCCCGGATGGACATCGCGGCGACGGTCACGCTGGGATTGGAGGCAGAGCAGGTGGGGAAAGTCGAGCTGCCCACGACCATCAGGTTGCGTTTGCGATGGTGCAACAGGCTGTGATCGACTACTGATCCATCGCCGTCCACCCCCATGCGCAGCGTGCCCTGTACGTGCGATTCGGTTATCCGCCAGCGCCTGAAGTGGATGGACTCCACCGGTATCGCCGCCAGCAGTTCATCGAGGTTATTGAGTACATGGTCCAGCCCCTTTCGGCCATACTCGGAAGGACCGGTGTGGTGGATGATCGCCTTGCCGGAGTCCGGATCGACCGTCACCTTGTTGTCCAGGTTTGGCAAATCTTCAGTCACGATGTTGAGCGGCAAGATGTGATGCCATTTGCCCGGCTCGGGCCGCAATCCGTGCGGCCAGCGATTCTCAAAGCCGACCACAGTGGCGCCACGCTCTTTGCGGAAATCACCATCGTAGAAGTAATAATTCAGCCCGGTACTGATGGTGCTGCCATTCAATGCAGCCAGACCATCGAGATAGACCTCAACGTCGGCCCCGATCTGCTCATGCAGATTCAGGGCGGTTTCCCCATAGACGATATCCGAGCGCAAGAGAATGGCGGGGGCCTGGATGGCGTTGGCCCCTAGCACGAACATGTCGCCATACACCTTGTATTGCTTGCTCTTAGACTCGAACACCACCGCCGTTATGGTATCGCCCTGATAGTCCAGCGACTTCACCTCCGAGCGCACGCAAACATCTACCTTTGGATGGGCGAACAAGGTGGGGAATCCATTTTCCGCCGTGAACTTGGCGTTGGCCGGACAGTGGTAACAGGTGGCATTGGAGCAACATACACCGCGCTGATCATTGACCACGCTGGCGCGGCCAGCCGGGACGATAAAATGATGCTCGGGCATCGCGACCTTCATCATCTCGTCGACGGTTGTGCCCCTATGCGGAGGCTGTGGAAAGGGCATGCTGCGCGGCAGAATCTGCGCCATCGCTGGATCGCCGGCGATCAGCATCTTGCTCTCGACCTGGCAGTAGTATGGTTCCAGATCGTCATAGTCGACCGGCCAATCGTGGCTGACCCCGTAGTGGGTTTGCATGTAGAAGTCTTTGGGATGCAGACGGGGTGCCTGGGTAAACCAGCAGTTCATGCCGCCGCCCAGGGCAATAGTCATATTCCAGGGTTTGTCGCCGCGGTTTTCGTAGGTGGATTCCTGGGGGATATCGCTGTTACGTTGCTCCCGGACCTGGGTGGCCCATGGGAAGTGATCGCCCCATTCGATCACCAGTGCCCTGCCGGTGATGTGCTTGACGGCTTCGTTCAGAAAGAAAGTGGAGCCAAACCCCGATCCGATGATGATGAGTTCGTAATGCTCGTTCGCTACGTGCTCGGGCGATACCCGATTGATCTCCATGTCTGAATCCTTGTAATTTCCTAGCGCTTCGTCGGCAAACCGATGTCGCTGGACATACTTCGCGCCCCCGCTTCCAGGGCGTACTTCTGTCACCGTGACTCTTTCCTTGAGTATTCGAATAACGGCTTCTATACGCTTACGACACGCCCTGAATTGCCGAGTTCAGAGCCGCCGCGGTTATTCGAAAGGATTTCCAGTGGAGACAAGGCTGGTGTTAAGCGGAGAAAACAGCCAACAGATATGTTGGCTGTTCAGTGGAGGCCGTAGCTTAAAACCGATAATCAAGCGCCACTTCAAATGAGCGCTCAGGACCCACGTAGATACCCTGACGCAAGCCAGTGATATAGCGCTTGTCGGTAAGGTTCTTGGCCGCCGCCTGCACGCCGAACTGCTCGGTGACCTGGTAGCGGGTGGTCAAGTCGAACAGGGTATAGGAGGACATTTCTCCGCCCCAAATGCCACCCTCAGCACCCGCCGGTATTGCCTTGAGGTTGTCGGGGCTGCCGAACTGCTCGCCCCGGTGGTGTGCGGTGAGCGATGAGGCGAACGGGCCCTGCATGTAATGAAGACCCAGGTTGGCGATGAATTCAGGTGCGTAGGGCAGACGGTTGCCCTCGAATTCCCCGGTGCTGAACTCCGACACCGGTACCCAGGTCAGGTTGGAGTCGACACTGAAGCCGCGGCCAAGGGCGACGCCCAGCGCGGCTTCCAGACCGTAATGCTCAGTCTTGCCGGCATTGGATTGCGACAGATTCGGATCACTGTTGCCGGTGACCACCTGATTGCGGAAATCCATGTAGAAGGCCGTCAGCTCGTAATTGATCACGCCGCTCGCGCCGCGTACCCCGAACTCGTAATTCACTGAACGTTCGCCGTCCAGCTTCTGATCGGCCAGACCATCGAGCGCTACGCCGTTGGATGCCGGAGAAAAGGCCTTGTATACGCCGCCGTACAGTTGCGCTTCAGGCATCAGCTGGTAGGTCGCGCCGATGCCGGGCAACACCTCGGTGTTGCGCGTCGTGGCCGAAGCATCATCCTGCGTTTTGACGCGGCGCTCTTGTTCGTAGGATTCAACCCGCACGCCTGGCGTGACGCTGAAACGGTCATTGAAAACAATCCGGTTCTGTACGTAACCTGCGACGCTTTCGGCGGAATCGATAATATGGCGGTCATTGATACCGCTGCGGTCCTCTGTCCGCGTCGCCCGAATGCGGCGGTCATCTGCTTCTTCCTTCATCACGCGCACGCCGAATTCGGCTTCGTTGACCCAGCCGAATAGATCGTGGTCGAGCGACAGCCGTGACTCGATGCCGTAGCGGTCGAAGGTACGGTTATTGCCCGTTACGCTATCGGTATAGACCCAGCGGCCGGCGGCGTTGGAGGCGGGTGTATCCACCCCGTAGCGCCAGTAGTCCCGCGTGAGCTCGCTCCAGTAGGCCAGGGTGTTCAGGGTGGCGCGATCACTCAGGTGCCATTCATGGTTAACGTCGATCGCCTTGCGGTCGGTGAGGTAGTAATCATCCGGCGCCGGGTTGTAGGTCTTGCCCGCGCGGTAGTCGCCCAGGAACAGCCCGCGGTAGGAGATATTCGCATCGTTTTCGTGCCAGGAAAGCTTCACACCCAGATTGTGGTTTTCGTTCGGAGCGATACCGGCCTTGAACATCAGATCGGTCATCTCATAGTCCCGGTCGAGCCAACCATCGCTGCGCGCGTGGGTAGCGACCAGACCAGCAAAGGCATTACCTGCCTCATTGCGCCCGCCGGCTTCCAGAGTCGCCTCCCGGGTATTCCACGAACCGACGCGCGCTGATACACCGACGCCGTCATCTGGTGTCTTGGTGATGTAGTTGATTACGCCGCCAATGGTAGAGGGGCCGTAACGCAGTGAGGAGGAGCCCTTGAGTATCTCTATGCCGTCCATGCGCTGGATGCGAGGGTTGTAATAGCGGTCGTTACCAATGAACAGGCCGGGCGCAACCGGTACACCATCTTCCAATACCAGAGACTTCGACTCGCTGGCCGACAGACCTCGGATACCGATGTTACTGACAATCGCCGACTCTTCCTCGGTCTTGGCGTTGATGCCGGGCTGTCGGCGCAACACATCCTCGGTAGAAGTCGGCTGGATGCGCTGGATCTCTTCACGATCGACGATTACCACCGCGCCGGTCTGGCGTGATATCGCATCCTGCTCGGATCCGACAACCTGCATGGAGGGCATTTTCAGCACATCGTCTGACTGGGCAAACGAGACGGCGGGTGAGAGTGAGGCGGCTACTGCAATAGCGAGGGCGTGGGGTGTGGCGAAGATTGCGGGTTTCATTGCGTCTTCCTGAGCATGGTTACGAAAGCCTGCGGGCAGGCGTTATCAGCAGGACGCGATAGTAAAAAGTAATGGGAACGATTGTCAATCGCTATCGATAATACTTGTCAATAGCAATAAGGGTGCGTTTCGAGTAATCATGCGTCTCGTTATCTGGAACGGCGCACAAATATTGACGCTTGGGCGGGCCGGGGAGAGTGGGAGCCGGTCTATGGGAGGAACCACCCCCGAGGGGATTTCAGGTGGTCTGGGTCTGCCGGGCGAAGGGGTTGCTGCAAGGCTGTTTGAAGCCAGTGAAGCTGACGTGGGGAGCGGCTCCTGCCTGATACTGGCGGAAGAAGTCGGTTGAGGTCATGAAGTCTGAAATCAGTCGGCGTTCGTATAGATCCACCTTGGTGTGCGTATAGGCGGTGCCCAAGGACATCGACCTGCGGATACGATGCAAGCCGACGAAGCCCATTACCTTGTCGTTGCCGTAATGGTTACTGAACGCCTCGACAAACTGCCGCTGTTGCTCTGCGTCCATTGTGAAGTCGCCGACGAATTCACTGAGCAATGCGCCGATATATGCATAGGGATCATCCGGCATCTTGACAGTCCCAGCCACTGCGGCTGCGCTCACCGCGGTTGCAGCCAGTATCAGGAAGTGGCGCCGGTTCATGCTAACGCTCCTTTGCCGTACAGCAGCTCGGCCGCGCGGATCGACAGGGCAGCGACCGTCAAACTGGGGTTTGAAGGTGAGCAGGTGGGGAAGCTGGCACTGCCCACGACCACCAGGTTGCGTTTCTGGTGATGCAGCAGGCTATGGCCGATGACTGAGCCATCCCCGTTGACTCCCATGCGCAGCGTGCCTTGCAGGTGCGATTCAGTCGCCCGCCAGCGTCTGAAGTGCACGGACTCCACCGGAATACCTGCCAGCAACTCGTCCAGATTGTCGATGACATAATCCAGCCCCTTGCGACCGTACTCCGAGGGTCCGGCATGATGCACGACAGCCTGGCCAGAACCAGGATCTACCGTGACCCTGTTGTTCAGGCTCGGCAAATCCTCGCTCACGATGCTGAGCGGGAGTAAATGATGCCACTTGTCAGGTTCGGGACGCAGGCCATGCGGCCAGCGGTTCTCGAAAGTGACAATGCTTGCGGAGCGTTCGCTCCTGAAATCCCCGTCGTAGAAGTGGTAGTTCAGGCCGGTACTGATAGTGCTGCCGTTCATTGAGGCGAGATTATCCAGATAGACTTCAACGTCTGCTCCGATCTGCTCATGCAGATTGAGCGCCGTTTCGCCGTACACAATATCCGAGCGCAGCAGAATGGCGGGTGCCTGGATGGCATTGGCACCGAGCACGAACATGTCTCCGTGCACCTTGTATTGCCGGCCGTTGGACTCGAAGACCGCGGCGGTGATGGTGTCGCCCTGGTAGTCCAGAGACTTCACTTCCGACCGTACGCACACGTCCACCTTGGGGTGAGCGAACAAAGTGGGAAAGCCGTTTTCCGCCGTAAACTTGGCATTGACCGGGCATTGGTAGCAGGTGGCGTTGGCACAGCACACGCCGCGCTGGTCGTTGGCCACACTGGCGCGCCCTGTAGGGACGATGAAATGCCGATCAGGCATTATCGCCTTCATCATTTCATCGACCGTCGTTCCCTTATGCGGGGGCTGAGGGAACGGCATGCTGCGCGGCAAGATGCTCGCCATTGCCGGATCGCCAGAGATGGACATTATCGTTTCGGCTTGGCAGTAATAGGGCTCAAGTGCCTCGTAGTCCACCGGCCAGTCATTACTCACCCCGTAGAGGGTTTTCATGTGGAAGTCCTTGGGGTGCAAGCGCAGGGCCTGCGAAAACCAGCAGTTCATGCCGCCGCCCAATGCGATGGTCATGTTCCAGGGCTTGTCGCCCAGATTTTCGTAGGTAGAGGCATGGGGGATGTCGCTGTTTCGTCGCTCCCGAACCTGAGTCGCCCAAGGGTAATGATCGCCCCATTCGATCACCAGCGCCCGGCCGCTGAGGTGCTTGACGGCTTCGTTCAGAAAGAAAGTTGAGCCAAATCCTGAACCGATAATGATGAGCTCGTAGTGCTCGTTCGCCACGCGTTCGGGAGAAACGCGGTTGATCTCCATATCTGCAATCCTTATAGCTGGCGCCTGGTAGCCCGTCTCTGCCGCTGGGCCCGCCTGTCAACATGCAGTCCAGCGCCCTGGTTTGCTATCCAATGCTTGTGTAACCAGCTGGGATTACAACACGTGATCCAGCCCCGGGGTCACCATGGCAGCGCACAACGTGCGCTGGTTCGCAGTAACCTGGCACCCCTGCAGAAAAACGCCGAGCTCCGGGTGCTCTGGCATCGTCGGTGGGCCAGTCATCCATCGGTTTGATGGGGACAGTTTCGATGCTGGCTGTATAGAAGAGTCAGCTTCCACTAAGGTGGTCCGCATATTCTTATCCGAGGTATCAACCATGACCCATAACGCTCTCGTCGTTGGATCGAGCGGCATTACCGGCAGTGCGGTGGTCCGCGAGCTAATCGATCAGAAATGGCAGGTCGCAGGGCTTGCGCGCCGGCCGTTGGCCGAGGAGGGCGTTCAGCCGATCAGTGCAGATTTGCTGGACCCCGCGTCTCTGGCCGAATCCTTGAAAGGCTTGGCGCCTAGCCATGTCTATCTGACGACCTGGGCTCGTCAGCCCACCGAAGCCGAGAATATTCGCGTTAACGGTCTGATGATCCGTAACGTACTGGAAGCACTGCGGCCCGCGGCGTCAGTCCGTCATGTTGCACTGGTCACCGGGCTCAAGCATTACCTCGGCCCGTTCGAGGCCTACGGCAAGGGGACTTTGCCCCAGACGCCGTTCCGTGAAGAGCAGGGGCGCCTGGATGTGGAAAACTTCTACTACGCCCAGGAAGATGAACTGTTCGCCGCTGCCGCCCGGGACGGTTTTAACTGGAGCGTGCACCGGCCGCATACCGTTACCGGAGTAGCGGTCGGCAATGCCATGAACATGGCGACGACCCTGGCGGTGTATGCATCGATCTGCAAGGTGACCGGCCGCCCCTTTCGCTTCCCCGGCTCCGAGGTGCAGTGGAACAGTCTCACGGACATGACCGATTCACGCCAGCTGGCCAGGCATATGGTCTGGGCTTCGACCACGCCGGCGGCTGCAAATGAGGCCTTCAATATCGTCAATGGCGATGTGTTTCGCTGGAGCTGGATGTGGAGTCGCATCGCTGAATGGTTCGGCATCCCGCCGGCTGCCTTTGATGGCAAGCTGATCCCGCTGGAGCAGCAGATGGCCGACGATGCCCGCATCTGGAAAGAGATAGCTGCCAAGCAGGGTCTGGCGGAAGCCGATATCGATAAGCTCGTTTCACCCTGGCATACCGATGCAGACCTGGGCCGGCCAATTGAAGTAGTGACCGATATGTCAAAAAGCCGAAAGCTGGGGTTCACTGGTTACCAGGCCAGCGACGACGCCTTCTTTGACGTGTTCGCTACGCTGCGTGAGCGCAAACTGATTCCCTAGCCAATGCGCGGTCGCACCCTACTCATGATGAGTCGGGTGCGACGCTCAGACCGCCTGTAGCGTCTCGAGCGCTGGTCTGTCGGTGCTCACTCGATTGCGACCGCTGTGCTTGGCCTGATACAGCGCCCGGTCGGCACGACTCAGTGCGGTTTCAATCGTCTCGTATCCGACGCCGACCTCTGCCACGCCAATGCTGACGGTTATATGCACGGCTGCGTCAGGGTCGGCTCTTACCTGAAGGGTTTCGGCGGCCGCTCGAATACGCTCGGCGCACCTGTATGCCTCCTCAAGATTGGCATCCGGAAGCAGCATGACAAATTCTTCTCCGCCGAAACGGGCAATCAGATCATTATCCCGGCTGTGCTGTTTCAAGCTGTGAGACAGCGCGATGAGAACCTGGTCCCCGCAGGCGTGGCCGTAATGGTCGTTGACGCTTTTGAAATGATCGATATCCAGCGCCAGCACGGCCATGGGCGCCTGGCTGAGCTGTGCTGATTGCAGTAAGTAATCGGCTTCGGAGAGAAAAAACCGGCGATTGTAGAGCCTGGTCAGCGGGTCGGTTGACGCCTGCTTTTTCAGCTCATCCTGAGAGGCGCGTATATCTTCCAGAATCCTGATTCGGTGCGAGATGATATAGGCCAGTGTCAGCGCTTCCAGCACGATGCCAATGCCGACACCGTGGCTGTTCAAATAGCTGACTGGAATGAGGCCTTTATAGAACAGGACAGCGATGCCATTGAACACAACGAAGAAGCTGTGGCCGATCAGAAAGTACCGCGCTAACGGGTTGCCCTTACGGTACAGCGAGATGCTCACCGAAAAGGTCACCACCATCATCACTGCCGCCAGTGTGCTCGCGGGTTTGAGCGCGCCGGCGATGTCAAAAAGACCCCAGGCCAGGGTGCAGCTCAGGAAAATCAACAGTACTTGCAGGCAGCGGTGTTCGGTGGGGTAGATTCGTTTGGTATCGAATATCGCCATCATGAACAACAGCAAAAAGATCGGCATGGTGATCAAGGAGATGTTCAGTCTGAACACCTGACTACCGTACACATCGAAGATATTGGCGATCAGGCCGTACGACAGGGCGATCCAGACCAGGCCTGAAATCAGATACAGCGAGTAGAAAATGTTCTCTTTTTTACTGGTAGCGAAATACAGCAGGCCGTTATAGAAAACCAGCGCCAGTAACATACCGACCATCAGGGCGATATCGAGATTGACGCCGATCAGGGCGCGTCGCGACGCCTGCTCATCCAGAATGTCGACGGCAAACCATTGGTGCGAATACGAATGGCTACGCAGATAGAGCACAGTCGGCTGCTCGGCTGCCAGGGTGAGGGGGTAGACGGCAGTGCCGCGGTACATCAGGTCGCTAACCGGGGCGGCGTCCAGATCCAGGTGAGCGCGGCGCAGGAGCGTACCTGCACGCTCTTCATGAATCTCGACTGACGCCACGTGATAGGCGTGGGGCAGGTGAAGGAACAGCTTTTGCTCAACGCCAGTGTTGTTGTTCAGCAGCAGCTTGAACCAGGTGACTTTGGCGTCTGTTCCAAGAGAGGCTTTATTGTTGATCTCGGTAAACGGAAGGCTGCGGACTTGTTCGTAGGTCAAGGTTTTGGATGGATCCACATGATAGGCCATGCGGAAATCGTTCAGATTGACCGGTCCGTCATGTATGTCGATCGGCGGCGCTGCCCACGCCAGGCTTGACGTCAGCAGGAGGAGCACGAGCAGCCACAGGTGTTTGTGAGAGTCCATCTACGATCGCCACTTTTTGTAATGGCGACATAATAGCGAAAAAGCATATCCCTACCAAGCGTAATGATATAGAGCTGGGGGCCGACGCGCTGCGCTTTCAACTCCGAGATACCGGAGCATCCACAACCCCATCGCCATCATCATCAGGTTTTCAGTGAGGGATACAAAGCCCAGCGGCACGTTGCTACCGCCGCCCACGCAGGCGCATTTCAGTTCGCGTTTGTCGATGTAAACGGCCTTGAATACCGACACCGCACCGATGGTCCCGATGAATAATGCCACCGGGATCGCGATCCACAGCAGTGCGCCGGCCACCATCAGTACGCCAGCCAGCAGCTCGGCATAGGGATACACGTAGGAATAGGGCACCACTCGACGGGCAAGCAGATCGTAATTGAGGAACATGCTTGAGAAGCTTTCGACGTCCTGCAGCTTGAGCAACGCCAGGATGCACATGCTCAAGGCAATGAACAGCTCGATCGTACGGATCGATAACCATGCGCCACTCAGCGTCCAGCTCACCGCCAACGCCAGAAGCGCTGCTACACCAAAAACCGCTATGACTGGCTGATAGCTGGTTGCGTCAGGGTCCCTCACTTTTTTACCGAAGTGTCGGCGCAGCTCGTCATATCCGCCAACGCGCTCGGTGCCGATGAACGTCTGAGGCGTGGTTTTCACATTATGCTCCGCTTTGAACGCGTCGGTCTGTTCAGAGGAGGTCAGCCAATTGTCGTTGACTTCATAGCCTTCGCGTTTGAGCAGGTCGAGGGATTTCAGGCCAAAGGGGCACGTATGCTCGGGCATGACCATCCTGTAAAGCGTCGCCTGTTTTGCCGGGTCTGAAGACATGCACTGCTCCTTAATCAGGTAGCTTTAAGGCTTTGAACCCCCTCAGGCGGGCAGAGGTTCCATCCAATCGGCGTCCGCAGGCGAAGACTGCAACAGCTCTCGAATATTTGATACAAGCGTGGCTATGGGGAAGGGTTTGGTCAGCACCGCCATGGCAGTCTCGGCGTTAGCGTCTTCGAACAGCGCATGCGCGGCATATCCAGTCATGAACAGCACAGGCAAGTGGGGGCGTGTTACGCGCGCCGCCTCCGCCAGCTCCCGGCCGTTCATGCCCCCGGGCAAGCTGACATCCGTCAATAGCAGGCCTATCGGCTGGTCCGATTGCAATACCACCAGGCCCGCCAGAGCGGTCTCGGCCTCGAGAGTTATGTAACCCAGTTCCTGTAAAGCGACGGCCACCAATATGCGCACAGTGGGTTCATCATCGATGATCAGAATGGTCTCGCTGACCTCGCTGACCTCGCCGACAGGCGGGGCTAACGCCTCTGCCAATGGTTGCTCTGTACGGGTTTTTTCGACATGACGAGGTAGGCAGATGGCTACCTGAGTGCCCTGGCCCATGATGGAGGTCAGTTGCGCTTGCCCGCCGGATTGTTTGGCAAAGCCGTAGATCATCGACAGTCCGAGCCCGGTTCCCATGCCGATCGGCTTGGTGGTGAAGAACGGGTCGAAAGCCCGGGCGGCGACCTCGGGGGACATACCGCTGCCGGTGTCGCTGACCCTGAGCCGTACGTATTCTCCCGGTGGCATATCCCGTTCTACGGCTTGCTCACTATCGCAAACAACATTATGGGTCTCGATTAGAATACGGCCCCCGTCGGGCATGGCGTCCCGGGCGTTAATGCACAGATTCAGCAGAACATTTTCCAGCTGTGAGGGGTCCACCAGTGCGGCCCAGCGTGTCGGGTCGCCAACATGCTCGACTGTAATCAATGGCCCAACCGTCCGACAGATCAACTCCAGCATGCCTTCAATCAATTGATCGGGATCCACCGACTGAGGCGCCAGGGTCTGCTTTCGGGAGAACGCCAACAGACGATGGGTAAGGGATGCTGCGCGGCTGGATGCCTCCTTCGCCGCCGATATAAACCGACCCACATCGTCGTGACGGTTCTGCTCGATACGCCGGCTGATCAAATCAAGGCTAGCAGTTATCGCGGTCAGCAGATTGTTGAAGTCGTGCGCGAGCCCGCCAGTGAGCTGGCCCACCGCCTCCATTTTCAGCGACTGGCGCAGCTGTTCCTGGGTTGATTCCAGCTCTGTTTCACGTAATTTATCCTGCGTGATGTCACGCCCTGTGGCATAGGTCAGTTTGCCCGCCGGGGCGGCGGCCCAGGAGATCCATCGCAATGATCCGTCCTTGTGCCTGTAGCGATTGATAACGCGAGGATGCTGGCCATATTCCGCCGATTCATAGGCGGCCACTGTCTCTGCATGGTCTTCGGGCATCACGAATTCGTTGATATGATGGTCGACCAGCTCATCAGCGGAATAACCCAGAACCTGGGTCCAGGCGGGGTTGACCCGGCGGAATATGCCTTTGAAATCGAGGATCAGCATCAGGTCTGGAGCGGTATCCCACATCAGATTGCGCTCCTCGGTGCGAGCAGTTACTTCCTCGGCCAATTTGACATTGACGAGGCGTAACTGGGTTTCAGCCACATCCCGCTCGCGTTCGGCAATGATCCTCGACGTAATTTCAAAACCCTGGTTGTACAGACCTACAACGCTGCCGTCTTCACCGCGAATCGGGCTGGCAGTAATGCCCCAGTAAGTGATTTCGCGCTGGCCATGGCGAGTCATGGGTAGCTCAACCTTGTTGTGGATGAACCCCTCTCCAGTATCCATCAGTTGCCAAAAGGGTTGCGCAACTGTATCCCAGGATTCCCCCCACACCTCTGCAACGGGTCGGCCCAGTGCATGGGGATGCCGTTCTGCCATGGCAGGGATGTAAGCGTCGTTATAGAACATCCGCAGCTCCGGACCCCAGAGCACGGCACCGAGTACGGGTGAATTGATACAGGTCGAAATGGCTGATTTGAGCGATTGAGGCCAGGTTTCGGGCGGGCCGAGGGATGTCGCAGCCCAGTCGTGCGCACGCATGCGTGCACCGATTTCACCACCGCCTAGCAGAAAGGACTGCTTGTTATGCATAACCGGGCACCCGTGTCGCGTATTGAATCTTATAATGGCCTGAGCATCGAAAGGCAGGCTGCGTCTAGTCCGGTACCGTACGGTAGAAATAGAAAAGCGTGATACTGCTAGCCAAGTTACAGTGATGGAACAAGGCAGAGCAAGTGGGGGTTGATCGCCGTTTGTATCAACGCCGCTCCATTTCCAACTCAACGTTTCAAGCTGATCCAGGTGGCTTCGGCGTGGGCCACGCGTTCGCCGTTGCTGCGGTACAGGGCGCTGCCGGCGTTATGTTTGCGGCCCTCATGGCTGATCGCCCACGCCGACACTATCAGGGTCTCGCCGGGGCGCACCGGATGTTCGACATGGGCGCTAAAACGCCCCAGCAAGGCCGCGTCCGAAACCCGCTTGACGGCGAAGAAGCCTGGGCAGTCCAACGCCGCCCAGAGAAACTCGCTGGCTATAAAGCCATCGGCGTCGGCCAGATCTGCCGCAGGTTGCCAGAGCGCGGCGACCTGATCTTCATGGTCGCAGACTTCGCCGGTAAATATGCGCAGGCCATCGCCGGCCGCACGGTTGGGACCGCAGACGAAACAGCCGGGCAGGTTATGGTGGCGAAATCCATCAAACCGCTGCTGGGCCTGTTCGGCTTCCTGCAACGAGGGCGGTGGGGGGATATCCAGATCGAAGGTATAGGGCCGGGCACTGGCCAGCAGCTGCTCGCCGAGCTTCAGCTGCAGCCCGTCTTCATGGGGGACAAGCTGCAGGTCGGTATCCAGAGGTGGCGGCGCATGCAGGGTAACCTGGCAGGGTTGATCCATGTGTTTTGCCACCAAACCGCACACATAACCACCGTTGCCGCTGTCCGGCGGCCCGCAAAAGCGGCGGGCAATACGCAGCGTTGAGCTGTTCATGGTATCTCCTGAGTGCGAGTGATTTATCATGTTAGCAGGCCATTGACGGGCTGCCTGTCGAGGCAAGCGGCGATCGCGAAAGAGCCCATGGTGATCGGAAAAACGTCATTGACCGGTGTCCTGACTGCCAGGCAGGGCAAAGCCGGACACCCACTCGGGAAAGGCTGCAAACATCTGCGGATCCGCTGCGCGCTGGCTTCGGGCCAACGCCTGTTCACAGACTCCTGCGTGCTCGCTCCAGCCATTCTGCCGGTACCAGCCCCCGGCCTGTACAGGACTGCCTTGCCAGCTTACTACCAGGCTGTTCCCGGTCAGTAATGGCTGCACAAAGCCCAGCTCGGAAACCGCTGCGTGGGTGTTGTTGTGCAGCAGTAACCCCAGCGCGGAACTGTAATCACCGGCTTCATAAAGCTGTTCTGGCCTGGGCGTGATGCCTCGTTCACGGAGTGCGGCCAGCGCCAGGTTGCCACCCAGAGGATCGGTGCCGGCAACGGTGGCCAGGTCGCGACCTTGCAGCTCACGAATATCCCGCACGCCGGCCGTGCTGCGGGTTACCCAGACGGGAACCGGGCGTTGGCCGTCGCGGTTAACGGCCTCCAGAATCGGATCAGAATCCCCCACAGCGGCGCCTGGCAGAAAGGCCAGAGCAAGACCGGGCACCTCGGCATCAAAGTGGATATTGGCGCGGCAGCCCTGAGCCTGCAGATAGCTCGTCAACCGATACTGGGCGACTGCCAATGCGCTGTTTGCGGACTCGATGGCGATCAGAATCGGCGCATTCCCAGCGCTGGCATGCGCGATAAGCCCCATGCCAGCCAGCACGACGCCAGCGAACGTCCGCCGCGAGTCAAAGACCCAGGGCATGCGCGCGGCTGGTGAAAAAGATGCCGCTGGGGTTTTCGGCAGGCAGTGTGGCGACCGGCTCCAGAGTCCGGGTGTTATAGACGGTCACCTCATTACTGTCCCTTGCAGACACCCACACCTCTTCGCCGCGGGGCGTGAACTCCATGTGCAGCACGGCAACACCGGGCTCCAGCGTGCGGATGATTTTCCTGGTCTGTGAATCAATCACCTGAACTACATCGTTGTTCGGATGGGCAAAACTCACCCAGATCTGGCGGTTGTCCGGGCTGGCCATGACAAACACCGGCTGACCCTGAACGGCGATGCGATCGGTCAGCGACCAGTCGCTCATGTTGGCTACCAGTACCTGATGGTAACCAACGGCCGGAACGAACGCCTGGCCGTCGGCAATAGCCCAGCCTTCCAGATGGGGCATCTTGTATACCGGTAGCTGTTCTTCAGCTTTGCCATAACTGGGCAGGATTTCGCTGACGCCCTGTTCAGGATTCCAGAGATCCAGCATGGACAAGCCATCTTCGCCGAACAGCCCGGCGATGTAGTAGCGGCCGTCAGGCGTTATAAGCGCATCGTAGGGCGCATCGCCAGCCTTGTACTTCTGGATTGGCGTCTCGGGTGCATTCATATCCAGCGTCCAGACCTCATTCGCATCGAACAGGCTGAACACAAAGCGGTTCCCGGGGGCATCCACCAGGCCGACGGTTTTTGACCGCTTAACCTTGCCTGTTGAATCGGTGTACTCCGCGGGAATATCCATCACCAGTTCCAGGGTGCTGCTGTCGAATACCTTCACGCCGCCCGGCTCATAGTTGGAAACGGCCACGAACCGGCCGTCCTGGGAGATGGCGCCGCCGATGCTGTTCCCGGACTGGATGACCCGATCAACAATGGCGCTTGTTAGCAGATCCACTTTGGTCAGGCCACCATCGCGGCCGAAGACGTAACCGTAACGACCGTCCCGTGAATAGACCACCGAGGCATGGGACAGATCGCCAAGTCCCTCAACCCGATCAAGCACGGAGCGGCTGGTGGTATTGATCACCAGCACCGATCCCGAGGCGCGCTCGATGATCAAGCCGAGATCACCGGTACCCATCAGAGCCGTTGCAGGCCTGGCAGGCGACACTGTCTGACAACCGGTCACGGCCAGTGCCAACAGGAGTGGCAACACAAGCCGAGTACGAACAGGTGAAAGCACATTCATAAGTTGAGAATCCTCTGGTCAATCCAAAAGGGTGCCGGACTTCAGTTGTTGGCTAACCCAGTCAATTTCTGCAGGTGTCAGCAGCGCCTTCCAGGGCGGCATCGCCGTACCCGGCACACCTTCACGAATAATTGCCGCAACGGTCTCGGTGGGTAACCGCTCCAGGTCCGCAGGTCGCAGAGGAGGGCCGAGCCCGCCTTTGAGCGTCATGCCATGACAGGAGCCACAATCCTGCAAGACGAAGTTGCTCAGATCCCGATCAGGCCGAGGCTGCTTCTCAGCAGCGAAGACTGCTGGCGGTAAAAAAACGAGCACCGCGAAGCACAAAGCCCGTGTTGTCCCAATGCGCCTAGCCATGTGTCCGCTCCCGGTCATTCGATCTGTCAGCATTATCGTCGCAACGCCACCTGAGTGCCTCCTTGATACTGGTCAAAAGCCCGTGGCAAAGCCACCTAAACACCATTCACTTGACGTCAATCAATGTTAAGAGAGCCAAAGGAGGCAAACCTATACGCACTCTTGAACGCCATGGCAGCCGGTGACCGACTGAGCGCAGATCACCCCCACCGGTGCTGCATGGCACGAGGTAATCAATGACCGTTGCCAATGGGTCCAGCAAGTTCACCGTCTACAATACTCAGTACGGCTCTGAGGAGAACACTAATGAGACTGGATGCGACTGACCAGCAACTGATCAACTTTTTCCAGCGGGATCTGCCCGTTTGTGAAAGGCCGTACGAGGCAATGTCCCGACAACTGGGCATTGCCGAAGACGAGCTCATCCAACGCCTTCAGTCGCTCCAGGACAATCAGGTCCTCAGCCGGGTAGGGCCGGTGTTCGAACACAGTCAGGCCGGTGCGAGCCTGCTGGCTGCCGTGGCGGCGCCGCATGAACAGCTCGATCTGGTCGCCGCCAGGATAAACCGCGCTCCGGGGGTGAACCATAATTACGCCCGTGAGCACACCTACAATCTCTGGTTTGTCATGACTGCGCCCGATGAAGAGACCCTGGACGAGCGGCTCGATGAACTGGAACACCAGCTCAGGCTCCCCATTCTTCGGTTACCGATGGTGCAGGCCTATCACATTGATCTGAGCTTTGAAATTGATTGGGAGGCACTGCCGTGAACCTTAGTGACGTCCCCGAATACCAGGCCGCGATTCCTGATATCGCCGCTGGGCCGGACAATACCGAAGGCTTGCTGCGGCTTCGCCGGCAGCTTGAGCTGGGCCTGCCGCTGACACCACGACCCTATGCAAAACTGGCTGAGATGAGTGGTCTGTCGGAACAGCAGGTCATGATCGCGATCCGCCAGTGGCAGACCCAGGGGCTCATCAAACGCTTCGGGCTTGTGGTGCGGCACAGAACACTTGGCTACGCCGCCAATGCCATGGTGGTCTGGGATGTGCCGGACGATCAGGTACAGGATGTTGGTCAGACCATGGCCGGCACAGCCTGCGTCACCCTGTGTTATCAGCGCCCGCGCAGAGGGCTCGACTGGCCCTACAATCTGTTTTGCATGATTCACGGCACCGACCGGCAGCGGGTTCTGAGCCAGCTGCAATCATTGATTACCGATAATGGCCTGCAACACATACCCCACGCCGTGCTATTCAGCACCAAAGCCTACCGGCAAAGGGGAGGTCGTTATGTCAGCCACAGCTGAGCGCACTCAGGTCGTCCCGGATTTCACTGAGGTAGAGCGGGCGGTCATCAACCGATTGCAAACTGGCCTGCCGCTGGTGCAATCGCCCTATGCCGCGGTCGCTGATGAACTCGGCATCACCGAGCAGACGCTTCTGGCAACCCTTCAGGACCTGTTGGAACGGCGCATTCTCACGCGTTTTGGCCCCATGTTTCACGCCGGTGAAATGGGCGGCGGGCTGACCCTGGCCGCCATGCGCATTCCGGAGCAGGACTTTGACCGCGTCACCGAGCAGGTTAACGCCTTCGACGAAGTGGCACATAACTACCGCCGCGAACATGAACTGAACATGTGGTTCGTCCTCGCCACGGAAACGCCGGGAGGCATTTTGGCGACCATCGCTCAGATTGAAGCGATCACCGGCTACCCGGTTTACAACATGCCGAAGGAGGAAGAATTCCATGTCAATCTCCACTTCGCCGTCTGAGATCAGCACGCTCCGAGACGGAGACCGCGCCCTTATCCTGGCCACTCAGGCCGGCCTGCCGCTGGTTCCGGACCCCTGGGCCGAGCTGGGCAGACAGTTGAACATGCCCGCCGAGGAAGTCCTGGCCCGCTTCCAACGCATGCAGGATGAAGGCGTTATTCGCCGGGTTGCCGCGGTACCGGATCATTACCGTCTGGGTTACAGCTTCAATGGCATGACCGTCTGGGACGTGACGGATGAGGCCATCAGCGAGATGGGCCAGTCAGTCGGTGATCTGCCTTTTGTCAGCCACTGTTATCGACGCCCGAGACACCTGCCTTACTGGAACTACAACCTGTTTGCGATGGTGCATGGCACCAGCCGGGGGGAGGTCGAAGAAAAAGCCGAACACATACGTGAGCTGTTGGGTGACACCTGTGCCGGCAGCACGATTTTGTACAGTTCCGCGATCCTCAAGAAAACCGGACTGCGACTCAAAAGATAGACGCATACCTCCTGATGCATGGCATCACGAGTACGCATATACATCGCTTCCGGAGCGGTGAAACAGCCACTCCCGATGAGAGAGAAAATTTATGTTCCGCATGACTCGCTACATCAAAAGCCTGATGAACCCAGCACCAGTGCGTAAACTGCCAAAACCAAGCGGCCCGGTGGTGATCTGGAACCTGATTCGCCGCTGCAACCTGACCTGCAAACACTGCTATTCGATCTCCGCTGACATCGACTTCAAAGGCGAACTGAGCACGCAGGAAGTCTATACCGTCATGGACGATCTCAAGGCGTACGGCGTGCCCGTTCTGATCCTCTCCGGTGGTGAGCCGTTGATGCGTCCGGACATATTCGATATCTCCCGCCGCGCCAAGGAAATGGGCTTTTACGTGGGGCTGTCCACCAACGGCACGCTGATCAACGAAGCCAATATCGAGCAGATTGCCGCGGCGGGTTATGACTATGTCGGTATCAGCATCGATGGTCTGGAAAGCACCCACGATGAATTTCGCCAGAAAAAAGGCGCCTTCCGGGAATCCATGCACGCCGTTGCCCTGTGCAAGCAAGCGGGTATCAAGGTGGGCCTGCGCTTCACCCTGACCCAGGACAATTTTTCCGAACTGCCTGCCATGCTGGAAATGCTTGATGAGCACAGTATCGACAAGTTCTACCTGTCGCACCTGAACTACTCCGGCCGTGGCGGCCGGAATCGCAAACGCGATGCCTGGTATGACATGACCCGGGAAGCGATGAACATGATGTTCAATCACTGCCATCAGGAACTGCAACGGGGAATCGAACGCGAATACGTCACCGGCAACAACGACGCCGATGGTCCCTTCCTGATCGAGTGGGCGAAGCAGCACTACCCCGATCAGGTCGAGGCTCTGGAGCAGCGGCTGACCAATTGGGGCGGCAACTCCTCTGGCGTCAATATATCCAATATCGACAACCTGGGCGTGGTACATCCAGACACCTTCTGGTGGAACCATGATCTGGGTAACGTGCGGCAAACGCCGTTTTCCAGGATCTGGTCCGAGACCACCGACCCGTTGATGGTAGGTCTGCGCCAGCATCCACGACCGGTCAAGGGACGCTGCGCGGAGTGTAAATATCTGGACATCTGCAATGGCAATACACGGGTAAGGGCTTACAACATCTCCAACGATTTCTGGGAAGAAGACCCAGGCTGCTATCTCACCAATGAAGAAATCGGCGTGGTCGATGCGCCCCGGCGCATCGCCACTCCGGTCGTCGAGATTCCGGTTAATAACCTGTAAGGACAAGCCTCATGATTATCAGTCAAGGGAAGAAGTGCCTGGTGGAGTTTCAGATGGCGGAACAACCCTTACGAGCCGGTGAAGTAGCCATCGTTGGCGCAGGTCCGGGAGACCCCGGCCTGCTGACCCTGAGGGCACTGATGCTGATTCAGCAGGCCGATGTCATCCTGTATGACCGTCTGGTGTCGCCTCAGATCATGGAGCTGGTGAACCCGGCAGCCGAACGTATCCATGTCGGCAAGGCCAGCGGCTGCCATTTCGTCTCCCAGGAGGACACCAATGCACTGCTGGTGCAACTGGCCTTGAAACGGCGCCGGATAGTCCGACTGAAGGGCGGTGACCCCTATATCTTCGGTCGTGGTGGCGAGGAAGCGGAATTCCTGGTCGATAATAATATCGAGTTCCAGGTGGTGCCGGGTATCACCTCCGCCGCCGGTTGCGCCTCCTACTGCGGCATACCACTGACCCACCGGGACTATTCCCAGAGCGTCACCTTCGTCACCGGGCACCGTAAGTCAGACGAGACCCTGGAGCTGAACTGGGCGGTACTGGCCGCGCCGGGGCAGACCAGGGTGTTTTACATGGGACTGCACAATGCACCGACCATCGTCCGCGAACTCATGGCCCATGGGCTGTCGGGTGACTGTCCGGTAGCGCTGGTGGAGCGGGGCACTACGCCGCAACAGCACATGGCGGTCACCACCCTGCTGGACCTTGAGGCCACCATCATCCGCGAAAATTTCCAGCCCCCGACACTGATCATCGTGGGCGAAGTTGTTCGCCTGGCAGACAAGCTCGCACAACCCGCCGTATCCGGTTGGCAGCGCGGTCGGTGTGACGCCGTCGCAGCCAGTGCCGGAGGCCGGTCTGCATGATGATCCGAAGAAACGCGTTGCTCATTCTTGGCACCAGTCTACTGATTTCCACCTCGCTGCAGGCCAACCCGACCGAGGAAACCGAGGCGCTGTACCAGCAACATTGTGCCAGTTGTCACGGCGCTGACCGGCTGGGCGGCATGGGCCCGGCATTGCTGCCGCAAAACCTTTCCCGCCTCAAACAGCCTGCTGCCGAGGCGGTTATCCGCAACGGCCAGCCCGCCACCCAGATGCCGGCCTTTGCCGATGTTCTCGACGCGGACGCCATCACGGCGCTGGCAGACTACATTTACCGCGCGCCTGCCAAAACGCCTGACTGGGGCCAGGCGGAAATTCTCGCCAGCCATTTACTGCCTCATCCTTCGGGCACGTTACCTGACGAGCCGGCGTACAAGGCCGACATGATGAACCTGTTTCTGGTGGTAGAGACCGGCGATCACCACGTTACCGTTCTTGATGGCGACAAAATGGAGCCGATCCATCGCTTCGCGAGTCGTTACGCTCTGCATGGCGGCCCGAAATACAGTCCTGACGGCCGTTATGTCTACTTCGGCTCCCGCGACGGCTGGATCACCCGATACGATCTGTTCAACCTCACCGTGACTGCCGAAGTGCGCGCGGGTATCAACATGCGCAATATCGCCGTATCGGCTGATGGCAAGTACGTGATGGCCGCCAACTATCTGCCCCACACGCTGGTGCTGTTCGACGCCGCCAACCTCGAGCTGGTGGACGTCATCCCGGTGGGAAATGACGCCGGAGACAGCTCCCGGGTCAGCGCCGTCTACACCGCGCCACCCAGGAACAGCTTCATCGCCGCGCTCAAGGATATCCCCGAAGCCTGGGAAATCACCGTGCAGGATGGCGAGGCTAAGGTTCGTCAAATGCAGACCGACACCTGGCTGGATGACTTCTTCTTCGATCCAGACTATCAGCACCTCATCGGCGCTGCGCGCGACGGCAAGCGCGGCTACGTGATTAATCTTGATACCGGTGCCACCATTGCCGAACTTCCGCTACCCGGCATGCCGCACCTGGGGTCGGGCGTCACCTGGGAATCGCAGGGCAGGCGGGTAATGGCTACGCCGCACCTTGGCACCGGCGCCGTTTCGATCATCGACATGCAAACCTGGGAGGTCATCAAAACTCTCAAAACTGAGGGGCCGGGCTTTTTCATGCGCAGCCACGAAAACTCTCGCTATGCCTGGGTGGATGTCTTCTTCGGTCCTAACCAGGACAAGGTTCACGTCATCGATAAGCAAACCCTGGAGATTGTGAAAACCTTGCAGCCTGCACCGGGCAAGGTCGCCGCGCATGTCGAATTTGACCGCTACGGCAAGAAATTGCTGCTGAGCATCTGGGAGAAGGACGGTGCCGTCATCGTCTATGACGCAGAGACCCTCGAGGAAGAGAAGCGGATTCCGATGAACAAGCCCTCGGGCAAATATAACGTCTGGAACAAGATCAATTACGAGGAGGGGACCAGTCACTGAAGGGCGAAAATGCCTACGCTGGCTGCCTGATGGCCAGCCAGCGTGGCGCAGGCCGCACTTCACCCCCAAAGGCGGGCAGGCTCGGAATGGTTTTCGGGCACGTGGGATCACATTGACCTGCCGGTTATCACCACTAGGCTGGTATCAATGCTCACTAACCAACCGCGACGGGTGACCCCAATGCTAGAGAGCTTACACAACCGTTATGTCATGGCCGTAGGCCGTGTGTTGCTGGTGCTGGTCTATTTCCTGGGTGGGTTTGCCTTGCTTACAGGTGACCTGCCCATCGAATACGCCGCCTCGAAGGGCCTGCCTGCCTTTGCCGTGTGGATCGGTTTTGCCATCAAGCTGTTTGCCGGACTGGCAGTGATCATCGGATTCCAGACGCGTATCGCGGCCTGTTTGCTCATTCTGTTCACGCTGGGTACGGCGTTCATCTTCCACCCGTTCTGGGTCGAGGGCGAGTGGAACACCTTCTGGAAGGAGATCTCGATGATTGGCGGGCTGTTGCTGCTGGCTGCGGTGGGCCCAGGGCCTTTAAGCATCGACGAGCGCAACAGACACTAGGTTGCCGTCTCGTTGTGGCGCGACCCGCCTGGCAATCGGCTGCCTCGAGCCGCGTGCGTAAAGGCAGGTGTAGGCGGGCACACAGGATATAAGCGGCGTTGACATCTATACTTAGCAGGATGATTTTTTCAGGGTCAATATCAGGAGCAGATCATGAATAAAACGAGACTTGTTGGCGCAATCTTGTTGACGTTGGGTATGACGGCCGACGCCCTCGCAGATAATGGCTTCTATGGCGGAGCAGGCATCGGACACGCTACGATTGATGCGTGCGATGGTGTCACCAATTGCGACGATACGGACACCGGCTGGAAGATCTTTGGCGGTTGGGAGATGAATCCGAACGTCGCCTTCGAGGCAGCTTGGGTGGATTTCGGTGAGATCAGTGGATCGGTAGGCGGCTCGGCAGCCAGCGCCGAAGTGGACGGATGGACTCTCGCGGCAAAAGGCACCTGGCCTCTCAACGAGCAGTTCGGCGTGTTCGGCAAGTTCGGCGCGATTATGTGGGATGTTGACGGGAGCGGTGCTGCTTCCGGTATTAGCGACGATGGCACCGACCTCATGTATGGGCTTGGTGCTCAATACATGCTCACCAACCAGTTCGGTATTGTCGGTGAGTGGGAGTGGTACGATATTGACAGTGATGTTGACCTTTATTCCATCGGGGTACTGTTCAAGTTCTAAGATGCTCGATCAAGCCCAATAGAGAAGGCCTGGCAGGTGCCTTCTTTTTGGTTTCTCTTTTCAGGAGAAGCCGCTTAACGTTGTCGGACCGGCCAATAACTTTGCCCCCCTCCAGCAGGTTCTAATCAAAAGGCCGCGATAGCCGTGATGGCGCCGTGATCTTAATTCGGATACGTATCAAAAAAAATACAAAATTAGGTTTTGTACTCTAGCCTCGCCGTCTAATACTTAATCGTCACTGACGCATGTCCTGGGGGGCGTATGAGTCGATTCAAGTCGTTCGATGGGGTAGAGATTTTTTATCAGGCCTGGCCGCGCAAGTCCGCCTTGCCACCGGTGGTGTTGCAACACGGTTACGTGGCCAATATGCGCGTCAATTGGGTGGTGCCAGGCATAGTACGCCGGCTCAACCTGGCAGGACGCAGTGTCATCGCGCTGGATGCCCGAGGCCATGGCCGTTCCGGCAAACCGCATGATTCCGCCTCCTATGGCGAATCCCGCATGGCCAGGGACATAAGCTGCCTGCTGGATGAGCTGGGTCTGGAAGAGGTGGATCTGGTTGGCTACTCGATGGGCGCTACGGTCGCACTGCTGGCCGCCACGGAGGAACGGCGCATTCGGCGTGTAGTCGCGGGGGGTATTGGCGGCGCCACCTTGCATCTGGATAGCCGTTACCGGGCGAGTGGCCATAAGGCTCTGGCCAACGCTATGCTCGCCAGCCGCTGGAGCATCCGCAATCCGACGCTGGCAGGCTTTCGGTTACTCGCGGATATGGTCTGGGCAGACCGCAAAGCCATGGCCGCTCAGGCGCTTGCTTTTCACTCCAAGCGTATCCCGCTGGAGCGCATCACTGCACCCACGTTGATTCTCGCCGGCGAGAGCGATCCCTTTGCCCTGCATCCGCGTAAATTGCAGAGAGCGATCCCGGGTGCACAACTCAAGGTGGTACCTGGCGATCATTCCAGCGTGCTGGTCAAACCGAGCTTTCAGAACGCGATTGTGGACTTCCTGCGGTGAGCTGACGGTTGTCCTGGATCAAATCAAGATCGCCCGATCTTCGCTATCATGAGTGCTCCATCCAGTACGACGTGATGCGCTGACGCCCCTGCCAGAACGATCACGTTCCGGCAGGGATCCATGAAAAACATCCGTATCGTCTACACCATCCTCTTTGTTGGTCTTACCGCGCTGTGGTTGCTGGCTGACAACATCCTCTCTGGCCCCCACGCGTTCTTCCCGGTGCGTGCGTCACTGGTAAATTTCACCGGTGTGCTTGCCATGGGCGCTATGAGCGTGGGGATGGTGTTGGCGCTACGGCCGTTCCATGTTGAGCCTTTTCTCGGGGGCATGGACAAGAGTTATCGTTTGCATAAGTGGCTAGGAGTGACCGCTCTGGTGGTGTCGATCGTGCACTGGGCCTGGGCGGTGGTGCCGAAGTGGCTGGTTGGCTGGGGGCTGTTGACCAAGCCGCAGCGGGGACGCGGTGGCGGACCCGATCACTCTGCGTTGGTAGAAATGATGCAGAGCCAGCGCGGTTTTGCCGAGCTGGTAGGGGAGTGGGCATTCTACGCCGCCGTTGTGCTCATTCTGATCGCCCTGATAAAGCTGTTTCCCTATCGGTTATTCTTCAACACCCACCGGCTGCTGGCGCTGGTCTATCTGGTTCTGGTTTACCACTCGGTCATCCTCATGAAACCCGACTACTGGAATTCGGCTATCGGTCTGGTGATGGCCGCACTCATGGTTGCGGGCAGTATCGCTGCGGTGGTCTCGCTGATGGGCGGGATCGGACGTAACAAAAAAGCGATCGGGTATGTCGATTCACTCGAATATCACCGCGACAACCGCGTGCTGGAAGTAATAGTGCAGCTACGTGATCGCTGGGAAAGTCACAAGGCCGGTCAGTTTGCCTTCGTCACCTTCGACAACCATGAAGGCGCGCACCCCTTCACCATGTCCTCCAGCTGGAACCACCTTGGCACGCTGCGTTTTCACATCAAGGCGCTTGGCGATTACACAAGCAAACTGCCCAAACTCCTCAAAGCCGGGGAAGTGGTGACGGTCGAGGGGCCCTACGGTTGTTTTGATTTTGCCAGCCGACAGGATCGCCAGATCTGGGTAGGCGGTGGCATCGGGATAACGCCCTTTATCGCGCGATTGCAGGCGTTGACCGTGCAGAAGGACGGCCGGGACATCGATCTGTTTTACTCCACCGCCGAACCTGACCAGGAATTCATCAAGCGTCTCGAGCAGCTGGCCCAGGAAGCAGGGGTACGTCTGCATCTGATCATAAATGGCCGGGATGAGCGGCTAACGCCCGACCGGCTATGCGAGCGAGTACCCCGATGGCGGGAAGCCTCAGTCTGGTTCTGCGGCCCCGCGGGGTTCGGGCATGCCCTGCGCGAGGGGCTGGTTGCGCGGGGCTTTGAGGTTGATGACTTCCATCAGGAACTGTTTGATATGCGTTGAGCGTGCAATCGTCTCTGCCCGCTCAGCGCCGTGCTGTCTTGAACTGGCCAATCAGGCGCTCGAGCTGTTCGGCCGCAACCTTCAGGTGCTCGGTATTCTCGGCAGTATCCTTGAGTTCAAACATGACCTTGCCGCCCAGGGCGCTGAGCTGGTGAAGGCTGCGCGCAATTTCGTTGGATGTCTGTGACTGTTCTTCGGTAGCCGCAGCCACCTGGTGCGTCATATCGGTAATGGTCGATACAGACGTGGCGATCGACGCCAGTGCGGTCCGGGACGCTTCAACCTGTACCTGCATCTCTTCGGACTGCCGGTGGCTACCTTCCATGGAGTTCACGGCCTTGGTCGTGCCACTCTGCAACAAGCTGATCATTCCCTGAATCTCGTCAGTCGACCGTTGCGTGCGGCTGGCCAGCGTTCTTACCTCGTCGGCGACCACGGCAAAACCGCGTCCCTGTTCGCCGGCCCGGGCTGCTTCGATGGCCGCGTTGAGAGCGAGGAGGTTGGTCTGGTCGGCAACGCCACGGATAACCTCCAGCACCGAACCAATGGTTTTCGAGTTCTCGTTGAGTTCACTCACTGCCTGGCTGGCACGCGTGATATCGGTCGCCAGCGTGGTCATCATCGCCGAGGTGTTGTCGGCCGTCTGGTGACCCCGTGCGCTTTGCGCTCCCGCTTCCTTTGCCGCCTCCGATGAATCGGACATGCGCCGCGAGATTTCTTCCACCGTTGCACTCATTTGCTCTACTGCGGAGGCGATGGTGTCCAGTTCACTGCTCTGCTGATTGTAGGAAGCCTCGGCCTTGCCCATTGCAGTGCCCACATCGGTTGCGATCTGCCGGTTGCGGGAGACCACATCGCGCAGCTCGTCTATTACCCCGGACAACTTGTCGGTAAAGGCGTTGAAACCGCGCGCCAGCCCGGCCACTTCGTCGTTGCCAGTCGCGTCGAGCCGCTGGGTCAGATCACCTTCACCGGTGGCAATATTATTCATCGCGCGCACTGCCTGGCCCAGTGGACCGTTGACGCTGCGGGTGATGAGCAGATTGAACCCAATGAGCAGCACAAGACCGAGCGCGACAAGGGTCAGCTTGGGCGTCATTTGCGCCCAGAAAAACCCGTTAACATCGTCGAGATAAATGCCAGAACCCAGCACCAGGCCCCAGGGCTCGAACAGCGAAACATAGGAAATCTTGGGCGCCGGATCCGTCACGCCCGGTTTCGGCCAGGCATAATCAACAAAACCGGCGGCATCGGCACGGACCACATCGTTCATTTCACGGAATAGAAACTTGCCGTCCGGATCCTTTACCTGGGCGATGCTGTTGCCCTCCAGCGCCTTGCTGAAGGGATGCATAAGCATCTTCAAGTCCAGCGTGTGCACCCAGAAGTAATCGTTTTCCCCGTAGCGCTGCTTCTCCAGAGTCGCCATGGCCTGTGCTTTGGCCTGCGCCTCGGTGAGTTCACCACTCATTTGTCGGTCATGGAAATACTCCAGCACGCCCATCCCGGACTCGACAATGTGCTGGGTTTTCAGCGCGCGCCCATCGAGCAGACTTTGTCGAAAGTCCACCGCAAAACCCGCCACCAAAACACAGATGATAACCAGAGTCAGCGAGGTGACGGCAAGTAGCCGCTGGGAAATGGTAAATCGACGGAGAAGGTTCATATGTGCGCTCGATTAGGGGCGGTTGTTCGCTGAAATACTCTGTCTGCAAGCATTAGCGCAACGTATTCGCCGAAAGGCTTAAAGGGATACTGTCGAGCTTGATACGGTCCAGGTGACTGCGATCCGCATGCTGATCCTATTAACTGTTTCGGCCGCTTGTAAGAATGTATGAGAGATATTTGCGTCAGCCTGCGACGCCCGACACAGAGGGGCGCGGCCGACCTGGACGGCCGTTATGGAAAACACGGACCTCCAACTTGTGTTAACGTGCCGTTCCTGAATACACGTTACCCGGCGATTTATTTGCCTGGACAGTCGAGCGCTTCCCTCCGGCGTCTTCTCGATTTACTGGTATTTCAGCTCGGCGGCCTGTCCGCCCCCGGCCGTCTGTTTCATCAAACAGATGCTGCCTTTATCACATTGCGCCATCGGTAAACCCGACATTAATGCGCCCATTGCGGAGCCTCATGGCCGAACCTTTATGGTTCGTGCCGCGCTCATTTCCGCTTTTAATCGTCGCCTGGGCGTTCTCGCCCGACGCACGATGCATCGCTATTAACTGGAGTCATTATGACCTTAAGAATCGCCATTCTAGGCGCCGGCCCGAGCGGCCTGGCCCAACTACGTGCCTTCGAAGCCGCCCGCCGTGACGGTGCTGAGATTCCCGAAATCGTATGCTACGAAAAGCAGAGCGACTGGGGCGGTATGTGGAACTACACCTGGCGCACCGGCCTGGACGCCTACGGCGAGCCCGTGCACGGCAGCATGTATCGCTACCTGTGGTCGAACGGTCCCAAGGAAGGTCTCGAGTTTGCAGATTACAGTTTCGAAGAGCATTTCGGCCGGCCTATCCCGTCCTACCCGCCGCGTGCCGTGTTGCGTGATTACATCATGGGGCGCGTGGCCAAGAGCAACGTGCGCCAGTACATCCGCTTCAACACGGCGGTGCACTGGGTAGCGCAGGACGAAGCAACCGGTAAGTTCGCGGTCACCGTGCGCGATCTCAAGCAGGACGAACTGAGCACCGAAGAGTTCGACCATGTGATCGTCGCCACTGGGCACTTTTCGACCCCCAATGCGCCGTACTTTGATGGTCTGGAGCAGTTCCCCGGCCGTGTATTGCACGCGCATGATTTCCGCGACGCGGTTGAGTTCCAGGGTAAGGATCTCCTGTTGATCGGCAGTAGCTACTCCGCAGAAGACATCGGCACCCAGTGCCACAAGTACGGGGCCAAATCGGTGACCTTCAGCTATCGCACCCAGCCGATGGGCTTCGATTGGCCGGAATCCTTCGCCGAAGTGCCGCTGTTGATCGAAGTGGTCGGCAAGACGGCGCACTTCAAGGATGGCACCAGCAAGGAAGTCGACGCGATCATCCTGTGTACCGGGTATCAGCATCACTTTCCGTTTCTGCCCAATGAACTGACGCTGACCACGCACAACCGGCTGTACCCCGAAGGCTTGTACAAGGGCATCGTTTCCCTGGCCTGTCCGCAGCTGATGTTTCTCGGCATGCAGGATCAGTACTACACCTTCAACATGTTCGATGCTCAGGCCTGGTATGCCCGCGATCTGATGCTCGGTCGCATCAAGCTGCCAACAACGGCAGCGATGCAGGCCGATTGCAACGAATGGGTTAGCCGCGAAGAGCAGGTGGCTGATCCCTTCCAGGCGATCGACTTCCAGGCAGCCTACATACTCGATCTGCTTGAGCCCACTGACTACCCCGCGTTCGACGTAACCGGCGTAGCCGAGATCTTCAAGGAGTGGGAACACCACAAGGCAGCGGACATCCTCGGTTATCGCAACAAGAGCTACCGCTCGACCCTGACCGGCACTCTGGCGCCCGTGCACCACACGCGCTGGATGGATGCACTGGACGATTCGTTGGAAGCCTTCCTCTACGAAGAACCGACTCACTCTGCCAAGGAGAGTGCATGAGTCAATCAAGCCTGAGCCAGGCACGCTCGCGTTTCACCTCCAGCAGCATCCGCTGGGGGTTCATGTGGGCACTGTGGTGTGCCGTGCTCTGGGGCGCCTGGTATGTACCCGGTTCGGCAGTCTGGTTTGAAGCGCCATACGTAGACCTGAGCTACGACACCAATGCCCAGTTCCTGCTGGCAGCGGCGGTGCTGACTACCTTCAATGCCATTGCCGTGCTGTTCTTCCTGTTTGTCTGGAACGGGGTGCTGGGTAAATGGGGTGAATATGTACGCACCATCAAACAGATGCGCTACATCTCCAAATGGTTCTTCATTGGTGCCATCTTTGGCGGTCCGATGGCGATCTTTGGCTCGTACCTGGCGATGGGGTATATCGGCGGAGCGTTCGCGGCTATTTCAGCGCTGATGTATCCGATCATTGGCGCCACGCTGGCCAGACTCTGGTATCAGGAGAAGATCACACGGCGCGCCGCGCTGGGTATCTTCATCATCCTGGCCGGCGGTGTAACCGTCTATGCTCCCGGCATTATCGGCGAGCTGACCGGTACGGGCGAGGCCGGCTGGCTTGGCTATCTCGGCGGCGCGATGGCGGCGCTGGGTTGGGGTGTCGAAGGCGCTATCGCCGGCCGCGGGCTGGACGTGGCGGACCCGGATGTGGGCATCACTGTGCGGTTCACGGCTGAAGTCCTCTACTGGGTAGTGCTGATTCTGCCTGCGATCTACCTCTTCACTGATCAACCGGTAGTGGAGCTGGTCGTGGCCACATTCAATTGGGCAGCGCTGGGCTGGCTGACGTTGGCAGGTGTGACCTTCGCCTTCTGTTATGTCTCCTGGTACAAGTCCTTCCCGTTGATTGGGGTCGGGCGTGGCCAGGCCATTGCGGCGTTGTACGGACTCTTCGCGGTGATCTTCCTTGCGGCCTTTACCTTCAAGTTTCCGGAATGGAATTTCCTGGCAGGTCTGGTGCTGTTCGTCGCGGGTGGGTTCGTTATGTACACGGAAAATAACGAAGTACTCGAAGTCGTGCGCGCCGTGTCCACTGACAGCAAAGCGTCCAATACCACCGCTAATGCGGCCAATGTGTGAGTACAGGAGCAACCCATGAATAAACTGCACATGAAAGGCCGTATTCTTCAGCTGATCAATGCCAAGCAGGACGCCGGCATCTGGGACTGGCAAGTCACCGACGCATTGATGGCGGAGTTTGGTTTGAGCGGCGCCTACTGGCGCGGCAACACCCGCGTCACGCTGACGGACCTGTTCTCCAGCGGCATCATCGAGAGCGTTGAGGAGAAGCTCGACGACGAGGCGTATTTCGGCGCAGGTCGGGTGCTGTTCAAATTCAGAGTCAACGACTTCGGTCGGCAACGCATGCGTGATACTGCGCTGGCCTGATCGCCAGCGTCACCCACTCTAACCAAGGAGATACCATGTCTGATTTCTGGGGTTTTCCGGGGGCTGATATGCTCGCCGTCGCGGTTATCATCGTGCTCAGTGGCCTGGCTCTGTACCAGGCCCGAACCTTTGTAACCAAGCTCTAAAAGCAAAAACGCTGGTCGCCCTGTTCGGGGCGCCAGCGGACTGCCTTTCCTATACAGACCTTCCTCTCACTCGATTTCCAGCTTGCGACCACCCGGTGATTTCTGCCGCTTGGGCAGTTCCATCTTCAGCACGCCATCTTCGTAACGGGCACTGGCCTGGTCAGTTTCCACCTCGCTGGGCAACTCGAATGAACGTGCCACACTGCCGTAGTAACGTTCGCTGCGCAGGGACCGCTCATCCTTACTGCTGTCCTGCTGGTGCACTTCCGCTTTCAGCGTGACCCGGGCGCCTTGCACATCAATGTGAATGTCCTCCTTCTTTACACCTGGTAGCTCCGCACTGACCTGAAAGGCATTGTCAGTTTCCTGCACATCGATACGGATCTGCTCAGGCAGGCTGTCGCCATGCAGCGGGCGGATAAAAAAGCCCTCAGAAAAGTCCTTGAAAAAATTGTCAAGCAACCGGTTACGCGGGACAAGATTACTCATGGGGATATCCTCTTGAAGCACCTAGCACAAGAGAGAAGCTAGTTATCCGGAATCCCTTTTACAAGGAGGCTTGCAGCAATATGACCAAAGGCTGACCCAGATCAATGGGCATTATCGCCAGCGACGGTTCAACCGGCGGCTGCCGGGTGCTCCACAATGTTATAGCGCCTGCCGCCGTTGCGCTTGGAGACGTACATGGCCTCGTCCGCGAGCTGGATCAGCTGCAGCGGGTTCTGGCCGTGCTCGGGGTATACCGCGATGCCCAGGCTGGGCGCGCTGAACACGGTTTTGCCATCCAGAACGTAGGGGGTGCTCAGCGCGGCCACCACTTTCTCGGCCACCACAATGGCATCTTCCCGTTTACTGATGTTATCCAGCAAAATGGCGAATTCGTCGCCGCCCAGACGGCCAATGGTGTCCGACTCGCGCACACACTTTGTCAGGCGTCCAGCCACTTCGCGCAGTAAAAGGTCGCCTGTGGTATGGCCGAAGCTGTCGTTGATCTGCTTGAAGTTATCCATGTCCAGATACAGAACTGCCAGCCGCAAGCTGTTGGTTTTGGCTCGCTGAAGGCCATTCTGCAATCGATCCAGAAACAGCGCCCGGTTGGGCAGTTGGGTCAGGTGGTCGTAGCATGCAAGGTATTCCAGCTGCGAGTGCGTGCGCGTGCGCTCTATCACTGTCGTGACCTGGTCCGCTACGAATTGCAGCAGCTGCTTATGCTCGTCGTTGTAGCGCGCGGCGCCCGTATAACTCTGGAGCACCAGAGCACCGATGGTCTCGGTGCCCGATAGCAGCGGTACACCCAGCCCGTTAACCGGCTGCGCTCCGGCTAGGGTGCACGACGTTGCCAACCAGGGTTCGGCCGTCTCAGGCATGAACAGCATGGCTTCGCCGGAGCGGATAACTTCGGCACTCAGCGTGCCGGAACGCAATGATTGGCGCGGTGCGGGCGCGTCGAATTGATCGACGCAATAGGAGACGTTCAATTCATCATTCGCCGCGTCGTATAACACCACGGAGAAATGTTCGGCCGGCAGCAACTGGCCGATGATCTCATGCACCCGCGCATACAGTGTCGGCAGATCCTTGGCCGAGTGCGCGACATCCGAAATTCTGTACAGGGCGGCCTGCATTGATTCGGCACGCTTGCGCTCAGTGATGTCCCGCGCCACACCGACCCGCACCTGCTCAGTCTCAAGCCATTGGGTGGACCACATGATATGCACAATATGGCCGTTTTTGTGCAGGTAACGGTTCTCATGATCGTAAGAGGGCAGGCCCGCATTGATGCGCTTTACAAGGGTCCGGGTCGCATCACGATCATCCGGGTGCATCATCTCAAAGGACGTGCGACCGATCATCTCGTCGGGTCGGAATCCGAAAACACGCTCACTGGCCGCGCTGACCGAGAGAAAACGGCCTTCGGTATCCACTATGCAGACAACGTCCAGTAGCAGATCGAGTAGCTTGTCGTGGGGGAGTTGGGGAGGAGCGGTCATGCCGGTAACTATACTGGCACTTTCGTAGCGTCCGCTAGCGCAATAGCGCTTTTTCTGCAGCAGATACATACCTTTTCAGTGCTTGGCTGGGACCTTGGGCAGCATCACGCTGAAGAGCGTCCCGGCACTCTCGGTGGACTCCACATGAATCCTGCCGTTATGCGCTGTCACCAGCTCTTTGACGATGTACAGGCCCAGCCCAAGATTTCTGTTCGGGTTGCCCTGCATATGATGCTTGCGGTTGGAAATCTCGAAGATCTCCTGCTGGTGCGCTACCGGTATGGGTGTGCCGTCATTTTTGACCGTGAGGATGACGTTGCCATCACCGCCTTCACAGGTCACCACGATCTCCCCGCCCGCCACGCCATGCTGCATCGCGTTGCTGATAAGGTTCTGGCAGATCTGTGCGACGCGCAGTCGGTCCCAGGTGCCGGTACAGTCGCCCGACACATAATGCTTGAAACGGTGGGCATGATGTACGGAGCGAAATTCTTCTACGAGCTGACGAGAAATGGCAGCCAGATCGGCGTTGCCAAAACTTATCTTCAGGCCCGTTCCAAGGCGGCTTTCGGTAAAGTCCATCAGGTTATCCAGCATTTCT
>NZ_VTVA01000003.1:0-33001 GCF_008638345.1 Pseudomonas saliphila | reverse complement strand
AGCCAGATCGGCGTTGCCAAAACTTATCTTCAGGCCCGTTCCAAGGCGGCTTTCGGTAAAGTCCATCAGGTTATCCAGCATTTCTTTCATGCGATGCACGCTGCCAATCATCATCGCCCCTAAGGGGTTCACGATGTTCTCGGCGGTCTCCATTTTCTGCAGTTTCACCGCACCGAAACTCAGCACCTGTAACGGCGAGCGAAGATCATGGCCAAGCATGCCGATAAAAATCTTCGAGTTTTCGGTGACGGATTCGGAGTACCGGGTAACCGATTCCGCGAGTGCCTGATCGATCGCTTCGTTAAAGCGAATCACATCATTCACGTGGTCGGTGCTGTCTGGTGCGCGTGATGCTTCGCTTCTGAGCCACAGGCGCAGCACACTAGCGCGCAGTGCTCGATATTCGGCCACCAGTAGACAGATAGAAAACCCAGCGCCCAGGCGCCCGTCAGCATGGTCTTCAGCAGCGGTGGCGACACCTGTCCGGGGATTGTCGCCCTGCGACTTTGTTGTTTGCTCTGATTCGCTCTGTTCCGTGGCCATGTCTCGGACAATGACTTCGAGCATGACATGCGCGTGATCCCTGAGGTCTATGACGTCCATATCTCCGCCGGTTGGCTGGATTTTGCGGGCAAAGTCCTCCCAATCCTTGAGGATGGCTTCCATATTCGTGGAAATGAATTGGTGTAAACGCATAGCTTGGCTCTGTTCGGTGCCTGAAATTCTAAAAAGTGTCAGGCGGAAATGTGCTGGCGCGCTGTGCCGCGACAGAAATGCGGAGCGTTGCTGCTGGGATGAGAGGGACTACGGGACTATACGGAGGGGGAATGCTCAATGCCATCAGAATAGGGAGGGCCGGTTGGAGCGTTATTGGCTGGCAAGGCCCGGTAAGCCCACGGATAGCGTGCTTTCTGCGTAAACGTCCTCAAACTACGACACATCCGCTGACGATTGCGCAGGAGGATCAGGCGGTAACATCTCTCAACGGATAGCCGTCTCGCCGTGCTGACAAAAACGAGCTAACGTCACAGTTGTAAGCTGTGCATGCAGGGCCACCACTGTTGTAACGCTGTTCAGTTCCTGACCGGTTGTATGGCATGCCGGCTCCATCCCTCACTGTCTATGGGAGGCATGTCATGAACTCCTATCTACGTCTTACTGTTCTCGCCGCCTCATTGAGTCTTCCGCTTTCTGCGGGCGCCGAGGATGCCATTGGTACTGTGAATTTCCAGGCCAATTGTGCCGAGAACCTGCGTCCTGACATCGATCACGCACTGGGGATGATGCATCACATGATGTACACCCAGGCGCGGACGGAATTCAAAGCCATTACCGAAAAAGCCCCAGACTGCGCCGCAGCGCACTGGGGCGTCGCCACCTCGGTATTGCAGCCACTGTGGAGCACAACGCCGAGCGCGGCAGAGATTGCACGGGGCAGGGAGGCCATCGAGAAAGCCCGTGAAACGGTTGAAGACGAGCGCGAGAAATTGCTGATTGAAGCCACGGCGGCTTTCTTCGAACCGGACACTGATCAGGTTCGAGAGCGCCTTGCGGGCTGGATAGACGGCATGGAGAAGGCCTACCAGGCCTTTCCGGAGGACATCAACGTTGCCACGCTGTATGCGCTTTCCCGCCTGACGCTGGCCCTCTCCGCCGATAATTCGCAAGCCCTGCATGACGAGGCAGAGCAAGTGCTGCGTGCCGCCTGGAAGACTGAACCCCCGCATCCGGGTGCTGTTCATTACACCATTCATGCAACGGACGCTGATGGCCGCGGTGCGAACGCGACCGAGATTGTGGATTCCTATACGGAGATTGCCCCCGACGTACCCCATGCCCTGCATATGCCTTCCCACATTTATGTGCGACTGGGCGATTGGCCTCGGACGATTGAATGGAACCGCCGGTCGGCTGACGTGGCAGAAAGTCATAAAGAGGATGGCGCCACATCCTTTCACTACATCCACGCAGTGGACTATCTCGTCTACGGGCATCTCCAGCGCGGAGAGGACAAGGCAGCGGCGAGCGTCTGGGAAACCGCCCAGAGCAAAGGGCCTCATGAGGGTAACTTTCCAGCGGCCTATCACCTGGCGTCTATCCCGGCCCGGTTGGCTGTCGAAGCGCGTGACTGGGAGACCGCAGCGGCCATCACGCCTCGCGAACCTGATTACATCAAGTGGGATAACTTCGCCTGGCCGGACGGCCTGAGCTGGTTTGCCCGCGGTCTTGGCGCGGTACACACCGGCGATCTGGATGCCGCCCGTGAAGCTGAACAACGGATCGAAGCCCTGGCGGACAAGGCCAAGTCAGCCGCCGACGCGCGCTTTCCGGTCTATCTGGAGGTCGATCGCCGCATTCTCGCCGGATGGATCGCCCACGCTGAAGGCAACCCGGAACGGGCCATCGAATTGATGGAATCCGCCGGTGAGCTGGAAGCCACAGTAGAAAAGCATCCTGTTACCCCTGGCGCGCTACTGCCACCCTACGAGGCCCTCGGCGACTTGATGCTGTCCCTTGAGCGCCCGACCGAAGCGCTGGCCGCCTATGAACGATCGGATCAAACCTGGCCTGGCCGCTATAACACTCTACAAGGCGCCGCGCGCGCCGCCGATGGGGCGGGTAATACCGAATCTGCGTCGCAATGGCGCAATCGTCTGCGCGAAACAGCCCCCGACACCACCCGGGAGGCGAGCATCTGACCAAGGCTAACGCATGCAAACTGAGTAGGGAATTCCCAGCCCCGGCAATGCGGCAATGCGGCAATGCGGGCTGGGTGATGGCAGTGGCGGGTCGGGCTCGCAACTATTAATAGCGCCTGCCGCCACTGTGCCTTGACCCCTTCAGCGTCTTAGCGAACGAGGTCACTCGGCGCTCTGGGTAACACTACGCTGAAGATCGTTCCGGCGCTGTGGGTAGACTCGACATGGATACTGCCGTTATGGGCCGTGACCAGCTCTCTGACTATATACAGGCCGAGCCCAAGGTTCTTGTTTGGGTTGTCTTGCGCATGATGCCTGCGGTTGGAAAGCTCAAAGATCTCCTGCTGGTGTGAGACCGGTATAGGCTGGCCGTCATTTTTGACGGTGAGAATGACGTTATCTTCGCTGCCCTCACAGGCCACCACGATTTCCCCGCTCGCCACGCCATGCTGCATCGCGTTGCTGATAAGGTTCTGGCAGATCTGTGCGACGCGCAGTCGGTCCCAGGTGCCGGTGCAATCGCCCGACACAAGGTGTTGAAAACGGTGTTCGTGATGTACGGAACGAAATTCTTCGACGAGCTGGTGGGAGATGGCTGCCAGATCTGCGTTGCCTAAACTTATCTTCAGGCCTGTACCAAGGCGGCTTTCGGTAAAGTCCATCAGGTTGTCGAGCATTTCCTTCATGCGATGCACGCTGCCAATCATCATCGCCCCCAAGGGGTTTGCGATATTTTCGGCGTCTTCCATTTTCTTCAGTTTTGCCGCGCCAAAGCTCAGCACCTGTAACGGAGAGCGAAGATCGTGACCGAGCATGCCAACAAAAATACCCGAGTTTTCGGTGACGGATTCGGAGTAACGGGTAACCGATTCGGCCAGTGCCTGATCGATCGCTTCGTTAAAACGAATCATGTCATTCACGTGCTCTGTACTGTGCGCGCGTGATGCTTCGCTTTTGAGCCACAGCCGCAGCACGCTAGCGCGCAGTGCGCGGTATTCGGCGACCAGTAGACGGATAGAGAAGCCAGCACCCAGCCGCTCCTCAGCATGGTCCTCAGCCGCGGTGGCAACGCCGGATTTGGGGCAGTCGCCCTGCGACTTCGTTGTTTGCTCTGACTCGCTCTGTTCCGTGGCCATGTCGCGGACAATGACGTCCAGCATCTTATGCGCGTGATCCCTGAGATCTATGACAGCCAGATCGCCGCCAGTTGGCTGAATTTTGCGCGCAAAGTCCTCCCATTCCTTGAGGATGGTTTCCATGTTCTCAGCAATATATCGATGTAAACGCATGGCTTGGCTGCTCTGATCGGCGCCTGGATTCGCGGAGAATGTCAGACAAAACTGTGAACGCCCCAATGCCGCACAGTTGCGTTTATGTGCCTGTTGGACTGAAAAGGAGCACGCGAACTATACGGAGCGAGGACACGCAATACCAGCTGAAGTCGCAGCCCAGGGCCCCGGGCTAGCCTAGAGGGGAATTCACAGTGATCGAACGCTGTTGCGGGGCTGCAGCTGGTCACCAGCGCATGACTTCCCGCTCAAAAGCCGGATAATGGCGGCCAATTCGTCCTGCTCGTCATTCTGGTGCCCCCCTATGGAAATCAAAGTCAACTTTCTCGACAACCTTCGACTTGAAGCCAAGTTCGATGACTTCACAGTGGTGGCCGATCAACCCATCCGCTACAAGGGGGATGGTTCCGCGCCGGGGCCCTTTGATTACTTCCTGGCATCATCAGCGCTGTGTGCCGCCTACTTCGTCAAGCTGTACTGCAACACGCGCAACATTCCTACCGACAACATCCGCCTGTCGCAGAACAACATTGTTGATCCGGAAAACCGCTACAAGCACATATTCAAGATTCAGGTCGAGTTGCCGGCGGATATCTCGGCTAAGGACCGTCAGGGCATTCTGCGTTCCATCGAACGCTGCACAGTGAAAAAGGCTGTGCAAACCGGTCCTGATTTCGTGATCGAGGAAGTCGAGAATCTGGACGCCGACGCCCAGGCGTTGTTGATGCCCATGGCCGCGGAAGGCGAGGGCACGCGGGTACTCGGCAAGGATCTGCCGCTGGAGCAGACCATCGCCAACATGTCCGGCATTCTGGCCGAGCTGGGCATGAAGATCGAGATCGCCTCCTGGCGCAACATCGTCCCTAACGTCTGGTCGCTGCATATCCGCGATGCGCAGTCGCCGATGTGCTTTACCAACGGCAAGGGCGCCACCAAAGAGGCCGCACTGGCCTCGGCGCTGGGTGAGTTTATCGAGCGGCTGAACTGTAACTTCTTCTATAACGATCAGTTCTGGGGCGAAGACATCGCCAATGCGCCCTTCGTGCATTACCCGAACGAGCGCTGGTTCAAGCCCGGTCGCAAGGATGCACTGCCGGCGGAGATCCTCGATGGCTATTGCCTGGAAATCTACAACCCCGACGGCGAGCTGCGCGGCTCGCATCTGTACGATACCAACTCAGGCAACATGGAGCGCGGCATCTGCTCGCTGCCCTTTGTGCGCCAGTCAGACGGTGAGCTGGTGTATTTCCCCTCCAATCTGATCGAGAACCTGTTCCTCAGTAACGGCATGAGCGCGGGCAACACGCTGGCCGAAGCGCAGGTGCAGTGCCTGTCGGAAATCTTCGAGCGGGCGGTCAAGCGCGAGATTCTCGAAGGTGAACTCGCGCTGCCCGACGTGCCGCAGACTGTGCTGGCAAAATATCCCGGCGTTCTGGCCGGTATCCAGGCGCTGGAAGAGCAGGGCTTTCCGGTCCTGGTCAAGGATGCATCGCTGGGCGGGAAATTCCCGGTCATGTGCGTCACCCTGATGAACCCGCGCACCGGCGGCGTATTCGCCTCCTTCGGCGCGCATCCGAGTTTTGAGGTGGCGCTGGAGCGCAGCCTGACCGAATTGCTGCAAGGCCGCAGTTTCGAAGGCCTCAACGACTTGCCCGCGCCGACCTTTGAAAGCCAGGCGGTGACCGAGCCAAACAACTTTGTGGAACACTTCATCGATTCCAGCGGTGTGGTGTCCTGGCGGTTCTTCAGCGCCAGGTCGGATGTCGAATTCGTCGAGTGGGACTTTTCCGCGCAAGGCGAACACGCCAATGCTACCGAAGCCGCGACCCTGTTCGGCATCCTCGAAGAACTGGGCAAGGAAGTGTACGTCGCCGTATACGAAGACCTGGGCGCCACTGCCTGCCGTATCCTGGTGCCTGGCTATTCGGAGGTGTATCCGGTTGACGATCTGATCTGGGACAACACCAACAAGGCGCTGTTCTTTCGCGAGGACATCCTCAACCTGCACAGCCTGGACGAAGAGAGCCTGCAAGCACTGGTCGATCGCCTGGAAGAAAGCGAGCTGGATGATTACACCGACATCACCACCCTGATCGGCGTCGAGTTTGATGACAACACCGCCTGGGGCCAGCTGACCATTCTGGAACTGAAACTGCTGATTTATACCGCGCTGCAGCAATATGAAGAGGCGAAGGAACTGGTCGAAACCTTCCTGCAGTTCAACGACAACACCGTCGAGCGCGGGTTGTTCTACCAGGCCCTGAATGTGGTGCTGGAAGTTGAGCTGGACGACGAGCTGGCGCTGGAGGACTACGAGCACAACTTCCGCCGTATGTTTGGTAACGAGCGCATGGACGCGGTGATCGGATCGATGGACGGTAGCGTGCGTTTCTTTGGCTTGACGCCCACCAGCATGAAGCTGGAGGGGCTGGATAGGCATCACCGGATGATCGAGAGCCTGAAGAAGCTGCATGCGGCGCGGGGCAGGGCGGCGGGCGTGTCTGGTTGAGCGCTTAAAGGGTTGCCTCGGTGAAAGTGACTTTGTCACCGAAGGAACCCCCAGTCGCCGACTAGTATGGATGAGGTGTTACCCCATCCACTGAAAGAAGGAATTTCCCCATGATCAAATCTGTGAAAGCCATGGCTGTTGCCGCACTGGTCGCAGTTGCCCCGTTTGGCGCCCATGCCCAAAACGGCGAGGGTGCTATCGAAGAGGTTCTGGTGATCCTTTCCAGCGAGTCCCTGCAAACCCAGGGCATGGCGATGGTCCTGGCCAATACCATGGCCGAACAAGGCGCCAAGGTGAATGTGCTGCTGTGTGACAAGGCCGGTGATATGGCCCTGAAATCCTATGAAGCCTCGACGCTCAAGCCCAAAGACGTCACGCCCGGTCAAATGCTTCGCGGCTTGATCAAGCAGGGTGGTGAGGCAAAAGTCTGCGCGCTGTACCTGCCCAACAGTGACAACAGCAAGGATGATCTGATCGAAGGCGTAAGCGTTGCCACGCCGCCGGAAATGGCCGGTCAGATGCTGAACTCTGCGATGCGCACCTTCACCTTCTGAGTGGACAGGCCTGAGTGTCCGAATTGTTGTCGAACAATTCAGGCCTGATCCAGAAGCTACCGTTTCGTGCTTCGTGGGGAAGCAGTATTACGGACGGTAAATCTTTTCCGGGTTGATGCTCATCGACCAGGGCAGCCCGGCGTTCTGCCAACCATTGACGATTCTCAAGCCTTTCTTCTCGCCCTCTTTGGCGCTATCGCCCTGAAACCCATGGTCGACATATTTCACGTTGGTGAAACCCCGCTCCATCAGGTAAGCGGCACTGGGCTTTCCGCGGCCCGAGCCGGACCGGCACATGGTGATAATCAGCGCGTCTTTGTCGAGGCCTTTTTCTTCCAGAGCCTTTTCCACCTCCGCGGGGAAATCCGGATTCGTCTCCATGGCGAACCGGGCCTTGTCATCAAGGAATTCCTCGCGGTCGACCAGCATGAATGGAATGTTTGTATCGACGGTATCGGTGAAGCCGACAAACATGATTTCCACTGGATCGCGCACGTCAATAAACAGGATTTGATCACCCTGTTTCTGAACCAGGTCATAGGTTTCCTGGGGCGTCAGAGCCATCGCTTCCTCAGCCTGGACATTCATGCCGATACTGAACGTGGCAAGCAGCGCTATCAGTAACTGTTTCATTGTCGTTTCCTCGTTTTATCGCAATAGCGCGCGAACCGGTTAAAGCCTGGTAGTGCGGAGATAAGGACGGACTTCATTCCAGCCCTGCGGGAACAGGTCCTTGGCGTCTTCGTTGGAGATGGACGGCGGGATGATGACATCGTCTCCCTTGCGCCAGTCAGCCGGTAGCGCGCAACGGTTCTTGTCACCGGTCTGCAGCGCGTCGATCACACGCAGGATCTCATCAAAATTCCGGCCGACAGCCATCGGGTAGGTCAGGGTCAGGCGGATTTTCTTGTTCGGGTCGATAATGAACACGCTGCGCACGGTTGCGGTTTCGCTTTCACCCGGGTGGATCATGTCGTACAGCTCAGCCACTTGATGATTGGAGTCGGCAACGATCGGAAATTGCACGTCACAACTCTGGGTGTCGTTGATGTCCTCAATCCATTTGACGTGCTCTGCGGCGGTGTCGGTAGACAAACCCAGGGGCTTCACGTTGCGGGCTGCGAATTCCTCTGCAAGCTTGGCAGTACGGCCCATTTCGGTCGTACACACCGGTGTGAAGTCGGCCGGATGGCTGAAGAAAAATACCCAGGAATCGCCCGCCCAGTCATGAAATCTGATTTCGCCAGCGGTGCTGTCGACGGTGAAGTCCGGTGCGGTATCGCCTAGTCTTAAACTCATGGTGAATCTCCTCTCGTGTCATGTGTAGGGAGGGCAACCCTCCCGAAGGCCATTCAGGGTCATTCCTGAGTGTAGGCCACAGGCGCTGGTTGCGGTCAGCGACAGCACATTCACTTCACCTGAGCGGTTCAAGCTCGCTACACTCAGGCGATCATTCTTCCGGAGCATTGCCGTGATCGATACCAACCTGCCGCCCCTGTTGCTTGGCGCCAATAGCCAGCAGCGCGTTGCCATTGAACCACGCATGGCCAACCGTCACGGGCTGATCGCCGGGGCCACCGGCACCGGCAAGACCATTACCCTGCAGGTGTTGGCGCAGGCGTTTTCCGATATGGGCGTGCCGGTGCTGGTGCCGGACATCAAGGGTGATTTTTCCGGTATCGCCAAGCATGGCGTCATGAGCGATGGCTTGCAGAAGCGAGCCACCCGGGTTGGCCTCGATGATCTGCAAATGAGCGGCGCGCCAACCGTGTTCTGGGATGTCTACGGCGAGCACGGCCACCCGCTGCGCCTGACCATGGCCGACTTTGGTCCGATCATGCTCGCGCGTTTGCTGAACCTGAACGAGACACAGACCGGCGTGCTGCAGGTGCTGTTCAAGGTCGCGGACGAGAACGGCTGGCTGCTGCTCGATCTCAAGGACTTCCGCGCCATGCTGGCGTATATCAACGAGAACAGAAGCGAGATCGGCCCCAAATACGGCAACGTTTCACCGGCCAGTATCGGTGCCATCCAACGGGCGCTGCTCAGCCTGGATAACCTGGGTGGCGATCAACTGTTCGGCGAGCCAGCCGTCACGCTCGACGACTTCATGCAGACCGACCTGCACGGCAAAGGCGTGGTGAATATCCTGCATGCGGCGCGCCTGTACCGCGATAGCCCGATGGCCTATTCCAGCATTCTGCTCTGGTTGCTGTCCGAGCTCTTCGAGCAGCTGCCGGAGGTGGGGGACGCAGACAAACCGCGTTTTGTGCTGTTCTTTGATGAAGCCCACCTGCTGTTCAAGGACACGCCTAAAAGCCTGGTTGATCGCATCGAGCAGGTAGTACGGCTGATCCGCTCCAAGGGTGTCGGCGTGTATTTCATCACCCAGAGCCCGCTGGATGTGCCCGAGTCGATTCTCGGGCAGTTGGGTAACCGGGTGCAGCACGCGCTGCGCGCGTTCACGCCCAAGGATCAACGCGCCGTGCGCACCGCCGCGCAGACCTTTCGCAGCAATCCGGAGCTGGATACCGAGGCCGTGATTACCGAGCTGGGCGTCGGTGAAGCGCTGGTATCGGTGCTGGACGCCAAGGGCGTGCCCACACCCGTACAGCGCGTGCTGATCCGCCCGCCTGCTAGCCAGATGGGGCCGATCAGCGACCAGGAACGCAGCGTCCTGTTGCAGCGCTCCGTACTGGCCGGGGTGTTTGACAAGTTGCTTGACCGTGAATCGGCTTACGAGATTCTACAAGAGCAGGCTGAACGGGCACTGTCTGAAGAAACCGTCGTCACCCGCAGCCAGACCGAAGCCAAACAACCGCGCAAGCCTGCGGCAGAAAAATCCGTGGTGGGTGACTTCTTCAAACAGGCGGGGCGCAGCGCTATGCGCTCCATCGGTACACAACTCGGCAGACAGATCATGCGTGGGCTGCTGGGGTCGTTGAAGGGCCGCTAGTCGCTCTGTTCAATTGTAGTAGCCGCCTGTTACCCGCAGGCTGTCATATCGGCGCATGCTGGCCTCACTATTGATAGGAGGACGAAAAATGACCGCTAAGAAACTATTGTTGCTCGCCGGTGATTTCACCGAAGACTACGAAACCATGGTGCCGTTTCAGGCGCTGACCATGCTCGGTTATCAGGTAGACACGGTGTGCCCGGATAAGAAAGCAGGGGACACGGTACGGACCGCTATCCATGACTTCGAGGGTGATCAGACTTACACCGAAAAGCCGGGGCACAACTTCGCGCTGAACTACGATTTCGACAAGGTAAATGTTGAAGACTACGTCGGCCTGGTAATACCCGGTGGCAGGGCGCCAGAGTATTTGCGGCTGAATCAGCGGGTCATCGAGATTGTGCAGCAGTTCAACAAGGCCCAGAAGCCCATCGCCGCTGTATGTCATGGCGCACAGATCCTGGCTGCGGCTGAGGTGCTCGAAGGCCGTGAATGCAGCGCGTATCCCGCCTGCGGCCCGGATGTGAAACTGGCCGGCGGCATCTATATGGATATTCCGGTGGATCAGGCCCACGTCCAGGGCAACCTGGTCACAGCCCCCGCTTGGCCGTCGCATCCCGCGTGGCTGGCCGCATTCGTCAAACTGCTGGGCGCTCAGATAACTCTTTAACCAGGTGGTGGCCGTATGTGTGAGCTCTACGTCAAAGCCGATCCGATTCTGTATGAATCACGATCCCGCTCGCTGCGCATACGCGGTGTGGTCACTACGCTGCGGCTGGAGAATCAGTTCTGGCAGATACTGCAGGAAATTGCCGAGGTCGATGGCATGACCACCAACCAGCTGATTACCAAGTTGTACGAGGAGATCATGGAGCTGCGAGGCGAAGTGGTGAACTTCGCCTCGTTTCTGCGCGTTAGCTGCACGCGTTACCTGGCGCAGCGCGAGGCACGCCCGGTGCCCTTGTCGATAGTACGAAACGCGTCAGCCCAAGGCTGACGCGTCAACGGCGAGCAGCTGCGGGTCAAGGCGCCAAGGGCACCTGCCGCTTGTGCTCTGTCGCATCGTATTGTCTGATGATGATCGTCGCGGCTTCCTCATCAACGGGCTCGCCGAGCAGAAACGCATCGATCTGTTCATAGGTCACTCCGTGGGCGTCCTCATCCGGCCTGCCTGGTTCCAACTCTTCAAGATCAGCCGTGGGTATCTTGCCCACCAGGTCAGCGGGCGCACCCAGATCCGCAGCGATACGCCGCACCTGGCCTTTGACCAGCCCGGATAGCGGAGCCAGATCGCAGGCGCCGTCACCGAACTTGGTAAAAAAGCCCATCACTGCTTCAGCAGCATGATCAGTCCCGACCACCAGACCATTGACGAAGTTGGCCAGCGTATATTGAGCAATCATGCGGGCGCGGGCCTTCACGTTGCCTTTGACGAAATCACGCTTGGCCGGGTCAGCTGGCTCGTCAGCAAAGCAGACCATCATCGCATCGACCGACGCTTTGATGTCCACCGTGCGTAGCTGATCAGGCTTGATGAAATCCAGCGCTGCCTGCGCGTGGTGTTCATCCGCCTGCACGTCATAGGGCAAACGCATGGCATAAAACGTGGCCTCATAGCCATCCTGACGAAGGGATTCGACAGCCATCTGGCACAACTTGCCGCCAGTCGTCGAATCCACACCGCCACTGATCCCCAACACCAGCGCCCGCGTACCGGAGCGGCGCACAGTATCCTTGATGAAAGCGACACGACGCTCGATTTCCTGCTTCAGCTCAGCGCTTGCCGGAAGGTTAGGGTTCACTTGCAGTGCGCTGCGGATTTCAGAGCCCCGACTTGATGCAGTGTTCATGCTTGTCTCCTTGGTATTCGGTACGGAAATGCTCAACGGCTTGATAGTTCGACACGATAAACGAGGTTAGTGCCGACACCAAGACGGAGCATTAACCATGCAAGCCTTACGCCGAGGTGTACTTCTTGAAGTTTTCGGCTTGCTCGAAGATCTCCTTGTATACCTCGTCCCGATCCACTGGCGGGTAGCCGTGCTTGGCTAGAATCAGGATCAGCCCGACTTTTAGTTCAGCCTTGATGTCAGCGCGCTGACTCCAGTCGGTGTATTGCACCTTGTCGTCGACTACCGCCTTGACCGCAGCGGCGAGGGTGAGCAGTTTGTCTTCGGGGTAGGTGAAGTCGTACTTCACGGCCAGCGCCTTCAAGATGTCGTAGAAGGCTTTTTCTTCCAGATCGATACCCAGATCAGCGTAGGATTCACGTTCTTTCTTCAGCGCCTGAATCAGATCGACAATCTCGTCGGAGAAGTCCTCCAGCACATTGCTGACCAGCACGTCATCTTCGTTGCGCTCGTTGTAATGATCCACCAGCGCCTTGAATTTCTCGGCAAAGTCGACGCCCTTGGTCTTGTTTACCTTCCTGAAGTCCTCGATCGCCTTGGCCAGCAACTGTTGTAGCAACTTGATCCGGGTATTGGGCAGCTTGATCTTCTCGATCTTGGCCAGGTAGTCATCATCGAAGATGTCCATCTCGGCGGCGCCGTCTTCGCCCAGCTTGAAGATTTCCTCCACACCGTCGGCTTTCAGCGCCTCGGCGACCATCTCGCGCACCTTGGCGTTCATCTGCGCAATATCCGGTGCGTTGCCCTTGGTCAGCTTGAACACGATGGAGCGCACGGCCAGATAGAAGTGGATCTGGTCACGCTCCTGTTGGCTGACGCCCTCGGAGCCGGCGCAGATGTCGTAGGCGGCTTTCAGGCGTTTTACCAGCGCCATGAAGCGCTTCTCGATCTTGTCGGTCATCTGCGCATACTCCGCCGCCTTGTTCAGGCAGTGGAGCTGCTCCAACGGGCTACCGCTGTAATAGAGACTGGCATCAAAGCGGTGGAACAGCTTGTTGAGCAGATCCAGATGGTCCTTCACCACGATGATCGAGTGGTTGATCTCTTCGATGTTCTGCTGGTCCGCCTTGTTGTAGTGCGCCAGTGCCAGATTCATCTGCTTCTTGATGCCGATGTAATCCACCACCAGACCTTTTTCCTTGCCCTGGAACTTGCGGTTGACCCGCGAAATGGTCTGGATCAGGTTGTGGCGCTGGATCGGTTTGTCGATATACATGGTGTCGAGGAAGGGCACGTCGAAGCCGGTCAGCCACATGTCCACGACGATGGCGATCTTGAAATTGGACTTGCCGCTCTTGAACTGACGGTCCAGCTCCTTGCGATATTCGGCGGTGCCGAGCATGTCATAGAGCGCTTTTTCGTCGTCCTTGCCGCGGGTCATGATCATCTTGAGCCGCTCGATCGGCTTGATCTCCTTGCGCTCCTGATCGGTCAGCTCGACGCCTTCTTCGGCCGCTAGTACCTCATTCCACTGCGGGCGCAGCGCCACTACCTGCTGCCAGAAGGCATAGGCAATCTCGCGGCTGCTGCAGACGAACATCGCCTTGCCCTTGATGGTGGAGCCTTCCTCCAGGCGCCGTTCGTAGTGATGCACAAAGTCGATGGCCAGCGCCTGGATGCGGTCCGGATCGCCCAGAATGGCCTTCATGTTGGCGCTGGCTTTCTTACTTTCCTCGATCTGGTAGTCGCTGGTGCCTTCCTCGGCGCACTGGGCATAGTAGGCTTCGATCTCCTTGAGCCGCTCGTTGTCCAGTACCACCTTGGCCGCGCGGCCTTCATAGACGATACGCACGGTGATCTCATCCTTCACCGACTCAGTCATGGTGTAGCTGTCCACCACCTCACCAAACACATCCAGGGTCGCGTCGATCGGTGTGCCGGTGAAGCCCACATAGGTCGCATTCGGCAGGGAGTCGTGCAGGTATTTGGCAAAGCCGTAGGTGCGTTTTACGCCTTGGTCGGTTACCCGTACCTTCTGATCCAGATTCACCTGGCTGCGATGCGCTTCGTCCGATATGACGATCACATTGGTGCGCCCGGTCAGTAGCTCGGTGTCTTCGGTGAACTTGTGAATAGTGGTCAGAAACACGCCGCCGCTATTGCGGCCCTTGAGCAGCTCGCGCAGCTGGGCGCGGCTTTCCACGCTGACCACCGTCTGGTCACCGATGTAACCCTTGGCATTGGTGAACTGCCCAGCTAACTGATCGTCCAGATCCGTGCGGTCGGTGATCAATACAATGGTCGGGCTCTCGAACGCCACGCTCTTCATCAGAAGGCGGGTGAGAAACAGCATCGTGAAACTCTTGCCGCAGCCAGTAGCGCCAAAGTAGGTGCCGCCCTTGCCGTCACCCAGCGGCTTGCGATGCAGCCGGATGTTCTCGTACAGCTTGTTGGCGGCGTAGAACTGCGGGTAGCGGCAGAGGATCTTCTCTTGCTTACGCGACACATCCGGGAAGTAGATGAAGTGGCGGATGACTTCGCGCAACCGGTCCGGATGAAACAGCCCCTCGATCATGGTGTGCAGGGCATTGATGCCGTCCTGCTCGATGCTCTCGCTGCCGGTCACCTTGCGCCAGGTGTAGTAGAACTCGTAGGGCGCAAACAGCGAGCCCATGCGTGAATTCACCCCATCGCTGATCACGCACAGGGCGTTGTATTTCATCAACTCCGGAATATCGCGCACATAACGGGTCGTGAGCTGCACCCAGGCATCGTGGATGGTGGCGTTCTCGCGCACTGCGCTCTTGAACTCAAACACCACCAGCGGCAGACCATTGACGTACAGGATCGCATCCGGAATGCGCTTCTCGGTGCCTTCGATGGTGAGCTGGTTGACCAGTCGATAGATATTGCCGGTGTGGTAGCCCGCGGGCGCGTTAGCGACTAGCGTTTCCACTTCACCTTCCACAGGCACGCGCTGCTCGGGCAGGCCGCTGTAGTCGATCAGCTGAATATAGAGGTCTTTCTGGCTGTACTGCGAGTGCTCGCGTTTGAGCAGAAAACCATCGGCCACACGCTTGTGAATGGTTTTGTTGGAGTCATATAGATCCAGCGCCGACAGGCTTTCCAGCTGCTGGATCACCGATTCAATCTCGGCCGCGGTGATGTTGTCGCCAGCATACTGCGCAGCCAGAAACTGGCGCAGGTCACCCTTGATGAGTACTTCGCTGTTGCTGGTGCGCTGAATGCTGTCGCCAGTGAAATGCGGGTAACCCTGCTGGGCCAGCAATTCAATTATTGCCTGCTCCAGCTTGGCTTCGTTGAAACTCATCGGGTACTCCCTTCCTCAATGACTACAGTTTCTGCGGAGCAGAAAGCACTATCTAAAACGTGCGTATTTGTTCAGGTGATCCAATAGTGCCAGCATTGCCTTCAAGGGCCAAACGTTGGCGCTATTGATTCCCGGCGAGCCATTGGTTCGATACGGATTCGAGCAGAGCAATCTGGTGTTGATGGCGGGCTGCGTTGGTTGCGAGCTTTTCTATATTCATCAGCTTCCAGCGCACAGCAGGTAACTGAGCTGCTGCCGGCTCATCAAACAAACCCCAATCAGGCGTGCCGCGCTTGAATGACAGTAAAAAATCGCGATCACGCTCGGTGAAGTGCACCTGCAGGGCATTCACCATGTCTGTTCGGGTTAGTTCGAGCTGCGCCTGTGTGACAGCCGTATTGGTCATTCCTGCGAACTCGTCCTGGTAGCTTCTGGTCAGCGCCTTCCAGCGCGGGGCCATGAGCTCGTGGATGGGCCGTGGGTGTCCCAGTGCATAGGTCAGAAATCCGGTAAAGACCTCTCGGGTAATCCCTTCGTGATGTAAAAGCATATACACATCAAACAGATCGCGGGGGTGTTGCCGATCCAGCGCGGCGCACAGTTTGCCGCCATACAGGTCCGGAAGGCTCACTACAGCAATTTCGGCATAACCAAATTCATCCTCAACAGCAGCTACCACGGGGAGGGCTGTTGGCTCATGCAGCGTACCCCTGGCCACAGGCGATACCTCGATCTTGATTACCGCGTCGCCACTGCTAACGATCACCCTGAGCTCATCCGGCTTATTGTCTTGCAGTGATGCGTTCAACATCGGCTGCGTCTTCGCCCTGGCAACTATCTGTTGCAGCGCTGCGCGAGCATTCAGCAGGGCCGCATCCCGTGGCTCCAGGGGTAAGTAGGCGAGATCTATATCCACTGACAGGCGAGGGAAATCGCGTATGAACAGATTAATGGCGGTGCCGCCTTTTAGCGCGAAAACGTTCTGCTCGGCGACAATCGGCAGCGTTCTGAGCAGCAGAGCGACCTGCCGATAATAGACCGAGGATTTATCCATGCCTGGGTTGCTCGCTTGTCGCCAGAGAAGGGGGCACGGTTATTTGATATCGCTCATCGTAGCGCCCATTGGTCACTACCTGGCGCTTGCCGGAACCGAGCGTCACCCGGGACTCATCGAGACGTTTGGTCCATTGATGCCCGGACTGATGGCTCAGGAACAGGAACACGCGATTGGTCTGGACAGCGCGGCTGCGCTCGAGCAATGCCTGAACCTTGCGTGGGCTTAAATTGACCAGCCCCTGGAACAGCTCCGCCGCGTGTTCAAAACTGATGTAGTCGCCAACGGCATCTGCTACTTCATAGGCAGCCAGCTCCGGTTTGCTGGCTTTTACTTTCCGTCCATCGACCGTCAGTATCGTGAAATCATCGGCTGACAGGCCGGTCAGTTTGTAATTGCCGCAGTAGCGCCACTCCTGACCCGGGAGTTCACGAAACCATTTGGGGAGAGACTGTCTATTTCCCACGCCGACCCAGATCGCTTCCTGCCCTAGTGATAAATAATGGCTGAGACCCTGCTGCGCCAGACTGCTCAAGCCGGCAAGGTGTACAGGTAAATTTAGCTGTTCGGTCAGCGCCTGGAGAGCATCTGCCGAGTTAGGCGCCGGGGTGGTGCCGGCTGCTGGGCGCACGTATACCCCTGGGGCAAGCTTGCTCAGCCAGCCGCTGGCAACATATTTCTGGGTCAGTGAATAGCCTATGCCGTGACGCGTTAACCACGGTTGCAAGACCAGCGAGCCCGGTAAAGTATGTTCCATTAGCCAGTTTATCTTGGAAGACATAGTCACACCTTGGGTGTTAATAAAGACAATTTGTTAAACCTTTGGTTTGCTCTGGCGTAAATAGTAACCCTTTGGGTGTGAGTTTTCTATACAAAATAAACTGTGCTTAGCAGTGCCGGTAAGTGGGTGTTAATGGCTGTTGACAGTGGGTCCGGCGGGTTGCGCAATAACAAATAGGTGGGCAGCAGGGGTGTAAATCTCCTTAGAGAGCGCAGCAGCGCAGACGACCTGCTAAGGATTTCTTATTAGTTGCCTCCACGGGCACCTCTCCGCCCCAGGATTTGTTATGCAGACACATCTGTCAGATCAGCCTGCCCATGGGTGTGGCCATCACGGTGTAAAATCCTCCACCCTGCTCGACTGCGCCGCAGAATGACCACCCTCTCTGAGCGATAGCTGAATGAAGCTGTATACTGCGTTAAACAGAGGAGATAAACCTTGAGCGCTCATTTATCACCGATCGTTTCTGAATTCGAGACCGAGGAGCAAGCGGCCAGTTATGACCACTGGTTCCGCACCAAGGTGCAGGAAGCGATGAACAGTACAAAGCCAAAACTGGCCCACGACGAAGCCATGTCGAAGGTGCGGGCTGAGCTTGAGAAACGGAGGAAGGCGCGTGCTGACCGTCCGCTGGTCTGAAGAAGCCACCAGCGACCTTATTGAAATCGTCGATTACATAGACCAGCGTAACCACATCGCGGCGGCATCTTTACACGCTGAGATATTGCGCACAGTCGAGAGCCTCCCGACAGCACCCCTTATCTTCAGAGACGGAAGAGTCAGCGGTTCTCGTGAGGCGGTCGTCCATCCAAATTATCTTGTTGTCTACCAAGTGGGCGTTGAGTTCATCGACATTCTGCGAGTCCTGCACGCTCGGCGTGAATACCCGTAAATGAAGAGTGAATCATGGGCGTCTCGTGTCTGCTTCAGGATCAATCCTGCGGGTGATGATCGTATCGAGTTTACTTTTCGCTCGATAGTCATACTCAAAGTGTTAATTTTTCCCGTCATGTAAACTCGCGAGCGGGTGGGGAACGTCGCACCGCGACGAATTGCCGAGGGTCCCCCGGCAGTTTTTACAAAGGGAAGCTCTCTAGTCGATCTCGCCTGCCGCATCATTGCAATATCCCCGCCATGAGTTGTCAAACACGCCAGACGGAACAGTTTTTCTGGTGGAAAATCCACCACCGAGTGGCTGAATTTCCACCATTTGGTGGTGGAAATTACAGCACGACTGCGTCGCATCGTCTGCTACTGGCGCCGGCTTTGCTTGAAAACTATAGGCAATCTGCCTACAACCTCTATTGTCACAGCGCGGGTTGGCGACTACCTGACCGCTGACCAGGAGAAGCAGCTCAAACAGGCCATAACCAAAGAGTTGAGCAAGCGAGGTACCAGATGAACAAGCGCAATCTGTTCGACGAAATGATGCAGGGCATCGATGAGATGGCGGCGCAGCGGGAAGGCAAGATCACCTTGCGCCAGGTGACTGTCGCAGACAGGCCCGCGCCCGAGGTGACGGCAGATGAAATCGTCGCTCTGAGAAAGAAAATGAAGATGTCACAAAGGGTCTTCGCCATGCGCATACGAACCAGTCCTGAAACACTGCGCAACTGGGAACAGAGCAAGGCCAAGCCGAACGCCCAGGCGGCGCTGCTGATAAAGCTGGTCGAGCAGTACCCTGATATGTTTGATCGTCTGGCTAGTGTCTAGACGTTTGACGCGCTCTGAATCAAGGAATGCTCATCTGAGCCCAGTTCCCGCCTCGATCAGGTGAGTCGGTCTCGTTGGACTTCCCTGGCACCGTTTCGCATTTGCTTCCTTCATACGAAACCACGTGTGCCTTGGTAGTCCGCCGTCAGCGGCAGTTGTCGCAAAATCCGCGACAACTGAAACACACGGCATCTCTTGCTGTTTCTACCCGGGGGCCGCGCACTCAGCTATGAGGTCACCTCGGCGACCAGCTGTTCGGCTTCGGGTATGCGCAGTTGGCCGGAGAGGAGTTTGGGGAGGAGGGTGTCGCGGAGCAATTCGAGTTGTCTACTTTCCAGTCGTGTTTCGATTGACTTGTCGAGGAGCGACTTGAATGCATCGCTGCAATCAGCTAGCAGCGTGAGTGGCGGTACAACACATAGAGCTTGGCGCAAATGCTCTCGCTTGATATGACCCATAGTTACAGCCTTATCCGCAGCGATCCGTTGAAATTCTTCGAGATGATGGCATGTGAACTGGTGATAGAACCATTTAGGGAAGCTGTCCGACGTGACCTTGAATAAATGCTGATTCAGCGCCGCCTTTCCGCCGCACCAGATATCGACGACCAAGGATCCTGACCAAGAGAAAACTACATCTCCGTTATCGATGATGCACTCTGGCTTGATATTCGGTGAGGCTTTCTCTTCTCCGTCCGCATATCCTTTCTTCAGCTGAGCAATTTTAACTACCGGTAAATACTCACTCTCGTCGTCTTTTGGTCTGAATTTCTGAAGCGCCAAGCCGTTATGGTAGCTTGCTATGCTATCCAAGGGCTCAGATGTCCACCCCTCCGGCACCCACCCCATAGTTTCGGTAAAGACAAAGCGATCCGGAAACTGCTGGCGGATGGCGGCGGGCAGGGTGTGGGGGTGTTCGGGCGATTGCTGCTGTGCGCCCTTGGCGCGGCGTTCGGCGCGCTCGGCCAGCTCGTCGGGGATCGGATTGCCGGCGGCCAGGGCGTTGTCGATCACCGGATCAAAATCCACAAACCAGCTTTTGAACAACGCCTGCGCCATGGCTTCGAGCGTGGCGTTCATCTCGCGGTTGAGTTCGATTTTGTCGTCGATACTGGACAGGCACTCAGAGATCTTTTTCTGCTCAGAAAGAGATGGCGCTTTGAAAGATATTTTTTCAAATAATGATTTTTTAACGATGGGTGTTCTTGTCGCCGTTGCACCCAATTGGAAAATTTGTTCTCTTTTAGACTTCAAGACGTAAAACAGAAAGTCCATATCAATGATGGACTCGTCCGCAATCACTGTATTAATTTGCTGATTGGTCGCGGCGCGTTGCTTTACGATAGCTGACTTTCCCATTTGCCAGCCTATGCAAGACACAACGATACCTCGGTCGAATATTATTCGGCTGATGCTTTTTTGACCTTCTATCGAAAGCGTACGAGATGTATTCGAGATGTGTTTGAGTTCATCCATGTCGCCGGGAGTTACGAAGAGAACGTCTCCACCAAAGTGCTGATCAAGGGTGCCGGGCGGAGTTTTACCTGTGATGACTCTGGCCACATCGCGTAATTTGTATTCCTTCCATTCACTCCCCATAACCCAACCCCTCCAGATTCCGCCGAATCACCGCATCCAACTCCGCCGATTCTTTCATCTGCCGGTACAGGGTCTGGCTCAGTTCTGACATCTTCTCCTCAAACAGCACACCGTCGTCTTCCACGTCCGCAGCGCCGACGTAGCGGCCGGGCGTCAGCACGTAATCGTTGGCCTTGATCTCATCCAGCGTGGCGGATTTGCAGAAGCCGGGTACGTCCTCGTAAACGGTTTCGCCGTCGAGTTCTCCGCGCCAGGCATGGTAAGTGTGGGCGATGTCGGCGATGTCGTCGGTAGTGAGTTCCTTGTGGGTGCGGTCGATCATGCTGCCCGTGTTGCGGGCGTCAATAAACAGGGTTTCGCCCTGGCGGTCGCGGAAGTGCTTGCGGCCGTCGGTAAACTGCTGGGCGCGCTTGTTCTTGGTCATGAACCACAGGCACACCGGAATCTGTGTGGTGTAGAACAGCTGGCCGGGCAGGGCGATCATGCAATCGATATGGTCGTTCTCGATCAGCTTCTGGCGGATCAGCCCTTCGCCGCTGGTGTTGGTGCTCATGGAGCCGTTGGCCAATACAAAACCGGCCACGCCGTTCTCGCTCAGCTTGGCCAGCATGTGCAGAATCCAGGCGTAGTTGGCGTTGCCGGTGGGCGGTACTTCGTAGCCGGCCCAGCGCGAATCGTGGTTCAGCTCGTTGCTGGCGCGCCATTCCTTCAGGTTGAACGGCGGGTTGGCCATGATGAAGTCGGCTTTCAAATCCGGATGCTGATCCTTGAAGAAGGTATCAGCAGGTACTTCACCCAGGTTGCCGGCAATGCCGCGAATCGCCAGGTTCATCTTCGCCAGCTTGTAGGTGGTGGCAGTCTGTTCCTGACCATAGATGGAGATGTCTTTCTTGTTGCCCTGGTGGTTCTCGATGAACTTGATCGACTGCACAAACATGCCGCCCGACCCGCAGCAGGGGTCATAGATTTTGCCCTGGTAGGGCTCGATCATTTCGGCGATCAGGTTGACCACGCACTTGGGCGTATAGAACTCGCCACCACCCTTGCCCTCGGTGGCGGCAAAATTGCCGAGAAAATACTCATAGACCCGGCCGACCACGTCCTGCTCGTTGTCCGCCACGGTGTCGATGTTGTCGATCGAATCGATCAGCGCAGCCAGCTTGCTCGAATCGAGCCCCAGACGGGAAAAATAATTGTCAGGTAGCGCGCCGCGCAGCGATGGATTGCTCTTCTCGACCGTGTGTAGCGCAGTGTCGATCTTTACCGCGATATCGTCCTGCTTGGCATGCTTTTGAATGTGCGACCAGCGCGACGCTTCCGGCAGGTAGAACACGTTACGCATGGTGTAGAACTCAACCATGTCGACATAATCGCCCTGACCCTGATCGATCAGCTCCTGTCGGCGTGCCTCAAAGGTGTCGCTGACAAACTTCAGAAAGATCAGGCTCAGCACCACGTGCTTGTATTCAGAGGACTCGACGCTGCCGCGCAGCTTGTCCGCGGTATCCCACAGGGTCTGTTCGAAGGACTTGGTCTTCTTGCTGGATGCAGCTTGTTTGCTCATGGATTCGGCTTTGTGAAGGTATAAATCAGCAGGCTACGGACGGGCCGTGAGTAAGCTGAGAAAAGCGGGTAACAGGCATTCCGTTGCGGGGAGCTGACTGCCGTCCCTTGATGGCCGAAGGATAAGCCAGCGGTGTGCGGGATGTCCAAGGTAAAGACGAGCATCGGCGTAGCGCAGGCGCGCTACACCCCCAGGAGCGCGTTTCGGTTGCGGTTGGGTTTCCTGGGGTTGGCGTGCGCCTGCGCGCCGACGGGGTTTGGCTTGTGATTGCCGCGGACCAGTCGATCAAATCTCAACTACAAGAAGTAGCACATGCTTTCGTTGTCGATTGCCCAACGCATCACGATCGCTTCTTCTCCGACATAGCGCTTCGGGGCTGGGAACTTAGCTGTACTCCGCTGTGGCCTTTATTGCGGCGAAGGTTTACCTTACAAGACAAGGCATTAGGCCACTCTCAGGAGCCCATGGATGGCGCGTAGACGTACTTCAACGTTCGAAGACCTGGTAACGATCCTTTCCCGCCTGCCCTGGTGGGTCAGCTTATTGATTGGATTTGTTAGCTGGTTGATTCTGAATCCCGTCGCCAGTAGCCCTGTCGTTATTCCCGCCGGGGTAAAGCCCGGAGATATGTCGGGCGTGATGGTTAGTCAGCTCTGGCATACCTTCGCCATGATCGGCCAATACCTGATTCCCTTCACCTGCCTCATCGGTGCCATAGGCTCCATCTTCAGCCGTCATCGCCGCAAGGCTCTGCTCGAAGACGTTAAAGCCGCGACCCAACCCGGCAAAACCATTGATGGACTCAGCTGGCAGCAGTTCGAGCAGCTCATTGGCGAAGCCTTTCGCAGGCAGGGCTACAACATCACCGAAACCGGCGGTAACGGTCCGGACGGCGGCATAGATCTGATCCTGCGCAAGGGTGGGGAAAAGTACCTGGTGCAGTGCAAGCACTGGCGTTCACAGAAGGTCGGCGTGCCGGTGGTTCGTGAGTTCTTTGGAGCGATGGCGGTGGAAGGGGCTGCAGGGGGATTTGTTGTCACCTCCGGCCAGTTCACTGATGCGGCGAAAGCTTTCGCCTCCGGCCGCAATATCCAGCTCATCGATGGAGCTCGGCTCAAACCATGGCTTGCCCAGCGTCACGCAGCACCTACAGAACCCAAAGTCGCCGAGCCCGCACAGCCAGCCCACCAACCGGTATCTGAGAACCCAATGTGCCCGGTGTGCAACAGCACCATGATCAAACGACTGGCCAAGCGCGGTGCCAACGCAGGCAATGCTTTCTGGGGATGCTCGAAGTACCCAGGGTGTCGTGGGATAGCAAATGTCTGATCGTCGGCAGAAGCTGGAAGAGCTGTTACTGCGCGCCGATTGGGATGATGCGCCGAGACGGGTCAGGAAAGGGCGGAGCAAACACAGCCGATTGTGGCTGTCGATTCTGGGGGTGTGTATCGCGTTTGGTGCCGTTGCAAACTATCTCGACTCGAAGCAGCTGATTTGGCAAAACAACGAGGCATTAGGGACCGGGTCCCCGGTCGCTGTCCGAGCCACCCCAACGATGCTGGATCACGCCCAACCGGCCGCGATTTCTCAATCGAGCAAGCAGCGCGTTGATAACTACGACGAGCAAGTAAACCGCCTGCTGGCTGAGCCTGCGGAAACGCCGTCTACCAGCGAACCTAAGCAAACTGCATTCAACGACGCCAACTACGTCCCGGCTACTCAGGTGAACACAGTAAGCATGAAGCAGCCTCGCTCTGCGATGCCGCTGCAGCCGCCGAAGCCTAATCCTGGGTATGTGACAGTCGTGAAGGAAACGAAGCCGAGTTGTTGGCCATTCAAGCCCGGCAGTACCGAATGCCGCCGCTTCAAGAAGGTGATGAAAAGCGCGCACAACAAGCAGTGTTACAACAGTGAGCATAAATATTCCGCTGCGTGCAGAAAAGCGGGGCTTTATAACCCAGTGAAGTGAAGGGCGATGTTATGGATATGCGGGATCGGGTTGGGGCTGCTTACGGCCACTCTGGGCCAAAAGCGGACATTACCGCAGCATTCGTGGCGCTTTGGCTGGCCCTTCAGCCGGATATGGTTGAGCCAGTGAACCCATATCAAAGTGCCGGTTTCCATAGCTCCTTGGCTAAGCCTGGACTGTTGATAGATCAGCTCAGCGTTGTAGGGCCTGTTGATGGTTTCGCCTGCGCGCACGAGTGGTCAGGCTCGGCTTTTGGTCGTGGTCTCTTTTTATATCTTCGCACCGAGCCGTGTAGCGTCTGTGGGCCGCAACCAATCTAAAGCCCGACGGATTCGATGACCGCCCATTCAGGTGAGTAATCGCTAAGTCCTCGAGAACCATGTAGCGCAAGTAACAGGCTCATGGATGGGCTATCTTGAAGTACTTGATAGTGCGCGAGGTGCACTGGGTACCGACAGGATGCTTGAGTTTCGAAGTTAACGGGCATACCCACCGGCGTAGGAATCGCCCAAACCAAAACACTGGCTTTGTCCAGAGTGTGTCGATAAGTCGTTAATGCCTGGTTAGAGCTCGTTATAGATTTGTACAAGTGGATTTTGTCAGCAAGTGAATTGTCTCCACGGTAGGAATTCGCCGAGTAACCTCTCATCAGCTTTGACTTATTTGAAGGCTGGATTCAGGGCAAGGTCCGAAGACGGGCTGGGTTGTCTAGTCGACGCTTATGCCTTATGTGGAGATTTTTCAGCTGCATTTGCTTTAGGGATCAAAAGACCGCTGTCAGAATCGAAACTCATGCTTCTGAGTTGATCGACAAACCACTTCAGCCCTTTGCCCCTATTGCCGCGCGCCCAAGCCGCCGATATCTCTATGGGCCGTCTTGGTACATCCAATGCCACACGCTCCAACCGACCTTCCGCCAGTTCCCGACTTATCCGATGGCGCGGCAGGTATCCGACGCCCAACCCCTTGGTCTGGACCTCGATCTTGTGCTCGATCGTGGGCACGATAATGCGGCTGCGTCCGTCAAGCAGCCCGGCTGAGCGGACGGGTAAATGCCTTGAGCTGTCGGCCACGATAACCGTCGGGTAATTCTGAATTGCGTTCGCCGGCAGCGGCGTGGGGAGCTTGGTCAAGGGATGACCGGCTGCAACCGCGAACTCGAACACCACCTCTCCAAGTGAATGAAGCGCAAATCCCTGCGCAGGAGGGGGGCCTTCGGCGCCGATCACAAGGTCGCAGCGATTGTCGTTAAGCGCATCCCAGCTGCCGCCGAGAACCTCTTCGATAAGGCGTATCTCGGTCTTGGGCTGCAGCTGCTGGAATGCCTCTATCAAATCGTAGGCCGAGTCGCAGGTCAGTATGCTGTCGACGCAGATACGCAGCTCCACTTCCCAGCCATCTGCGGCCTGCCTGGCCAGTGCGGTTAGCTCATCAGTGGCTTTCAGAATCTGGCGGCCCTGTTCAAGCACTAGGCGCCCGGTCGCCGTCAGCTCTGCTTTTCGCCGGCTGCGATCAAACAATGCGACACCGAGTTCCTCCTCCAGCTTGTTGATCGTGTAGGACACCGCAGACGGGACGCGAAACAGCTCGTCCGCCGCTGCGGCGAAGCTGCGGCGGCGATCTATCGCGTCGAGCGTTCTTAAAGCATCCAGTGTCAGTGGTGAAATCATAGTTCAGTTTTCCTGACTGTATTGGTCAAATTGTTCCGCTATTACGGTTAGAGCCTAGTAATTATAGTGCACGCATCAACCAGCCACACTGACATTTTGAGGAAGCACACGATGAACTCAGCAATCTACCGCGCACTGTCGACCGACAACAATCTCACTAGCCTGGCACTGCGCATCCCTGCAGGCATCATTTTCGTCGCCCACGGCGCCCAGAAATTGTTTGGCAGCTTCGGTGGCTACGGGCTGGAAGGCACCGGCCAGTGGATGGCCTCCATCGGCCTGGAGCCCGGATACCTCATGGCATTGGGTGCAGGTAGCGCAGAGCTTTTTGGCGGTATCGCACTCTTGATCGGGCTGTTGACCCGGCCTGCAGCAATGGGGCTGGCCATTACGATGCTGGTTGCCATATTCGCGGTCCATCTCCCCAACGGCCTGTTCATGAGCAACGACGGTTACGAGTTCGCGCTAGCACTGCTGGCCATGTCAGTAGGACTGGTATTCAGCGGTGGCGGAGCCTTTTCGGTCGATCGGCAGTTGACCGCTCACCGCCGTGCGTCGGGCCTGATCCCTACAGGAACCCTGTCCGGACAATAAGCTTCACCGACCTTTCAGACACACCGGGGGAGAAAATCCCCCGGTGCTCTCTCAACGAACAGTAGAGGTATCAAGATGGGCTTGCTTATAGAAGGCCAGTGGGTTGACCGCTGGTACGACACCGAATCCAACAATGGCCGCTTTGCTCGCAGCGAAGCGCAGTATCGCAACTGGATCACAGCCGATGGCAGTCCCGGGCCGACTGGCACCGGTGGCTTTCAGGCCGAAGCCGGCCGTTACCATCTTTACGTCTCTCTGGCGTGTCCCTGGGCGCATAGAACACTTATCTTTCGCAAATTGAAGGGATTGGAATCGATGATTTCGGTCTCGGTGGTCAACCCTTTGATGGCAGAAGACGGCTGGACCTTTGCGCCTGATGACGGCGTGATAGCCGACCCGGTGAACGCAGCGCAGTACCTTCATCAGATCTATACCGCTGATGATCCTGATTACACAGGGCGTGTGACAGTCCCCGTGCTTTGGGACAAACAGCAAAACCTTCTGGTCAGCAACGAATCAGCCGAGATCATCAGGATGCTCAACTCTGCATTCGACGAAATAGGTGCGAAACCTGGCGACTATTATCCGGAAGCACTGCGGCGAGAAATCGACGAGATCAATGCCAAGGTCTATGACAGGGTTAACAACGGGGTCTACAAGGCGGGTTTCGCTACAACCCAGGATGCCTATGAACAGGCCGTGCTGCCCTTGTTCGAGATGCTGGATGAACTGGAGCAACGCCTGGCGACGCAGCGTTACCTGCTTGGCGACCAGATTACGGAAGCAGACTGGCGTCTGTTTACCACCCTGATTCGCTTTGATGCCGTTTACCACGGTCACTTCAAATGCAACCTGAAGCGAATCGAGGACTATCCGCATATCGCCGGCTACGTTCGTGAGCTTTATCAATGGCCCGGCATAGCCGAGACGGTGAACATGAAACACATCAAAGAGCACTACTACCGTAGCCACGCCTCCATCAATCCAACTGGTGTCGTGCCGGCAGGTCCAGTGTTGGACCTGGTTCGCCCTCACGGTCGGGAGCGAGCGTGAAACACTTCGTAAATGGGGCGAGATTGCTACAGCTCGTGCTTATCGAACAGGAGATACAGCAATGATCGAACTGCGTCCGTACAAAGAACTGGGCGGCGCCCGCCACGGTTGGCTGGATACGCGTCACCATTTCTCATTCGCCGAATATCACGATCCCAAGCGTATGCACTGGGGGCGTCTGCGAGTCTGGAACGATGACACCATCGCGCCGCACTCGGGGTTTCCCCGGCACTCGCACCGCGACATGGAGATCATCACTTACGTGCGTAAAGGTGCTATCACGCACCAGGATAATCTTGGCAATCGTGGCCGCACGGAAGCAGGTGACGTGCAGGTGATGAGTGCTGGAACCGGTATTGCTCACAGCGAGATGAACGAGGAAGACGAAGTAACCCAGATCTTTCAGATATGGATCATGCCGAACGAATCCGGCCTGCCACCATCCTGGGGCACCAAGCCGTTTCCAAAGGGCGAGCGCGGCGGATCGTTCGTCACACTCGCCAGTGGCGCGCCGGAGGATACCGGCGCATTGCCGATCAGAGCGGACGCTCGCTTGGTAGCTGCCACGCTGCAGGCTGGCGAAACGGCGGAATACCGCATCGCAGCCGGACGCAAGATCTACCTGGTACCGGCTAGCGGACGAATCCAGGTCAACGAGGTAGAGGCGGTGGCTGGCGACGGCGTGGCGATTCGCGACGAAGAGCTGCTGCAGGTCACAGCCCTTGAAGAGAGTGAAATCGTCCTTGTGGATGTGGCGTAAGTCCGGCTTCCACGCCGGGGCGCATCTTGAACAACGGCCAGCAGAGAGGCTCCAATGGGCTTATTAAGCAATTGGATCACCCGGTTAAAGGGCGGTTCACGCAATGCAAACACACCGAAAGAGGAAGTGAAAATGACTAAAGTCCTAGTGCTCTATCATTCAATGTACGGCCACATCGAAACCATGGCCAACACGGTAGCCGAAGGAGCGCGCAGCGTTTCAGGCGTCGAAGTTGTGGTCAAGCGGGTACCCGAAACCATGAATGCGGAAACCTTCGCGGCGGCAGGCGGCAAGACTGACCAGAGCGCGCCGGAAGCGACGCCGTCGGAATTGGCTGATTATGATGCCATCATCATTGGTACACCCACCCGCTTCGGAAACATGTCCGCTCAGATGCGCACCTTCTTCGATCAGACCGGCGGGCTCTGGGCCAAGGGCGCTCTGGCAGGCAAGGTTGCCAGCGTGTTCACCTCCACCGGGACCGGTGGCGGCGAGGAAATGACCATCACCTCCACCTGGACCACACTCGCTCACCATGGGATGGTCATCGTGCCGATCGGCTATACCACTCCGGAGCTGTTCGATATCTCGCAAGTCGGCGGTGGCACGCCTTACGGCGCGTCAACTATCGCAGGTGGCGACGGGTCTCGTCAGCCGGACGAGCGTGAGTTGGCTATCGCCCGTCACCAGGGTAAACACGTCGCACAAATCGCAGCCAAGCTCAAAAGTTAAAATCGATATGCTGTCGCTGGAGCGGTAAATCTTCAGCGGCAGAAAGGTTGCGGAAAAGGGGACAGATGTATTTTCTGTACGCTAAACGCCCGCTTCTGGGCCGAAAGCAGCCGTTCGGAGAGGAAAGGTGATCTTATTGTTCTCGGCAACTTCTCCGGCCGGGAAAGTGGCCGCTTCTCAAGCGATCATCGCGGAGTGGCCAGCGCCGTGCCCAGTGCGGTGGTCGCGAGGGTCGATGTGAGGGCCCCGCATTTAGACGTTGGAGGACAAGCAGGAGCTCGCTTGCTCATCTAACTGATCCCGAGCCTTCAGAAGATTGCACCGACGCCGCCCTCGGCTCCCCAACCGCCCACTCTTTGGGAAAGCGGCGGATCAATAGCGTCAGGAAAAAGCCCACGGACAGCACCACAAAAGTGAAGCTAAACGCTACGGTGAAGCCACCGGTGGTTTCGATCAGCCAGCCGGCGATGGCGGGACCGAGGAATTGACCGAAGGCATAGCAGGGTCGCGAAACTGAACGCGATGGGGATGCAGCGGGGCGCTACCTGATCCGTAGCACTGTCTGAATCATCGCAAACAGTCCGTTGACCGAAGCGCCCATCACCAGATAGCAACCCGCCCAGGCCGATAACATCGTGCTTAAAATGTGCGCAAAATCACCATTTTCATTGTCATACGCGCATGGCATCTCTGGCCCCACATCTGTTAATCGAGGAGCTTCCGTTTAGCCCATGGTTGAGTGGATTGAAGCAAACCAGACGATAATCGAGATCGGCGTTAGCATCGCGACGATGCTTATCTGGCTGATATACGCCCAGTTGTTGTATTTCGGCTTTCGCCGGCAGCGCACGCCCCGGGTGATCATCAACCGCGGCAGGGAAAAGGATCTGGACGCGCTGTGCATCATCAGCAACATGAGCAAGGAGGCAATCTATGTGGAGTATCTTCTCGCTACTCTCAAAACCTCGGTGGGCAATATCACAATGGATGTCACGGATTTTGAACAGTCCGTTACCGAGGAGCGTGAGGATGAAGAGGGCGATCGGAAAGCTGTACCGGTGACACCCGAGAACGTGCGTGAAAATACTCGACAGGGCCCGCTCCTCTCGGGTGAGTTCATGCATATCGGTACGTTTGGTGGTCTCGTCAAGCGCCTGGCGCGGCATGCTGGCATACCGATGCAGGGCTATCGCCCTGAGGGTGACATACGTTTGGAATGTCTGACTATCCAGCTTATCGCGCTGTACGGCCCGGAACCTCGGCCGATTAGCGCCACTCGAGACTTCAATATCAAAAGCGACCATGCCGGGAGCACATTGACTCCTACGTCCTGGGGTACCCGGCAGGGTATTTCGTTCCTGCACCGTCGCCATTTGAGCAAAAAGGTGAACGAGTTGAACAACTCCAACTTCTCGGTGGACTCTACCGTCCGCCTGGACAAGGATTAGCCCTGGACGGCCCGCGTAGCTGGTTGGGCTGTGCTCATCCGATTGGCTTGAAGCCGAGTCTTACAGATCCGTAAAATGGGACGGATTGAACTGACCCCAATTTCCGACAAACTGAGGTACCGCATGATCTGGACTGTTTATTTATCCGGTGAGATCCATTCCGATTGGCGCAATCGGGTTCAAGCCGGGGCGGAAGCCGCCGGGTTGCCGGTGGAATTCACCGCGCCTGTCACGCACCACGAAGCCAGCGATGCTGCCGGCGATGTGCTGGGCAAGCCTGAGGTGCCGTTTTGGCGCGATCATCAGTCCGCCAAGGTTAACGGCATTCGCACCAAGACGCTGCTGGAGCAGTGCGATGTGGCAGTGATCCGCTTCGGCGACAAGTACAAACAGTGGAACGCGGCCTTCGATGCCGGTTACTGCGCCGCCATCGGTACGCCCTACATTACGCTTCACGATGACGACATCATCCATCCGCTGAAGGAGGTGGACGCAGCGGCGATGGCATGGGCACAGACACCGGAGCAGGTGGTTGAGGTATTGAAGTACGTTACTTCAGCCAAATAACGCCGCCGCTGAAGACCGCGAAGCCAGTAATCCATGAAGGCAGAAGCCGAGCGGCCGGGCTTTCTCCATGGGGGCCGGTTCAAGGGAGACAGTGGTTACGCCTGGGATTCACCACGCCGCACTCGCTGCCCCGAAACGTTTGGCTAGCGCGTTTACTGCTGAACCCATCGCGCCGAGTGAGCTTCCACAGGCGAGCCCACCTTTTGTGCAGTACCGCGGGTGAGTCGACGTACAGCCGGTGCCCCAGTGTAAAGGCGGCTGATTGCAATTCTTCGCGGCGCTGGCTGGCGGCAAACGCAATCTGGTTACGCGTGAGTTCTGCGCCGAACAACGCCGGTTCATTTTCGATCAGTGTGCAGAGTACGAACAGGTCATGCTCGTCGCCGAGCAGTTCGGAGAGCTCCTTGAGTAATCGAGAACGTTGTTTGAACAGAGCCGGCCAGCTCAGCAGCAGTAACCGGGTGTGATACCAGTGATCCTTGACCCGCTTGCGCCATTCGTGAAGATTGTGCGCGTTCGGCTCTTGGATGGCGGTTTTCAGCGCTTTGCGCCCGTCGCGATAGGTTCGCTCCAGACCGTCTGCATAGAGCGAGAAGCCGCTGCGGTCCAGTTTCAGGGAGCCGATATCACCCTCCAGCGCTGCTATCGCCACCAGTACATCGGCTATGGCGGCATCCTCTGACTGGTTACCTGCGCTGGGTATGCGATCTGCGAGGCGTTTACGCACGGTTTGCACCGGCGGGCTAGAGAACAGTTTGTCGTTCGCTGCGGCCAGCGCGTCCCAACTCTCGATCAGGGCAGTGGCGTCTCGCGACGCAGCGAGCGACCGGCTGGCGTCGCGCAGGCGCTGGTTGTCCCTGGCGAAGTGTTTGCCGAGCGGCTTGCGCACCAGCCGAAGCAGGGCGCGGGTTTCCTTGAACCGTTTGCGGGCCTGATGCACGCCCTGTGCGCGCTCGCTGGCCGGCGCCTCAAGTGCGGCGCGGGCCTTGCGCAAACGCTTGCGCGCGACGCGGACGACTTCCTTAGCGGCGTTTCGATCGGGGCGAAGACGATAGGACATTGGATCCCCTACTTGATAGGTTGATTGTGTTCAGCCTCGGGTGTTGCACCCCTTGCAATACAGTTTTTCGATGCTTGTGATTGTAGCCACGATTGATCTCAACCAGACTGGGCCATCCAATTGCCTTGAAGCCGAGTCTTTCAGATCGCCTGCCCAGCAGGCGACTTTTTTATCAAAGGAAACCCTTACATGATCCCGCTTTCTATTCTTGAACTTGGGCGTGTGCGTCAAGGGGCAGACGCACGTACCGCACTCAACGAGGCTCGCACCCTGGCTCAGCACGCTGAGCGTCTGGGCTACCGCCGCATCTGGGTGGCCGAGCATCACAATATGCCGGGCGTGACCACCGCAGCTACTTCGGTCGTTATTGCCCACATCGCTGCCGGGACCAGCAGCATCCGCGTGGGCGCTGGCGGCATCATGCTGCCTAATCATGCGCCTTATGTGATTGCAGAGCAGTTCGGCACCCTGGAAACTCTGTTTCCTGGACGCATCGACCTCGGGCTGGGCCGCGCGCCGGGGACCGATCAGATGACGTTGCGAGCGTTGCGCCGCAACCCGGCCAACGCCGAGAATTTCCCCCAGGATGTTCAAGAGCTACAGGGGTTTCTTGGGCCCAGGAAGGCCGGTCGGCGCATCGAGGCTATACCTGGCGTGGACACCAATGTGCCGCTCTGGATTTTGGGCTCCAGCCTGTTCGGTGCGCAGTTGGCGGCGGCCCTGGGGCTGCCTTATGGCTTCGCATCGCATTTCGCACCCCAGGCGCTTCACCAGGCGTTAGACGTGTATCGTTCGACCTTCAAACCATCGGCGCAGGCGGACAAGCCCTATGCGCTGGTCGGGGTTAACGTGATTGCAGCCGAGACGGATGAGGAAGCACGTTATCTCGCTACCTCACAGCAGATGTCGTTCACCGACCTGTTTCGCGGGACACGCGGCCTGATGCAGCCACCGATCGAGGATATCGATACCTACTGGTCCCCTCAGGAGAAGGCTCAGGCAGGGCAGATGCTCAGCTGCAGTGTTGTTGGCAGCCGTGAAAGCGTGCGCCGCGGCCTGCAACAGCTCATTGCGGACACCGCAGCGGACGAACTGATGATCGTCTGCGATATCTTCGACCCGGAGAAGCGGCTGATGTCACTGCAACTCATTGCAGAGGCTCTGCAGGAGGGGTGATGGCCGAAGGATAAGCCAGCGGTGTGCGGGATGTCCGAGGTGAAGACGAGCATCGGCGTAGCGCAGGCGCGCTA
>NZ_VTVA01000029.1 GCF_008638345.1 Pseudomonas saliphila | reverse complement strand
ATCGAAGGCATCGGCGACCTGACAGCCATGGCGCTGGCCAACACCTTCCATCGCGGCCCCTTCAAAACCAGTGACGCCTTCATTGCCTTTCTGGGTATGGATGTCAGGGTCAGAGACTCGGGCAAACAAAAAGGTCGACGCAAACTCACCAAGAAAGGCGATCCAGAGCTGCGCCGGCTCCTCTATAACGCGGCCATGGCAGCTCGAAAAACACAGGCCTGGAAAGGCGTTTATGAGGCGTATATCGCACAGGGACTCAAGCCCATCCAGGCACTGGTTAAGCTGGCGAGAAAGCTGGCTCGCATCGCCTTTGCATTGATGCAGAACCAAACCACTTATCAACCAAAAATGGCCTGAAAGGGGTTGTGGTGAACCATAGAATCTCCTACGAAAACCAGAGCCGATGCCAGGAATTACTCCGAGGAACGCAGTCGCGCTACACCTCCAAGAACGACATTCAGAGCGCGGGGCTCCCCAGGGTTGTGCTCAGCTTCATGCCGGGGTATTTTTCCCTGACGAACGGTCATTTCGGCTTTGAATGCGCGGTTTAAAGGCTTTAAGCCATACGGTACCCATATCCGCACGTTTTGTCGGTGTTTGGCAGTTTAGCTTTTTTCGTCAAGACTTTGACTAGACTGCTAAAGTCATACGAATCAGTATTGACCCAAGCGGTGTATATACTTAGAGTTGCGACCGTATCTGCCCACCCTCGCGCTAACTCGGATGGCTCTACCTGAATGTTTGACTCGATATTGATCGTCTGCGTTGGCAATATTTGCCGCAGCCCAACGGCCGAAGCCCTGCTGAAAAACAGGCTTGAAGGTCGGAACATCAAGGTAAGCTCCGCTGGCCTGGGTGCGCTGGTTGGCAAACCGGTTGAGCCTACCGCTGCGGCCGTGATGGCCGAAGCAGGGCTCTCGCTCCCCATGCACCGCGCACGGCAGATCAGCCCACGGATGATTCGTGAAGCAGACCTGATTCTGGTTATGGAAAACCGACACATTCAATCGGTTTACAAACTTGCCCCTGAAGCCCGTGGCAAGACCTTCCTGTTCGGCCGCTGGCTGAACAACTGCGAGGCCCCAGACCCATACCGCCAGGCCCGTCCAGCTTTTGTCCACGTATACAAGATTCTAGAAAAGTCCGCCGATGCCTGGCTGCCTTATCTGAAGTGAACGTCCATATCTATTGAAGAAGATGCCGATGCAGAATGCAGTCGCCTCCCCGGAGCGTAATAACGGGGAAATTGATCTATTGGCCCTCTTGGGTGCCCTGCTGGATCATAAGTGGATTATTGTTGCATGCACGGTGCTTTTTGCAGTCGTCGGTATTGCCTACGCGCTACTGACTACGCCGGTATACGTCGCCACCGCGGTTATTCAGATAGAAGAGAAACAGGCCGGGATTAGCAGTTTGCTGGGTGACAGCGATCTGCTGTCCAGCGCCTCCCCCGCCGTCACCGAAATCGAGCTGTTGAAATCCCGCACCGTCATCGGTCAGGCGGTTGATAATCTGAAGCTGACGGTGGTGGGCGAGCCCAAACTGTTCCCGGTTATCGGCCCCTTCTTACATCGACGTTACAGTTCCACTGAAGAAGCGCCAGTCGCAGACGCATTGTTGGGTTTTAGCAGCTTTGCCTGGGGCGGCGAGCAACTCGACGTTTTTCAGCTCGACGTGCCAGAACCTTATGTGGGCAGAACACTAACCCTGCGTGCCGAAACCGATGGTCGCTATACCCTGCTTGATGCTGAGGGCATAACCCTGCTGACCGGTGCAGTTGGCGAAGCTGTGGTGACAGATGGTTTCAAGGTTCAGATTGCTGAGTTGGTGGCGCGGCCGGGCACCGAGTTTCTGGTTGCCAAAAAGAACCGTCTGGGCACCGTGCTTACCTACCAGAGATCAATTGGTGCCAGTGAAAAGGGCCGCGATTCGGGGATCCTGTCGCTGAGCCTGGAAAGCACCGAGCCGCAGCATGCGATGCGTACCTTGGATGAGGTCAGCCGCCTGTATGTGCGCCAGAATGTCGAGCGCAAGTCGGCTGAAGCGCAGCAAAGCCTGGAGTTCCTGCAGGACCAGTTGCCGCAGGTTCGTCGTGACCTGGAGCGTGCCGAGGAAGCACTCAATGCCTACCAGGCATCAGCTGGCTCGGTTGATATCAGCATCGAGACGCAGTCTTACCTCAGCCAGGTAGTCGAGCTGGAAACAGCCATCTCCGAACAAAAGATGCGTCAGGAAGAGCTGCAGCGCCGCTTTACCCAGGATCACCCCAGCTATCAAACCTTGATAAGCCAGCTAGCGCAGCTCGAAGAGCGTCGCGCCAGAATCCTCAGCCGCGTCGGCGAGCTGCCCGATACCCAGCAGGAACTGCTGCGTCTGGCCCGCGACGTGCAGGTCAGCACCGAAATCTATACCCAGATGCTCAACAAGAGCCAGGAGCTGGACGTTATGCGTGCCGGCACCGTGGGCAATGTACGCATTATCGATGACGCGGCAGTCGACACTACTCAGCCGGTCAAGCCGAAGAAGCCACTGATTGTAGTGCTGGCGACGCTCTTGGGCGGCATGTTGGGTGTGGCGATTGCGTTGCTTAAGCACGCGCTGAACCGTGGCATTGAGAACCCCGAGGTAATTGAGCAACTGGGCTTGCCGGTGTATGCCAGCGTGCCGCTGAGCAAGGATCAGGAGGTGCTTGAACGCAGCGCCAGGATAAAGGGCGCAGCGCGTCAAAACGTGTTACTGGCCAAAACCAACCCGGCGGATCTGGCCATCGAGGCACTGCGCAGCCTGCGCACCAGCCTGCATTTCGCCATGCTCGAGGCCAAGAACAACGTACTGATGATTTCCGGCCCCAGTCCGCAGGTGGGTAAGTCTTTCATCTCCGCCAACCTGGCAGCCATCGTGGCCCAGGCCGGGCAGCGCGTATTGCTGATCGATGCCGATATGCGTAAGGGCTATGTGCACAGGCTGCTGGGTGCTGATGCCAATATGGGTCTGTCCGGGCTACTGGCAAAAACGCACACGCTGGAGCAGGTTGTTCATCAGACGGAAGTGGAAGGTCTGCAAGTTATTTCCCGCGGGCGCATCCCGCCGAACCCGTCCGAGCTGTTGATGCACGCCAACTTCGAGGCGCTGGTCAAGCAGCTGAGCGCGCAATACGATATGGTGATCATCGATACGCCGCCGATTCTGGCCGTAACCGATGCAGCGCTAGTGGGGCGCTTCTGCGGCACCAGCCTGATCGTGACCCGCTTTGGCGTAAGCCCGGCGAAGGAAATCCAGCTGACGCTGCAGCGTTTCCGTAACAACGGTATTGAAATCAAGGGCGCTATTTTCAACGCCATTGAAAAGAAAGCCTCGGCCTATGGCAACTACGGTTACTATCAGTACGAGTACAAGTCCGACGCCAGCTGATGGCGTGCGTGCTGGCTGCGCCCCTTGGGTGCCCTGGCAAACGCAACGGCGTACAATAGAATGCAGTACATGACAGGGAGTAGAACAATGAAGAAGCAAGCACTGGCGATGATGGCTACCGGTTTACTGCTGGCATCCAGCATGAGCTTTGCCCAGAGCGAAGCCGCAGCAACCGAAGCCGGTAGCACTGGCGCTACCACTGGTACCGCCACCGGCACCACCACAGGCACCGCAGCTGGTGCAGGGGCTGGCACCGCAGCCGCCACCGGTACTGCCGCTCTGGGCGGCCTGAGCCTGACAACCGTAGCAATCGGCGTGGCAGCGGCAGGCGCTGCAGCAGCGGCGGCATCCAGTGGTGGCGGTGGTGGTTCGAGCTCTGGGACTACCGGAACGACTGGCACCACCGGCACCAACTGATCAGTTGGTTGCCGTACGAACAGGCCACTCGAATCTGAGTGGCTTTTTCATTCCTGCTTATCCTTGATGAAAGACTGCTCATGACCCTATTCCCGCGTGCCGCCCTGGGGGCGTCCATTCTGTTGCTTCAAGCCTGCATGTTTTCTCCTGGCATGCACATGGACAAGAACAATCTGATGAGCCAGGACTCAGCCGAGAACAGTATGGTTGAGCTGGTACAGATCACGCCAAAGCTCCTCGCTCAGGACCAGACAGCAGCTCGACGCCTTACCATCCCTGAAGCCCTTCGGACCTTTCAGCCGGAGAACTACCGGATCGGCGCCAACGACGCGCTGTTCATTACGGTGTGGGATCACCCGGAATTGACTGTACCTGGCGGCAACCAGCAGACAGATGCGGCCAACGCCCGTATCGTCCGAGATGACGGCACCCTGTTCTATCCCTTTATTGGCAACGTTCAGGTCGCCGGCCTGACGTTGGAAGAACTGCGCGAGCTGATTGCCACCCGTCTGGCTCGATTTATCGAGCAGCCGCAGGTGGATGTGAACGTGATGGAATACAACAGCCAGAAGATCATTGTCAGTGGCGCATTCCAGAATCCGGGCTTTCTGCCGGTTAATGCCCAGCAACTGACGCTGCTACAAGCGGTCGGCCTGGCGGGCATCGATCCGGAGCGCGCGGATCTGTCCAGTCTGAAATTGACCCGTGACGGTCAGACCCATGAGCTGGACTACGACCGCCTGACCAGCACTGCAAGCGACATTGGCAACATCTACATGCGCGCTGGTGACAAACTGCACCTGGGGCTGAACGACAACCGCAAGGTATTTGTCATGGGTGAAGTCAAATCGCCCCGTGCCCTGCCCTACCGCACCAGCCGTATGTCACTCAGTGAAGTACTCGCAACCGTCGGTGGCCCCTCGCCTGAGACCTCCAGTGGCCGTGAGGTATATGTGATTCGCGGTGTGGACAATATCGAGACCGAGAAGGCGACGGTGTTCCAGCTCGACGCGAAATCCCCTGCCGCGTTTATTCTGGCTGAACAGTTCGAGATGCAGCCGCAGGACGTTGTGTTTGTTGGGGCTGCGGGTATTACGCGCTGGAACCGCTTTATCAGTCAGCTGTTCCCCTCCGCCAATATCTTCCGCACCACGCTCGAAATTGATGAAGACCTAACAGGCCGCAACTAAGGGGATCGGGATTTTGAAGATCCTTTTGCGTGCGGGTATTGCTGTAGTCGCGGCGGCCGTGCTGAGTGGCTGTACGTCGGTGGCGAGCACCTCCTACGAGACGCTTCGGCTTGCTATCATCGGTGCTGAGCCGGTGATCACTGCCGATTATGTGAACAGTCTCGATCAATCTGGCCTTTCAGCGCGCCTGAAGCAATCCGAGGCCTTGTTGATGCTGGCTTCCCGCAACGAAGGCGTTGCCGAATGGCACGGTCTGAGCCAGGCGCTGGTCACGCATAACGGTCGGCTGATTCAGACTGCCGGCCTGCCGGACGACGCCGATGTGATCGCGCCGCTGGCCAGTACTGATCCGTTCCTGCGAGATTTGCGTACCCTGCCGGAAGATACCGAAGTGACGCGCCTGGTCGACTTTCCGGCGCGTTATCTCACCGGCGTGCCGCAATATGCGCGGTACCGTAAGGGCCCGATGGAAACACTCGACATCATGGGTGAACAGCGGACCTTGCAGCGTCTGGACGAGATGATCAGGATGCCCGCCGTGTCCTTCCGCGCCACCAACCATTATTGGCTCGACTCGGTAACTGGTCATGTGGTCGCCAGCGCTCAGCATCTGGCGCCAGGGCTGCCGGCTCTGCATCTCGCTGAACTGAATCCGACGACGGTGCAACCATGAGCCGCCTGATTAAACCGCTGTTGCTTGTGTTTGCACTGAGTGCGTCCGCAGCCTGCCTGGCGCAAAGTGAGCCTCTTGAGGTCAGGATCAGTGGCGCTGTGCTTGCGCCGAACACCTATTCCTTTGCGCCCGGCGCCCGTTTGCATGATGCCTCGCGCACTGCTCAGGTCAGCACCGAAGCCTGGCCCCTGGGTGCCGCTCTGCTCCGGCAATCAGCCATTGAAGCGCAGTTGCGCCTGAAAGCCGGCGTGCTCTTTGATTTGCGCGTGAATCGTGTACATGCCATTGCCGAAGAAAAGCCCGCGCTTGAAGCACTGATTGATCGGTTTGAGCGCGTTGTCAAAGCGCTACCTGTTACCGGCCGGGTGGTGGCTCAACTCAACCCCTTGCAGCAGTTGCTGCTGGCGAATAACGACCTGCTGGAATCGGGGGATCACATTGTTTATCCACCCCGCGCCGCGCAGGTGATCGTGACCGGAGCCGTTGAGCAGGACTGCAGGCTGGCGTTTGTTCCTACCCAGCAGCCAGTCGAGTATCTGCATCAGTGCGCTCGTCTGCCGTTAGCAGATCGCAACGCTGTGTATGTGATTCAGCCAGATGGCACGCATCAGCTCAGGGGCATTGCGCACTGGAACACTGAGCCAGCCAACGTGGCGGTGGGTGCAGTGCTCTATGTGCCAATCAGGTCCGGTCAGCTTGCCGCTGAGACGCCAGATCTGAATCAGGAGCTGGCTGCATTGCTGGCGACGCAGTATCAGGACAGGGGCCGTATTGGTGAGTAATAACGCAGTATTCAAAGGTTCCTTGGTAATTCCCCTGGTGTTGGCTGGCCTTGCCTGGCCGGCCGTGAGCCATGCGGACCGCTACCGTACAACCCAGCACGATTTCGGCGGCGTGGGGTTGCTGCAGACTCCCACCGCGCGCATGGCGCCGGAGGGTGGATTCAGCTTTAACGCTAATCGCACCTCGCCCTACAGCCGTTACAGTATTTCGGTGCAACCGCTGCCCTGGCTGGAAGCGAACATTCGTTATATCGCGATTACTAACCGGGATTACTCCGCGTCATCGAGTGGTCAGAGCCTCAAGGATAAGGCCGTTGATGCCAAGTTCCGTCTTTGGGAAGAAGGTTATTGGCTGCCGCAGGTGGCGCTGGGCTTTCGGGATATGGGCGGCACAGGCTTGTTCTCCAGTGAGTTTGTAGTGGCCAACAAGCGCTTCTACGATCTGGATTTGAGTCTTGGTGTGGCCTGGGGCTATATCGGTAATCGCGGCGATGTCAGCAACCCTCTCGCTGACGTTGGTCTGCGCGACGAAGACCGGGCCGGCTCAACCGGGGACGTCGGTGGGGAATTCAATACCAGTGCGTTCTTTAGTGGCCCGGTGGGTATCTTCGGCGGCGTCGAGTATCAAACGCCGTGGGATCGGCTGCGCCTGAAAGCTGAAGTCGAGGGCAATGATTACAAGTCTGAACCCTCGCAAAACAACCAGGAGCAGGACTCACCCGTCAACCTGGCGGCCGTGTTCCGTCTGAGTGACGGGATCGATTTCACCGCCGGTTGGGAACGCGGCAATACGGCCATGGTCGGTATCAGCTTCTCGACCAACCTCAAGACCGGCCCCTTGCCGCCCAAGGTGCTGGATCCTGCGCCAGAACCGAGGCGTGAGCTGCCTGTCGGGGTGACTGCCAGTCACGTGGATTGGCAGGACGTCAGCAATCGCCTGCACAACAACGCCGGCTTTGCGGTGGAAGACATCGCCATCAAGGACCGTGAAGTCATCGTCACCGGCACCCAAACCACCTATCGGGATGAAGCCAAGGGCCTCGGCCGTGCGGCGCGCGTTCTGGATAACAGTCTCGGTGAAGGCACCTACGACTGGTACACCCTGGTCAACAAGCCGCGGGGCATGGAAACCAGCGAAAGCAGTATCCGCCCCGACCGCCTGTACGCCCTTGAAGAAAACCGGCTGACCCTAGAGCAGATGCGCCGCACCACGGTAACTGCGATGCCCAGCGTGGTCAGCAAGGACGTCGTGCACCGCGAACCACTCGACAAGTTCGATATCGGTTTGTCGCTAGGTTACAACCAGAACATTGGTGGGCCGGACGACTTCATCCTGTACCAGTTTCTGGCACGGGTGGGCAGCGAATACCGTTTCAGCCGCAATGCCTGGGTTGATGGCAGCGTCGGGCTCGATCTGATCAACAACTTCGACGAGTTCGAGTATGACGCGCCGAGCGAGTTGCCACGTGTACGGACCAATATTCGCGAGTACCTGACGACCTCGGACGTGGTTCTCGAGCGCCTGCAATACACCCAAACCCAGCGCGTGGGTAACGACCTGTACGCCATGGGGTATGCCGGCCTGCTTGAGAACATGTTCGGCGGAGTCGGCGGCGAAGTATTGCTGCGCCCACACGGTTCCGACTGGGCGCTGGGCATTGATGCCAATTGGGTCAGGCAGCGCGGCTTCCGCCAGGATCTGAGTTTCCAGGATTATTCGGTCTGGACCGGGCACATGACCGGTTACCTGCAAACCAACTTTTACAACGTACTGGCTCGCGGCAGCGTCGGACGTTATCTCGCCGGCGATTACGGCGCCACCATGGAGCTCTCTCGGCGCTTCGACAACGGCATCACGATCGGTGCCTGGGCCACCAAAACCGACGTGCCTTCTGAAGAGTTCGGTGAAGGCAGCTTCGATAAGGGCATCTACTTCACCTTCCCCTTCGACGCCTTCTTCGCCAGGTCCTCAACCTCCTACGGCACCATCGCCTGGAACCCCCTGACCCGAGACGGCGGCGCACGCTTGGCTCGTCATCACCAGCTCTACGAAATGACAGAATCGCGCAGTACCGACCGGTTTAATGATGGGTTTAAGCGGATTATGGAGTGAGTATGTGGTTTACCTACATGCGCAAGTGGGTGCGCTGGCGCCTAGCATTTCGCATTATGTTCTATGCATTGGTCTGCCTCGGCATGTTCCTCGGCATGCGCCCCACCCCACCGCCCGTAGCGTTCAGCGGTATGGCGGTCCTGTATCACGCCGGCGGATTATGCGCCTGCACCCTGCTGAGCTATTTGGGCCATCCAAGATGGCACTGGTGGGTGCGTTTTGTGCTGATGTTTGCAGTAGGCTTGGCGGTGGAGATGGTGCAGTCATTTCACCCAACGCGCAGCGCAGACGTCTACGACCTGTACGCCAACAGCGTAGGCGTAGCAATCGGCCTTGCAATCATCTGGGCCTGGCGTATGTGGAGCCGAAAGCGCTTCCATCCGAGGGCTGTTTCCAAGGCTTGAGCTAGCAGCAAATACCCCTGGGAAGGTTGAGCAGCACGGGCCACGATCGGACTCGACCAACGACCTCGCCAACTTGCATTCTACCCAACATAAAACCTGGTCTATGGACGGTTGAGTTCCATCTCGACCTACAGTATCCGCCGGCGAGCAAGCCGGCCAGGATGGAACCTGGCCCTCCATAGCGCGTGCTTCATTGGTCCTGTCGGAGCACGGCGGCGACCGAAGGACGCCCCAGGGTTGCTATGCAACGACCATAGCCGGCCTATCGGCCAGCATCGCGGCGAGTCGCCCCTCCCAAAAAATCCTCGTGCCGGGTCAAGATTCTCGAGTTGAGCCGTATTTCATCAGCCTCTACCCAACAACACGAATGCACCGCCGACGGTTATTTGTGGAAGTGTCGGCCAACATCCCCGACCGCGCACAGATTCAGACGTCGAGCTATAAATTTCTCTACACTCTCAGTACATCCAACAATCAATGCGCCGCCTGACTGAAACCCGACCTTCCAGACGACGCTTCCAACTAGTTTGTGGGAGGGGGCGACTCGCCGCGATTCCATCAGCCTGCACAAACCACCAGAATGAAACACCAGCAAGCCGCAGCCATACATCTCGGTGTCTGCTGCTTTCTAGCCAGTAGGTCTAAGAGCCTGGTGTCTGTTCAAAACAATCGCCGCGACGGTGCGGCGCTCCGATCGCGCCTTCCACAAAATTAGACGCTCGCGCGCTCGCCCTTCAATCCCGACGCTTAGGCGGCGCGAGCCCGTCAGAACTGGTCACAACCTGCCCAACCGGCGCGGGAGACGATTTGCGTCGGCCGGCGTGCTTCTTGGTTTTTGGCTTTTTGGATTTGTCTTTTTTCTTGTCGTCTTTCTTTTTCTTGGCGCCTACCGCTTTACCGGAGGATTTGACTTTCTTCGGACCTTTGAAGCTGCCTTCGACTTCCTTGACCACGCGCCGTTGGAAACTACGCCGCAGATAGCGCTCGATACTCGTCATCAGGTTCCATTCGTGCGGTGCCACCAATGAAATCGCAACGCCTTCTGCCCCTGCCCGGCCAGTACGCCCAACACGGTGCAGGTAATCATCGCCGCTGCGCGGCATGTCGAAATTGATGACCAGATCCAGTTCGCTGATGTCCAGGCCTCGTGCGGCTACGTCGGTCGCCACCAACACGCCACTTTTACCTTCCTTGAAGCGTTCGATGGCCATCTTGCGGTCTTTCTGGTCTTTTTCGCCGTGCAGCACGTAAACCCGCTGGCTCTCATCGGCACGCAGTACACCATTCAACCGATCAGCGGTGACGCGCATGTTGGTGAACACAATCGCCTTGCCGGGGTTTTCATTTGCCAGCAGCCACTTCAGTTGCCGTTCTTTGTGCGGGACGTCGTCTGCAGCCATTACCTGCTGTTTGATCGCAGGGGTATCGTCGCGCACGCTGTCCAGCTCCAGAATCACTGGCTCTCGCATGGCGCTCTTGGCCAAGCGCTGCAGGCCGGCACTGCCCTTGGTGGCGGAGAAAAGCATGGTCTGCCGCGCTTCCGGGCAGGCTTCGGCGATCTTGATGACGTCTTCGCTGAAGCCCATGTCGAGCATGCGGTCGGCTTCATCGATTACCAGGGTCTGCACCTGGGACAAATCCAGGTTCACGCCAGCGCCCAGCTGCTCAAGCGCGCGGCCCGGTGTCGCTACGATGATGTCCGGATTCCTGCGAAGCTTGGCCGCCTGGACCTTGAAGTCTTCGCCACCGATAACGAGTTCGGCCTTGATGTAGGTGAAGCTCGCCAGCTTCTGGATGTCCTGCAGGATCTGTCGGGCCAACTCGCGGGTCGGCGACAGGATCAAAGCGCGCGGGGCCTGCGGCTGGCCTTCTTCGGCGAGGATGCGCTGGAGAATGGGCAACACGAATGCAGCGGTCTTGCCGCTCCCGGTTTGCGCGATGACGTACAGGTCGTCACCTTTGATTGCAGCAGGAATCGCCGCCGTCTGGACATCGGTGGGCTTTTCAAATGACAGCGCTTCAAGCCCCTTGAGGAGGCGTTCGTGCAGATTGAATTCGGTAAACAAGGGTAGCTTCGCTCTACTGGAATCGTCGGAATGGTAATGGGCGACAGTGTAACAGTAGATGGTGAGGTGGCGGCGAGATAGCGCATCGGCAGTGGACTGTCGGCGAGTCCGAACGCGCCGGAGGCGCTGCCAACCCTGTCGGCGCGCAAGCGCACGCCAACCCCAGGGAACCCCACACTGCGCAAAGCCATCCTGGGGGTGTAGTGCGCCTGCGCTACGCCAAGGCCGAGTCACAGCACCAAGATCCGTCGGTGCATCCGAACGCGGCACAAGGCGCGTACCAACCCTGTCGGCGAGCAGGCGCTCACCAACCCCAGGAAAAACCCAGCCCGAAGCCGCCGCACCATCCAGGCGGTGTAGCGCGCCTGCGATACACCAAAGTGCTGCTGAACCAGTTCAATAGGCTCGTCCGTCCGCCACATAAAAAAAGGGACATCCGAGGATGTCCCTTAAACCCAAACGACTAAAACACGTTACTGCTTAACGCACGCCAGTTGCCCTCAACGCTGCAGGGGTGAACTGGTTGTAGGACGGTTTGAAATCATACTGCGGTGCGGACGTTTCCTCGGTGTACATACCCAGGGCGATATAACGACCAGCCAAGAGATCGTACAGGGTTTCGATGGCGTAACCTGGCAGCTTCTGCTGGTAAGCAAAGGCGATATGACCTTCCCCTACGCGCCACAAGGTACCGCGACCATCGTAGTGATCGGCCAGGTTGATCATCCAGGTGTCTTCGTCAACGAAGAAGTTACGCTGGGCATAGATATGCCGCTGGCCTTGCTTGACGTTGCCCTGGACTTCCCACACCCGGTGCAGCTCGTAACGCGTGAACTCGGGGTTGATGTGGCCAGCTTTCAGTACGTCGTCGTACTTGACGCCTTTTTCCGTCAGTTTGTAGGCGTTGTAGGGAACGTAGATTTCCTTCTTGCCAACCAGCTTCCAGTCATAACGGTCGGGTGCGCCGTTATACATGGAGAAGTTGTCGGAAGTACGCATCCCGTCCGACGCGGTACCGGGGCCGTCATAGGACACCTGAGGCGCCCGACGTACCCGACGCTGGCCGGCGTTATATACCCAGGCCATACGCGGTTCTTTCAGCTGATCAAGGGTGTCGTGTACCAGCAGAACGTTACCTGCCAGACGCGCTGGGGCGTTCACCCGTTGCTTGAAGTACAGCAGCGTGTTGGGCACCGTGGATTCGTCAACGTCATCCATGTACTGCGGATAACCCACTTCTTCTTCCAGTTTGATCAGGTTGTAGGAGCCGTTAGTCTGCGGCATGGCCTGCATGTACCAGCGCTTCACGTTCGAACGAGCGCGGGTCATGTGGTTCCAGACCACCTCAGCACCCGATTTTGGAATCGGGAACGCGAAGCTGCCATGGGAGAAGTTCTCGATACCGTCGCCACCGTTAACCAGCTTGGCCTGCCCCGCCGTACGCTTGACCTGCTCGTACGTCTCATCAGGGTAACCAGCAGTCCGCTTGGTCTCGTAGACCGGCATCTGGAAGGTGTCAGGATAACGCTCAAACATGGCTATCTGTCCGGGCGTCAGCTTTTCACGGTATTCCTGATAGTTCTGCGCGGTAATGACGAACTCCGCCTGATCACCGGCAAAGGGGTTTTCGTAAAAGTTATCTTCCAGGCTTTGGCCTGCATCAGTCGGTAAACCGCCGGTCCATTCGGGAATGGTACCCTCGGAATTGCCAGCCATTTCTGCGCCGACCGGCGTCAGCTCGTTGCCCAGTTGATTTATCTCGTCCTGAGTTAATGATTGCGCCATCACGCTAGATGCAACAAGGCTTAAAGCCAGACCACCGACACCAAATAGAGTTTTTCGCATACGCTTCATTTTTATTTTCTCCTGTTGCGCTCTTAGAAACTGACGCCAACGCTCAACGCAGCAAAGTCACGGTCAACCATTGTGTTGTACTTGCCATCGAAGAAGTTGGTGTAGCTCAGGCTGGCATTGTACTTGTTGGCGTAATCCGCATTCAGACCGACGCTAATCGACTTCGCGTCTTCCTGAAAGCTAGGACCGTAGCCTTCCACGTCATGTGACCATGCCAGGCTTGGGCTCAGGTTTACGCCTGCAAACACGTTGCTATATTCCAGACTGGAGCGGATACGATAACCCCAGGAAGTACTGGTGTAAAAGCCATCCGTTTCGCACCAGCTGGCACCCTTTGGCGAGCTACCATCGTTAGACGAACAAGAGCCGTCTGCAAAGGGGCTTTGGCCGAACAGTGAGTCACGTCCGTATTTGGTAGTGCCGGGAGATTCGCTGATACCACCGATGTGCGCGACGCCCACTTCACCGACCAGAGAGAGGCGGCTAGCACCGAGAATGCGGTCAATGAAATGAACGGCGGTGATCTGCGCCTGGAAGTATTCCTTACGATCGTACCCCTGTATGTAGTCACCAGCGTCAACGTTGCCAGCCAAGCCCCGGTGGGTATTGTCGCTATTCGGAACAGCGATTCCGCCAGCGAGCGGTACAACAGCCGTAAGCAGCGCAGCACGGCTCATGTCGCCGGTGCTGATCTGCATTGGCATATTCGGACGGTAAGAGATTTCACCACCAACCGAGGTGCCTCCCAGTGAAGTCTGGAAACTCAGACCATAAAGACGAATATCCTCAGGAAATTCGAAGAAATATCCGGCCGGGCCGAGATCGCCTTGATAGCCTTCTACTGGAGAAATTACTCCGGGAGCCGCAAGTGCGGCAGCCGGAATGGCTCCTGCTCCTACCAACGCGTTAGGTCCCAGAGCTCGACCCGCAATGTTGGAATAAACAGGCGCACGACTGTGGTAGTTCATCGCGTAGAAGCCAAGCTCAGTGTCGTTCATTGCCGGGAGGTACCAGCGGAACGCTAGGCCGTACTGGCCGCTGTCGCTGGCTTCGTCGTCCTTGAGGCGCACGATGTAATCGGTCACGCCCAGGCCGCTCAGCGCACCGGCTTGTAGCGTGGGATCGCCCTGCGGGCGATCTGGGCCAGCAACTACCAGGCGATCAGTACAGCCTCTACCCGCTGTATCGGTACCGAAGAAGGTGCCGCAGTTATCAACTACCGTAGGCGACCACTTGAGCTGATAAAAGGCTTCCATGCTCAGGTTGTCGGTAAGGCCCTGAGACAGATAAAGCATTTCGACCGGCAGCAGGCCTTCCTTGATTTCCGCGCCGGGGCGACGGAAAGCTGAAACGTCGATCGGGTTGATGGAGTTGATGGAGTTCTGGATGAAAGTACTCTCACCCCAGCTCACGACCTGGCGGCCGAGACGCACGTTACCGGGATTATTACCAATGGAGTAGTTGTGATAGACGAAAGCGTCCAGCAGCTGGACGCCTGAGCCTTGTTGCAACGGATGCCTGCCGGAGTCGCTTATATCGTAGAAGCGCTGGCTGCCATCTTTGGTCTCGAAGTCGTACCAATAATTGCCGCGGAAGAAGGCGCCGCTATCACCGTAGCGCAGTTCCAGGTCATGCGAGCCTTTGAAGATTTTCGAGAAGACATCGCCGCTCTCATAGTTGAGACGGCCATCGTCTGTGGTTCTTGCCACTGCCTGGCCGCCCTGCGGCACGCCATCAACAGCGGTGTCAAAATGGATAAAGCGCTTATCCGCATCCGTAGTCGACACGCTAGCCCCAATCGATAGCTGGGAATCAAACTGCGCATCAACCGGTCCAATATTGAAGTTAACCGCATGTGCCGCCCCTGAAAGGCTGGCCAGACTAATCGCCAGCGGTAGCGCCGAAAGCGTCCAGGCATGCATTTTTTTTGTCATTGTGCTGCTCCGTTAGATTTAACCATTAATGCGTGGGTGGGGATGGGTCCCAGCATCGATGGTTAGTCTGTCATGGCATTTTCGCTTGTTTTGTCCGAATAGGACCGATCCTTTTACGCCGGAGGACATTCACCGCTGGAATGACGCAGATCACAATTCAAGAATAGTCTGTTCTTATTTTTTGCCTAATGGCCGTTCATACATTACTTTTTAATGCATCCTTCCAAGACATTTCTGCAGTTTGGAAGCCTCCTGAAAAAGCGTAGTAGCTTCTCAGAGGTTTCTTTAGAACAACAATAACAGGCAACCTTTATGAACCAGTCGCTCCCTCCCCTTCCCTGCCAAAGGCTTCAGGAACGGGCATTCTGGGCACAGGGAATATGTCAGACCCTCGAACATCTCGGTAAGAGCGCGAGGGATCTGCCCGCCGACTTACGCGCCCACTGCGCAGCCACCGATTTAAGCCTCGCGCAGATCAGCCAGACCGACATGAACCGGTTATGGCATATCGCTGCGAGGCTGACCCAGGACGGCACCTTCGGCCTGCTGATGGGCAAACAATACCATTCCAACACCATCGAGTTGCTCGCCCTTGCAGCAGCTAGTAGCGAGACGGTGGGCGATGCGATTCAACGCATGGTTCGCTACATGCCGGTCTTCAGCACCCAAGTACAGCTGTTCTCCTTGGAAGATGAGCATTTTCTGACGCTGTATTTTGAGCCGCGCGGCACGCCTCATGCGTTTCATCTCGAATCGGTAGCGGTGCAATGTCACAAGATCTGGAAAGCGCTGGAGAACGGGCGTCATCCGCTGGTACTGGAGACCCGCCTGACCTGTGAGCATGAAAAGCAACGCGGGCTGTGCGAAGAGCTGATCGGCGGCCGAGTGCGTTTCGGTTCAAAGCGGATGGCTGTGCGTATGGATCGCCGCTTACTGGGTAATCCTTTGCCTAACGCGGATGCCTTTTTGCGCCGACGCCTGGATTTTGCCCTGGAGGACATGCTCAATGACCTACCGAATGTGGATTTCGCCGAGCAGGTAAAGCAGCGCATTCGTGTTCTGGTGTCTGAGCGGGAAATCTCCGAGGAGCTGGTGGCCACGCCCTTCAACATGAGCCCCAGGCATTTGCGACGCAAGCTCAGCGAGACGCGCACGACCTACGAAAAATTGCTCGACGAGGTCAGGATGGAGCTGGCCATGCGGCTGATCCAGGAAGGACGTTTAAACCTGGGGCGCATCGCGTTTGAACTGGGCTTTCTCGACCCAAGCAGTTTCACCCGCGCCTTCCGCCGCTGGACAGGCATGAGCCCCACCGCCTTTCGCGGTGAATTGCAGGGCAATGCGACGGGTTTAAGCGGCTAATTCAGCGTAGCGCAGGCGCGCTACACCCCCAGGAAATTCCAAAAAAGGGGCACCCGCAGGTGCCCCAATGCCCAAACGATCGCTTCAACTGCGACCACTTTCCCCAAAACGTTTAACGCACACCGGATGCCCGCAGGGCCGCTGGGGTGAATTCGTTCATGGAAGGTGTCGTGCCAAACTTCGGCGCTGATTCCTCTTCGTTGTACATACCCAGCGCTATGTAGCGGCCCGCCAACAGGTCATACAGCGTTTCGATCGCATAGCCTGGCAACTGTTCATGATAGGCGTGCGCAATATGCCCCTCGCCTACCCGCCACAACGCACCACGGCCGTCGTAGTGATCGGCCAGCGTGATCAGCCAGGAGTCCTCGTCAACAAAGAAGTTACGTTGCGCGTAAATGTGGCGCTGCCCGTCCTTTACCGTGCCCTGCACTTCCCAGACCCGGTGAAGCTCGTAACGGGTATGCTCGGGGTTGACGTGACCTTTCTTGAGAATGTCGGCGTATTTGAGCTCCGGGCTGGACAGCTGATAGGCGTTGTACGGCACGTAGATTTCTTTCTTACCCACCAGCTTCCAGTCATAGCGGTCTGGCGCGCCACTGAACATGGAGAAGTTGTCGGTGGTACGCATGCCGTCCGAGGCTGTACCCGGACCGTCATAGGCGACCTGCGGTGCGCGGCGAACGCGCCGCTGACCGGCGTTATACACCCACGCCATACGCGGCTCTTTCACCTGATCAAGGGTGTCGTGGACCAGCAACACGTTACCGGCCAAACGCGGCGGCGCTTCAACGCGCTGCTTGAAGTAGAGCAGAGTGTTGGCAGCCTTCTGCAGATTCACATCGGGCATGAACTGTGGATAAGCAGCTTCTTCACGGAATTTGATCAACGTGAAGGAGCCGTTTACCTGCGGCATCGCCTGAGCGTAGCTGCGCTCAACGTTCTTGCGATAACGGGTCAGGTGATTCCATACCACCTCAGCGCCGCTTTTCGGAATCGGGAAGGCGAAACTGCCATGGCTGAAATTGTCGATACCGTCGCCATTGTTGACCAGCTTCGCCTGGCCAGCTGTCTGTTTGACCTGCTCATACACATCCGCCGGGAAGCCAACAGAACGATGACTCTGGAATACCGGCATCTTGAAGGTGTCAGGATACCGCTCGAACATGGCAACCTGGCCCGGGGTCAGATGCTCTTTGTGCTCATTGAAGTTCTGCGCCGTGATCACGAACTCAGGTTGGCTCTTGACCGGATTGGCGCGAAAACCCCGCTCCAGTTCAGCGCCGGCTCGCGGGCTGAGGCCACCGGTCCATTCAGGAATAGTACCGGCGGCGTTACCAGCCATTTCGGCACCGACCGGCGTGAGAGTGTTCCCCAACTGTCCAATTTCATCCTGACTCAGCGCCATAACGCCCGTCGCTAGCAGGCTGAGCGCCAGCCCGCCTACCCCAATTATTGTTTTGCGAAAATGCATGTTTCGTTCTCCAAACGATGAATGTGCCACTCGGGCAAATGGCTGTATTTATTTGTAAAACCTAGAAGCTGACGCCAATACTCAATGCGGCAAAATCCCGATCCTTGAGAGTATTGTATTTTCCGTCGAAGAAATTGGTGTAGCTGACGCTGGCTGTGTACCGGTTGGCATAATCAGCATTCAAACCCAGACTCACTGACTTCGCGTCCGGGAAAAGGCAAGGTTGGGCGACAGATTAACGCCGGCAAAAAAGAGCCCTTCGGTGCCTCCGAGCGTTAGAATTGCCGCGAAGCTGATGGGGGAAATGCGAGGCCGTTCTTTAACGGGACACGCTCAGGCCAGCACACAAATGAATAGTCATTCACTTTATGGTTCACAATCGAGTAGGGAGCGGGATTACT
>NZ_VTVA01000028.1 GCF_008638345.1 Pseudomonas saliphila | reverse complement strand
GAGTAGGAGATTAAGGACAGTGAGCGCACATCTCATAATGGCCAGGGGCCGTACACCCCGAGAGACAAGGCCGGATATAAGCGTGCAATCTCATTCTCGAATGTCATGTGGCTTGCAACACGGGACGGGTCCATATAAGGGGCGACTCGCCGCGAATGGCGTCCGAAGGACGCCCCGGGTTTCCCTACCCATAAACAGAACCACCAGCACAACCCCAAAACAGCCACACCAAGCAATCAAAAACAAATCAGGACACCCCCACCCCCATGTGCGGAATTGTAGGCGCAGTCGCCAAACGCAACATCACCCCCATCCTGCTGGAAGGTCTGCATTGCCTCGAATATCGCGGTTATGACTCCGCCGGGCTGGCTGTGCTGGCGGAGGGCAATGGCCTGCTCCGCGTTCGCGCCAACGGCAAGGTCGCTGAGCTTGAAGCAGCACTGCAAGCCACACCCGCCGTCGGCCACCTGGGCATTGCCCACACCCGCTGGGCCACGCACGGCAAACCCGCCGAACGCAACGCACACCCGCACCTGTCTGATCGGCTAGCCATCGTCCACAACGGCATCATCGAAAACCACGCGCAACTGCGCAAAGAGCTGATCGAAGCCGGCTACACCTTCACCTCGGACACCGATACCGAAGTCGTCGCGCATCTGGTGGCCTTCCATTACAGCCGCAAGCCCGACCTGCTGTGCGCCTTCCGCGCCACCCTCAATCAGCTGCACGGAGCCTACGCCCTGGGCCTGATCCATGAGGATGAACCTGACACCCTGTATTGCGCCCGCATGGGCAGCCCGCTGGTCATCGGGGAGGGCAGTGAAGAACACTTCATCGCCTCCGACCCGCTGGCCCTGCTGCAGGTAACCGATCAGTTCATCTATCTGGAAGAGGGCGACTACGCACGCCTGACATTAACCAGTCGTGACGTATGGAACCGCCAGAACCAGCCGCGCAACTACCCGATCACCCGCTACGAACATGCAGCCCACAGCATGGACAAGGGCGAGTACCGGCACTACATGCTCAAGGAAATGTATGAGCAGCCCGCAGCCATAGCCGACACCCTGAGCGGCATCCTTAGTGAAGACAGCGTGCTCACCGCCGGCCTGGGCCTGGATGCCGAAGCACGCTTGAAAGACGTACAAGCCATTCACATCGTCGCGTGCGGCACTAGCTACCATGCTGGCCTGGTTGCCCGTTACTGGATTGAAGAACAAGCCGGCCTGCCATGTCAGGTGGAAGTGGCTAGCGAGTTTCGTTACCGCAGGGTGTCCGTCCCGGCCAATACCTTATTGATCACCATTTCCCAGTCCGGTGAAACGGCCGACACCCTGGCCGCACTGCGCCATGCCAAGCAGCAGGGTTACCTTGCCAGCCTGGCCATCTGCAACGTAGCCGGCAGCTCATTGGTACGCGAAGCCGACTGGTGCCTGCTGACCCGCGCTGGCCCGGAAATCGGTGTGGCATCCACCAAGGCATTCACGACCCAATTGGTAGCACTGCTGTGGCTAACCACCGCCCTGGCCCAGGCCAACAATCGCGCCCCAGAAATGATCAGTGCCAACGTGCGCGCCCTGCGCGGCCTGCCAGCGCTCATCCAGCAAGCATTAGCGCTGGACAGCGAAATCGAAACACTGGCCGCCACCTTCGCCAACAAGCACCACGCACTCTTTCTGGGCCGCGGCACCCATTACCCCATCGCCATGGAAGGGGCGCTCAAGCTCAAGGAAATCTCCTACATCCACGCCGAAGCCTACGCCGCCGGTGAACTCAAACACGGCCCCCTGGCTTTGGTGGATGAAGACATGCCCGTCGTCAGCGTCGCCCCCAGCGACAGCCTGCTGGAAAAACTCAAATCCAACCTGCAGGAAGTCCGCGCACGCGGTGGCCAACTGATCAACTTTGCCTGTGAAAGGGCAGACCTGGACGATGGCGAAGGCATCACCCACGTCAAGATGCCCTGGGTATACGAAAGCATCTCCCCGATCGTCTACACCATCCCGCTGCAACTGCTCAGCTACCACGTAGCACTGGTAAAAGGCACAGACGTAGACAAACCCAGAAATCTAGCCAAATCCGTAACAGTAGAATAACTAATTGATTTAAAAAGACTTCACACCCTCCAGTGGGAGGCGCGACCCGCGGCGATTGCTTTTAAAGCGTCAGCTCTCCTTCCACGACCGTAACTTGAATAGGTCCCAGTTTGATGAAGAAGTTGAAGACCCTCTGCATTTTCGGCACCCGCCCAGAAGCCATCAAAATGGCTCCCCTGGCATTGAACCTGGCCGCGGACGAGCGTATCGACGCAATAGTCTGTGTAACCGGTCAGCACCGTGAAATGCTGGATCAGGTGCTGGACCTTTTCGAGTTAAAGCCTGATTACGATCTGAATATCATGAAGGCAGGTCAGGACCTCACTGACGTTACAACAGCGATCCTCCAAGGCTTAAAGGCAGTACTGGCTGAAACAAAGCCGGACATTGTGCTGGTTCACGGCGATACGGCCACTACCTTCGCCGCGACACTGGCTGCGTACTACCAACAGATCCCAGTGGGCCATGTTGAAGCGGGTTTGCGGACAGGCAATATTTACTCCCCCTGGCCTGAGGAGGCAAACCGCAAGCTGACAGGCGCACTTGCCACGCTGCACTTCGCACCCACGAGCGCGTCAGCTCAGAATCTGATTAAAGAAGGCGTCAAGCGGGACAATATCTTCACCACGGGCAACACGGTCATTGATGCGCTGCTGGAAGTCATCGCGAAACTCGACCGCGATACCGACCTGCAGCAGCAGTTCAATAAGCAATTCGAATTTCTGGATGAGAACAAGCGCCTGATCCTTGTCACCGGCCACAGGCGAGAAAGCTTCGGCGGCGGCTTCGAGCGAATCTGCCAGGCTCTCGTTGAGACGGCGAAAAAGTATGAAGACGTTCAAGTCGTCTACCCGGTCCACCTTAATCCAAACGTGCGGGAGCCGGTCAATAGACTGCTGCAAGGTATAGGTAACGTCCACCTGATTGAGCCGCTGGACTACCTGCCCTTCGTATACCTAATGAACCGCGCCCACATCATCCTGACCGATTCCGGCGGCATACAGGAAGAAGCGCCCTCGTTGGGCAAGCCCGTCCTAGTAATGCGCGATACAACAGAACGACCTGAAGCCATAGAGGCAGGCACGGTTAAGCTCGTGGGAACGGATTCTGATGCGATTACTAAATCCCTCAGCGAGCTGCTGACCAATAAAAATGCCTACAACGCCATGGCCTTTGCCCATAACCCCTATGGTGATGGTCAAGCCTGCAATCGTATAAAAGATACGCTACTGAGCTGGAACCGGTAACGGAATACAAAGCTCTTCGACGAACTCTCAGTCACGATATCCCGCGTAAGTGGGAACCCAGCACAGAATATTAGGACTTATCATGCGATTCAACACCATCTCTGTAATCGGCCTCGGCTATATCGGTCTTCCCACTGCTGCCGTATTTGCTTCACGTAAAATCAAGGTAATTGGCGTAGATGTGAATCAACACGCGATCGACACGATCAACCGTGGCGAAATCCACATTGTTGAGCCTGAGTTGGACATCGTCGTGCATGCGGCAGTGACGCAAGGCTACTTGAAAGCGACCGCTACGCCTGAGCCTGCGGATGCGTTCTTAATAGCTGTACCGACCCCTTTTAAAGGCGATAACCACGAACCCGATCTAACTTACATCGAGTCCGCGAGCAAAATGATAGCTCCGGTCTTAAAAAAAGGTGATTTGGTCATACTTGAATCGACTTCCCCTGTGGGTGCCACAGAGCAAATGGCAGAGTGGCTGGCTGAAGCGAGACCTGATTTAACATTCCCACAATCACATGGAGAGGATTCCGATATACGCGTGGCGCATTGCCCCGAGCGTGTTCTGCCAGGTCATGTAATACGGGAACTGGTTCAGAATGATCGAGTTATTGGCGGAATGACCTCTAGATGCTCAGAAGCAGCAAGCTCACTATATAGAATATTTGTAGAAGGTGAGTGCGTAGTTACAAACGCACGCACAGCCGAGATGTGTAAACTAACCGAAAATAGCTTTCGTGATGTAAATATCGCATTTGCGAATGAGCTGTCAATGATCTGCGATAGACTCGGTATCAACGTCTGGGAGCTTATTGCACTGGCCAATCGTCATCCGCGAGTAAATATTTTGCAGCCAGGTCCTGGTGTAGGAGGTCACTGCATTGCAGTGGATCCTTGGTTTATCGTTAGCAGAACTCCTGAGCAGGCAAAGCTAATCCGCACCGCTCGTGAAGTTAATGACATGAAACCTTATTGGGTGGTTGAGAAAATTTTGGAAGCAATCAGCGAGTTTGCTAAAGAACAAGGCAAGGCAGAATGCGATATAGTTGTTTCTTGTTACGGGTTAGCTTTCAAGGCTAATATTGACGACCTTAGACAAAGCCCTGCTTTACAAATATGCAAAGAAATATCAGGTCAGCATAAAGGCATAACGCTGGCAGTGGAACCAAACTCAGAAGGCAGCCTGGAAGTTGAAGGGGTGAATGTTGTCGCAGTCGATTATTCGCGCATGTATTCTGATGTTCACGTAATACTCGTCGATCATAAAGAGTTTGAAAATCTTGTAATTACGAAAGGCGTTCTGCTTGACTTCAAAGGCGCCTTAAAGGTTGATCTGTGATATGAGTAAATTCAAGAATAAAGTAGCGGCGTACACAAAGTACAGATTGAAGAGATATGGTGTGAATAAACTTCTGGGATATGTTGAGTTAAATCCTGATCTGCTGTGTTTGTTCGATACAAGTATTTCCTCTCTAAACTTAGGAGATGAGATAATAAACTCGTGCGGTAAGGACGTGTTAGAAACCATCTTCCCGGAAAAACAATTTTTGATCGCAAGCACGCATAATGGAATTTCTGGTAAAATTATAACAGATGCTAATAATTCGGGCATTAGAATAGTTTGCGGCTCGAATTTGCTACACCCGAAGCTCGCTAGCGGGCGCGGGTCTTGGAATATCGGGTTTCTAGACGTGATCCGTATGAAGAAAGTATTATTGATGGGCGCCGGTTGGTCAAATTACTCAGGGCGTGTTGGCTATATAAATAAACTGTTCTATAAATTATTGTTAAGTCAGGACGGCGTTCATTCAGTACGTGACGAGTATACAAAGAGAAAGCTAGGCGAAATGGGGGTGCATAACGTTATAAACACCGGCTGTCCTACTATGTGGGGGCTAGACCCAAAATTTTGCAATAAAATCAGAGTGACTAAAGCAAGCAAAGCAGTGTTTACTCTGACTGATTATGATAAAGACCCTGAAAATGATAAATATATGGTTAAAACACTGCTAGAAATGTATGAGTCGGTATATTTCTGGCCACAGGGTAGCGGAGATTTAAGTTATTTCAAAGAGCTGGCCGTAGAGGGGGTTGTCCGCATAGCTCCCCGATTGTCGTCTTATGATGAACTGTTAAATAACGGCGACATTGATTTCGTTGGTACGAGATTGCATGGCGGTATACGAGCATTGCAGTATATGCAGAGAGCGATAATTGTGTCAATCGACAATAGGGCAAGAGAGAAGGCAAAAGATTTTGGATTGCCAATAATCGAGCGTTCCTGTTTGAAGCAAGACCTGAAAAATAGGATCATAGAAAGTCGAACGGTAGATATCAAAATCGACTCCTCAAGTATTGATAAATGGAGATCTCAGTTTGGGCGGTTAAGTTAGCTATGAAGGCGTCCATTTTTTATATGGCCGAGCAATATATTCCAACAGCTCTCTCAGCTATATTTATCTTCTATTTCGCAGCGGTAGCTGATGTAGAGTTTGTCGGGAAAATAAACTACTACTTGTCGATCGTTGGCATTCTCTCAATATTCTCGTTGACTAGCATTGACCAGTTATTGCAGAAAGAAATAGTGAATAACACTACTCTGGCGGAGAGGTATACGAATGCACTGATCAGTATCAAGATAGTATCTGCAATCTTGGTTTTCCTATCGGGGGCGCTTATTTCTTACTTGTTTATCCCGGCGGATACCGTAGTATTTTTGATTTTGCTTTCTGTGTTGTTTGCCAATAGTTTGAATACCATTCGGTCAGTTTTGATTGCTGATAATTTATATAAGAAACAGATCAGTATTACTCTGCCATGGAGTATTGCGAGCTTTTTTTTAAAAATGTTTTTGGTTAAACACGGAGTAAGCGCCGGCATGCTCGCGTTCTGTTTTATTTTAGATTTCTTTGTTGTTGGTGGAGCTCTATTTTTATGGTACGTAAGGAATTATAGTTATAAATTCCACGTCGACTTGGAAGTGTTAAAGTATTTTTGGGTGGAGGGAAAATACCTGTTCATGTCCGGTGCGGTGCTATTGTTTTATGCAAATATAGATAAAATTATTATAGGTAAATTTGTATCGGAAACGGAATTGGCCAGCTATAGCGTGGCTTTTAAATTATTGAGCTTGTATCTTATAGCAAGTGCGGCATTCAACTTGGGGTTTGTGAGGAAGCTAAAGTCGTCAAGTGTAGATCTAAATAAACACTGCAAAGATATGCTTTCTTTCTCATTGTTGCTAGGGTTGTGTGGAACGATAGTTAGTTATCTATTGTCCCCGATAATAATTGAGATTATATATCCCGAGCGCTACTTAGATGCAAGGGATTATGTGCGCTACCTGTCTCCTTTAGTGTTTTTTTCTTTCCTCTTGTCGAGCACTGGACGTATTTTGGTAGTGAAGTCGTATTCTAAACACGCATTCAAGAGAAATCTTTACGCTCTGGTCGTTAACTTAACAGTAAGTGGTGTGTTGGTTCTTGAGTATGGTGTGTCCGGTGTGCTAGTGGGTGTGATGTTAAGCTTCTTAGTTAGTTCGTTTTTATATATTTCTATAGTGCGTGAGCTGCGTGATGAATTTAAATTCATCATTTTGGGGAGATAATGAAAATATTATATTTGATTGGTAGTCTGCAAGGGGGGGGGGCGGAGCGAGTTGCAACTCGATTGTGCGCAGAATGGAGTAAAAGACATTACGTGGTTCTAGCTTCTGGCGATTCGATTAAGAATGATTTTTACGAAGTAGATGGCAGGGTCGAGAGGGTATCTTTAGGCTTTTCATACACTAAAGAAAATTTTTTTATAGAAAGACTTTGCCGTGTGATGAGGATTCTAAAGATATATAGGAGTGTATCTCCGGATGTAGTTATCGCTTCCTGTACAGATATGTCTCTGCTGAGTTTGTTATCGCTAGTATTGTGTCGATCGAAGATAATAGTTTGTGAGCACAATAACTATCATGCGGTTCGCTCAAAAATCAAAAGAATCTGTAGAATCATCATATATAGAAAAGCACGCCGCTTAGTTTTGCTAACAGAAAGAGATGTAGTGAATTACACCTCACGACTTTATCCTGCTAGTAAAATAGTTGTCATGCCTAATCCTTTAGGTATAGAAAATAACCGATTGGTTTGTCGTGAGAAAGATGATGTTTATCGCTTGTTAGCCGTTGGTCGGCTTACTGAGCAGAAAGCGTTCGATCGCCTTATAGAGTTGTTTCCAAATATTGACTCACGGTGTGCTTTGACTATCGTGGGTGAGGGACCGTTGCGCGAAAAGCTCCAAAACAGTATATCGAATTTGGGCTTGGCAGAAAGAGTTAGGCTTGTAGGTAGTACAAGGAATATCGAAGATTTCTATCGCAAGCATGGGTTGCTTCTCATGACGTCAATATATGAAGGTCTTCCAATGGTCATTGGGGAGGCAAATAACTTCGGGGTCCCTGTGATTGCTTACGATTGTCCAACTGGACCGAGAGAACTGATCTCTAATGGTGTAAATGGGTACTTGGTTGAGGATGGTAATGCCGATGAATTTTGTGCGGTTGTTAATAGAGTTGTTGAGGATTTTTCGGCGTATAAGGTGGTCAGCGAAAGCTCCTTAATAAACTCGAATAAATATTCCATTGCAGAGCTATGTCGCAGATGGGAAGCGCTGTTTAGTGACCTATGAGAACGAGAGTGGAACGTGACGATTTATACGGTTTTGGTGGTCGCAGTATGCTTTTTTTGTTCTTTAGCTTGGGTCGATTCGCGCCAGGTATCACGATTGTCGTTGATTGTCGGAACGGTCATTCTCATAATCTTCACAGCGTTGCGTTTTGAATCCGGCGCAGACTATGATTCATATGTTGAAATTTTTCTAGCGAGCCCTAGCGTTTCTGAATTGTCGTTGTCTGCTCTAAGACAAGTTCCTGCTGAGGTGGGATATGTACTGCTCAATTCTCTGTTTAAATCTGTTTCCTCGGAGGCTTTTCTTTTTTTAGCGTTGCTGTCTTGCCTTAGTATTGCTTCTAAGTCATTTGTAATATATAAGATGTCAGATATACCATACCTTTCTTTTGTTTTGTATTTTGCATTTGTCTATTTCAATTCAGAATATATACAAGTTCGGTGGGCCTTCGCATTAAGCTTGATTTATGTGGCTCTTTATCTTTACGTTTCGAGAAGATCCACTTTTGGCGCAGTTATTGCTCTGTGCGCAGCTGTATCCATGCATGTTTTTTCTCTCTATTTTGTATTTGCATTCATCGCTTATATAGCGGTGAGTGATCGATTTTCCGTGCCGGTATTTTTTTGGTTTGGGCTTGGTTGCTTAGCGACTTCGTTTTTATTGAATATTTCCGAGACGATGTTGGTTCTCGTTTCTACCGTTGGTTTCGATGGGTACTTCTACCAAAAGCTTGTTGGTTATCTGCGTTCGGTAGGGGATGCGGTAGCTTGGCATGTGACTCTAAGATATGTTCTGATATATTTTTTGGTATGCTACTTCGCAAGAAATTTTTCTGACAGTGGAAGCGAGGGATTGTATAAATTCTATTGTTATATTTTTGGAGTTGTGATGCTACTTAGCTCGTTCCCGATTGCTTTGTCTCGCGGTTATATTTTTTGTGAATTGCTGTCTGCACTATTGATTGCTAACGGGGTTGCTAGGATAAAGTGTTCATACACAAAAATGGTTTGGATGATTTTGATATTGCTGGTTTGCCTAATATACTGGCTCCTGTTAGGTCAGGCTTTTGTTAGGAATGATCACATTTATGAATATAACACGTGGTTGAGATTGATAGGATGATTTGTGAAATTTTATATAGTTGGTAGATATCCTCCGCCGATTGGCGGAGTGAGCGTCTACACAAATAGACGGTTCAATGAGATGTTGAGCGCGGGCGGCGATGTAGGGAAGATTGACCTCGGTCGCCGTACTTCTCTTTTTAAATTGCTTAGGAAAGGCTCTGCGACCTATGAAGTTAATTCACTTAATATAATCGTAATACTCGCGTTCTTTATTACTGGTAAGATTGGGAAGGCTGTTTTTGTAGATCATAACTCGTCAAGGTCTATAAAGGGAGTTAAAAAACGTGCTACCTTATGGCTTATTCGGCACGCTCGTAAGATTTTGATAGTTAACGAGCAGCTCAGAGATTTTTATAACGAGAGCATCACCGTGGAGCTCATTTCACCTTTTATTCCTCCCGATCAATCCGAGGAACAGGATGTTGTCGGAAGCTATCCGGTCGGATTGGTAGATTTTTTACAACAGGGCAAGGTATTAGTGAACTCTTCATGGAAGTACGTTCCCTACGGGCGTTCTGATCTATATGGAGTGGAAGATTCAGTCCGGCTTTTGAATAATAGTAATTACCGTCTGGTCCTGTTTATTGGTGATTATGATGTCTCGCGGGTTCCTCAAAGGGTGGTTTCTGAAATAGAACGTTTCGTTCAAGAAGGTAGATTGTTTCTTGTCACTGGCCAGAAGCAAATGTGGCCGGTTTTGAAGATGGGGACCTGCTTGTTTTTGCGGCTCACTCCTACTGACGGAGACAGTGTTAGTGTTAGGGAAGCGTTATATTTTGGCTGTCCTGTAATTGCATCGAACGCCGCTGCCAGGCCGGAAGGATGTATGCTGTACGATTACAATTGTCCTGTTTCCCTTATAGAAGCGATAAGCGAGCATTATAGTGATTAATATTCTGCAAGATATGAGCAATGGTCGTACGTCCTTGGTGTCGAGTCCCTCACCTTCGGCAATTAGCGGATGTGTGCTCGTTGATAGCGTTGTTACCCTTATTTCAGCTGGTACGGAGCGCATGCTTGTTGGCTTTGGTAAAGCGTCCTACTTTGATAAAGCTCGTCAGCAACCCGAGAAAGTAAAGATGGTGCTGGAGAAAGTCCAGACAGACGGGTTGATGACAACAATCGAAGCCGTTCAATCGAAGCTAGGCCAGCCGTTACCTTTGGGTTATTGCAACGTAGGCGTGATTGCTGAGGTGGGCAAAGGAGTCGCCGGCTTTAAGGTCGGCGACAGAGTTGTGTCCAATGGCCCCCATGCCGATGTTGTCCGGGTTGCCAAGAATCTCTGTGCGAAAATCCCTGATGAAGTCAGTGACGAAGAAGCTTCTTTTGTCGTTGTGGCCAGCATCGGTTTGCAAGGTATTCGGCTGGCGCAGCCAACATTGGGCGAATGCTTCGTTGTAACGGGCGTCGGACTTATTGGTTTGCTCACGGTTCAGTTGTTGCGAGCGCATGGTTGCCGTGTTTTGGCGATTGATTTCGACGAGTCGAAACTTGAATTGGCTAGGCAGTTCGGTGCGCAAACCTGTAATCCCGGTCAAGGCGAGGATCCCGTTGCTGTCGGAATGGCGTTCAGCCGTGGTATTGGCGTCGATGGCGTGATTATCACCGCTTCCACTAAAGTCAGCGATCCGGTTACTCAAGCTGCTCGGATGAGTCGTAAGCGTGGCCGTATCGTCCTGGTTGGTGTTACTGGTCTGGAGTTGAATCGAGCAGATTTCTACGAAAAAGAGCTGACATTTCAGGTTTCATGCTCGTACGGTCCTGGGCGCTACGACCCAGCTTACGAAGAGCAAGGCCAGGACTACCCAATCGGGTTCGTGCGCTGGACCGAGCAGCGTAACTTTGAGGCAGTTCTGGATATGATGGCTAGCGGGCAGGTTGATGTTAAGCCGCTAATCACCCACCGGTTTGAGTTTGAAGATGCTTCCGACGCTTATGAATTGCTGACCACAGACAAATCGGCTCTTGGTATTTTGCTCAAATATTCCAGCGAGCCAAGTAGCAGGCATGTAAAGACGGTCAAACTGGCAGGCTATCAGCCGATCAATGCGCAGAAACCGGCGGTAGGTTTTGTCGGTGCCGGCAACTATGCTTCGCGCGTGCTCATCCCGGCTTTCAAGGCTGCTGGCGCACAGCTGCATTCCATTGCGACCTCTGGCGGTATCAATGGTGTGGTGCATGGGGAGAAAACAGGGTTCGCCGAAGCGACCACTGATACCCAAGGGATGATCGATAATCCGGCCATCAATACTATCGCCATCGTGACGCGACACAACAGTCATGCTCGATTCGTCAGTGCCGCATTAAATGCTGGCAAGAATGTTTTTGTCGAAAAGCCCTTGGCGATTACGCTGGAGGAGCTCGCGGAGGTAGAGCAAGCGTACCAGCAGGCTCAAGAAAGCGCCTGTACTCGTTTGATGGTCGGATTCAATCGACGTTTTTCCCCTCAAGTCCAGAAAATGAAGGCACTGTTGGCTCCGGTGACGGAGCCTAAATCTTTCATTATGACTATGAATGCTGGCGCTATCCCCGCCGACCACTGGACGCAGGATAAAACGGCTGGTGGCGGACGGATCATTGGCGAAGCCTGCCATTTTATTGACTTGATGCGTTTTCTGGCTGGTTCCGAAATCGTATCAGTTCAGGCTCGCCGCATGGGGGATAGTTCGTCTGTTGCGATTACTGAAGATAAGGCATCCATTACTCTCGGTTTCGCTGACGGTTCATTTGGCACCATCCTTTATTTCGCGAACGGTGCTGCGAGTTTTCCAAAGGAGCGCGTCGAGGTTTTTGCTGCTGGCCGTGTGTTGCAGTTGGATAACTTCCGCAAGCTTAAGGGGTATGGTTGGCCGGGATTTAAGAAGATGAATCTATGGAAGCAAGATAAAGGGCAAATCCCTTGTGTTACTGCTTTTCTCGCGGCCATTGAGCAGGGAGGCACGTCTCCAATTGCGCCAGAAGAAATATTCGAGGTTGCAAGAGTTTCTATAGAGGTGGCGAATCTGTTGAGATGCCAATAAGCATGTCGCGGATTCAACGACTTTATCACACTGTTAGATATTTACGCGCGGAGCAGGTGCTTTACCGCCTGCTATATCGAGTCAGGCCATTGCGCGCCATCGCACCAATACATGCAGTACAAGCTAAGACGGTTGCCGTTATTGATTGGCCGAAATATATACAGTCGACAACTGAAAATGGGGAGTCCTTCACTTTTTTGGGGGAATCCGGAAGTATTAACGGAGACTGGAATTCCCCGAAGTATTCGAAGCTATGGTTGTACAATCTTCATTATATCGATGAGTTAAATTCTGAGGGTTGTAAAAGAAGTGTGCCATTAATAGATGGAATTGTAGACAGCTGGATACGCTGTAATCCTCCTTTTACTGGTAACGGGTGGGAGCCTTATACAATATCTCTTCGTCTGGTTAACCTAGTCAAGTGGTGCGTTCGGGAACAGCATGCTCGGCCAGAGGTGATTAGCAGTATGGCGCTGCAAGCGGAAGCATTATTGAAGCAGCGTGAATACCATATTCTTGGTAATCACCTTTTTTCTAATGGTAAGGCCTTGGTTTTTGCGGGTTCCTTTTTAGATTGTAATAGATCAAGAGATTGGCTTGAATCTGGGTTGCAGATATTAGACCGGGAGATCGCGGAGCAGTTCTTATCTGACGGTGCGCACTACGAATTATCGCCCATGTATCATTCAATACTTATATGGGATGTGTGCGACCTGATACTTCTCGGTAAACACGCTCGGCTGTCTAGCTTAGATCGTAGGATGGATAGCTGGATAAATGTCGTAGAAAAAGGCATCGCTTGGCTACAAGCAATGGCTCATCCTGACGGGCAGATTGCTTTCTTTAACGACGCTGCTTTTGGGATAGCGCCCTCTCTGGCCCACCTGGAAGAATACGCGAGAAGAGTCAGTTGCCGCTGTGAAGTGTCTGTGTCGGCAACGCCCGCAGAAACGAAAGGATGGCAAGGAAACGCGCTCGCTGAAAGCGGCTATTTTTCAGTAAGCTATCCCGCGCTAAACCATAAAGCACTTCTTGATTGCGCGAGAATCGGACCAGATTACCAGCCTGGTCACTCTCATGCTGACACGCTCAGCTTTGAGTTGAGCCTGTTTGGTGCGCGAATATTCGTTAATTCTGGCACCTCCCAGTACGGCGAAGGTCATGAACGAAATCGACAGCGCAGTACCGCTGCTCATAACACCGTTGAAATCGATGGAGAGAATTCGTCAGAAGTATGGGCGGGATTTCGCGTGGCGCGAAGGGCTTACCCAACGGTCGAGCGTTTCGATGATGAGGATGGGGTTATCGTCATAAAAGCCAAACATACTGGCTACCAGCGGTTGAAGGGGCGGAACGTCCTTTCACGGGCATGGCTATTTGAACAGGAATCCCTTGAAGTTAGCGACGCCGTTGATGGGCCTTATGGAGTAGCTGTCGCACGTTTATACGTACATCCGGATGTCACTTTTGTAAACCGGGACGGTGTGTTAACCGCTGCGGTCGATGCAGCAGGCGACGTTCAGGTCACGTTTGAGGGAGCCGATCAGGTGCGTTTGAAGCCCGCCACCTGGCACCCGCGGTTCGGTGAGGTTATCGAAAACCAGTGCATAGAGGCGGTCTTCAGCTGCGGAAAACTGGTAACACGTATTCAGTGGAGTAGCAGTGAATGAGGTTTTTGATATTGAGTTTCTACTATCAGCCCGACCTTTCGGCTGGCTCGTTCAGAACAACCGCGCTGATAAAAGCTCTGCTGCAGGAGCTGCCGGATGATGCGCATATCGACCTTATTACCACGTTACCTAATCGTTACAGTTCATTCTCTAGTGATGCCCCTCAGCGCGAGGAACTTTCCAGGCTCACTGTGCATCGGCTTGCGCTGTCAGCCCACAAAAGCGGCATGATAGATCAGTCGAAAGCGTTCATTTCCTACGCCAGGGGTGTGATGGAATTGGTGAAAGGGAAGGAGTACGACCTCGTTTATGGCACCTCATCCCGGCTGATGACAGCAGCACTGGCAAAATATGTTGCTTGGCGTGCTAAAGCGCCGTTGTATCTTGATATCAGAGACATTTTTGTCGACACCATCAAGGACGTGCTGCCGGGGAAGTCGATGATGGTTATCAAACCGGTTGTCACCCTGCTTGAACGCTGGACGCTCAGATCGGGAGGGAAAGTGAATCTGGTATCGGGAGGGTTTCTTCCATACTTCGAGCAACGCTATCCAAACAATAGTTACTCCCTGTTTACTAACGGGATCGATGATGAGTTCATTGAGGCCGGTGCCCAAGAAGGTGAGCGGGGTCTCGGGTCGCTGACTGTTCTGTATGCGGGTAATATCGGTGAAGGACAAGGCCTGCACTTCATTATTCCTGAGCTTGCTGCGCATTATCGTGGGCGGCTCCGTTTTCAAATCATTGGCGACGGAGGAAGGCGCCAGCAGCTTGAGGATGCGCTTGCAGCGAAAGGCTGTCTGAACGTGGAAATATTACCTCCGGTGAAACGAGAGGAGCTTATCGCAGCCTATCAGGCCGCGGATGTACTGTTCCTGCACCTCAATGATTACGAAGCCTTCAAAAAAGTGTTGCCCTCCAAGATTTTTGAGTATTCCGCTCTCGGTAAACCGATCTGGGCCGGCGTGGCGGGGTATGCGGCTGAATTCATTAAAACTCATGTCAGTAACGCAGCGGTATTCGAGCCGTGCAGCGTGGGGCAGGCGATAGAGGCCTTCGAAACAATTCAGCTCGATACAGCCCCTAGGGCGGAATTCGTAGAGCAGTTTGCGAGGCGGAATATAATGCAGTTAATGGCCAAGGATGTTGTTTTGGCTTCCGCGGAGCGTTGTTGATATGGAAACCTTGTTGACCGGTGCCACCGGATTCGTCGGACGAGCCGTTTGTGCCCGCTTGCTTGCAGCGGACCACTCGGTTACCGCACTGGTGCGAAACCCCAATGCCTCGCTAGATGAGCGCGTGCAGCTGATTCAGAACGGTGATTTTACAAAGGGTGCGGCGGCTTGCTTTCAACAGCAGCGTGACATTGTGATTCATTGCGCCGCACGTGTGCATGTTATGAATGATTCCGCGACTGATCCGCTAGCCGAGTTCAGACGAGCCAATGTGGAGGGCACGCTGGCTCTCGCGAGCCAGGCCGCTCAGGCGGGTGTAAAGCGCTTCATCTTTATCAGTTCGATAAAGGTTAACGGTGAAGGTACTGCGTTGGGCCGTCCGTACACCGCTTTCGATGAGCCCGCGCCCCAGGATCCTTACGGCATATCCAAGTTCGAAGCAGAAGAGGGGCTCAAGGCTCTGGCGGTTGAAACGGGTATGGAAGTCGTGATCATTCGGCCCGTGCTGGTGTATGGGCCGGGGGTGAAGGCCAACTTCCAGAGTATGATGAATTGGATGAACAAGGGCGTGCCGTTGCCGCTGGGTGCGATTCATAACAAGCGCAGCTTGGTGGCGCTGGATAATCTGGTTGATCTGATAATGACCTGCGTGGATCATCCTGCTGCTGCAAACCAGACATTTTTGGTGAGCGACGGGGAGGATCTGTCGACTACTGAACTGCTCAAGCGCACAGCTCGCGCACTGGGTAAGACACCGCGGTTATTGCCGATACCAGCGGGGCTATTGGAGCTGGGTGCGGCTATGCTGGGTAAGCGGGCGGTAGCGCAGCGGTTGTGTGGCTCGCTGCAGGTGGATATTAGACATACCTGTGAAACGCTTGGTTGGCAGCCGCCTGTGTCGGTGGATGACGCGTTGAAAAAGACCGCTGATGTGTTTTTAGCGGGCCGTTGAGTATGTATTGCGGTAGATTTCTGCGTAGGCGGGAATGATGAACCACTGAAAGGAAATTGTATGCTTTGGTTGCTTTTGATCCTGGCCGTGGCCGGGATTTCTTGTTTATTTACCTTCGCTCTTCGCCGTTATGCCTTGGCCAATAGCTTGATCGATATCCCCAACGCCCGTAGCTCGCATTCGATACCTACCCCTCGTGGTGGTGGTGTGGCGGTTGTGGTGGTGTTTCTTGCTGCGCTCGTTTTACTGCCCTTTGTTAGTGATCTGTCATGGCATTGGGTGATTGGTCTCGGGGGTAGCGGGTTGTTGATCGCGATGGTTGGCTTTCTGGACGACCACGGACATATCGCTGCCCGCTGGAGATTGCTAGCGCATTTCTCGGCTGCTGCCTGGGCGTTGTTCTGGATTGAGGGCAATCTGGTGCTGCAACTGCCGGGGTTGACGGTTGAGCTTGCCTGGTTGGTGTATGCGCTGGCTGTCTTCTTTCTGGTGTGGTTGCTTAATCTGTATAACTTCATGGACGGCATTGACGGCATTGCCAGTATCGAGGCGATTACCACCTGTCTGGGTGGAGCCTTGATCTATTGGTTGCTCGGCCATGACGATCAGATTCTGGTGTTGCTGGTGCTTGCGGCTGCGGTGGCGGGTTTTTTGTGCTGGAACTTCCCGCCGGCGCGGATATTTATGGGGGATGCCGGTAGTGGCTTTCTTGGGCTGATGCTGGGTGTGTTGACGGTGACAGCCGCCATGGTGGAGCCGCAGCTGCTCTGGAGCTGGCTGATTCTGCTGGGGGTGTTTGTACTGGATGCCACCTGGACGCTGTTTCGCCGGTTGGCGCGGGGCGACAAGGTGTATGAAGCCCACCGTAGCCATGCATATCAGTTTGCTTCGCGGGAGTTCGGGTCCCATCTACCCGTTACCTTGGTCGTACTTGGCATAAACGTGCTGTGGCTGTTGCCCTGGGCGTGCGCTGTGGCGCTGGGCTATATCGACGGACTGTTGGGCTTGGTGATCGCGTATGTGCCGTTAGCCATATTGGCGGTGCGGTTCAAAGCGGGCGCGCTTGAGGAGCAGGCATGACTGGCGCCTTGCTGGTGCTGGGCGCGGGAGGGCATGGCAAGTCTGTGGCTGAGGCAGCTTTGTTGGGTGGGCAGTGGGATCGAGTCGTGTTTCTGGATGATGCCTGGCCGGATGTGTCTGAGGCCTTGGGTTTTGAGGTGCTGGGTAAAGTTGCGGATATTGCTGCGGTAGCTGATCGTTGCCAGGGCGCGATTGCCGCGGTAGGTAACAATGCGGTGCGTGATCAATGGATTGATTTGATTGAGCGCGCGGGTATTGAGCTGGTTTCTGTTGTGCACCCAAAGGCGTGGGTGAGTCTCAGCGCAGTTGTTGGTGCGGGTACGGCTGTGATGGCTGGGGCGGTGGTGGGTACGCTTGCTGACGTGGGACGGGGTGTGATCATCAACGCCAACGCGACGGTGGATCACGATGTGGTGATGGAAAAGCTGTCGCATATTGGGGTGGGCGTGCAGCTGGCTGGCGGCGTGCGGGTTGGTGCGCGGGCCTGGTTGCAGGCGGGTAGTAGTTGCGGGTATGGCGTTGTGGTGAAGGCTGGGGTGACGCTGGGGCCGGGGACGGTTTTGGGGTGCCTCGCGGGGCGTTAAGTTATCTTTCTGGTTTCATTCAGCGTCGCTCCGTGGCGATGCTAATTTGTCTTTTTATGGAGACACTAGATCGACAGACAGATAGTCCGCAAATCGTAACCGAAACGCACAAAGGTTGTAACAAACTAACTCTCTAAGATAGTATGCGGGCGAAATCGCTCGTCGCGGTATGCCAGGCTGGACACTAGAGGCAGCTCCGATATTCAATCATGCGCAGTTACCGGCTAGCCGGGATCGGGACAGGATGTCAGTCGAAACCCCAGCTTCGCCTCAGTGGTATGTCGTGCAATGCGGACCCCGACAGGATGCAGGCGCTGAAGAAGGTTTGGGCGATCAGCATATTCCCTATTGCCGCATGGTAGGCACTCCTCAGGTGCTCCGACAGAAAACGCCGCCCCCCGTCGAAGAATCCCTTTTCTCTGTTCTCAATGCTGTCGCCTCAGCAAAAGCTAGCATACCGTTTGCTTCACGCCGCGGCGTGCTCCGGCTGTTATCACCTTTTCTATCGTGTGCACTGCTCCCCCTGCCGAAGGACCTTTCGGAGGTTTGGACGTACGTTTTGGGCGGTGGCGAACTTAATTTTTGACATAGAGGTTACTGTGTACGAAGAAAGTAAACGGCAAATGCCACGCGCAGAAATGGGTGAAATAGACTTATTTGAGCTCTGCGGTAACCTTTGGAAAGAAAAAGGGCTGATAGCCGCTTTCACCATTCTTGGTGCTGTTCTAGCCATTGCTTACGCCTTACTGGCTACGCCAATATATAAGACAGAAGCCACCGTCATCCCGCCACGCCAGAGTGATATCGCCGCGTTCAATCTGGGTCGACTATCAGTGCAAGCGGGGCTGATTGAATACACCACTGATCAGGTGTACGCCGTATTCAAGCGCAATCTATTTTCTGCTTCACTTCGGAACACCTTCTTTGAACAACACTACCTCCCGTATCTAGGGATTGATGCAGCGCAAGGCGAGGCTGTTGCACGCGATGGTCTTCTTCGCAGTTTTGATCAGATTTTAACAGTCAGCCAACCCGACCAACGCGGGCGCCCTGACTTTTACGAAGTCGCCGTAGAGTTGGAAGATCCCAAGTTGGCAGCGGCCTGGGCCAACCAATACGTAGATCTCGCCGCAGAGAGCGCCACGCAAGAGATGGCAGAAAACGTAAGTAGCGAGATATCGAATAGAAGTCGGGTCGCTGAAGCGGGAATAAGCGGTCTGCGCGCCCTTGCCCAGCAGCAGCGCCAGGATCATATTGCTCGGCTGAGAGAAGCGCTTGGTATCGCTTCCACGCTGGGAATCGAGGACCCTCAGGTTACTGTAGGTCGATCTTTTGCAGATAGCGAGTTAGCGGCTTTTGTTGAAGGCGATCTGATGTATATGCGGGGTACCCGCGCATTACAAGCAGAGCTGCAGATGCTAGAAAGCCGCGAGAACGACGATCCGTTCATTCCTCAACTGAGGGATTTAGAAAGCCAGCTGGCGATGCTGCGGGATATCAGCGTTGATAAGGAGGCAGTGGCAGTCTTTACGCTCGATGGCACAGCGGAGGTGCCGGAAACGCCAATAAAACCCAAAAAGCCGCTAATAGCCGTATTGGGAACACTTTTGGGGGGGATGCTAGGTGTTGGCATCGCGCTGCTTCGCATTGCGCTCAGGGATCGCAATGGAAGTGCCGCGAAGTAGCCGACTCGATGTCGAAGGGCGTTGGATTGGATCAAACGTGGAAGTTTCGACCGGATCTGACGCTCGTCTTGAAAAGGACGAGATGCGGTGTTTAATAAAGACTTGGCGTAGCGCAGGTGCGCTACACCCCCAGGAAGGCTTGGCGACTGCGGATTNAGGTGCGCTACACCCCCAGGAAGGCTTGGCGACTGCGGATTGGTTTTCCCTGGGGTTGGTGAGCGGTTCGGGCCGCGTTCGGTCTCGCCGATGAGCCGCGTTCGGATCTACCGACTGGTTCTAGCGGGCTTCGGAAATAGGCGTAGCGCAGGCGCGCTACGCCCCCAGGGAGCCGCACCCGCGTAGATATCGACCTTCGAATCCATTTCGACTCCTTCACACTTTCTCCTATCCGATTTGCGCTGTTGTTCGTCGCTATTGATACTGGATGCATAACCAGTTCGATGAGGCGAGCCAGCAATGTCCGGCCCTACCAGCCATGACCAGAACTTTAAGAACCTGATTATCGATTATCCGCAGCAGGCGTTAGAGTTCTTTGCAGCAGCGGAAGCGGTGCATCGGGATAACGACGCACGTATCACGCCGATTCGTCAGGAGCAGTTGAAAAACCGCCTCGGCGACCGCTTCCATGAGCTGGATGTGCCGCTGCTGGTGGAATGGCCTGATGGTAGTCGGGAGGCTTTACTGTTCATCCTGGAGGAGGAAACTAATCCGGCACGGTTTTCGATTCATCGCCTGGTTCAGTATTGCGCGGACCTGTCTGAAATGTTCAAGACGAACAGGGTGGTACCGGTGGTGATCTTTCTGCGCGCGGCCAAGAGCGTGCCGGAGACACTTGTGCTGGGCGGCAATTCCTTCACCTATCTGCGCTTCAGTTATCTGAAGTGTGAGCTGGCTAGCCTCGATGCCGATCAGTACTTGAGAAGCTCGAATCTGGTAGCGCGGTTAAATCTTCCTAACATGCAATGGTCTGAAGACCGCAAGGTGGATATCTACGCTCGGGCAAGTACCTGGACTTCATCGACATCTATACAGCCCTGGAAGATAATCAAATGCACGAATACCAGACGCGATACCCGCAGGAGAACTCCAAAATGGTCGGTTTGACAGAACGTTTGTTGAACGAGGGCATCGAGAAAGGGCGCCAGGAAGGCGAAGCCAGCATGCTCATCCGCCAGCTTACCCGACGTTTCGGCCCGTTGGATGAGGCTGTTCTGCAGCGTTTGCAACATGCCGGTTCAGATGATCTTGAACGCTGGGCGGATAACATCCTCGATGCGCAGACGCTGGACGAGGTGTTTAATCGTCACTAGTGGTTCTGTTCCGGGGCCGCAGTATTGGCCGTCCTTCGGCCAGCGTCGCGGCGAGGGCGCCACTCATACGAATTCTCGTGTGAGGTCTGAATCATTGATGTTCTTACCCAACTCTTCTCGCATCGGCGATGCTTATGGTTTTCCCTGCGTTGGCGTGCGCCTCGGGCGGTGTTCGGGCTTGCCGACATGGGGGCTTTGTGCGCTGCAGGGTGTTGGCGCAGCACAGGCGCGCCACACTCCCTGCTGAGGTGCTACTCCGCAGGGTTTGTTCATTGGAACATTAAATGTGACCGACCAGGATGTGCGTTGGATACAGCGCTTGGCAAACTACAAGAGAGCACGTTCCAGGCTGGTTAGCGCAGTTGAGCTTGCGCAAACCAGGGAGCTCAGTGATCTGGAAAAGCTAGGGTTAATTCAGGTGTTTGAGTTTGTGTTCGAGCTGGTCTGGAACGTGATGAAAGACTATTTTTACTATCAAGGCAATCCGGCCATTACTGGATCCCGCGATGCGATACGCAGCGCCTTCAAGCTTGGGCTGATTGACGACGGCGAAGGGTGGATGGAGATGATCAAGAGTCGAAACCAGTCCGCTCACACATACAACGAATCAGTTGCCAACGAGATTACCGGTAAGATCCTCAATAGTTATCACATTCTATTTGCGCGGTTCGAAGCAACCATGCAGGAACGGTCGAGCAGCCTATGAGTCACGAGCAGTTCGGTTTGCCCGCGTATGCCATCGAACAGTTGCGAGAGATCTTCACCCAATGGCCGCAAATTGACAGGGTGCTGTTGTACGGGGCTCGTGTGAAAGGCAACTATCGACCGGGCTCGGATATTGATCTGACCATAGAGGGGATGGCGCTTGATCTCACCACTTTGTTGGCGATTGAGAATCGAATAGACGACTTGCTGCTTCCCTGGACCGTTGATTTGTCGTTAATGCACGAAATTGATAACGCGTCGCTTATGGATCATATCGGGCGGGTAGGCGTGCCTTTTTATGTTCGCTCGGGTCAGAGCTCTTGGCGTAGCGCAGGGGCCACGAACCTGTGGGAGGCCCGCCCTCGGGGCG
>NZ_VTVA01000027.1 GCF_008638345.1 Pseudomonas saliphila | reverse complement strand
TGTAGTGGCTTAATGAATCCGGACACTCCATAGAGGCGCTATAGTAGCGCCAACAATGAGGTGGCTATGTTCCAACAACGTCGTGCGTTTACCCCTGAGTTCAAGCTTGAAGCCGTGGGGCTGGTATTAGAAAAAGGTTATTCGGTTACCCAGGCATGTGAGGCGCTGGGTATCGGGACGACGGCTTTGCGCCGCTGGATCCATCAGTACAAGGACGAGAAGCTCGGCGTCATTCCGGAAGGCTGTAAAGCGCTCACACCAGAGCAACGCCAGATCCAGGAGCTGCACAAACGCATAGAACGGCTCGAGTTGGAGAAAGACATCCTAAAAAAGGCTACCGCGCTCTTGATGACGGACGAGTTCAAGCTCAAGCGCTAATCACCTCGTTCAGAAGCCGGCTACCGGTGCGGACCCTGTGTAACCTGTTCGATCTGCCTACTTCGACATACTACGAACAGGAAGAAAGGAAAAACCGTATTGATGCGCAAAGAATCGATCAACGTGCCGCTGTCACCGCGTTGTTTAACGCTAGTAACCAGTCGGCAGGAAGTCGCACCCTGGTAGCTCAGCTGGCACTGATCGGGCTGGTCCTGGGGCGTTACAAGGTGTCCCGACTAATGGAAGAGGCCATGCTGGTCAGTAAACAGCCTGGCCGCCATACCTACAAAGCCGGAGGAAAAACACACCCGACAGTTGAAAACCTTCTGCAACGGGAATTTAACGTGCAACATCCGAATCAGGTCTGGTGTGGTGATATCACTTACATCTGGATGGGTAAGCAATGGGCTTATCTGGCTGTAGTGATCGATCTATATGCCCGCCGGGTAATCGGGTGGGCCGTATCAGCCTCCCCTGATAGTGCACTGGTAATCAAGGCGCTGAGTATGGCCTACAGCCTGCGCGGCCAACCTAAAGGCGTGATGTTCCACTCAGATCAGGGTTGTCAGTACAGCAGTCTGGCTTACCAGCAGCAACTGTGGCGCAAGCGGATGGTTCAGAGCATGAGTCGGCGCGGCAATTGCTGGGACAATGCACCGATGGAGCGCTTGTTCCGAAGCTTCAAAAGCGAATGGATGCCCCGGCAAGGTTACCGCGACCTAGACGAGGCAACAAAAGACGTCAGTTATTACCTGATGAGTTATTACAACAAACAACGGCCGCACAGCTATAACGGTGGGCTGACACCGGAGATGACTGAGAAACGCCTTAACAAACTGTCNNNCCGGAATTAGTTGACCACTACAGGGAGCGATACTTCTACGAAACCAGTGCGTGCGCGGGCGATGGTCCTTTGAGAATAGTGCAACGGTTGTAGATGCAGTGTGGTCTGGTGCTTAAGTCTGTTTGAAAGTGGCTGGATAGCTTGTTCAGGGATTCAGTTTGTTTCGGATTTGGTGCTAAGGTGTGTTTCAACTTTTCCTTTGATATTCGCCCCACCCAGGATCCTGCATTGAATCGGTAATGGCGACCATCCTCGATTGTGGGGTAGGTATGCAGACGTGCCCAGTGTGTGAGGGGAGGCTCAAATCCGGAAGGGCCTTTTGGCATCGTGAATGCGCTCGGTGCAGGTATGAGGCTTCCACTCTGGAGCCGGCCATTAATTCCGCTGAGGTGCACTCCTTTATTGATGAGGAGTCGCGCCGGGTGGGGCTGGAGGTGTTGCGTAAGGATAACTTCAGGCATCTGGTCCAGCGGCTCAAGACCTACAAAGACCAGGATGCGCGCTTGCTTGAAGTCGGCGCTGCGCATGGCTGGTTTCTAAGCGAGGCGGGTAAGGTCTTCGAGGTGATGGGGGTCGAGCCTGATCAGGCGGTCTTTGATCATTCGGATCAGCGCGACCGCATGCGTTTCGGTTACTTTCCGGATGCACTTGAAGCTGACGAGCGCTTCGACATTATCGTGTTCAATGATGTTTTTGAGCACATCCCCGATTTAACCTCCGTACTGAACGCGTGCCATTCCCACCTCACCGATAATGGTTTGCTGCTGATCAACTTGCCGAGCAGCAGCGGCCTGTTCTATCGGCTTTCCAGAACGCTTCAGTGCGCTGGGCTGGCCGCTTCCTTCGAACGGCTTTGGCAGAAAGATATGCCATCCCCCCACGTGCATTATTTCAGCCCCGATAATCTTGATCAGTTGGTATCCAGATTCGGCTTCACTGAGCTGGAACGGGGCGCGCTGCCCACGTTACGCTTAAAGGGCCTGGCAACACGCATATCCTATGCAGGGGAGAGGGGCCGAGTGGCCAACGCTGCGCTCACGCTGGCAGTGGCATCGGCGATACCCCTGTTGCGTGTGCTGCCCAAGGACATTACCTACTCCATATATCAAAAAAGCGATCGGGCCAGATCGATGCAGCCCCAGTCTCGCCTGGATGGGGACCGCCAATGACGGCAGCATTGGAGCTTGGCAGGGATGTACAGATAGGCGTTGTCATTCCCAGCTATCGGGTAACAGCGCATGTGCTCGGGGTCATCGCCGGTATCGGTCCCGAAGTTACGCATATCTACGTTGTGGACGATTGCTGCCCGGAGGGGTCGGGCGAGCTGGTCGAGCGAGAGTGTACTGACGAGCGTGTACGCGTCATTCGTCATGAGCAAAACCAGGGAGTGGGCGGTGCGGTGATGACCGGTTACCGGGCTGCAATTGCCGATGGGGTTGATGTGATCGTCAAACTCGACGGTGATGGGCAGATGGATCCGACCTTGATACCGGATTTCATCGCGCCGATTGTTGCTGGCGTCGCCGATTACACCAAGGGTAATCGTTTCTTCTTCCTCGATCAGATTCACGCCATGCCCAAGGTGCGGTTAATTGGGAATGCTGTTTTGTCCTTCATGACCAAGCTGTCATCAGGCTACTGGGATCTGTTCGACCCCACCAATGGCTACACCGCCATCCACCGCGACGCGGCTGAACACCTGCCCTTCAGTAAGATAAGTCACCGATATTTCTTTGAGACGGACATGCTATTTCGTCTGAATACGCTGCGTGCAGTGGTGGTCGACGTGCCGATGGATTGCAAATACGGCGATGAACAAAGCAACCTGAGCATATCCAAAGTGATCGGTGAATTCCTGACCAAGCATGTGCGAAATGGCTTCAAGCGCATCTTCTATAACTACTACCTGCGCGATATGTCGTTAGCCTCCATCGAGTTGCCGATTGGCATCGGGCTTATGCTATTCGGCGTCATTTTTGGCCTCTATCACTGGATGCGTGCTGCAGAATTTGGCATGACGTCCAGCCCTGGTACCGTCATGTTGTCCGCTTTACCCGTGATCCTTGGGTTGCAGTTTGTACTGGCTTTCCTCGGGCACGACATCCGCTCAATGCCCCAGCAGCCTTTTCACTTGCTGCGTAAGCGGGTGAAATGCAAGCTGCCGGACGACCGAGAAAACGCCCCAACACGCAAACTGCCCAACCGGAAAACCGCCTGATGTTGATTACGTATTTGATGGCTGCGCTGTGCGTGCTTGGCATAGCCGCAGGCCAGATCTTGTTCAAGCTTAGCGCGACCGCGATGGTCGAAACCGACTCGCTGGTGTCAGTGAAAAGTCTCATTCCATTGTCTATCGCGATTGCGCTCTATGGCGTGACCTCCCTGGGTTGGGTATGGACCCTGCAGCGCATCGATCTGGGGCGCGTGTATCCGTTGATGGCGATGGCGTTTGTGTTGGTGCCGCTGGGTAGCTATGTGGCGTTCGGCGAGCGCTTTCAGGCGCAGTACTTCATCGGCGTGGCGTTGATCATTGCTGGCATTGTGGTAACTGTCAGGGCGTGACTTCAAAAGGAATTGCTGGTGATAAATCGATGTGGCCTGAAACGCGTAGGATCGTTATATCTCGGCGCTGTATTGCTCGCTGCGTTTTTTCTCTCGGTGATCGTTCCGCCGCTGCAGTCGCCGGACGAATTCGATCATCTCAAACGTGCTTATATGCTCTCGCAAGGGGAGCTGTTTCTAAGCGGTCCGGATGGGGTGGCCGCCGGCGGGCTTGTTGATACCGGGCTGCTGGAATATTACGCGCACTATTCAGGCTTCCCCACCAGGAGTGACGTCAAGCAAAGCCCCTTGCGTCTAGCGGAGGCCGGTCAGATTCGTTGGCAGGGCGAGCGTGTTTATAGTGGCGCGCCGGGCACGGGGTATTACCTGCCTTTTATCTACATTCCCCAAGCGGTTGGCTTTGCGATCGGCGAGGCGGTTGAGTTCACGGTTGACCGTTCTTATCGATTGGCTCGGCTGCTCACACTTGCTTCGTCGGTAGCGTTGTTTCTGGCAGCGTTGAGCCTGGTGCGACCGCCATTTTTTGCTCTGGCCTTACTGGCTTTGCCGATGACTCTGTTCCAGCTGTCGGCGGCGACGCTGGATGGTTTGTCACTGGCGCTTACGTTTTTTGCCATCTCCGCTTTTGTCGCGCTGGTGTCGGAGCCTGATGCAGCAAAGCGTTGGCTGTTTCCGGCTTTCATTATCAGCATCCTATTGCTCACCACGTCGCGCATCCAGTTGTTCCCCTTGTTGCTGCTCCCCTTTGTCGTGTATGTCTACACCCGTCAACGTAACGTTCTGCTAACTGCCGTGTTACTGGTTGTTGCGTCGCTGGCGTGGGTGGCGTTCGCTATGAGTACCACGGCGGGTAACCGAGGCTGGGTTGGCGCGTCGTCCTCAACCATTGTTATCTATTATCTGACCGACCCCTTGGCGTTTTTTGCGCTGCTAGCGCGGACGATCGCCCACCATTGGACCTTTTACACGCAAAGCTTTATCGGCGTTCTGGGTTGGCTGGACGCTCCGCTGCCTGAACCTCGCTACCGCTATATCGCTGCCATTCTGGTCCTGATCCTGCTTTGTTCACTGGTGAGGATTGATTGGAAACGAGACTGGGCCTGGCGTGCGGCACTGCTGTGTTGCGCCCTGGGCTCGGCACTACTGATTTTTATCGCGATGCTGGTCACCTGGACGGTTCACCCGGCTGATGTGATCGATGGCGTGCAAGGGCGTTATTTCGCGCCCTCTGTTGCGCTGTTCTGTTTTGCTGTGTTCAGTTCCGGTTCGCGGCAACACATGGCCATAAGCGTGTGCGGCTGGTTACTACTGGTCTTGCTGCTTATTTATTCCCTTAGTGCTGCGGCGACAACCATCTTGCAGCGGTATTACCTCCCGGCTCCTGAGGGCGCGGATTACCTGCTGGAGCTCACGCCCAGCGAACCTTTGAGTCAGGACCAACCCATCGTGTTGAGTTTGGCGGACGCCCCTGCAGACACGATAGTGGGACTCGGCATTCGGTTTGGAACCTACATGCGGGACAACCAGGGGCAGGCCTTGCTTGAGCTCCAAGCGGTTGATGGCAGCCTCGCCAGCATTCCGTTCGAGCTCGCCGGGCTGCAGGACAATCGATATCGGTTATTCCCGCTCCCACCGCAGCAATATGTCAGCGCTGTCATTCGAGCGGTGGAGGGCGGTGGTATCAGCAGCTGGGCCGTGTCCCGAGACGGCGCCGCGCAGCCCTGCGTGGTGTATCTGCTGGCGAATGGCAGCCAGCAGCTGACACCCGGCTGTCCTGCGCCATGATGTCTGGCTCGAAACGGCACGCCTGTCCGATTTGCAACGCACTGGGCATTCGTATCGGGAACTTCGTCCTGTTTTTCTAATCAGTGTTTGCAGGCCAAACTATTAATTCAGCTTGGCGTCATGCAGGTTCAACGGCCAGGGATACTGGCAGCTTTTGACACATGGAGTTTTCATATGAACATGCCTCTGCCTTTTCCAATCCAGCCAAATGCTGATAACGATTGTCACGCCTGCGAACGCTTGCGTGCTGAAGTGCGTTGTGGAGCGGGCGGCTGTTAGCCGCTGATTCGGGAGCAACGAATGAAGGGTATTGTACTAGCCGGCGGTTCAGGCACTCGGCTGTATCCGATTACCAAGGGCGTGTCGAAACAGCTCGTGCCGGTGTATGACAAGCCGATGGTGTATTACCCGATCTCAGTGCTCATGCTGGCAGGGATTCGTGACATTCTGATTATCACCACCCCGGAAGACCAATCCAGCTTCCGGCGTCTGCTTGGTGATGGCTCGGAAATGGGCGTGCGCTTCAAATATGTCATGCAACCGTCCCCGGATGGCCTGGCCCAGGCGTTCCTGCTGGGAGAGCGCTTTATTGGCAAGGATGACGTCTGCCTGGTGCTGGGCGACAATATTTATTACGGCCACGGCCTGGCACCGACCCTGGCCAATGCGGTGAGCAACGCCCGCAACAATAAGGCGACGGTATTTGGCTACCGGGTACATGACCCTGAGCGCTACGGTGTGGCCGAATTCAATGAGCAGGGCACTGTGGTCAGCCTTGAAGAAAAGCCCCTGCATCCCAAGTCCAATTACGCTGTCACCGGCTTGTATTTCTATCCGAATGACGTGGTTCAAAAAGCCAAGCAGGTTAAGCCCTCACAACGCGGCGAGCTGGAAATTACTTCATTGAATCAGATGTACCTGGACGAACAGCGGCTGAAGGTCGAGCTGCTCGGGCGCGGCTATGCCTGGCTCGATACCGGTACGCACGAAAGCCTGCTGGAAGCCTCGCAATTTATTGAGGTCATTGAGAAGCGTCAGGGCCTGAAGGTTGCCTGCCTCGAAGAGATTGCCTTCGAGATGGGCTATATCAACAAGGAGCAGCTACTCAAGCTGGCTGGCCCCCTGGCCAAGAACCAATACGGACAGTATTTGATCAAACGAGCGGAAGAGGTAATACCCGTTGATTTGTATTCCCCAGGCGATACCCGACGTCAAGTTGTTGCAGCCCAAGGTGCACGGAGACCAGAGGGGGTATTTCCTCGAGACGTTTCGTCAGGACCTGTTCGCCGAGGCGGTGGATTATAAGGTCGACTTCATTCAGGACAATGAATCCAGGTCTGCCAAAGGGGTGTTGCGCGGTCTGCATTTTCAGCTGTCGCCCCATGCCCAGAGCAAATTGGTACGCGTGGTTCAGGGCCGTGTGCTCGACGTAGCAGTGGACCTTCGCCGCGGGAGCCCGACTTTTGGCCAGCACGTGGCGGTTGAACTGAGTGGCGAGAACAAGCATCAGCTGTTCGTGCCGCGCGGTTTTGCCCACGGCTTTGTGGTGCTCAGCGATGAGGCGGTGTTTGCCTACAAGGTTGATGCCTACTATGCGCCGGAGTGCGACCGGGGGATTGCCTGGAACGATGCCCAGCTGGGCATCGACTGGCAGCTCCCGATGCAGTTGATCACCGTTTCTGACAAGGACTCCCGCCAGCCATTGTTGGCGGATATGACAGATCTGTTTGACTACAGCGCGGAGCTTTATGAGTCGTAAACACATCCTCGTGACGGGCAGTACCGGGCAGCTGGGAAGAAGCCTTCAAATGATCGCAGGGCAGTACCCCGAGTTTGAATTTCACTTTTTCAACCGCTCCCGCCTCGACCTGGCGACGCCTGGCGTGGTGCATGCGTGCCTGGAAGATCATGCCTTCGATTACCTGATCAATTGTGCTGCCTACACTGCGGTTGATCGCGCCGAAACTGAGCCAGAGCTGGCTGAGCAGATCAACCACCATGCGGTGGCTGCTCTGGCTGAGGCGGCCCGGAAGAAGGGCACCTGCCTGATTCATATCAGCACTGACTACGTGTTCGATGGCTGTCATTACAAACCCTACGCTGAAGACCATCCCACGGCGCCAATCAATCAGTACGGCCAGACCAAGCTGCACGGCGAGCAGGCCATCCAGCGTAGCGGCGTTGATGCGTGCATCGTGCGCACCAGTTGGGTCTACTCTGAGTTCGGTAACAACTTCGTCAAGACCATGCTGCGGCTAGGCCAGGAGCGCGAACGGCTGACCGTTATCAACGATCAGGTCGGCACCCCGACCTACGCCGGTGACCTGGCAACCGCCATCATGGCGCTGGTGCGCCGGCGTGAAAGCCAGCCAGTTGAGTCGGGTTGCAAGGTGTTCCATTACAGCAATGAAGGTGTATGCAGCTGGTATGACTTCGCGCTGGAGATCTTCGACATGCAGCCTTTGCAGTGCAGAGTTGATCCGATCGATACGGTGAATTACCCGACGCCGGCCCGACGCCCGTATTACAGCGTGCTGAACAAAAACGCGTTCCGTGACTATACGGGCGTGGACGTGCCGCACTGGAAGCACTCACTCAATATCTGCTTGAGCAGGCTCAAGGACGCAGCAAAAAATGGCTAAAATATTAGTGACGGGCGGGGCCGGCTTTATCGGTTCCGCAGTCATCCGTTATGTGATGCGCGAAACCCAGCATGAGGTCGTTAACCTCGACAAACTCACCTACGCCGGCAATCTCGAGTCGCTTGGTCCGTTCCGCGACGATCCGCGTTACGCCTTCGAGCAGGTAGATATCTGCGATGAGCCGGAGGTCAAGCGCGTGCTGCAACAGCACCAGCCCGATGTCATCATGCACCTGGCGGCCGAGTCGCACGTAGACCGTTCGATCGACGGCCCCGGCGCGTTTATTCAGACCAACCTGGTTGGGACCTACGTATTGTTAGAGCAGGCTCGCGCCTACTATCTGACGATGGATGCCGCACGCAAAGCCGGCTTCCGCTTCCATCATATCTCCACCGACGAAGTCTATGGCGACCTGCCTCATCCCGATGAGCAGGCCGGCGAGCTGCCTCTTTTCACCGAACAGACTGCCTACGCACCTAGCTCGCCGTACTCGGCCAGCAAGGCCGGTTCGGATCACCTGGTGCGGTCCTGGTATCGCACCTTTGGCCTGCCGGTGGTGGTGACCAATTGTTCCAACAACTACGGTCCCTACCACTTCCCCGAAAAACTGATCCCTCTGATGATTCTCAATGCCCTGGAAGGCAAACCCTTGCCGGTATACGGCAAAGGCAATCAGATACGCGATTGGCTCTACGTTGAAGATCACGCCCGGGCCCTGGTGCTGGTGGCCACGCAGGGCAGCATTGGCGAGACCTATAACATCGGTGGCAACAACGAGAAGCAGAACATCGAGGTCGTGCACACGCTGTGCGCACTGCTGGATGAGCTCAGGCCGCGTGAACAGGGCAGCTACAAGGACCTGATCACCACGGTGGAAGACCGCCCCGGGCACGATATGCGCTATGCGATTGATGCCAGCAAGATCCAGCAGACACTCGGCTGGTCGCCACAGGAAACATTCGAGAGCGGGCTGCGCAAGACGGTTCAGTGGTATCTGGATAATCAGGACTGGTGCCGGCGGGTGCAGGATGGCAGTTACCAGCGTGAACGATTGGGAGTAGCCGGCTGATATGCAGGATTTTTCCATATCACCGCTGAGACTGATCAAAAGCACCTGGACGCAGCGCGGGTTGATTCTGGCGCTGACCAAACGCGATATTGCCGGTCGCTATCGAGGGTCTTTCTTCGGGGTGTTCTGGTCGTTCCTTACCCCGATCCTGATGTTGTCAGTGTTCACCTTCGTGTTTGGCGAGATCTTTCAGTCTCGCTGGGGCGAGGGCGACCTCACGGGCCCACTGGACTTTGCCGTTGCGTTGTTCGCGGGGTTGCTGGTGTTTAACTTCTTCTCTGAATGCATCAGCAAAGCACCGGGGCTGGTCATCGCCAATGCCAATTATGTGAAGAAGGTGGTCTTCCCGCTCGAGATTCTCACCATTACCACCTTGCTGGCGGCGCTGTTCCACCTGCTGGCGGGCTACGTGATACTGCTGATTCTGATGGTGCTCTCCAATTGGGAGCTCACCCTACATATGCTCTACATACCCATCGTCCTGCTGCCGTTCGTCATACTGGTGTTGGGGCTGACATGGGGGTTGTCCGCATTGGGGGTTTACCTGCGCGACATCAGCCAACTGATTGGTCCGGTGCTGACCGCCATGATGTTTTTGAGCCCGATCTTTTATTCGGTCTCGTCCGTCGATGCCAAATTTCAATGGATTTATGCGCTGAACCCGCTGACGCTTGTCATCGAGCAGGCGAGGGCCGTCATGCTCATGCACCAGACTCCCGACTGGTCGGCGCTTGGTTTGTATATGCTTCTGAGCCTTGCGGTGGCGTACGCGGGTTTTATCGGGTTCCAGACTACGCGCAAAGGGTTTGCCGATGTCATCTGAGGTAGCGATAAGCGTTAAAGACCTGAGCAAGTGTTATCAGATTTACGCGAAGCCGCAGGACCGACTGAAGCAGATGCTGTTTCGCCGTCGCCGTTATTACAACGAGGCGTGGGCCGTGCGAGACGTGAGTTTCGAGGTCAAGCGTGGAGAGACAGTCGGGATCATCGGGCGGAATGGCAGCGGCAAGTCGACCATCCTGCAGATGATCTGCGGCACGCTTAACCCCACCGGTGGCCAGATCACCACCAACGGGCGCATTGCCGCTCTGCTGGAGCTTGGTTCGGGGTTCAACCCTGAGTTCACTGGACGGGAAAACGTGTACCTGGCCGCTTCGCTCTATGGGCTCAGTCGGGACGAAATCACTCGCCGCTTTGATCGGATTGCGCAGTTCGCGGATATCGGCGATTACATCGATCAACCCGTCAGAACCTACTCTAGCGGTATGTACGTGAGGCTTGCCTTCGCTGTTATTGCCCACGTTGATGCCGATATTCTGGTGGTTGATGAAGCGCTAGCCGTGGGCGATGCGGTTTTCACGCAGAAGTGCATGCGCTTTATCCGCGAATTCAAGAAAAACGGAACGCTGCTTTTCGTCAGCCATGATATGGGCTCGGTTATCAACCTCTGCGAGCGTGCCGTGTGGATGCACCAGGGCCAGCTGCGCGAATCCGGTCATTCCAAGGATATTGCCGAGGAGTATCTGCAGTACACACTGCAAGAGGTATATGGCGAAGAGGCCAAACTGGAAGGGCTGCGGCAGCCTGCCAGTATCGATAACCACAGCAGCGACCGGGCTCCTGAAATCGAGGCTACGCAGGCCGCTGTGGTTGAGTATCCGAGCAATTTCCAGACGCAGAATAATCTCAGCGCCGCCAATGGCTGGAAAAGCGGTGCCGGTGAAATCGTCTCGGTACGGCTCTCCAGGCTCTCCGGTGAAGACGGCGAGGTACTCAAGGGCGGTGAAGTGGTGCGGATGAGTATTCGCGCCGTGCTGCATAAAGACTTCACTCAGCCGATTCTCGGCTTCCTCGTCAGGGATAGGCTTGGTCAGGACCTGTTTGGTGAGAATACGCTGCCTTTTTCTGACAGTAACCCCTGCACCGGCGAGGCGGGCGAGACCATCGAAGGTCATTTCGTATTTCGGTTGCCGATGCTGCCCAATGGGCAATATGTGGTGATGTCTTCGCTGGCAGATGGTGATCAGCACAACCATGTGCAACATCACTGGATGCATGACGCGCTGGTAATCAATGTTTCATCCAGCAAGGTGCGCTGGGGGCTCGTTGGTGTTCCCTTTGAAGCAGTTACTTTGGTCAAGACCCCATGAAGTCATTGAAAAATCTCTATAACGAGCATGCCGGCAAGGTATCGGACAAATGGTCTTTATACCTGGATGCCTACGACGAGATGTTCAGCCCCTTCCGCGACCGCAAGCTGAATCTGCTGGAAATTGGCATTCAGAACGGCGGTTCGCTGGAGCTGTGGGCGCGCTATTTTGATAGGGCGGAACAGATCGTCGGCTGCGATATCAATCCCGACTGCGCACGCCTCACTTATGATGATCCGCGCATATCTGTCGTGGTGGGCGATGCCAATAGCGACGCTGCCATGGCTGAGATCCTGCAGATCGCCAGCAGCTTTGATCTGATCATTGATGATGGCTCGCATACCTCTTCCGACATTATCCGCTCCTTCGCGCGCTATTTTCCGCGTTTGAGGGATGACGGCCTCTTTGTCATCGAAGACTTGCACTGCAGTTATTGGCGGGAATTCGAGGGTGGGCTCTATGCCCCGTACTCCTCGATGAGCTTTCTGAAGCGGCTGTCCGATATCGTCAATTATGAGCACTGGGGCAAAGCCGGCAGCCGTGCGGAGCTTGTCAGTGGTTTCAAAGAATCCCTCGGCGAATCATTTGACGAAACTGTGCTCGCACAAGTGCATTCGGTTACCTTCCTCAATTCTGTGTGCATAATCCGGAAGCGGCCGGCGCAGCGTAACGAGCTGGGTGAGCGGATCGTGGTCGGCGAAGAGGCGGCGGTCACTGACGAGCCGTTGCAGCTTTCTGAGCGCCGATCGGTTGCCGCAGATCAATCCGCCAATCCGTGGACGCAGCTTGATCGCGGCCCTGATGAGCTCTGGCAGGAGCAGGTCCGGATTGCGCAGGCAAGCTCACAACGCGTGCTGGAACTTGAATCCCTGTCTGACGAGCTGAAACAGACCAGCCAGGAGCAAATCAGCCGGCTAGCGCAGCTTGAAACAGAGCTCAGTCGAGTGCAGGCGGAGAACGCCGAATTGCTGAATTCGGCATGTTGGCGATACACCGCGCCGGTGCGCACTGCGGTCACAACCATGCGCAAGTTGCAGAGCCTTACCAGAATTGCCAGTCCCGTTATCAAGGCTCAGGGCGGCGTTCGGCCTACGGCACGCAAACTCTGGTCAGTCCTGAATCGGGAAGGGCTAGAAGGCCTGCGTATGCGGGTCCGCCATCAGTTCGGCACGCAACATCAGTTGCAAGCCGCTTCAGTCGATGTCTCGTTCCTGACTCCTGTAACGCGACCGGCCACCGAATTGCTGCAACGGCGGGTGCTTATTATTGCCGAGCTGAGTATCCCGCAGTGCACCAAATACCGCGTCACGCAAAAAGTCGAGCTGCTTGCCAGCCTGGGCATCGAAGCCAATGTAGTCAGCTGGACCGAATATCAGACCTGCATGACGCTGCTTTCCAGCCACAGCGAAGTCATTTTTTATCGCGCCCCGGGGTTCCCGCTGGTACTGAATTTGATCGCCGAGGCGCAGCGGCTTGGTGTGACCTCTTACTGGGAAGTGGACGACATCATTTTTGATCGGGAGGTGTTGGCGCAAACCAAAGCGCTTTCTGGGCTCGACCCCGCGGTCTATCGGGAGTTGCTGGCTGGCGCCGAATTGTATCTGGCCGCAATGCAGGCGTGTGACCAGGGCATTGCTTCGACTACAGCACTGCGCGGCGCAATGGAGCAGCGTACCGGCAAGCCGGTTTATGTCGTCGAGAACGCACTTGATAAAGGCACCATCGCCGCGGCTGAACGGATAAACGCCGTGCCGAAAGTGGCGGGTTCGCAGGTTCGCATCGTGTATGGCTCCGGAACCAATACGCATAATGTCGATTTCGAGCAGGCTGCAGACGCGATAATTAAGGTCATGGAACGCTACGAGCATGTTCGGTTTCGACTGATCGGTACCCTGGAATTGCCGGACACCTTCGAGCGATTTGGTGACCGGGTCGAGAAGATCCCGTTTTGCTCATACGATGAGTATCTCGGCTTTCTGGCGGAGTGCGATATAAACATCGCGCCGTTGGAAAAGTCGCTGTTTACTGATGCCAAGAGCAATATCAAGTATCTCGAAGCGGCTATCGTCAAGTTGCCCAGTGTGTGTTCCAAGGCACAGGCCTTTTGCGATGCGATAGAGTCCGGTGAACATGGTTTCCTGTGCGGGACAACGGATGAGTGGACTCACTGTCTGTCGGCCCTGGTAGAGGATGCGAGCTTACGCAGCCGTATGGGACAGGACGCCTATGAGCATGTCATGCACCGCTATGCCCCTGGTTATATAGCCGCTGAACAAGTAGCCGGAATATTCCCTGCCCAGGCGCAGCGCCATAAGCCACGTGTCCTATCGGTAAACGTGTATTACTCTCCGCGAAGTTTCGGTGGTGCCACCATCGTCGCCGAAGAGCTGAACAAGCTGATCGATGCCAGCCGCTACAACGTATACGTGTTTACCACGCTCGCCGAGGGTGTGGCCGATCCCTATAGTGTTCGCCGGTATGAGGCGGATCAGATTTCCGTTTTCGGTTGTGTTATTCCATCGGGGCTGGAGCCGGGCAAACAGTTCGAGAACCCCGATGTCGACCGAGCCTTCAGCGAAGCACTCGCCGCAATCAAACCTGACCTGGTGCATTTTCACAGCATCCAGAACATAGGCGTGACGCCACTGGAAATATGTCGCACGCATCAGGTCCCCTATGTTGTGACGGTGCATGACCCTTGGTGGCTGTGCGGCAGGCAGTTCATGATCGATCGCTCGAATCAGTTTTGCGGACAGTATGTGATTGATCTGAAGGTCTGTGCCAGTTGCGTCGATAATCGCTCTATCAACGCGTATCGGAGCAACTTGCTCCGTGATCGCCTATTGGCCGCTAGCCGTATCCTTGCGCCTAGCCGCTATTTCGCCGACTTTCACATCGCCAATGGTTTACCGGCGGAGCGTGTGGTGGTGAACAAGAATGGTATTCGCCAGCCCTTGTGTGCAGAGCGAATCAGACGTTCAGAGAATGTGCGTTTCGCCTACGTGGGTGGCAACACTGAAATCAAGGGCGTGGATCTGGTTCGGTCTGCGTTTGGTTCGCCAATGCCGGAACAGGTCCGGCTACGCGTTGTGGATAACACTTTGAACCTCGGTTATAGCTCCTTCCCCGCGGACTACTTCGACGGGTGCGGAGACGTTGAGATCGTTCCTGCTTATTCTGCGAAGAACATCGATGTGTTTTACGCGGATATCGATGTGTTGCTCTTTCCAACCCGATGTAAGGAAAGTTTTGGCCTTACCGTGCGGGAGGCCCTTGCGCGGAATGTATGGGTGATTGCCACCGATGGCGGCGCTGCAGTGGAAGATATCGTGGACGGCGTCAATGGCTTCGTTATCCCCTTCGATGATGACGGAACGGCGCTCAGGCGCGCCGTTCTGGCTACAGTCGATCTATTCGATGGTATTTCAATCGGCGAGCAGGTTGTGTTTGGCGAGGGTGGCAGTATTCGCTTCTTTGAAGAGCAGGCGCTTGAGCTTGAGGGCATTTATGACGAGGCGATCAACGAGCGCCAGGCCGGCTCCATAGCGGTTTCTGCAGTTTGAATCCTTCCCTGGTGAGTCGGCATGACTGAATCAGAGGATGTAACCATCGCTCGACAAGCCGTGGCCGCAGTGGTGGTGACCTATAATCCGAACATGCCAAAGCTTTGCCAGTTGCTCTCCATGCTGTTGCCGCAGGTGGGAACGCTTGTTGTCGTCGATAACGGCTCTGCCGCTGGCTTGCTTGAAGGCCTTCCAGATGGGGTGGTAGTGATTGATCTGGACACGAACAGGGGAATAGGCGCGGCTCAGAACGAGGGTATTATCGAGTGTCTGAAGCGGGGTGCAGAAGCTATTGTGTTCTTCGATCAGGACAGCACAATCGGTCCGGCGTTGATTGGCGGTTTATCCGCCTGTTTTAGTGACGACCAGGTCAACATAACTGCCCCTGTTTCGTTCGATAGTGTGCATGGCTTTGGTTATCCCATTGTTGACGTGGCCGCTAACGGCGCCAGACGCAAGTATTTGCCGGAATCGCTCGACAAGTCGCTGGATGTGTCAGTGGCTATCTCGTCAGGAACAATGGTGCGCGCCAAGGTGTTCGTTGAAGTAGGCATGCTCGACGAAGGTCTGTTCATCGATTACGTCGACACCGAATGGTGTCTGCGCTGTGCGAGGGCGGGGTTTAAGGTTCGCATCAATCCGAAGGTATCCATGCGGCATTCGATAGGTGACTCAGTGCGCGGCTTGGCAGGATTCAAGGTGCCTGTGCATAGCCCTGAGCGCAGGTATTACCGGGTTCGTAATGCGCTATTGCTGTTCAGATATCCGCATGTCCCGTCGCGGATGCTGGTTCGCGAAGTCGTGGTCGGCTTTGTGCAGCAGTGCCTGCTGGTGGTCATGGAGCCGAGACGAAAAGACTACGCACGCTACTATATCGCTGCTATTCGTGATGGCCTGAAAGGCCGGAACGGGCCGTTGGTGACCCGATGAACGAGGGACTGTCGCCTCGGATCGCTGTGTTATTGGCGGCTCACAATGGGCGGCTCTGGGTCGAGGAGCAGGTGGACACCATTCTGCGCCAGGAAGGCGTATCGGTAACCCTGTTCGTCAGCGTCGACGCTTCCTGTGACGGCACCGAGGCGTGGTTCGACGATCTGGCCGCGCAAGACAATCGGGTGCGGACACTGCCGCACGGCGTGCGTATGGGCAGTGCCTCCGCCAATTTTTTTCGTCTGATTGCTGAGGTCCCCGCGCAGGATTTTGACTATTTTGCGTTCGCTGATCAGGACGACATCTGGAATGCAGACAAGCTGGCGCGTGCTTCCGGCGTGCTTATCGCAACGGGGGCCGACGGCTACTCGGGAAACGTCACCGCGCTGTGGGCAGATGGACGGCGCGCACTGATTGAGAAATCCCAGCCGCAACGACGGTGGGACTTTCTGTTCGAGGCCGCAGGCCCGGGCTGCACCTATGTGTTTTCTCCCAGGCTTTTTCTCTCGCTGCGAGACTTTGTTTCCAGTCATCGTTCAGAGCTGGACGCGGTGCATCTCCACGACTGGTTCTGTTATGCCTTTGCTCGCTCGCACGGGTTTGAGTGGCATATCGATCCCGAGCCTAAAATGCTTTACCGGCAACATGAGGAAAACCATCTGGGGGTCAATAGTGGTCTCGATGCCATTATCACCCGGTGCCGAAATATCGTTAACGGCTGGTGGTTAACCCAGGCGCGGACGATTGCAAGCCTGGTCGGTTTGGCCGATGACGTCTTTGTGCGGTCGTGGCTGACGCCCGGCAGGCGCTTCGGTTATCTGGTTCTGCTGGTGAATACCCGCCATTGCCGACGCAAACGCTTCGACGCGCTGTTCATGGCCGCTGTGATGTCGCTGATGTTTGTCACAAATCCGCAATGATCTCAGGGTGAAATCGCGCGTGTGGTGGCGAGTTGGAGCACTCTCAACTACCCATCGTGTCTGAGCAAGACGGTACGCGCCGTCTGTGAGATCATCCGGAACTTCTCCGCTAAAAAACGTTCCACACATCAGGCAGGTTAGCGTCCCTTTCATGGCTAGTTTGCGCCCGCAGGCTCATGGCATGCATGGACTATTGATATCGAATTTCTCATACATGGAGTTTCCGTGAAGGTTACTAAAGCCGTTCTCCCCGTCGCAGGTCTTGGTACGCGTTTCTTACCCGCCAGCAAAGCTATTCCAAAAGAAATGGTCACCGTCGTAGACAAGCCGGTGATTCAGTACGTGGTAGAGGAAGCCCTCGCTGCAGGTATCAATGAAATCGTGCTGGTAACCCATTCCAGCAAGCGTGCGATTGAAGATCATTTTGACACGAATTATGAACTTGAAGCCGAGCTCGAGCGCCGCGGCAAGCTTGAGTTGCTCGAGGTGTTGAAGGACACCGTTCCGGCCGGACTCAAGGTCTCGGTGGTGCGTCAGGGCTCAGCCCTGGGTCTGGGCCATGCGATCAATTGCGCCCGCGCAATCATTGGCGATGCGCCCTTTGCGGTGATGCTGCCTGACGTGCTGGTGCAGCAGTCGGGCACGCGCACTGACCTTGGCGTGATGGCAGAGCACTTCCACGAAACTGGCAATGCGCAAATTATGGTCGAGCCGGTACCCTACGATCAGGTGAGTTCCTACGGGGTTGTGGATATCAAGGGCGTCGAGCTGGAAGCCGGTGAAGGCGCGCCGATGCATCGGGTGGTTGAGAAACCGCCGCGTGAGGAAGCACCGTCCAACCTGTCCATTGTCGGGCGTTATATTCTGCCGGCGCGGATTTTTGAACTGCTGGATAACACCCCTCCGGGCGCCGGTGGCGAGATTCAGCTTACCGATGCCATCGCAACGCTGATGACAGAGCAGGGCGTCGATGCCTTCCGCATCCGTGGCCGGTCATTTGATTGCGGCAACAAACTCGGTTATCTCGAAGCCACTCTGGCCTACGGCCTCAAGCATCCCAAACTCGGGAGCGATTTCCGGGCCCTGTTAAAGCAGTACCAGTGAGGATTTAAGCGCAATGTATATCGATGTGTATGGAGACACGCTGTGCGCGCTCGTTAGTGCTGCCGGCCTGGCTTCCTCAGGTCACAATGTAAGCCTGCACGTGCCGGAGGGGCCCGCAGCAACAACCCTCGCCAATGGCGGATGCCCCTATCGTGAGCCTGGCCTGGATGAACTGGTGACCGAACAGACCATAGCAGGCCGTTTCAAGCTGGCTGCGGATGGTGCGCCGCCAGATGAGCGCGCGGCGATTATCTGGCTGGCGCTGTCGCCCACCGACATCGATCTGGCATTTGAAATCATCGGCAAGTTACCGACCGAGAGCGGCCGTAGCTGGGTGGTGGTGAATCAGTCGACGTTCCCCGTGGGCACCACCGAAGCGCTCGAACGCGCATTGGGCGAGTTGCCGGGCAGTGAATCAACGCAGCGTGTCGCGGCCAGCCTGCCTGATCTGTTGATCGAAGGCGCTGCGGTGAAGAGTTTTACCGCGGCCAACCATTGGTTGCTGGGCTGTGACTCGCCCTGGGGCAAGCGCATGGTTGCCGAGGCGTTGCGGCCCTATAACCGTCGGCGCGACAACATCATGATGATGCGCCCGCGTGAAGCCGAATTCACCAAGCTGGCTATCACTGGCATGCTCGCGACCCGCCTGAGTTTCATGAACGATATGGCCAATCTGGCGGACATGCTGGATGTGGATATCGAACGCGTGCGTCAGGGTGTTGGCAAGGACCCGCGCATTGGCGATAGCTACCTGTACCCGGGTTGCGGTTTCGGCGGCCTGAGCTTCTCGCAGGACGTGATGAATCTGGCGTCCACGCTCAAGCACAGTGGTATCCAGGCGCAGTTGCTGGATCAGGTGCTTCGTATTAACGAGCGTCAGAAAGAGTCGCTGTTCCGCAAGTTGTGGCGCTACTACAGCACCGATTTGCAAGGCAAGAAGGTGGCGATCTGGGGTGTGGCCTTTAAGCCCGAATCGGCGCGTATCGACAATGCGCCGGCGCTCAAGTTGATTGAGGCGCTGTGGGCGCAGGGCGTGCAGGTGCATGTGCACGATCCACGCGCGCTACCGGCGTTGGCCGAATGGGCTGGCGATCGCCGTGATCTGGTGCTGCACAAGGATCCCTATGCCGCATTGGTCGATGTTGACGCGCTGATGCTGGTGACCGAATGGGATGCCTATATGAGTCCTGACCTGTCTCACATGAAGGCCACCATGAAGCAGCCGTTGTTGCTCGACGGCCGCAATATATGGGATCCGGACTTCATGAAGCAGAACGGGTTTGAGTATTTTGGGATTGGACGACGCTGATGACTGAAGCCACAGACAAGCAATGGGAAGAGCTGATCGCTCACGGTCAATTGGTGGAGAAACAGCACCTTGCCGATTTCTTTGCCGAGGACAGCGAGCGATTCAACAAGATGCATCGGCAGTTCGGCCCGCTGATGTACGATTTTTCCAAACAACGTATGACCGCCCAGACGCTGCGCCATCTGATCGATCTGGCTGATGCCCATGATCTTCAGGGCTGGATAGACAGACTGTTCAGCGGTGAAGAGGTCAACTGCACCGAAGGTCGCGCCGCCATGCATTGGGCGCTGCGTTTGCCAGCGGATGCCAAGTGCCAGGTCGGCGAAGACAATGTCACCGCCCAGGTGCACGGCCAGTTGCAGCAAATGGAGCGCATTGTTGATCAGATCCATGCGGGGCAATGGCGTGGTGCGACCGGTGAAGTGATCACCGATGTGATCAATATCGGGGTAGGGGGCTCGGATCTTGGTCCCTTGATGGTCACCGAAGCGCTGAATGATTTCACTTGCCCGACCAAGCATCGGTTGAATGTACATTTCGCGTCGACTATCGACGGTAGTCAGCTGTCGCAACTGCTGCGAGACAAGAAGCCGCAGTCGACGCTGTTCGTTATTTCATCCAAATCCTTTACCACCATCGATACGCTGACCAATGCCGCGACTGCCCTGCAGTGGCTGCAGCGGTCGTTTGGCAAGCGGGCCAGTTCCAGCATCCTGCATTGTCACTTCATCGGTGTCTCGGCGTCGCCGCACAAGATGACCGAGTGGGGCATTACCGAAAAGAACCAGCTGGATTTCTGGGGTTGGGTCGGTGGCCGGTATTCGCTGTGGTCAGCGATCGGTCTGCCGATTGCATTGAAAATCGGTATGCACGGTTTCCGGCGCTTGCTGGCCGGTGCCCACGATATGGACGAGCACTTCAAGGCGACGCCCTGGGAAGACAATCTGCCGGTGCTGATGGGCATGATTGGCGTATGGAATACCAATATTCTGGATATCAACGCGCTGTCGATTCTGCCCTACGATGGCCGTCTGAAGCAGCTGCCGCTGTATCTGGAGCAGCTCGAGATGGAATCCAACGGTAAGAGCATTACCCGCGATGGCGAGCCGGTTGGCCGCTCAACCTGCCCGATCATCTGGGGTGACGTGGGCCCCAATGCCCAGCATGCGTTCTATCAGCTACTGCACCAGGGCACTGAGGCGGTTACCTGCGATTTTATCGTGCCGGTGCGACGCTACCACGAAGCCCAGCATCACGAGTCGGCAGGCGAACTGGCAGCGCAACATCAATTGTCGCTGGCCAACTGTCTGGCGCAGTCGCGTTTGTTGGCGTTGGGTGATGCAGCGCTGAAAAATGCCGAGGAGATGCCGCTGTATATGCGTTATCGCGGCAACCAGTCCAGCTCTACGGTGCTGCTCGACGAGCTGAACCCTTACACACTGGGCGCGCTGATCGCGCTGTATGAACACAAGGTGTTCGTGCAATCGGTGATCTGGGGTATCAATCCCTTCGATCAGTGGGGCGTGGAGATGGGCAAGAAACTCGCCATGAGTACTCTGGCGAAAATTCGTGGCGAAGACTCAAGCCTGGATGACACTGATGTGTCCACCGCCGGATTGTTACGGCGGATCAAGGCAGAATGGAAATCATAGGAAACACACATGACACAGCTTACGTGCTTCAAGGCATATGACATCCGCGGTCAGCTCGGGACCGAACTGAACGAAGACATCGCCTACCGCATTGCCCGCGCCTTCGCCAAATGGCTGAAGCCCAAGCGCATCGTGCTGGGCGGCGACGTACGCGAGACCTCTCCGCAGCTCAAGGCCGCTCTGGCCAACGGTCTGCGTGATGAGGGCGTGAATGTATTGGATCTCGGCCTGGCCGGGACCGAAGAAGTGTATTTTGCGACCTTCCACCTGGGTGTGGACGGGGGTATTGAAGTCACTGCATCGCATAACCCGATCGATTACAACGGCTTGAAGCTGGTGCGCGAAGGCAGTCGGCCGATTTCAGCCGATACTGGCCTGAAGGACATCCGCGAGATGGCCGAGGCCAGCCACTATGAGCTGGTGGACGGGCGCGATCCGTCGGTACCTGATGACAAGCGTGGCCACTACGACATGGTCGATACCCGCGCGGCGTTCGTCGAGCACCTGATGGGGTATATCGATCCTGAGGCCTTCACGCCGCTCAAGCTGGTGGTCAACGCCGGGAACGGCGCAGCGGGTCCAGCCATCGATGCCATCGAAGCGGCGTTCAAAGAGAAGAACATTCCGGTCACCTTCGTGAAGATCTGCCACGAACCCGACGGCACCTTCCCCAACGGTATTCCTAATCCGATTCTTACTGAAAACCGTGCGATCACCGGTGAAGCGGTGCTCAAGCACGGCGCGGATATGGGTATTGCCTGGGATGGCGACTTCGATCGTTGCTTCCTGTTCGACGAGCAGGGCCGGTTCATCGAGGGATACTACATTGTTGGCCTGCTGGCCGAAGCCTTCCTCAAGAAGGAGCCGGGTGCAGCCATCATTCACGATCCGCGCCTAATCTGGAACACCATCGAGCAGGTTGAGCAGAACGGCGGCCGTGCGGTGCAAACCAAGGCTGGTCACGCGTTCATCAAGGAACGCATGCGCAAGGAAGACGCGGCGTACGGCGGCGAAATGAGCGCTCACCATTACTTCCGCAACTTCGCCTATTGCGACAGCGGCATGATCCCCTGGTTGCTGGTAGCCGAGTTGCTGTGCCGCAAGGGCAAGCCAATGTCGACGCTGGTCGATGAGCGGATCGCTGCGTATCCGTCTTCAGGCGAGATCAACCTGACGGTGAACGACGCGCCGGCGGTACTTAAGGCAATCGAAGATCAATATGCCAAGGACGCGCTGGAGGTTGATTACACCGATGGCGTCAGCATCCGCTTCGATCAATGGCGCTTCAATCTGCGTGCGTCCAACACTGAGCCGGTCATCCGCCTGAACGTCGAAAGCCGTGGCGATGCGGCATTGATGGAGCGTGAGACGCAGAAGCTGCTCGATAACATTCGCGCATTATAGGCGCCGTCATGGGCGGCCTGAGAGAACGGCTGGCGGGGCTGAGTTACGGACAGAAGCGCGTCCTGCAGATACTTGCAGATGTGCTGCTGATGTGGCTGGCGCTGTGGGCCGCATTTTATCTCAGGCTGGCCAGCGATGGATGGATCTGGCCGGAAGGCAACCAGGGCTGGATATTCATCCTCGCGCCCATTCTCGCCATTCCTTTCTACATTCGCATGGGCATGTACCGTGCGGTTCTGCGCTACTTCGGCAACGATGCGTTAATAACCATTTTCAAGGCGGTCACGCTTGGTTGGTTGGCGCTGCTTGCCACAATGTGGCTGCTCCGCGAGTTTGTGCTGGACGTAATCCTGTCGCGCTCAGTGTTTTTCGCCTATTGGTGCTTGAGTCTCGGGCTGCTCGGCGGATTGCGTCTGGCTGTGCGGGAGTACTTTCTGGGTGACTGGTTTAATGCAGGCAATATCGTCAGCCCGGTCCATAGCGACTTAAAGCTGCCCGTTGCCATCTACGGCGCCGGCGCCGCAGGTAACCAGCTCCTCGCCTCGATCAAGGTCAGTCGCTCGTATAAGCCGGTCGCCTTCATAGACGATAATCCTGATCTGCATGGACGTACGGTCGAAGAGCTGTTCGTTTATCCTGCTGAGCAGATGGACAGAATGATAGAGCAGACGGGAGCGCGAGAGGTGTTTCTGGCGATCCCGTCTGCCAGCCGTGGTCGCCGCCAGCAGATACTCGAAGCGCTGAAGGAATACCCGCTGCATGTGCGTTCCATGCCCGGCATCATGGATATCGCCAGTGGCAAGGTGCGGGTTGAGGATTTGCAGGAAGTCGACGTCGCCGACGTGCTTGGACGCGAGGCTGTACCGCCGGACCGCTCCTTGTTTGAACGCTGTATCAAGGGCAAGGCCGTCATGGTTACCGGTGCTGGGGGCTCGATTGGCAGTGAGCTGTGCCGGCAGATCGCGATGTGCTCACCCGACAAGCTGGTGCTGTTCGAGCACAGCGAATTTGCGCTCTACGCGATTCACTCGGAGCTGGAGAACTGGAACCGGCTCTATGGGCTGGGGATCACCTTGGTCCCGATCCTGGGATCGATCCGTAACGCGGTACGCTTGCGCCATGTGATCAATGCCTGGCGGATCGAAACGCTTTATCACGCCGCTGCGTACAAGCATGTGCCCATGGTGGAGCACAATGTCGCCGAAGGCGTGATGAACAATGTGTTCGGCACGCTGAATGTTGCCCAGGCGGCCATCCGGTGCCAGGTTGAATGCCTGATTCTGGTATCCACCGACAAGGCTGTGCGACCTACCAATGTAATGGGCTCAACCAAGCGCCTGGCAGAAATGCTGATGCAGGCGCTGGATGCCGAACAGGCGCCGATATTGTGGGGCGAGGATAACGGAGTGAGTTACGTCAACCGGACCCGCTTCGCCATGGTGCGTTTTGGTAATGTGCTGGATTCCTCGGGTTCGGTCATCCCACTGTTCCGCGAGCAGATTCGCCGGGGCGGCCCGCTCACGGTGACGCATCCCGATATCACGCGTTATTTCATGACCATTCCCGAAGCGGCGCAGCTGGTGATTCAGGCTGGGGCGATGGGTGAGGGTGGGGACGTGTTCGTATTGAACATGGGTGAGCCGGTCAAGGTGGCCGAACTGGCGCGCAAGATGGTGCTCCTGTCGGGTCTGACGGTAAAAGACAACGACAATCCGGGCGGTGATATCGAGATTTCCTACACTGGGCTGCGCCCCGGGGAAAAGCTCTACGAAGAACTACTGATCGGCGAGAATCCCGAATCTACCGGTCATCCCGAGATTTTCCGTGCCAATGAGCGTTATCTGGAATGGAGCGACCTGACCGAGATTCTGGACAGGCTTCATCAGGCCGTGCAGAGGGACGATTATCCGACCATACGCCAGTTATTGATCGACACCGTGCAGGACTACAAGCCCAACGGCGGTATCGTCGACCTCTTGTATGAACACCATCGGACTGCGGATTAAGCAATTGGCCTGGTGTTGTGTTGGTTGGCTGGCTTTCAGCCAGCG
>NZ_VTVA01000026.1 GCF_008638345.1 Pseudomonas saliphila | reverse complement strand
TGCAGCATTTATTCAGACCTTCCTTAGCTTCTCTCTTGCCACATTTGGAACATGTGAGCCTTGTCTTAAGGTCTTCTAGGCTCAGTCCCGCAGCAAGATACTGTGTAAGTTCTCTCTTAGTCAAGATCGCGTTTTGGCCGCACATGTAGCTAGAACAACGCACCAACATCTCTAATTCCGCGTCTATCCATGCAGTCAAGCTGTCAGGCGATCTCGACAAGCGTTCAATATCGCATCGCCATTGCAGGATCTCAGCACTATCCCAGTCGATCCTAATCTCGGCAAGTTTCGCCCCGAACCATTTTTTTCCCCAGTTTATAGTGGGATTATAGTCTTTTCCATGATCCTTAATTAGATCAGCCTCATAGAGAGGCTGGCCAGCTCCGTGAACACTAAACACTACCAATATTAACGGGCGGGTATAGGAGGTATCATTCTTGCTTGTGATCTCGATAAGTTGGTCTCCACTGCCGTTAAAATCGCCTGAGTATCTGGTGTTTAGTTGCCGGCGAAGGGAAAAGAAGTGACGATATTTATGAATTGCAAGAGCAAGATTGGCTATGTCGTCACACACAACTCCCTTTGCAGATTTTCCGTTATCCTGCGTTATACTTTCGCCTTGCCATACTCGCACTGCTGGTTTAACTTTTAGATCGAGACGCTCGCTCATGATTGCCCCCTAAACTCACCATATTATAAAAATGAAGCGGCTTCATTGTTGTTATGGAATGGTTTTAGCAGATGCTCCCGCCGCTCTTCAAGGAAGAGGAGGTGGGTTCTTTTCACTCAACAAACACTGCTTGGGCTGCTTCGCTTGATCCCATGCTCTTTTATCAGCTGCGTTTGCACGATACTTTGTGCGACCGCCGTTACGACCAACCTAAAGCGCCAACCAAGCTGCCAGCTTTAGCGGGTCGGCTTACGCGCCGGGTTAGCCCTTTCGGTATTGCCCTTTTCTCGCTTATGACATTCGATGCGATCAATGCAAATTTTCCCAATACCATCCGGATCGTCGTAGAGCTCGTCGATATTGAAGACGCTTTTACACTTCTGGCATCTTGTATAGCTAATGATGGATGACATATAAATCCCCGTGTATTTAACCTGGCAAATAAGTGGCCAGCTTAAAAAGTTGAATTAATCTGTTTCTTTATATCCATGTATTCCCTCGTAACGCGAAACCAACGTGATTCTCAGGGAAATCTCTCTGGATCGCGTACCCTCGCGGTAGTCCTTATAGATGAATGTCGCGCTCGTCCATCTTACGCAAGAGCGATTTCTGATAACGATCCGGCCGACGTAGCTCGCAGATAAACAATAACGCTGCTTGTCGAAAAATCACGAAAACTCAATTACATATTAAGCTCGACCCAATCATCTGACAACGTTTTCAGAGAAAAGGGGACAGATTTATTTTAAGGAGGTTGTAGATGCCCAGGATGGGTCGAGTGGTATTGCCGAACTACCCGCACCACATAGTGCAGCGAGGCCATAACCGTCAGGTGGTGTTTGCTTGCGCGGAAGATTTTCAGCGCTACCTGTCAGATATGGGGGAGTTGAAAGAGGCTTTTCATATCAAGCTGTATGCATGGTGCCTGATGACCAATCATGTGCATCTGCTCGTCTGCCCAGAAAGCGCGGCAGGCCTCGGCCAGTTTATGAAATCGCTGGCAGCCAGAGCTACACGCTACCGCAATCGGCTGATGCGGGTTTATCAGCAAGAGGATGAGATACGCGAGCTGACTGCTGGCCTGCGGGCGGAAAAAGCACATGTCGAGCAACTGCAGCGCCAGCTTGAGTTTACCCAAGAGCAGGCGAGGCAGAGACATCACGACTGTTAATTACCCGCAGACAAATCAATAAGTTTTGGGTACAACCTCTGGCAATGGATGCCTATTCACAAGGAACACATCAGGATGAAGAAACCAGCATCGGTGCAGGCCCTGGAAGAATTGGGTCGGGTCAAGCTCTCCAAGCACTTTTTTATGCGTGATTTCCTCTACTCGGAAATTAGCCAGATCGAAGGCATCCCCAATATTCCGGACTACCCGGATCGGGCCATCGAAGCCGGGCGTGGGCTTTGTGAAAACTTGCTAGAGCCACTGCAAGAGCGCTTTGGTCGAATCGCCATTCGCTCGGCGTATCGCTCATCGGCGGTAAATGCCAAGGGGGCGGAAGATGGCAACAACTGCGCGAAGAACGAAAGCAACTATGCCTCGCACATCTGGGACTATCTGGATGCAGAAGGCCACCTCGGGGCAACTGCCTGCATCGTAGTGCCGGCCTTGTTGCCCTGGTACGATGAACATAAAGACTGGACGCCACTAGCCTGGTGGATCCATGACAACTTGCCGTATGCCAGCCAGTACTGGTTCCCCAAACTGGCGGCGTTCAACCTGCGCTGGAGTGGCAATCCCAATGCGCTCCCCAGCATCAGCACCTACGTCAATAATCCGCACACGGGCGATAAAAAAGCCTTGGTGAAAGATGGCGTCGCAACCCTGGGCCTGGCTGAGCGAAAGGCGATTACTCAGCCCTGGTTAGCCAGCTTGGTGTAGGCGTTGCTCGTTGAATAGGCGAGTTGCTTCGGCATGTTGAATATCTCAATTGGGTGCAGGTATGCACCGTACGCAGGAAGGGAAAGCGATGAAACCTTTGTACATTACCGTTGAAGACCATGCAGTGCCGCAGTTGATTACCTCTGCATTGGAGGCCTACGAAATTGGGCGCACGAGCCCGCGAAAGAAAGAAGACAAACTGGAAACCTTTGGCCTGCTTTGGGGGTATATGACCCCCGAGCGGGGCAATCGCCCCCCGCGGATCATCGTGACAACCGCCACTGTTGAAACATCGGCCCTGGTGACCAAAGGCTCGGCCAAGCCCGACCTGGGCTCACTGCGCATGAAAATGGAGTTTGTAACGCGCTACTGGCCTCATCTTGAGGTAGTGGGCACCTTTCACTCCCACCCTTACGACTCATTAAGCGAGGCGCGCGAGTACAAAGGTTGGCAGGCATCCAGCCCGGAAACTGTTGGGCCGAACCAGGGCGACACCGTGTTCTGGCCCTGGCTGCATGAAGAGCTTTTTCTGAATAACCCCTATCTAGGCCACCTGATTATCAGCGTGACCGCCCTGCAAAAAACGGGCTGGGCGTTGCCGAAAGCGATTGAGGGCGACTCGGGTTTTGAATTGTCGCTAGGCAAAAGAAAGATCTGGATCACCAGTTACGCCAGCGAGGCCGTTGAGTACGAAGATGGGCCTGGGGCCCAGATGATGGACGCGCTCCCGGTGTTGGATATCCCGTCGATGACCCACCGAGCGATTGAGGGCAATTTTGCCCAGACAAGCGACTGACCCCTAAAACCCTTGGGCTTAATGGGTAAGAGGCCGCTATGCCTCTTGCCTTAAAGCTGGAGGAGCAGGGCTTCACTCAAACTAGCCTTGGCAAAGTGCCAAAAAAGAGGCTGCCTGGCTTAAACGCTGCGTATTGCTGGGCGGGGAAACTGGCCGCACTGACAGAAACTATTGGCTATGGCTTTACCCCTGTGCGGCCAGTGGATAAGGTGATGAGCATCACAGCATGGCAGGCCGCGGTATCCTAGGGATGGCCTCTCCAATCGTATTGGCTCACAGCCCAGTACGCGTCACACAGCCATCCCCACGCCCTTTGCCATCACCGTTTTTAGTATCGGCGCGCGGCCAATATGCAGCGCGTATTGAGGAGTGTTGTATGAGTGGTTTGGCCCAACTTAGCGAAGCCCTGCTGGCCGCTGTGCCGATTGATGGCAGTAGCATCGGCAATCAAACCTTGTTTGAGCGGCTAAAAGCACAGTTGCCGGAGATCAGTGAAGAGCAGCTCTGGGCCGCTCGCGACGCGCTGATCGAGCAGGGCGTGCTGGTCAAAGGCCGTGGCCGGGGTGGTTCGGTATTGCGTGCGCAAGCATCCGGCAGCAGCCTGGCGGATCAGGTGTTGAACAAGGCCCGTGAACGTATGGCCCCTCTGAACACCGAAGAAGTCTCTGCCGGTTATGTGGTGCAAGCCGCCGCAGCGGTGAAAAAGGCCAAAGCGCCCAAGCAGCAAGCCACCAGCATCGAGGCCATGGAAAAAACCCTCTGGGCCACCGCCGATAAGCTGCGCGCCAATATGGACGCCGCCGAGTATAAGCACATCGTGCTTGGGCTGATTTTTCTCAAGTACATCTCCGACAGCTTCGCCGGCCGTCGCGAGGAGCTTACGCACAAGCTGCTGAATGAAAACGACGACTACTACCTGGGCGACGATGATCCGGAGGCGCTTAACGCCGAGCTGGAAGACCGTGACTACTACCGCGAAGTGAATGTGTTCTGGGTGCCGGAGGTGGCGCGCTGGGAGGCGATTCGTGCCGCCGCCAAGCAGGTGGATATCGGCAAGCGCATCGACGAGGCGCTGGCGGCCATTGAGGCGGAAAACCCCAAGCTGAAGAACATCCTCGACAAGCGCTATGCCCGCGCCCAGTTGCCCGATGGCAAGCTCGGCGAGCTGGTGGATCTGGTCTCGACCATCGGCTTTGGTGACGACACCAGCAAGGCCCGCGACCTGCTCGGGCAGGTTTATGAATACTTCCTCGGCCAGTTCGCCAGTGCCGAAGGCAAGAAGGGCGGCCAGTTCTACACCCCGGCCTCCATCGTGAAAACCCTGGTGGCGGTGCTCAACCCGCACCATGGCAAGGTCTATGACCCCTGTTGCGGCAGTGGCGGCATGTTTGTGCAGTCGGAGAAGTTTATTGAAGCCCACGGCGGCAAGCTGGGCGATGTGTCCATCTATGGTCAGGAGTCCAACCCGACCACCTGGCGGCTGGCGGCGATGAACCTGGCGATTCGCGGCATCGACTTCAACCTGGGCAAGGAGCCGGCGGATACCTTTATCCGCAACCAGCACAGCGACCTGCGCGCCGACTTTGTGCTGGCCAATCCGCCGTTCAATATCAGCGACTGGTGGCACGGCAGCCTGGAAGGCGACCCGCGCTGGGTGTATGGCACGCCGCCGCAGGGCAACGCCAACTACGCCTGGCTGCAGCATATGCTCTACCACCTCAAGCCCAACGGCCGCGCCGGTATCGTACTGGCCAACGGTTCGATGAGTTCCAGCCAGAACTCGGAGGGCGAGATTCGCAAGGCGATGGTCGAGGCCGACGTGGTCGAAGTGATGGTGGCGCTGCCCGGCCAGCTGTTTTTCAACACGCAGATTCCCGCCTGCCTGTGGTTCCTCGCCAAGGACAAGCGCCACGCCCTGAGCACCGCCGGCATCGACCGCAGCGGACAGGTACTGTTTATCGACGCCCGCAAGCTCGGCACCAGCGTCAGCCGCGTGCAGATCGAGCTGACCGATGCCGATATCGAGCGGATCGCCCAGACTGTCGCGGCCTGGCGCGGCGAAACCCTCGATGCGCCGGACTCCACCTCCCGTCATTCCCGCGAAGGCGGGAATCCAGGCGCATTGCCGCAATACCAGGACATCCCCGGCTTCTGCCGCAGCGTCACCCTTGCCGAAATCGCCGAACACGGCCATGTACTGACACCGGGCCGCTATGTCGGCGCCGAGGAAGTGGAAGACGACGACGAAGCCTTTGCCGAGAAGATGCAACGCCTGACCAAACAGCTGGGCGAGCAGATGCAGAAGGGCGCAGAACTCGACCAGTTGATCCGGCAGAAGCTGGGGGGGCTGGGGTATGGGTGCTGAGTGGCAACCAACCACCCTTGGAGCAATATGCAGTGCTCAAGGTGGAGCAATTCAGACAGGTCCCTTTGGTAGTCAGCTGCACACATCGGACTACAAGGAAATTGGGGTGCCTGTCGTCATGCCGACCAATATCGGCGATGGTGGTATCGCAGTTGAAGGAATTGCACGGATTGGCCAAGAGGATGTCGAGAGACTTCAGCAGCATAAGCTGCAGTTGGATGACATTGTTTTCAGTCGCCGTGGTGATGTGACGAAGAATGCTTTGGTCCGCGCTCATGAGGCCGGTTGGCTCTGCGGAACAGGGTGCCTTAAAGTTCGGCTGGGCGATCAGAGTATTGCTGATGCCAAATACATTTCTTACTGCTTACGCCAGCCTGATACGAAGGAATGGCTGATTCGACATGCCGTCGGGGCCACGATGCCCAACCTGAATACCGGTATTCTTTCAGCTGTTCCGATCACATTGCCGCCGCTCTTGGTGCAACTAGCAGTCGCAGAAACACTTGGCGCTCTAGACGATCGCATCACCCTGCTACGCGAAACCAACGCCACCCTGGAAGCCATCGCCCAGGCGTTGTTCAAATCCTGGTTCGTCGATTTCGACCCCGTGCGCGCGAAGGCCGAAGGCCGCCAGCCGGAAGGCATGGATGCCGCCACTGCCGCGCTGTTTCCCGATAGTTTTGAAGAATCCGAACTGGGAGTTGTGCCAAAAGGGTGGAGACTTAATACGCTGGCCGAAGCTTTTGAAATTAACCCCCCTCGGAAACTCAAGAAAGGTGATATTGCGCCCTATCTAAATATGGCAGGTGTCGGCACGCAGGCGCATGTGGTTGATGGCGTGGTTGCGCGTGAAATGAGCTCGGGAACCAAGTTCATCAATGGAGACACGTTGCTAGCCCGCATTACTCCATGTCTTGAAAATGGCAAAACAGCTTATGTTGATTTCCTCGATACTGACCAAGTTGGCTGGGGATCAACAGAGTTTGTGGTCCTGAGGCCAAAGATGCCTTTGCCGCCCTATCACGGCTATCTCTTAGCGCGTCATCCAGCATTCCGAGACTATGCAATACAGAGCATGTCAGGCACTAGCGGGCGTCAGCGGATTCAGAATGATGTGCTTGGACGGTATCCCGTCGTAGCGCCTACGCAAGAGGTGGCAGATGTATTTGCTGGGGTGGTACAGAGTGCGCAGCAGAAAATTGCCGCTAACCAAGTTCAGTCCCAAACCCTAACCCAGCTCCGCGACACCCTCTTGCCCCGCCTGATCTCCGGCCAACTGCGCTTGCCTGAAGCCGAAGCGCTGATCGAGGAGGCGATATGAGCCTGAGTGTGAGCGCTGACTTCTCCCGGCTACTGGACTATCTGAATACGCAGGGCGCTGCTGCACAAAAGCGCGCCGAGGATTCCCAGGAGTACCGGGACTTTCTGCAAGCCTTTCCCATAGAGCGGCTGAACCAGCTCACGCTGGATGAGTACTGCGTTGGCAAGGGCGACGGGGCTTCTTTCTGCTGGTGGATTGAGCGCGGGCTGGTGCCGGCACTGGGTCGCTATATGCCGGGCACTGCCAAAGGCCACCTCCTGTATTTTCAGGAGGATGGTAGCCTGTACAGGAACCGGCGACTGCTGGATCTCAGCGATGAAGAGGCGCTGCGCTACACGCTGAGCATCCAGAGCACTATCGCTGCAGCCGACCCGGCCGATCTGCTGTGGGTGGATGACGACAAGGAAACCTACCGCCGCGCCGGAGTAGAGCCGCGCGTTACGGTTGCTCCAGGGCGCAAGCTGCGCCTGTTGTCGTGCTATCACCCGGCGGAGACGTTGCCGATATCCTCCAGCGACCATCTGGGGCATTTTCTGCAGATGCTGGGTTGCCCGCCAGCGCTTATCCCGTCGCCGAAGCTGCCGGTGGCACGCATGCTGAAGTTACGCGAGTACTACCAGCTAGCCTGTGGGTCGGTACCGGGTCTCAGCCCCTATGGATTCATGCGCGGGCTGTACAGCGATGAGCTGGGGCTACGGCCTGCCAAGCCCGAGTCTGGGCAGGATGCGCAGCCGGGGCAGCCAAGCTACCTGCTCACATGGAACCTGGCTCATTTCAAGCTGGGTGGAGACGCCGGCGTTGAATTGGGGCAAGAGATTGCCTGGAGTTGCCATTCGAAGCAGCCGCAACCAGGAGACGTGGTTTATCTGGTGCGGCTGGGGCAGGAGCCGCGAGGCATCGTTGCGCGCGGGGTGGTGACCGAAGGGGCGCATGACGGGCCCGACTGGAAGGATTCGAATAAAACCCGCAATTACATCCGCTTTCGCATCGAGGAGCATCGGCCTGACTGTACCCAGGGCTTGTTGCCCATGTTGCTGCTCAATAATGCCATGCCTACCCAACGCTGGAACCCCCAGAGCTCGGGTGTCGAAATTGCACCGGCCATTGCGGCCCGGCTGGAGCTGCTCTGGCAAGCGGGAGAAGGGCAGCACAGCCTGAGACAGTACGTGGCCTGGAGTTCGGCGGATCGCAAGGAATCCTGCCCGGGATGGCTGAAGAGTTATCAGGACGTGACAGCACTGACCAAGGCCTTGCGCACAGGTCAAGCGTCGCTGGATCAAGCCGTCCTTGACCGACTATGGGTTGAGCGTGAGAACGGGGTTTCCAGCTTGAAGCTGGGGCTGTTTTCTCGGGATGAGCTCAATGAGCAGCAATCCGTTATCCGGGAAATCACGCAACGGATCATGGAGGCGCCTACGGCGCAGACGCACGCTCAGGTGATGCAGGATTGGCGGCTGGCTGTCGAGAGCAAGCAGTTCAGCGCCAACCGACCGGCCATGATTAACCGCGTGTTTGCTGCTTTTGCGCCGGAGCGGTTCACTACGCTGCTCAAAACTGAGGATTGTCAGCGACTTTTGCAGGGCTTGCGTGAGCATTTTCAGCTGGATGTGTCCAACGGAAACCAGGACTGGTGTTCGCTGAATGAGCAGATCGTCGAGTGCATGAGCCGGGCTGGGCTGGATACGGATGCCGTACTGCCAAACAACATCGCCATGTGGCAATTGCTTGAGGCGCTACCAGGCGCGAAAGGCGCAGCACTTGAAGAGACGCCAGAAGGAGATGCCAGAGTGCCCGCTAAAGATATTCCGCTGAACCAGATTCTCTTCGGCCCACCGGGAACGGGCAAGACCTTTTCCGTGGTGGAGGAGACCCTGAAAATCCTGGCCCCCGAGGTGCTGGAGACGCCGGCGCGCGAAACCTGGAAGAGCGCGTTTGATCAATTAGTGCTGGAAGGTCGTGTGCGCTTCGTCACTTTTCATCAGAGCTTCAGTTACGAAGATTTTGTTGAAGGTTTGCGGGCGGTATCCGAGGGCGGTCAGCTGCATTACAAGGTTGAGCCGGGTGTTTTCAAGTTGTTGTGCGATGACGCGCGGCACGAGGAAGGAGCGCCGACAGAAGATGATGTGCTCAATGCGTTTCTGGAAGAGGTCACCGAGGCTCCGGTCACATTGACTACGGTGCGTGGCAAGGCCTTTGATGTTCGCTACAGGCCCGGCAATGGGACGTTCACCTGTCAGCCCAAGGCGTCGGAAAATGCGCTGGAGCTGCCGGCCAACATCGAGCATGTGCGCTTGTTCATGCGTGGCGAAAAACCTGCGTCGGTCTATTGCGAAAGCTATGTGAGAGGGATCGCCGAGCACTTGCGCGGCAAGCTGGAGAACGGCGGAGCTGGGCAGTCGAATGGCGAGAGGCTGCCTTATGTGCTGGTGATCGATGAGATCAATCGGGGCAATGTTTCGCGCATCTTTGGTGAGCTGATCACATTGATTGAAACCTCTAAGCGAGACGGTGCGGCGGAGAGTTTGTCCGTCACCTTGCCGTACTCGAAGGAGCGTTTCACAGTGCCGGACAATGTCTATCTGCTCGGCACCATGAATACGGCAGACCGTTCGCTGGCTGGGCTGGATATCGCCTTGCGTCGCCGCTTTGTCTTCAAGGAAATGATGCCCAATCCCTCTTTGCTCGATGGCGTGGTGGTGGAGGGCATCGACATTGGTCAGCTTTTGGCGGTGATGAACCAGCGTATCGAGGTGCTGCTCGATCGTGATCATTGCCTCGGACATGCCTACTTCATGTCGCTCAAGAGTGGGGACTCGTTGCAGCAGCTGGAGGTGATTTTCCGCAATCAGATACTGCCGCTGCTGCAGGAGTATTTCTTCGAGGATTGGCAGCGTATCCAGTGGGTGCTTAATGACCACCGCAAGCCTGCGGCCGACCGCTTCGTAGAGCAGGATAAGCAGGATGTGGATGCTTTGTTTGGCAACATTAGCGTGCCGGCGCAAGGTGGGGGTTGGCGGATCAATGCGGCGGCGTTCCAGCGAGTTTCTGCGTATGCCGGTGTCATTGCAGTGCAAGCCAAGGCTGAGGCTCCAGTAGAAAAGGCGGATGCGTGAGCGTATTCGTCACCGTGCGTGAATACGCGCGTCTGACCACGGCGGCGGTTGCGCCCGGCAACCTCGACTGTGCGCAAATCTCCGAAAGCGCCTTCGACTGGTTGTGTGAGCTGAGTGCTAGCTTCAACCGCAGCGGAGCGACGCTGCTACAGGTGGAGGGGCGGCGTGCGCTGAAGTGGGATTCCTATGTGGGCGTATTGGAAACGCCTTGTGGCACTCGGCTGGAGATTCTGCCCAAGCATCATGAGCAGGGCGATTGCCGGGTCAAGGGCCGCCAGTTGCTGCGTAAGCTGATCCAGCAGGCTCTGCAACTCAAGCCCCGTGAGGCCTCGGTGGCTAGTCTGGAGCTATTCAATGCGCCGCTCAGCGAGTGGGTGATGGGGCATTTTCTCGCGGAGCTGGATCTGCTGGTGAAGCGTGGTGTGCGCTTTGACTATCAGCGTATCGAGGAAGAGCAGCGCTTTCTTCGTGGTCAGCTCAATGTGGTGGCGCAGATGCGTCAGCCGCCGGGGCGGCAGCATCACTTCCAGATTCGCCACGATGTATTCCTGCCGGATCGTGCCGAGAACCGCTTGCTCAAGCTGGCGTTAGAGCTGGTAGCCAAGAGCACGCAGGACGCCGCCAACTGGCGCCTGGCCAATGAATTGCGCGCCATGCTGGCGGAGGTGCCCGCAAGCCGGCAGGTTAGCCAGGATTTACGCGTCTGGAGCCGCGACCGGCTGATGGCGCATTACCAGGCGATCAAGCCCTGGTGTGAGCTGATCCTCAATCAGCAGGTGCCAATGGCGGTGAGCGGGGACTGGCGCGGCATGAGCCTGCTGTTCCCGATGGAAAAGCTGTTTGAAAAGTATGTGGAAGGCTGGCTGCGTCGCCGGCTGGTCCCGGGTGCGGACCTGACGCCGCAGGCCTCCCGGCATAGTCTGTGTCAGCACGACGGCAGTGCGATGTTCCGCCTGGAGCCGGACCTGTTGCTGCAGCAAGGCAAGCAGACCTGGGTGCTGGATACCAAGTGGAAGCGTCTGGATGGGGCGGACCGACAGAACAAGTACGGCCTGAGCCAGCCCGACTTCTACCAGCTGTTTGCCTATGGCCAGAAGTATTTGCCCGGGCGTGGTGAGATGGCGTTGATTTACCCGCGCACGGCCCAATTCTCAGAGCCGTTGCCGCCCTTTGATTTCAGCCCCGAGCTCAGGCTCTGGGTGTTGCCGTTTGATCTGGATGAAGACTTACTTTTGGCAGCCGATGACGTGGGTTTCACCCGCTGCCTGAGCCAGCTTGGCCAGGTATGGCCACGGCGGGCTTGAGAGGACAACTGAGGTGCAGGAATGACCGAAGACCAACTGGAACAGGAAACCCTCGGCTGGCTCAGTGAGCAGGGTTACACGCACCTCTATGGGCCGGACATCGCCCATGACGGCGATAACCCCGAGCGCGAGAGCTATCGCGATGTGCTGTTGACCATGCGTTTGCGAGCGGCCATCGCCCGGCTCAACCCACAGGTGCCGCTGGCAGCACGCGAGGATGCGCTGCATCAGGTAATTGAGCTGGGCGTGCCGGTGCAGTTGTCGGCCAATCGCCTGTTCCATCGGCTGCTGGTCAGCGGTGTGCCGGTGCAATACCAGAAGGATGGTGAGACACGCGGCGACTTTGTACGACTGATCGACTGGACCGATGTGCGAGCCAACGAGTGGTTGGCGGTTAACCAGTTCAGCATTCAGGGGCCAAAGCATACGCGCCGCCCGGACATCATCCTGTTCGTAAACGGCCTGCCGCTGGTGCTGCTGGAGTTGAAGAACCCGGCGGATGTGAATGCGGATCTAGTCAAAGCGTTTGATCAGATCCAGACCTACAAAGAGCAGATCCCGGACGTTTTCCACTACAACGAGATTCTGGTCATCAGCGATGGCAGCGAGGCGCGAATGGGCTCGCTGTCGGCGGACATCGAGCGCTTCGCGCGCTGGCGTACCATCGATGGTGTAACGGTCGATCCGCTGGGTGAGTTCAACGAGCTGGAGACGCTGGTGCGCGGTGTGCTGCAGCCGGCGATGCTGCTGGATTACCTGCGTTACTTCGTGCTGTTCGAGGATGACGGTCGGCTGGTGAAGAAGATTGCCGGCTATCACCAGTTCCATGCCGTGCGTGCAGCCATCCAGCAGGTGGTTAGCGCCTCGCGACCAGGCGGCACCCACAAGGGCGGAGTGGTCTGGCATACCCAGGGCTCGGGCAAGAGCATCACCATGACCTGCTTCGCCGCACGCGTGATGCAGGAAGCGGCGATGGAGAATCCGACCATTGTGGTGATCACCGACCGCAATGACCTGGATGGCCAGCTGTTTGGTGTGTTCTCGCTGTCGCAGGATTTGTTGCGCGAGCAGCCGGTGCAGGCACTAACCCGCGGTGACCTGCGCGAGAAGCTGGGCAACCGACCCAGTGGCGGCATTGTCTTCGCCACTATCCAGAAGTTCATGCCGGGTGAGGATGAAGACAGCTTCCCGGTGCTCTCGGAGCGTTCGAATATCGTGGTGGTGGCCGACGAGGCGCACCGCACCCAGTACGGCTTTGGTGCCTCATTGAAGGCGCCGGACCTCAAGGTGGCTGAGGCCAGTGCCCGTTACCAGGTGGGCTACGCCCAGCACCTGCGCGATGCCTTGCCCAATGCCACCTTCGTGGCCTTTACCGGTACGCCGGTATCCAGCGAAGACCGTGATACCCGTGCGGTGTTCGGCGACTACATCCACGTCTACGACATGCAGCAGGCCAAGGAGGATGGCGCCACTGTAGCCATCTACTACGAGTCGCGCTTAGCCAAGTTGTCGCTCAAGGACTCGGAGCTGGCGCATATCGACGAGGAGGTCGATGAGCTGGCCGAGGATGAGGAAGAAGATCAGCAGTCGCGGCTGAAGTCGCGCTGGGCCGCGTTGGAAAAAGTCGTAGGGGCTGAGCCACGGATCAAGAGTGTAGCGGCTGATCTGGTCGCTCACTTCGAGGAGCGTAATCAGGCGCAAGGTGGCAAGGCCATGGTCGTGGCGATGAGTCGCGAGATCTGTGTGCACCTATACAACGAGATCATCGCCCTGCGCCCTGAGTGGCATGACGAAGACCCGGAGAAGGGTGCAATCAAGATCGTCATGACTGGAAGCGCGTCGGACAAGGCGCTATTGCGCCCGCATATCTATCCGAACCAGGTGAAAAAACGCCTGGAGAAACGCTTCAAAGACCCGAAAGACCCTCTCCATCTGGTGATTGTGCGCGACATGTGGCTGACCGGGTTCGATGCGCCCTGTGTGCATACCCTGTATGTCGACAAGCCGATGAAGGGCCACAACCTGATGCAGGCGATCGCCCGCGTGAACCGGGTGTTCAAAGACAAGCAGGGTGGTCTGGTGGTGGATTACATCGGCATCGCCAACGAGCTGAAGGCAGCGCTCAAGGAGTACACCGCCAGTAAGGGCAGGGGGCGGCCTACGGTGGATGCCCACGAGGCCTATGCGGTGCTGGAGGAGAAGCTCGATGTACTGCGTAGCCTGCTGCATGGCTTCGATTACAGCGACTTCCTGACTGGCGGGCACAAGTTGCTGGCCGGTGCCGCCAACCATGTGCTGGGCCTGGAAGATGGCAAGAAGCGCTTTGCTGACAATGCGCTGGCCATGAGCAAGGCATTCACCCTGTGCTGCACGCTGGATGAAGCCAAGGCGGTACGTGAGGAGGTCGCCTTCATGCAGGCCATCAAGGTGCTGTTGACCAAGCGTGAGATCAGCGCCAAGAAGAAAACCGATGAAGAGCGCGAGCTGGCGATCCGGCAGATCATCGGCAATGCGGTGGTTTCCGGTGAGGTGGTGGATGTGTTCGAGGCCGTGGGGTTGGACAAACCCAATATCGGCCTGCTGGATGACGAGTTCCTCGCCGAGGTGCGTAATCTGCCAGAGAAGAACCTTGCCGTTGAGCTGCTGGAGCGCCTGCTGGAAGGCGAGATCAAGAGCAAGTTCGCCAGCAACCTGGCCCAGGAGAAGAAGTTCTCAGAGCTACTGGGCAACGTGATCCAGCGTTACCAGAACCGTTCGATAGAAACCGCCCAGGTCATTGAGGAGCTGATCGAGATGGCGAAAAAGTTTGCCGCCGCCAGCCAGCGCGGCGAGCAACTGGGGCTGAATGACGACGAGCTGGCGTTTTATGACGCGCTGGCCAACAACGAGGCCTCGGTGCGCGAGCTGGGCGACGAGATCCTCGCCAAAATTGCCCATGAACTGACCGACAACCTGCGCCAGAACGTGACCGTGGACTGGAACAACCGCGATAGCGTACGGGCCAGGCTGCGGCTGATGGTCAAGCGCATCCTGCGTAAATACAAATACCCGCCGGACCAGGCCGAGGAAGCCGCACAGCTGGTGTTGGCGCAGGCTGAGACGCTGTGTGAGGCGTGGATGTAACGATGGAGAACAAGCAAGGATCGCTGTTTGACCAAGTGCCTCAAGCCAGCGGCGATCTGCCTCCCGCGTCGCGAATGCCGCTCAATGCTCGTGGCCGTAAAGTCTACGACACGCTGTTGGCCGATTTATGTGAGCCGTCTGAGGCCTTGGTTATCACTGGCTACAGTGCGTTGGATCAGCTGCTGGCGCTGATTAGCCAGCGCGGTGATAAGTGTGGAATATTGCGGTTGATGCTGGGGTCTGAGCCCTCTCCCAGCAGGCGTCAGGACTTTTCATTGGTCCGCCATGGCTTCGATCAGGAGGTGAAAAGTTACTGGCTCAAGCGTGGAATATCACTTCGTTTAAGCGGGCAACTGATTCACTGCATTGAGCTGATTCGTCAGGGCTATGTGCGAGTGCGTTATCCAGGGCCAGGCCCTCGTTTGCATGCCAAGCTGTATTGCACCGGGTCTGAGGTGACACTGGGTTCCAGCAATTTCACAGAGCCAGGCCTGCACTACCAGCAGGAGGCGAATGTTCGCTTTACCGAGTCGCAAGAAGGGCGACGCTTTCGTGAGGTATGGCAACTGGCTGAAAGCTTCTGGGCTCAGGGGCTGGATGCCGACCAGGATCTGATCGACCTGCTGGAAAAACTGCTGCGTTTTGTAAGTTGGCGAGAGGCGCTGGCGCGAGCCTGTGTCGAACTGCTTGAAGGCGAGTGGGCAGATCGTTACCTGCAATCACTGAGTAGTCACGAGGGCGTCCGTCTTTGGCCTTCTCAGCGCAAGGGCATCGGCCAAGCGCTGTATCTCCTGGAAACAGCCGGCGGCGTTCTGGTAGCTGATGCCACAGGCTCAGGTAAAACGCGCATGGGTGTGCATCTGCTGCGTGCCATTTATGACCGTATCTGGTCGATGTCGCGTGGGCACAAGGGAATGATGACCATGGTGTGCCCGCCCCTGGTCACGCCAAACTGGGACCGCGAACGTATACATTGCCAGTTATCTCTTGAGGTCATTTCCCACGGCTCGCTGAGTCGGCTTAAGCCTCAAGAGGATTCTGTGATAGGGCAGTTGCTTGCCCGAGCTCAAACCCTCGCAGTCGATGAGGCGCATAACTTCCTTAATCAAACCTCGAATCGTACCCGTCAACTGCTGCATAACCTTGCGGACCAGACGGTGTTGTTTACCGCAACCCCAATCAATCGATCGGCGTCTGATCTCCTGCGCCTGGTTGATATCCTGGGTGCGGACAACTTTGATGATGCAGTGCTGGCCATTTTTGAGCGCTTAAATCGAGCCAAGGGCAGTGTGCGTGATGCCCACCCTGAAGAGTTGCGCGAGCTGCAACTTGCCGTTGCGAGTTTTACGGTTCGCCGAACCAAAGCCCAGCTCAATGCGATGGTTGATCAGGAGCCAGATGCCTACCGAACACCTGCTGGGCGGGTGTGTCGTTACCCGACGCATACTGCCTGCAGTTATCCGTTGGATGAGTCAGCAGAAGATGTCCGTCTGGCTGAGCAGATCTCGGTGTTGGCCAGAAACCTGAAAGGGGTAGGGCACTTTGAAAAAGCCCTGTACTTGCCGGGTAGTCTTGCCAAACAGGGGTACTCATCTGAAAGTTACCTGCGAATGCGTTTGCACTCGGCTGGCTCACTGGCGCGTCATCATGTCATGGCGAGCTTGCGGTCATCTCGTCTGGCGCTGTTTCGCCATATTCTTGGCGAGGAGCAGGCGTTGGAACATCTGGGGCTGGAAGGACTCGGCAGCATTAAGACTGATCAGGAGAGCGGCAATATGCTGCAGCGCCTTGAGCGCTTGAAGGGACGGGTGCCCGAAAATCAGTTGGGCATTGATCTGCCTGAATGGCTATCGGACCCAAAGGCTCACCAGGAGGCTTGTGAGGCTGAGATCGGCATCTATCGATTGATCCTTCGGCGCCTTGATCGAATGACTGATGGTCGTGAACGTCGAAAGTGCAGCCTGCTGCTGGAATTGGCAGGGCGCCACGATCAAGTGATTGCTTTCGACCATTTCCCGCTGACGTTGCGTTATCTGCAGCACATGATTGCTGCAGCTGCCAAAGCACAAAAAATCGAAGTATTGCTCGGGGTAGGTGGTAACAAGGTACAGAACGAGCATCTGCAAAAACGTCTGGACCCTTTGAAAGGCAGTGGCCGTGTCATTGCCTTGTGCAGCGACGCTATGTCTGAAGGAGTGAACTTGCAGCGGGCATCGAGCATGGTGCACCTGGATATGCCCAGCGTGGTGCGTTATGCCGAGCAGCGTGTTGGTCGGATTGATCGTATGGATAGTCCGCATGACACCATAGAGTGCTGGTGGCCACTGGATGCGCCAGCTTTTGCGCTAAAAGCTGACGAAAAGTTTGTTGCCCGTATAGAAGAGGTTGAGTCGCTGTTAGGCGGTAACCTGCAACTCCCGCAAGAGATGTTGCGCGAGGAGCTGGCTAGCCGCGTTGTAAGTCCTGAGGATTTTCAGTCCGAAATGCAGGCCCGCTCGGTTCAGCCTTGGGACGGCATTGAGGATGCCTTTTCACCTGTAAGGGGGCTTGTTGAGGGCGATGCTGCTTTGGTCAGGCTTGAGGATTATCATCAGGCAAAAGCTGACCCGACAGCTGTGCTTTCACGAGTCAGTCTGGTGCGGGCGCAACGTCCCTGGTTATTCGTCTGTTTAGCAGGCGAAGCAAACCAAGCTCCCAGGTGGGTGTTCCTCTCAGATGAACACGATGCACCATTGATCAATCTTCGAGATGTTGTTGCAGCACTCAGGGACCGGTTGACGGACGATGTGCACGACTTGCAGCCCAGTCGCGCTGCTGCTCGAGAGCTTGACCGATTGCTGGGAAGGTTGAGCAGGATGGAGCGTTTGCTGCTGCCGCGCAAAAAACAGCGTGCGTTGGAGCAGATGGCAGCAGTTTTACCGGGCTGGGCTAAACAGCCTGGCTGGATTCAGTCTTCCGAACAGGCTGATCAAATCAAGATGCTGATGGATATTCTGAGCCTTGATGGACGGAGTGACTGTCCCGACTGGGGGCAGTTGGCTGATGCCTGGCTCGATCTGGTTAGACCTGCATGGTCACGATATCTGGATCACGGTGCTCGTAAGGCAGCTATCACTCGGCTGCGGGATATCCAGAAAAGCCTGCTGGCCGATCCAGTACCTGCCCAGCAGTTGCTTGATCGTGTTGCTGGCATTGCAACACGCCAGACCTGGGAAGAGAGGATAGTGGCGTGTGTTTTGGGGTATTCAGCTACCTGATTTTTCAGCTGTGATGCGCTGGACCTCGTCCATACGGTGCGGGCACACCCCCATCTGGCAGGATAGTTGTCACCCTCTGATTTCAACCAGATAGACGGTAAGGAAAGCATCGTGGCCGTTATATCCGCAGAGCGTAAGGAAACCGTACTGAGAGGACCGTTTCGCGTCACATACCCGAAGCATGAGCCGTATGCGTTAGTTCCGCCTATACGGGTCGCGAGGGCGGCAGGTAACTGCCGTCCCTGCCGCAACCGTTTAAAGTGGTTGCTGGTTCGCTTACTCCACCAGCTCAAACAGCTCTCCCACCTGAATATCCAAGTACCGACATAACTGGTCGATTACATCCAGCTCTACTCGCGTCGCGGTTTCATTGTACAGCCGATGCAGAGTATTCCGGTTGATGCCTGTGTCTCGGGCCACTTCAGCAATTTTTTGCTTCCGCTCGCCCAGGATTCTGGAAAGGTGGCATTTGATCATAAATCCCCTCTTTGGTGCAAAAAGGCCTGCAGGAGTGAAAAAGTGCTTGCAATAGGTTTTGTGTGTGCTAAATTCTCTCCTGTAGGTCATTTGATTCTTCTGAAGAGAAAAAAGCGAGGGAAGCATTATGGCACATACCTATCTGACTACTGAAGAGCTGTCGGCTCGGATCAAGTATGACGTTCGCACCATCCGCCAATGCCTGAAGGATGCGGTGCTCCATGACGGGGTTCATTACATCCGTCCCTTTGGAGGGCGAAAAATTCTATTCATCTGGGAACGGGTGGAAGAAACGATGCTGCAAGGCGATGCCGCGCATCAGATCATTAAGAATCTGCAGTAAAGGAGGCTGTCATGGGTAGCGTGAACGTACGAGACGGTCGCCTTTATCTGGATTTCCGGTATCGCAGTGTGCGTTGCCGGGAACATACCAAGCTGAATGATTCGCCTGCCAACCGCAAGGCCTTGGCAGCGCTGCTGGCGAGAATTGAGCTTGAGATTCAGCGCGGAACCTTTGATTACGGCAAGCATTTTCCGGGGAGCCCAAAAGTTGAGCACTTCCGCCAGATTGAGCAACTGGTTCAGCAGAAGACAGTGGGCGGGAAAATGCTGTTCGAGGTTTTCGCGGATCTCTGGTTGAAGGAGAAACGTGCGGAATGGCGTCTTAGCCACATAGAGACCATCGAAGGTATCCTGCGTTGCCACTTGGTGCCTTACTACCGGGGTAATCCCATAGGTGTTATCAGCAAAGCCGAGATCATGGCTTTACGTGGCCTGTTGTGCCAAGCAGATGCGAAGACGGGGAAGCAGCTCTCAGCGTCACGGGTCAATCACATCATGACGGTTCTGCGCATGATATTGAATGAAGCGGCTGAGCGTTTCGGGTATGAGTCGCCCTGGCGCAATATCAAGGCGTTGCCGATGCCCAGAACAGACATTCAGCCGTTCACGATGAAAGAGGTTCGGTTGATCATTGATAATGTGCGCGCAGATTTTCGTCCCTACTATCTGGTCCGGTTCTTTACTGGGATGCGTACTGGGGAAATCGACGGCCTGACATGGGATAACGTCGACTTTGGCTCACGACAGATCCACATTCGCAAAGCCCTGGTTCGTGGCCAGGTTGAAAAGACCAAAACGGCCAGTTCGTACCGGACATTGGCTATGTCGCAGGTGGTTTATGACGCCCTGTATGAACAGTGGAAGCGGTCTGCTGAAAAGAATCGCTTTGTATTCACGGCTAGGAATGGCCAGCCGCTGAACCACCGGAATGTAACTCGCCGCATTTGGTACCCCTTGCTTCAATATCTCGGGCTGGAGAAGCGCAATCCTTATCAGTCCAGGCACACGGCTGCGACACTCTGGCTGGCAGCAGGGGAAAACCCGGAGTGGATTGCCAGACAGCTGGGGCATGCAAATACAAGCATGCTGTTCCGCGTATATTCACGTTACATCCCTAACCTGCTCAGACGGGACGGTAGTGCGTTTGAGCAATTGCTGGATCAAGAGCTGTGTGAGGAGGTGGACTGATGCGTTCATTGATGACACGAGCGCGCTCCTCCTTATATTGGGTTGAGCAGCAATTGGGGGAGGGTGGGGCGCTCAATTGGTGCGTCACCGGGCTGGAGCAAGAGCCTGCTCCGTTCTTGCGTATGGAACAGCTGAAACCCTGTCACGCTGGTGGTCAGTGGGTTGTGCTGGAGGTTTCGACAGAAGGTGAAGGACACAATCTTGTCAGGCTGCGCCCCTTGCCGGACTGCATTCCTCGCTGGCAGTTGGAGCGCCAGGCTCAATGGACCAATGGCTTGCAGAAGAGAGCGCTGGTGAAAATCTGGAGCATGCTGGCTTACATCGACGATGCGCTACTACAAAGATTTCTGCTCGATGTGCTGATGGATGACCAACTGATGCTTGCATTCTGTCGTGACAAGGCGAGTCACGGCTATCACCACAATCATGTAGGCGGCTTACTGGCTCACAGCTATGAAGTGGCGGTAAGTGCTGCCATGTTGTGCAGCCAGCACCAACTGGGTATGAAGGCAACCTGGGTCGCTTTCATAGGAGGGTTGTTGCACGATATTGGTAAGGTCCGAATGTTTTACAATGACAGCAGCGGGGTGTCTGGAGAGCATGAGGCCTACAATTTTATGGTGCTTTCAGCTCCGTTGGAGCACCTTCGAATGAAGTCCGCCCCGCTGTTCGAGGCCCTGTCCGCTTGCCTGGCGCTGAGCAGCTCCAGATACTCAGATCCTTATCAGGTGGCTGGAATCGTGCGAATGTGCGATCGCTTGTCTGCTGAGGTATGTAATTGGCGGAAAGCATTTGAGAAACGGCCAAGTCATTTCTGGTACGTCAAGTCGCAACAGGATGGGCGTATATATAAGCGGCTCAATTGATGGCTGCGATTGGAAGAGCCCTTGGCTATCAGGCTCCTGCATCGGGCGGTCCGGAATGGAGTATGCGTCCGGTGAACACACCTTTTGAACTCCAGCATTAAGGGCGATGGTGTCCGTCTATTTTTTAGCGGACGCGATTGCCCTTATCGCCAGGATTTCCATGCGCCAACGAAGCTCTTATCCAAAACCGTTCAAAGCCCAAGTCGTGCAGGAGTGCCTGCAACCTGGAGCCTCCGTTTCCAGCGTCGCCATCCGGCACGGCATCAACGCCAACGTCATTCGCAAGTGGCTGCCGGTCTATCGCGATCAAGTCGCCACAACCCTACCAGCCTTCGTGCCTGTGCAATCGGTACCCAAGCGCACAGTGACAGTGGATGAGGTGGTAGTGATCGTATTGCCCTTGGGAAGCAAGTCCATCACAGTTAAGTGGCCCGCTTCAGATCCAGACGGTTGTGCACGTTTCATCCGCAGTCTTTCGCAATGATTCGCATCGACTCGATCTGGCTCGCCACCGAGCCCTTGGACTTGCGCGCCGGCACGGATACAGCGCTGGCCCGCGTAGTCGCTGTATTCGGGGCGGCGCAGCCGCACTGTGCTTACCTGTTCGCCAACAAGCGCGCCAACCGGATGAAGGTGCTCGTGCATGATGGTGTAGGCATCTGGCTTGCTGCACGGCGACTGAATCAGGGCAAGTTTCATTGGCCAGGCGTGCATCGTGGTCTGGAGGTCGAACTCGATGCTGAGCAACTCCAGGCTTTGGTGCTCGGCTTACCATGGCAGCGAATCGGTTCCGGCGGCGCAATTACAGTGCTCTGAACCACGCGACGAACTGTGGCTAGTGAAGCTGCTCTGGTAAAATCCACAGCATGACTTCCTCGCCCAATCTCGACCAAATGACACCCGAGCAACTGCGCATCCTCGCTGCGCAGTTGCTGTCCAAGGTCGACACTATGGGCAGAGAAAGTCGCCGCGACAAGACCGTTATCGAGCAACTCTCTCACGAGATCGCCATCCTCAAACGGCACAAATTAGCTAAGCGCAGTGAGCAAATCAGCCCGGCGCAAGGCAGCTTGCTGGATGACTTGCTCAACACCGACCTTGAGGCTATCGAGGCAGAGCTGAACGCGCTTGGGCCTGAGCCTGCAGCAACCTCATCGCGTCAACAGCCCAAGCGCGCCCCACTGCCATCCCAGTTCCCACGTACGGTCATCCGCCATGAGCCGGAGAGCACACTGTGTGCCTGCGGGTGCCAACTTCAGCGCATCGGCGAAGATGTGAGCGAGAAGCTGGATTACACACTTGGCGTGTTCACCGTCGAGCAGCATGTGCGTGGCAAATGGGCCTGCCGTCAGTGCGAAACACTGATCCAGGCGCCAGTGCCAGCCCAGGTGATCGACAAAGGCATTCCCACCACCGGCTTGCTGGCCCATGTAATGGTGGCCAAGTTCGCCGACCACTTGCCGCTGTATCGCCAAGAAAAGATCTTTGGGCGTGCAGGCTTGGTCATATCGCGTTCGACGCTGGCGCAGTGGGTAGGCCAAACCGGCGTGCAGCTCCAGCCCTTGGTAGATGCATTACGCGAGGTGGTGTTGGCTCAGGACGTTGTACACGCTGATGAAACACCGGTGCAGATGCTGGCACCCGGCGAGAAGAAAACACACCGGGCTTACGTCTGGGCCTACTGCACTACGCCGTTCTCGGCACCTAAGGCGGTAGTCTATGACTTCAGTCCCAGCCGTGCTGGCGAACATGCGCGTAACTTCCTGGGCACCTGGAATGGCAAACTGGTCTGCGATGACTTCGCAGGCTACAAGGCCGGCTTCGAGCAGGGCATCACCGAAATCGGCTGCATGGCGCATGCACGGCGCAAGTTCTTCGACCTGCATGTGGCGAACCAAAGCCAATTAGCAGAGCAGGCGCTGCACTCAATCGGCGGGCTGTACGAAGTCGAGCGGCAGGCCAAAGACATGAGTAATGAAGATCGCTGGCGATTACGCCAAGAAATGGCAGTACCCATCGCAGGCAAACTGCACGAGTGGGTGTTGGCTCAGCGCGAGCTTGTGCCTGAAGGCTCGGCCACAGCCAAGGCACTGGACTACAGCTTAAAACGCTGGGTAGCGCTGACGCGCTATCTGGATGATGGTGCTGTGCCCATCGATAACAATGCGGTCGAGAACCAGATCAGGCCGTGGGCGCTTGGCAGATCAAACTGGCTCTTCGCTGGATCGTTACGCAGCGGTAAACGGGCTGCAGCGATCATGAGCCTGATTCAGTCAGCTCGCATGAATGGCCATGATCCATACGCCTACCTCAAGGACGTGCTAACGCGGTTACCGACGCAGAAGGCTAGCGAGATCGANCTCGCATGAATGGCCATGATCCATACGCCTACCTCAAGGACGTGCTAACGCGGTTACCGACGCAGAAGGCTAGCGAGATCGAGCAACTACTGCCGCATCGGTGGATGCCGGGTTGATCAGCGCAAGGTGTATTCCCCATACGCTTACGATAGCCCGATATCCCGGAATGATTATGAAGCGGAGATTGGTGTTGGGTTCATTTATGTTTTTTGGGCTATTTGCATTCTAAGGTTGGAAATCAGCTTTTCTGCCAAGGCAATGAAAAGGCTCAGTTGGTTGGAAGCTAAAGTATGAGGGGCTGCATTGTACGTTTTTCGGACCTTGAGACTATAAATTTCCCACCCTATTGATCAGTAGATTTACATTAAAATCATATACACACTGTGATGCCAATTCAAGATAAAGGCGCCATTGCTAGTAACTCACTCTCATACCTATAAACGACATCGTCCAGAGCAGACGTTACTGTATCAATTGGTCGAACGCCACTACCCAGAATTTCAGAAGCAGCTTTCACAAAAAGGGAAGTCGTTACCACTTCATGTGGTAAAAGAGTTTGAAGAGTTTCTTAGGTGTGGTCGGCTTGAGCATGGTTTTTTGCGTGTAGTTTGTGACGACTGCAAGCATGAGAAACTGCTGGCGTTCAGCTGCAAACGCAGGGGATTTTGCCCAAGTTGCGGTGCAAGAAGGATGGCAGAAAGTGCCAAGTTGTTAGTTGAAGATGTTCTTCACGGTTACCCTGTACGCCAATGGGTATTGAGTTTACCCATCCCGCTTCGTCTACTTCTAGCTAGGTATCCCAAACACTTAAGTAAAATCATGCAAATCATTCATCGTGCTATTTCTTGCGATATTGTGCATCGGGCTGGGTATCTTAAGAAGCAAGCAAACACAGGAGCGGTGACTTACATTCAGCGATTTGGTAGTGCACTGAATCTCAATATTCACTTTCACATGCTCTTTTTGGAAGGCGTTATCACTCAGGAGTGTGGACAGTCCAAATTCAAGTGCGTTAAAGCACCAAACCACAATGATATGGAAACCCTCGTGAATGTCATTAGCCATCGCATCGCGACCTACTTGGAGAAGGCCGGGCTCGTTCAACGGGATATGGACAACACATTTCTCGATTTACCCATGGATGACGAAGATAGTTTACTGCCCTTGCAAGCAGCCTCTGTCAATTACCGCATTGCTGTAGGACCAGATACAGGCAAAAAAGTCTTTGCCTTGCAAACCTTACCTGCCAAAGACGAACAACATTACGGTCAATTAGCTCAAATAAACGGTTTTAGCTTACACGCTGGGGTGTTTGCAGACAGCCATCAAACTGACAAACTGGAAAGGCTATGCAGATATATCTCAAGGCCAGCGTTAAGCGAGCAACGATTGAGTCTAACCGATTCAGGAAAAGTAAGATATCAACTGAAAACTCCCTATCAAGACGGTACCACACATGTCTTTTTTACTCCCTTGGATTTCATAGGCAAGCTCGCGGCACTGGTGCCAGTGCCGAGGCTAAACCTTACGAGGTTTTATGGCGTGTTTGCTCCCAATGCTAAGGTGCGTGCCGAGGTAACGGCTTCACAACGCGGTAAGAATAGCCCTCGCTTAGCAGAGCATCTGAAAGATTCAGATAAACCATACCATGCGCGAAGCATGTCGTGGGCACAAAGGTTAAAAAGAGTATTCAATATTGACATCACAGTCTGTGAGGCTTGTGAAAAAACCAACGTCAAAATTATTACTTGTATTACGGATCCGGCTGTTATCC
>NZ_VTVA01000025.1 GCF_008638345.1 Pseudomonas saliphila | reverse complement strand
CCATAAAACCCGGTGTGATTCACAAAGCCAATTGCTAAATCAACCGGCGAAGTTGATAAACGTCGTCGTGACAATAAAGATACGCAAGGGAATAATCCCGACTTGAAACCTAGCAAGTCCTCAAAAAAATAGGTTATCTCTGGCAGAAGCTACTGTGATGGTAGCTTTTGTCATTGCAGCTTGTAGGGGATGAATGCATGGGCCTGAGATCCCGCTTTATCTGACGGTCATTGCCTGTTCTATCAGCGCTATGATGACACGTCGAATATCATCATTGCGGCATAGCCCTTGAATTGAATCTCCTGGATTTTCTGAACACTCACCAGGCTCTCTGCATAACGTTTTTTTCAACTCTACCAGTGACTGAATTGCCCCTATTCCTCAAAGAAACTGAGTGACCGTTTTGGCCACGAAGTAGCCGTTTCACACTGCCCGAACAGGGGGTAACGTTTCGCGCTGCAATAGATTAGGTTTTAATAGCTACTTGCTGGGCAATAACGTTGTAAAGATCTATCTCAGTCTGCTCTGTCCGAATAGACACAATCAGACTATACCGCGCAGGCAGACCATACCGCTCAAGCGCAGGGCGCGTTCTCCACCATCCCGCGGCAGGATAGACAGCAAGATAGCCACGACTGGCGAGATCTGCAGCAGTGCCTTCCCAGACGTCTTGGTGGAGAGATCCGCGATGACGCTGCCTATCACCCAAGTACCAGTTTGGGTCAGCGGGGTTCACTGGGTCGCCTTCATCCTCGCGAACTACCGCCGCATTAACGCGGGCCACGAAGTCTTCTGTGGACGCATCCAGCGGACGCTGGACTTCAAATCTTAATCGGTGGGAGGGGTAGTGATATTTAGACGTGCTGCCACGTGCTGATGGGTTGGGTTCGATGAAATATGACAAGGTAACTCGCATCTGAACTCGTGTATCTTGGAGCGACTCAAGCTCCTCTCGCGGCCAGGGAAGCTTGTGCAAATTCATGTGCCGACTCGTTACAGACTTCCCCTTATCTTTCTTGAACGGAAAAAGTTCGTCTTCAATAACCAAGGTCAGCGAGTTGCCTGCGCTCCATAGAGCGCGCTCCAGGCTTGGCTCTCCCCAACCACAGTGCCGGATTAAACGACTGTACGCAGTCTTGCTAGCATTGCCCGGAGGCATATACATTGCACGCATTGAGTCAGTCCATTCTGCGGAGTGAACGATCAAGGCACGAATGGTCTCGGGACGCAGAGATGGATAGGCGGTGACGACCTCACCCGCCATCTTTGAACATAGCGCGGATGCAGCGCTGGTAGCGTTAAACGATTTAAACAATCGCTCCTGTGGCTTGTTATTGGTAGAAAGCAGCTGCAAGCTGTTCATTCCACTCGGTCCCCAGCCATTAGTCCCGAGATTACCCCCTTCCAAAACAACATCCGGCTTCAACGGCCAAGCTTTTTCCCAAGAGGATGACGTCGTTGTATAAGGGCTAAGAGCGCCCTCTGGCGCCACTGCTTGATAGTCTGGCTCTTGAGTATTCGTTAAATGAGTGCAAGCTCCAACCGTTAAAGCGTTCCAAGCTTGCCCAGGATCGTGAATGAGATTGGTAGATAGACTTGCGGGATAGTCAGACCAAGCCCCATGGTCGTCTGTATTACCCGCAGACAAAATAAACAAACGAGGAAACTGTCCCGCTCCGTCCGGGTCTGCGGCAAGACTATCTACCATGGCAGACCAAGATGAGGGGCGCCCCCTATCTCTGTAATCAGAAGCTGTCACAGCAGAACAAAAAATTCGCTTGCGGTGCGGATGGTCGATCTCCGCCCCCGTCGTTGCATCACTAAACAACTGAGCATGCAAGGTAGCAGAGCCAACGTTAGCGCCACCAGCACTGAGCAGCCGAACGGACTCCAGGCGATGCCCAATATTAATTAAGTCGGTGGACGCGATTGCGGCCGTCAAATCCCCATAAGCCACTAGCCCCGCCATTCGGGTCCCATGGTTAGCATGCATCGTCCGTCAACCCAGTTTGGTCAACCGTATACATATCTTCCGAATGTAACAGTTGCGAGAGCAGCGGATGTCCACGGTTAACACCTGAGTCAAGCAAGCAAATGTAGCAAGTTTCATTGCCACCAGGGGCAAAACGAGTGCGATGTAGCAGGTCGTCCTGCCATTCCATTTGCTCTTCAACATCCATCGCATCAAAGAAATCAGCTGTTACTTTTGCTCTTCGCAGCTCTGCGACACAGTTGAAGGTAAGAACCGAGCCTGAGAACTGCCTCCGAGATCCATGCATTAAAACAATGCTTCTTTCAGGAAAATGAACTTCCTGGTCTCCCACATAACATCCTGCAAGGTGAGCGAGCGTTCGAAAATCTGATATGACCGCTCTGCGATTACCCCTCACAGGCAGCCATACCTCCCACCAGAAAGCTTCATCAAGGTCTCCAGGCAGTAGCTGTTCGTCATCCATCCATAAGGCTCGCAACTCTGCTTGCCTTATAGCCTCAATGGTGTTCAATAACGGCTTATGATCAAGAGGATCATTATTTTTGTCTTTTTTCTCAGCAAGATACTCCGCGACATACTTCTCAAAATGATCAAGCTTGCCTTCAGGGACAAAAACGTTTGCATAAGTGTATACGCCTACTTGCTGGACGCTTAGCAGTTCGATTTTCTTACGGTCATCCTTCCCCCGCTCTGCCGCCAAACTTTGGAAAGCAAGCTCAACATTGGGCTGGCTGATAAACTGAACCTGAAGGCCCAGACCACTTTCAAGGCCCTGCTCCTTTTGGGCCAACGCTGCGGCGGTAGCCAAGGGTCTCAAATCCTTTAGCTGTCGCAGAAGAGCATTACCATGCTCCTGGCGAGGCAAGTCCGGCAGAGGGGGCGTATTCCCTCCTTTGGAGGAGTGAGCGATAAATGGCTTTGCCGAAGAAGTCTCGCGGAGCAGTATATGGGGGCGCTTATTTTGAGGTGGTACCGGCATGGCCTGACGAATCCCTGTTGTTTATCTTCCTATTAATCTGCCACCGCTCGGAAAGTGCCTTCTTTAAAACATCGGCACTAATGCGGTCGTCATCAAGCATCAAAGCTTCCTTGATCGCATCGTCCACCGCGCGTCGGATTTCCGCATAGCTCAGCCCATCTGCTTGAGCTGCAGTCGATTTTAAAGGAAATGGCTTAGGTGCAAATCGGCCTAAACGGGAACGAATCAAATGAGCCGCTTGCTCCGTAGACGGTAGATTGTACTCAATCACGTCATCAAACCGCCTAAATAGAGCGTAGTCCAATATTTCAGGGTGATTAGTCGCCGCTACAATTAAACTGTTTGATTGATCTTGCTCGATCATCTGGAGGAAGCTATTAAGCACACGCCGTATTTCGCCGACATCATTGGCCAGCCCCCTCTGAGAGCCTATTGCATCAAACTCGTCAAAAAAATAAACACCCCGAACTTCTGTGATTGCATCAAAGACCTGGCGCAGCTTGGCAGCTGTTTCGCCCATAAACTTTGTTATGAGCGCATCTAATCGCACCAAGAAAAGAGGCAATCCAAGTTCACCTGCAAGGACGGATGCCGTCATCGTTTTGCCCGTGCCGGGAGGCCCAACCAAAAGTAGCTTACGGCGCGGAGACAGACCATGCTCACGGATTCGCGCGAACATTCTTTGCTCTTTCAAAATACGGCTGAGTCGTTCATGAGTACCGCTGTCGAGCACCATATCTGCTAAACGATCTCCCGGATGACTGACCTGCAGCAGACCCGCCAGCTCGCCGCGCGGACGAGAAAGCGGGATTGGACGACCCGAGCCCGTGTTAGAAACGCGCGTCTTCCCTGCATCAATCAGGTCACGCAGTTCAACAGCTAGCTTGCCATGACCCACTTTTGCTTCATGCGCAGCCACCTGCATGGCGACGGAATAGAACTTACCGTCATCACGATCAATGTGAGACTTCACAAGCGCTTTAAGCTGATCCGCGCTAGCCATAATATGCACCTATATAAAATTGAAGCCGCACGCCTGAGGGAGTCGATTTGGTCGCGCTATATCAAAATCAGTAAGACCAACTCTCAGCCATTACTAACTTGTTCATTAGTTAACGCCAATGTGGCCAACGCTGCCATTTCAATCTCGATCACAAGCCGCTGGTCGACCTCACCCACCTCTATTCTTTCCGTAGCGCGGTGGAACAGAGCTCCTATCAGCACGTGCAGAGCTTAGGCTATCCTTAATAACTGTAGACAATGCTGGATCTATTCGTCGTTTTCCAGCATAAAAAGGTATAAATTTGAGCAGCTTGCGAACCGCACTCTCTCACCCTGCGAGGCTGCTCGCGGTGTGCTGCAAAGGCGTATGGCCTGCCTAACATTCATGGCCATTTACCCTCGCCACCTATCTATTCAGCTTAACCTTTTCCCTATTTTACTACCAGTGAAACCCATGAAGGCTCAAACAACGCGAATGGCTCTGAGATCAAAAATGCGACGGGAACATAGTATCCAAGGACGGCTAAATGTCAGACCATTAACCACCTTGGACCATCAGTTGATACGACTATTCCAGTACACTGACCAGCTTTGCAACATACCTCTAAAAATATGCCTCAGGCAGTTGGCAAGCTGGCCTGTCACGCCATCCCAATGTCGGGGCTTTAGCCTCCCAAGCCCTGCTTAACCCCTACCTTGCCTATGATGGGCTGCGCCTGCTGCAGGCCGGCGCCACTGCCCTGCAGGCGCTGGAGCAGGTGATGGCGACCGACCCGCGCCCGGAAGATCGTCAGGCGGGCGTAGTCGACGATCAGGGACGTACCGCAGCCTGGACCGAATCGCGGACCATCCCTGGGCTTGCCACCGATCCGGCAGGCACTTCGGCACCCAGGGCAGCCGCCTCACCGGGCCGTAGGTGTTGGAACATGTCATCGAGAGCATGCAGTCGTCGGAAAGTCTCAGTCTGGCTAAAAGGGGACAGATTTATTTTTCCTACTCTAAACGTCCGCTTCTGGGCCGTTAGCAGCCATTCGCAAATGTCGCTGTGGACTGTGAGCAGTAACTGAGGTCACGGACTTCTTCCCTCCCTGGATGAAGTCCCTCCACACAAATTTCCTACCAAGTCACTGACTGTTGAGCCACCCCATCAGCTCTTTCTCCGACCATCGAGTTATATGCCCGATACTTACTTTTCCTGGAAGGGATGGATTGTCCTTCGTCAAGCGCCATAGAGTATGGCGACTGGCACGTAGGCATCATTTTTGCTGTGCCTTCCCGTTGCAAAGAGTACCACCTCGTATATAATTTACATATATTTCATGTAGTTAACGTTTCCCTTCGTTCTCAAGTGTTCCACGTTGGTTCCTATTTTCACTTTAGAAGTGGTCCCCAAAGTGGTACCCAGGCACATGGAAGTCAGCTCAATATGGCATCAAATTTGTCCCGTTTAGTACGACCTGAAGATCTGAAATCGCTGAGGGCTGGCGACACGATTACCGACTCGCTACCAGGTAGGGGAAAAGGGGCGATCCTATTCGAGCGTAAAGCTAGCGGCGTTATCGCAGCCAGCTACCGATACGCTATCCAGGGAACGCGTAAGAAGGTCAGCTTAGGAAGCTATAAAGAAAAACCTAAAGACGCAGGTTTTACTCTGACAGAAATTCGTGAGAAAGCTGTGGAGATGGCCATGCTAGCTCTAGAGCATGGTGACCTTACGAAACACAAAAACGAAGTCGAGAATCATGCGCGCCTCAAGGCGATTGAAGCAGAGCGTATCGCTGCAATCGAGGCTGCCAAGGGTACCTTCGAGGACTTACTGCAGGATTACATCGATGACCGGACTGGTAAGCTTGATCCCCGCACCATTGATGAAATGAAGCGCGTCCGTGGGAAGCTGATTTTGCAGAATACCGAGATACTTTGCCTGCACGCTGCCGACATTAAGCCTACCCACATTAAAGAGCTCCTCTCCCCCATCCATAAACGTGGATCAAAGGTGATGGCAGAACGGATGAGACGCCAGATTTCCGCGTCATTCAACTACGGCATGAGAGCGGAGAACGTAGTCGGTAGAACTAGTAACAAAACCTATGCTATCGAGTTGAATCCAGCCGCAGTGGTTACGGTTGAACACGTCGAAAAGAAAGGTACCCGCGCCCTCTCAGAAAAAGAGCTAAAACAGTTTTGGAATACACTGGAAAAGACCGACCGTGTAGGCCCAGTGATGACGTCCTTATTCAAATTCGTCATCGCTACTGCAGGTCAGCGGTTTTCGAGCGTCATTGAAGCAGAATGGCATGCGTACGATCTGGTGGAATGCGTGGCTCATCTGCACCACAGCAAAGGCCGTAGTGGGCGATCGCAACAGAAACCTCATCCAGTTCCTCTGACCCCTCGTGCGCTTGAAATCATCAGAGACATACACCGGCTTAACGGTAACCGAATCAGACCATGGACAAACCGAATAGATGGGCGGCCAGTTACACTTTCAAGCCTGAAAAATGCGCTTAACCGGTGGTTCGAATCTGAACATTCACAGATGGATGGCGTGCAGATTCCTCGATTTACTGCACGTGATCTACGACGAACGTGCACCCAGCTAATGGCCAAATACGGTATAGACGATCGTCGTTCTGATGAGCTTCAAGCGCATGGTACCGGTGGCATAGTCGCAGACCACTACCGTAACAACCCCATGATCACGCTACCTCGGCGGAAAGCCGCAATGACAGAATTTGATCATATTCTGGACATTATATTAAGCTCGGACGAGTCCGTTTCGTCATCATGATCCAAACCATGTTTTACCAGTCCCTACGAAAAGACCGTAACCGTCAGCAATGACGGCCTGTAGATTGACTGCTGATGGCGATCCAGCGGCAATATTAACAAGGCAACATTGAGGCAAACGCTGTCTATGAAAAAGCGAACACACAATTCAAAAGCCTTGATGGCCGCACGATTGCAAGCTGAAGCACACCAGACGCTGGCAAACCGTACGTTGACGCAGATCCGTTTCATCGATATCGCAGCAACCAAGGGACTTGAGCTCGAACCAGTTGGCCGTATGGCCGGCACACCCTTGTCACGTAGACAATAACCGCAAAGTAGGCGTTATTTAGCGGCTGTCTGACTTGGGTCCTGCTGCAAGTGCTGTTGATGGAACCCCGCAGACCCGCGTCGGCAGCAGCTTGGAGCCCACGGTCAGGTCTAAAAATGCGTAGCTCTAAGCTAGGGGGGGTTGCACGTGCAACCCCTATACGAATCAACAACTTAGCTGTAAATAAGGATTTTCGCTAACAGCCCGAATCTGACTAGGCTGGGGCATCGTGAAGGAGGGGGTTGCACGTCCAAATCCCCTCATGAAACGACGCCGTACGGCTAAATAGAGTCTGCTACGCGTCGCCGACCATCCGACTCAGACGAATAGCCTGAGATGTGTATCGCGCGGCATCTATAGGCTTATCAAAGATAAGCCGCCGTCCCGCTGCAGCGCGCTTTCTACACATCTGTAGCTCGATGCGACCGATCATTTGTGCCAGCTCCCCGCGAAGGAGACTTCGAGCTACAAATTGGTAGCTCACAACGGAACCGGGCAAGGGGGGTTGCACGTGCAACCCCTTAATAAAACAAAGACTTACGGATAAATAGAGTCTGCTCTGCCTCGCAGGCCCATGCGCCTTAGGCAAATAACGTGAAAGACATGCCACGAGGAAAAAGCTCGCAATATCAGAGACTTACCATCTTATCCCCTCCTCGCTGCTGTGCACTTCTACACATTGGTAGCTCGATCCGACCGATCCTGTGCCAGCACCCCACCATTGGTAATCCACGTTCCAAGCCCAAATCCATCCCCCCTTTGGGAGCAGATAATTACCTATCCGCGCAAAAAAGCTTTACGTGTGCGAGCATTAATCAACAGCGGTCGAGGCGATTTTTCGCAAACGCAGACATCGATATGTACTGGGCACAGTTGTCAGGTCACCCCTTCTCGATATTTTCAAGAGCTTTCGTTGAGGTGCTTGTAATTGCAATTGACGCAATCCGGAGGACGAATATGAATGCTTCCAAGAAAAAAACTAGCGTCTGGGATGAGCTCGGTCTCCCTACCGGGTCGGCTGAACTCATGGCTCAGGCTCGCTCTGATATTTCGGCTGAACATTTGCTTCGCCTCGCCTCGCTAGTTAACCGCAACCCGTACGACCTAGCGGCGGCTTTAAACCTCGACAAGCCCAGGATTCAACACTGGATTGCGGGAGGCGAACTTGATGGCGGTGAAACTGACGGAATCTTTCGTCTGGTTAGGCTAGTAGATGCAACGTTGGAGTTATTCGAAGCTGATATTACCGTGGCCAATTTGTGGCTTGAAGCGCCCTGTCGAGGCTTGGGCGGGAGAGCTCCTTTAGAAATGCTAACGACGCATACTGAAACGCAGGCAGTGCTCGACTTGATAGGGCGCTTAGAGCACGGGGTTACGATTTGACCCGCCTAACCGCAGTTAGCGAATGTTCACGGGCTCCGAGGATGCATGGAACATGTCATATAACCTGCATCTGGAGTGGTCCTTAGAACAAACGTCCAAAGAGGTGCTGGACCACACGAGGCGTGGAGTATGGCCTGTATGCACCATACGGTTGTCGCTTAACGTGCAGGACTTGAATGGGCGCCAGTCTAAAACGTCACGTTTGAATCCGTTGAAATAAGTGACATCAGCAGGCACGCGATTAGGGAACAGAGCAGGCCAGACCTACCCCAGCTGGGTCTAAACGCATTCTTTCGTTATTCTGAATTCCACCGATATGCGTGTTCAGTTTCAGCACACATGACGGGCTCCCCCAGCTCCTCTGTAACATACGAAAACGGTAACGTTACCGATTAAAGCAGGTCACGGTGCCACTAATCTGTTGGCTGGGTACTGACGCATGAATTCCATGCTCTGCTCAACTGATGCTTGGAGCCAATCGCGGATCAGACCGTTAGGTAATATCACAACCATGCGCTTCTCATCCTGCGGCTTGNATCGCGGATCAGACCGTTAGGTAATATCACAACCATGCGCTTCTCATCCTGCGGCTTGTGGTAGTCCTTCATGAACGGATGATCGTCGGCGTTCACGGTGAGCATGGAGAACGACAGAATCTTTTTTCCTTCAGGATTAGTCCATTGATCCCACAATCCTGCAATGGCCATAATCCCGCCGTCATTTCGTTGGATTCGGGTAGGAATTGCCTTCCCAGACCGCCAGTCAGGCTCATAGATCGCCTTCGCCGGTATGATGCAGTGCTGACCTTTCGCCCAGGCAGAACGAAAAGAAGGCTTGGAAGACGCAGTTTCCGATCGAGCGTTGTATGTCCGTCGCCCGAATGTCTGATCTTTCGCCCAATGGGGCAGTAGCCCGAATTGCCCCACGTCCAGGGTAAATTCAGAGAAATCTTCTTCGCTAGAGATAGTCTCTCCAATGCTTGGGGCAAGTCTTACCAAGGGGCCTGCGTAAGTTGGCCACAGCTCAGTCTGATAATTCTCGTTAGGCGCCTGGCCAAAGGCATGTCTCAGTCCATTACTGGTGGGCGCTTCGTAATGGCTGCACACATCGACTCCTTGGTAGGGAAAAACTGTACTGAGTCGGTAAGATACTCGCCGGACTTCAATTCAGTGTGTGGGGCGGTCTAAACCGACGCTGGGATCACACGGGGGTAACAGAAATTCAATTAGCTACCTCTTATGCCAATAACCGTGGCGCTTTACAGCTAAGTAAAAGCACGCGTGGTTGATAACCCAGCATCATTCAACCGCGGATTGATATCACCCTACGTTGGGCCAGGTGCCGAATTCGGATTGGGGTAAGCGTCCGGTAATCCCATCTATAGCCCGGCGCTGCTGAAGGATGTGTGTTGCCGAACAGGTCCATGAAGATATCGATTCTCGATGGCCTGGGGATCTGGTTATGTGCCAGGCGCCTTAATCGCGGCAAGTTTCCCAGAGCTGCAGGCACCTGTTGGCCCCGAGCGCAGCCCGAACGTGTGAAAGGCTCTTTTACTACTTGCAGGTAACGTTGCACGTCATGCCGCAACCGACCTTTGCCCCCGCCCGCCAATCCATTCCAAGCAGAGACTCATTCACGCTACTAGCCACGTTTCCCACACCACACTGCTTCAATGCCGCGTCTGTGCAGTCATTTCCGAGGTTTTCAACCATGTAAGGGACTCCACAGATTAACCCTGCAGCGGCAGCCACCACACCAATAACCAAGGGAATCGGATCGTCCGTAACTGTGAATCGAAGGTTTCCGTCGAGAGACTCGCCCGTTGTCCTGCGCACGTCTTCAGCGTTTGGCAACGTGCGCGATGACATCTGGACGGTAACGGACTCTGACGCTGCCGCCGATTGAAGGGGCTCCCCATCGAGCAGCACCGTATAGACTTCTGGCTCCTCTTTATTAGGTGTACTCAGCGACAACCGTTGCGCAAGCGCCTTAGGCACTCGGATACCGAAAGGCGTCAGAGAGTACCCGCTCGACATTGCTAGGCCGGTATAGATCAGGTCCGATTCGATCTCCTCTGCCTCTGCGGGAACCTGCACCGAAAGGTCCACGCTCATGTAGAAACCGCTATCACGATATGCTGCGTCAACAACCAAATACTCTTCGCCAGCACCAACAGACGAGTTCACAAGCATCGCGACCACACCCGCAATACCAATCGTCGGCTTCATGTGAAACCTCCTATTCTCCGACTCCTTACGTCAGGCGCCTCCCAACGCTAAGCTAAGCGGCGTTCTGACCAGGGAGTCCGGAAATTAAGCGACTTGTTAGCTGTGAGCTCCTGTGAAATCCGATACTCAGAAACTAACAAGACCGCATGCGCTACCGGCTTGGCACCGAAATACGTCGCTTCACATTAATTGAAAGCACAGCTTAAGATGCGGTGATTGAACCTGAACTTCAGGTTAGCAGATAAGAAAGGGAGGATTGGGAGCATTTTGCGCCATTTTTTTCTCCTGATGTCTGGTGCCCGCTTATTGGGTGTTCTTGTAATCCAAGGAGCTTCGGACGAGGCACAAGCCCTAACGGAGTGTGGGAGTGTATGTGGGAGTGCCGTACCGCTTCGGCGTGGTGGGTAGCGTTTGCGGGCTCTGCAGCGCGTTGGTATGAGGATGAGACATCCTCACACCACGCGACGAGATTTTGAGGCCAAACAGGATCATCACCCTACTCCGTGCAAATTTCACCAATTCACGTTTTCTAGCATTGCCCGGAGAGCAATCAGCTTCACCTGGTCGATCTGCATGCCCGTTGGGATGTTCAAGTAATGCCGTACTATTTGCGTGAATCGATACGCTGAGTTAAGCCAGGAATATCAACTATTTGCCTGATGAGATCCGATACACAAGCAAGGAATATAAACCGTGAAACTTGAAACCTATGCCGCGAAATACGGTGTAAGTATCTGCGACTGGAGTTCTGTATGGAACGCAAGGTTAGCAAAGAGAGGGTGGAGATGTTTGGCTGTTCTGGGTGATGAGGATCATATTGAGCCCGACATGCTTTTAATTAAATCACCCGACTGGGACAACTACCAAGTGCGTGATCTTTTCTCAGGAATCCCAAGCGGAAGAATGCTCACTGAATTTCAAATAAAAGAATGGATTAAAAAGCGCTATGGTCGCGTCAGAAAGGGCAACCTGTAACTCTCAGCGAGCCTTCACCGTAAACAGTTCAGAAAGCTTCGTCGTATAGGCCGGGCTCAGATGGTTACGTTGCATATCTCCGGAGAACTGACGCTGCAAGCGCCCTGGCCGTATCGTTCCACGCCCCCACCTCCCGTTGATCTCATCCAGCGTCACCATTAGCCTGTCTGTGCTCAGGAGCTGTGTGGGCTCGAAGAGATCCGGCGTCAGCTGCTCACGGTCGCACAGATCCATCAGAAGGATTGATGCCTTGGCGTAGGCCGGCCCTTTCCTGTAGATCTGATCCAGTCCGCTTAGGGCAGTCTTTATCATCAACCTGCTGTCGTCAGTTGGATAAGGCAAATGGCAGAGTATTGCTCTTGAATACTTCTGTTCGTTTTCATTGAACATGCCAGTCCTTATCCCAACCTGCATTAGATTGCAGAAGGATTTTTGTCCGCGCATCTTCTCAGCTGCCCTGGACACGTAACTTGTAACTGCCTCCTGAAGCTCAGTCAGATCATAAAGCCTGCGGCCAAATGAACGACTCGTGCATATCTCCTTTTTGGATGGGGAGACAGGCTCCATATCTAAACAACTAATCCCGACCAGCTCTCTCGCAGTTTTTTCAACGAGTACACTAAACCGCTTCCTTAATAGTGGCGTATCTGCTTTGGCAAGATCCCATGCAGTTTTTATATTCATCTCCTGCAACTTCTCATGTAGTCTTCGCCCAATCCCCCATACTTCATCCACCGGCATGGCTTTAAGCAATTTATCTCGTTTTTCTGGATCACGTATATCAACTACGCCGCCAGTTTGTGTTTGCCAACGTTTAGCTGCTGCATTCGCTAACTTTGCCAATGTCTTTGTATTCGCTATGCCGATTCCTACTGGTATGCCCGTCTTCTTTAATATCTCGGACCGTAAAGAATAACCAAGGCGATCATGAGGTTCAGGCATACCGGTTAAATCGGCGAAGGACTCGTCAATTGAATAAACCTCCACGAGAGGCAACCTAGACTCAATAATGCTCATTACTCGCTCGCTTAGGTCACCGTAAAGTGCAAAGTTACTGCTGAACGTTTCTATATTGTGCCTGCGGATGATGTCTTTGAGCCCGCGTTTCGGTTTGCCACATGCCATCCCGTGAGCTTGGCTACACGAACGGAATCAACTCGAATAGATTCAAATTGAGCAATGCACTCCTTGACCTGGCTATCTGTAAGGTCTGAGGGTACAAAAATGTTGATATGAGTCGATTTAGACACCCCGGCAAGAAGTTTGAAGAAATACAGGACAAGCCTCCGTCTGCCTGAGTGCTTTATGTCAGCGGCCAGGAAACATTTCGAGTGCAGAGCCCCATAAAAAAGGCGCTGAACGATCAGGAAGGCGTTGGTACGGAGATCCAGAGCGCTTGCGATAGGGGGGTGATTGGTTAGCCACAAAAAGCATTCGAAGTAAAATAACGCCCTATTTGCGCTTCGCCGTTGGGACGGGGGCAAGCTGTCGAGTTGAGACTGAATCAGACCTAGAGCGCTATCCGACAGAACCAGGAACTTGAAATCCTTCTCTTTGTGGCCCTTACCGATGATTCCTTTAGGGAAATTGCTTGGGGAAACCTGACTCATCAAAAGATCTCACTCAGCGTGATTCTGGGGCGACCGTCCGTCTTGGGATGCTCATAACCCTTGGGGTATTGCGAGAGTGAGTTGGCCATTCACCTTCGCCGATAAGATAATCCTAGCAGATAGCTGTATATTTATACAGTCACATCCACATGAAGTGTCAGCCCTTCGACAATAGCCTCCGGCCCCGTTGATACCATAATGAACAGGAACAATTCTCCTGCAAAACTACGATCGGGATTTTCGTGTCCTCACCACTTTCATGAGCCTCGGATAGTGCTTATTTGACGGCAGCGACTGTGAGAAGAGCAAGCGGTAACGGTGAGTGCTGCCAGCTCACGATGGTTAAGTTGTAGGCGGTCACTATGGTGCTCTGGTGCCAACGCAGTACGCAATCACGCCCACCAACGAAGTACTTCGCTGCCGGACATCCGCCCGCCATTTCCGACATCCATCATCACGCCGATAAAAAATGAAGATCACTAGCAGCCAGGCGAAGCGAGCCGTTTTATTCGCCTGGACTGGCTCTCAGTTGTGCTCGCTCGGCATTGAATATACTCGCCGTCGAACCCTGTCATCGTGGCGCGTCAATCGATCCGCGCACGCTGCAAGCGCAGCGCATTGAACACGACCGAGGCCGAGCTCAAGCTCATCGCTAATGCCGCGATCATGGGCGAAAGTAGTAAACCCGTGAACGGATAAAGAACGCCTGCTGCGATAGGAATGCTGAGACCGTTATACATAAAGGCGAACAGCAAGTTCTGCCGCATGTTCCGAACCGTCGCTACCGACAATGTGCGGGCGCGAAGGATGCCCATAAGGTCGCCCTTCACCAGAGTGACCTGCGCGCTGCTCATCGCTACATCCGTGCCGGTCCCCATGGCTATTCCCACGTCCGCCCTGGCCAAAGCAGGCGCGTCATTGATTCCGTCACCGGCCATTGCTACAAACTCGCCTTCACGTTGCAAACGTGATGCAAGTTGCTCCTTGTCCTGCGGTTTGACCTCACCATGTACCTCATCGATATTCAGGTCCTGGGCTACCGCACGAGCCGTGGTCAAACCATCCCCAGTCGCCATGATGACTCGAATGCCCTCAGCATGAAGGCGCGAAACTGCTTCTCCGGAGGTCGGTTTGATCGGATCTGATACGGCCAGCACGCCTGCCAGACGGTTATCTACCGCGAGAAACATCACGCTACTACCACGCTGCCTCAGCTCCTCGGCCTTTGTCTTGAGAGGACCGACGTCCACGCCTGTGTCTTCCATCAACGCAGTGTTACCCAAGTGAAGCTGGCGACCTTCAACTTGGCCGCTTACGCCGATTCCTGATGCAGACTCAAAGCTGTCAGGGGTCGCCAGCGCGATGCGTCGGGAGCGTGCATGGTCCACGATTGCGTGAGCTAACGGGTGCTCGCTTCCCTGATCGAGGCTGGCGGCCAACCGAAGTACTTCGTCCTGACTGAAAGAATCGAAACCCACAGCCTGCTCGAAAACCGGCCGGCCCTCGGTCAATGTTCCGGTCTTATCCACGATAAGGGTAGTAACTTTCTTGAAGTTCTCGATGGCGGCGGCATCGCGAAATAGCACACCGCTGTTTGCAGCCTTACCGGTGGCAACCATAACAGACATGGGCGTGGCCAAACCGAGTGCGCACGGACAGGCAATAATCAGTACCGCCACAGCGTTGATCAAACCAAACACCCATCCCTGCTCCGGGCCAAACAGACCCCAAGCAAAAAATGTTGTTATGGCGATGGCTACCACTACGACCACAAAATAGCCGGCAACGGAGTCGGCCATGCGCTGCATCGGAGCCTTGGAACGCTGCGCGCTGGCCACCATCTGCACAATCTGCGAAAGCATGGTTTCTGATCCAACATGGGTGGCCTCGACAACCAGCGCACCGTGCACATTGAGCGTAGCGCCAATAACCGTATCGCCAGCTCGCTTGGTAACCGGAACCGGCTCGCCTGTGAGCATGGCTTCATCAACCGCACTTTCTCCTTCCACAACGAGACCATCCACCGGGACTTTTTCACCCGGGCGAACCCGTAGTTTGTCGCCCAGGTGCACATGTTCCAGGGGAATATCTTCCTCGCTACCGTCGCGGTTGATCCGCCTTGCGGTTTTCGGAGACAGTCCCAGCAGAGCTCTGATCGCCGAAGAGGTCTTCGATCTCGCGCGCAGTTCCAACATCTGTCCAAGCAGGGTTAGCGAGATAATCACGGCAGCTGCTTCGTAGTACACGCCGATCCGGCCACCAACGTTGAAAGAGGCTGGGAACAGTTCAGGTAGCACGGTCGCCACAACGCTATAGCCGTATGCTGCAGCGGTCCCTAGACCAATCAGGGTCCACATGTTGGGGCTACGCTGCCGAACCGAGGCCAACCCCCGCACGAAGAAGGGCAAACCGCCCCACAGTACAACCGGCGAAGCGAGAGCGAGTTCGATCCAGTTTTGCGATTGCCCGTGGAATAGGGCTAGGCCATGGCCGAACATTGCAAGGGCTGTGACGATGACAGTGAAGGGAAGTGTCCACCAGAAACGCCGGCTGAAATCTTCGAGCTCTGGATTATCTTCATCCTCCAGATCAGGCAACACCGGCTCCAATGCCATTCCGCAAATCGGACAGCTGCCTGGCCCCATCTGCCGCACCTCCGGGTGCATTGGGCAAGTATATTCGGTATGGGGGTCGCCTTTGGGAGCTGAATGCGAAGCGGGCTCGGGAGTCAGATATTTCATCGGCTCGGCGTTGAAGCGAACCTGGCATTTGTGGCTGCAGAAGTTAAAACGCTTCCCTTGATAATCCGCCTGATACGGACTGTCTGGTTCTACCACCATGCCACAGACTGGATCCTGCAATCCTGACTCGTGTTCGTCACTCTCTGGATTATGCGAATGTTGATACATGCTAACTCCCTTAGGTCGGGCCTGAACGGCGTTGAATGAGCTCATTGTGCAGCGCACCTGCCAACCGCAAACTGATCCAGCTCAACGATTCGTATTGAATGGCAAGCACAAATCACTGTGCCAATCCATGCCCTAACGATGCCAACCTGAGCAGGACTGGTGCCTGTTAAACCACCGTGTCTACTCCGCTTTGCACTCGTACCAACCGAGATATCCGATATTCAAACCCTGCTGGAGAGAGAAATGCAGTTCTGCGGTAACGAGCTCTCCTGGTTTCGCTGACTCCGGTTCACTTTCTCCATCCGAAACTACCCTCATCTCCATCCCCTCCGCAGTTAATACGAGGCCTTTCTTCAAGTTTTCGTAACCCGGGTTCTGGTCTGCTGACAGCTCCACTAACCGACCATGGATCTTGGTTACTGCTTGAGAACCTTGGCCTTGATCAGTATCGCTGATAGCGAGTATCGGAGGGCTTTCTGCGGTGTACCGGTAGCCGCAATACGGAACGTCCCCCAACACCTTTTCGACCTCAGCTTGTTCCATCGTTTGGGGATCGATTGCTGATATATCAGGCGAGTTAATGGCTTGTTGCGCCCCCATTACCTCCGGAGACGGCTCCTGCATCATCGAGTTTTCCATGCCTTCACCGGGGGCGGGATCGCCGCATCCCGTGAGAAAGGCGGTGCCTAGCGTTACTGCCGAAAGGAGAAGAATGCGTCGCGTGCGGTACGGTGAAGGAACGAACATCAGTCTGCCCTCTCCAGGTCGCGAATAAGGTATTTCATTTCCGAAATTTCGCGACGCTGCGCCTCAATAATTTCATCTGCCAGCTTACGGACACGTGGGTCCGTAATTTGTGCGCGCTCGCTGGTCATGATCGCGATTGAATGGTGAGGAACCATCGCCTTCATGTACTCGACATCGCCAACGGTAGCCTGGCTACGGACAAGCCATAACGCCGCAATGAAAAGTAGAGCACCGCCCCCATAGATTGCGATGTTCACCATCTTTTTCTGATACATGTTGAGCATAAAACTCAACATTACCACCGCCATCGCTGCACCCATGACAAGGGCCATCCATGCTCTGGTTTCGCTCCAGAGTACGTGTTCAAAGGCGTACGTATTGAGATACATCACCCCATACATAATAGTCGTAGACGTGGCGATCATCGCGCCGAAACGCCAATAAGACATGTTCATATGGTTTCCTTTAGTGACCTTGACCTGCTGAATCGCCCGTGTCGAAGCGAGCGTACTCACTCGTCGTCATGCCGGGTAAGCGCATGACAAACGCGGTTATTTCCCAAAGTTCATCATCGCTGTGAGTAGGCCCAAACGCAGGCATGCCACTCATACGCACGCCATGTTTTGCCAGCCAGAATACTTCATTAGACTTCCATTCCGAGACGACGTCGGGAAGATGCGGGGGTTGCGGCAGCATACCTTGAGCCCACTCGCTTTTTTCAACTCCTGGACCACCATGGCAGTGCTCGCACATTGCCTGGTAGCGTACCGCTCCACCAGCGACCATCGCGTCGTTCAGTACAGGTGTCTGAACAGCCCCTGCTCTGTCGGAGACCGAGTTTTTCATCGTTGTCTCAAGTGTCCAGCGTACGATGGGCTGATGGTCCTGGGTCGCAGCGACGTTGTAGGCGCCTGAATAAGCGACCCAAACGACGACAACGAGTGATATCAGAATTATCGCTAAAAGTCCGACTGCGGCTCCTTTAGCTAGTTGCCTAGTTTTCGGCTGCATTGCATCACCTCAAAGCTACGTGTAAGCAAAGATTCGCCTTGTAACGTGACCTGATCTGAGCAGTGAGGTTTCGTTCAATATGCCGAGCTTACAGAAATGTAATTTTCTGGCAGACCGGAATCAATCATGTCAGGTAATACCTGAGACACCGCATTTTAAGATAACCAGCTTCGCGGAGTTCTCCGGTTTCGTATTCATGACTTATAGCCATGACATATGATTTCGGCCTGCGACGGAAGATCATTGAAAGAAAGTGCATGGTTAGCCTACCAAAAGAATCACCTTCAATGCCCGGTTTGTTTGGGACGTGGTTTCTCTCAACTATCAAGGATAGGTTGCTAAAATATTTTCTCCTTGTGCGCTTATACCGATCACTTTATACGGGTGAACAATCCCTGGAACCTCCATGCCAGGCGATCCCGCCGGCATTCCAGGTGCCGCAATGCCTTGCAAATCGGAGCGCTTCGACAATTCAGTAACCTGCGCAGCCGGTACATGTCCTTCAATGAACTTGCCATTCAGAGTGGCTGTGTGGCACGAAGCGAGGTGGCGAGGGACGCCCAGTTTGCGCTTGACCGCCATCATGTCCTGCTCGACATGATCAATGACCTGAAAGCCTTGTTCTTCCATATAGGAGACCCAGCTTTTACAGCAACCGCAGTTGGCGTCTCGGTGGACTTCTATGGTTGGTTGTGGCGCTGCTGCGTGGGCCGTTGCCGTCGCGAAGAGTAACATTGCGATCGCTAGTCGAACTTTGCTGAATTTAATGTTCATGTACATGTTCCTTGCCGTCGGCATGGATATGTTGAGTAGACTTAGCCGCAGAAGACTGGTCGGCTTCGGCCGCACCATGGTGATCGCCGGCGTGGCCAGTCTCGGCGGCAGCGTCGTCATGGTGGTCTCCACGCTGAGAGGTTTCACCCCCGCCATGCTGATGGCCGCCGCTTGATGCCACCAGCGACTGATATTGATCAGCATCAAGGGTCGGAAGCTGCTGTATGAAAGCAACCATGTCCCAGATGTATTGATCCTCCATGCTTTTGCCCCAGGCAGGCATACCGGTAGCTTTGATTCCATGCTTGATGATCCAGAACGTTTTAGCTGGATTACCTGCGAGTCCTGCGGTGGCCAGATTCGGTGGTGCCGGATATAACCCATTACTGAGTTCGGTTGGTGCGGCTCCAGGGAACAAATGGCATGCGACGCACATGGAATCATAATTTCCTGCACCAGCGCGAATCTGTTGCTGGTCAGTGAGATCAGGTACCTTTATAGCCTGAGCACGCACTACGATTGAGCGGTCTCGCGCCGTATCGAGAAATGCATGAACCGGCGCTGAGTGTGGATCGTCAGCGCCAACATTGATCAAACCGAAGTACACAACGCCGGCCACACCAACCACAGCCACTGCACCTGCTACTGCCAAAGTCCCTATTACTCTTTTCATTTGCTTTCCCTAGAACCACATCCGAACGCCAGCGACGAAGCGGGCCTCGTCAATATCTTCCCCTTCATCGCGAGCGAAGTCGGCGGTATTCCCATACGAACGACCCCAGCTAACTCCGATATAAGGAGCGAACTCACGCACAATCTCATAGCGCAGGCGCAACCCAAGTTCTGTATCGGCCAAACCTGAGCCTGCGCCTCGCGCTGAATCGTTTTTGCCGTAGAAGTTCATCTCAGCGGTGGGCTGGAGTATCAGGCGGTTGGTCAGCAGGATGTCATACTCGCCTTCCAGGCGTGCCGCGGTCTGCCCGCCCTCGCCAATAAAGGCGGTGGCTTCTGCTTCAAACCCGTAAAGCGCCATACCCTGTATGCCAAAAGCGCCCCAGGTCTGGGGCGAGCCCGGCTTGAAATCCTGCCGTACACCGGCGACCACGTCCCACCAGGGACCGATGGAATGCCCCCAGAGCGCCTGTATCTCAGCATCCTCAGTTACGCCGTTGGTACGCTCGCCCTCCGAGCGCAGCCATAAGCGATCAACATCCCCGCCCCACCATCCCAACAGTTCCCAGCTAAGGGCACTGCCCTCATCAGCATGCTGGTATTCCAATTGATCGAAAAGCAGAAAGGCGAAGGGCTTCTTGTCATGCACCGTATGCCCCTGGATTGCCGGGAACGCCGCTTCGCGGTCAGCATCGGTAAGCGCGGGTATGAGCGGCGGGCCGGCTATGCCGTCGACGTTATGCACAGAATCGTGGTCCATCTGGCTATGTCCCATCGAGCCGTGATCCATCGACTCCATCTGACTATGTCCCATGGAGGAATGATCCATCTGTCCATGGCTGGTTTCGCTCTGCCCGAAAGAACCAGATACAGGCGCTTGCTTGGCTGCCGGTGCGTGCATCGAATGGTCCATCGCTTGGGCATTCGCCACGTTTATGGTCATTACTGCGCTGAGCGAGACGGCCAAAGCCAGCAAAGAGGGACGCGTAATCCTATTGGTGATGATCTGCATTCCCGTTGGCCTCGTTGTCTTTATGCTGGGAGTCCACTTTGCTGTGATCCATGCCTTCATGATTCATTGAGCCGTGGTCCATTGAACCATGGCCCATAGAGCCATGATCCATCTCCTGCCTGCCAGAGCCTTGCTGGCTTTGCTGGCTTTGCTGGCTTTGCTGGCTTTGCTGGCCAGGATTATCGGTGGCATGTGAGGGGGCGGAAGATGATTGCTCGGGCATATCGTGCCCTTCACCAGCTGTGGCTACCGATATCTGAAAAATGCCCAGCAAGCCCAGCGCCAGAGCACTGGCGGTTAGTGTCTTACGATTCAAAGCGTTCATAGCGTCTCCTTTATTCATCTACTCGTACCTCACGGAACATGCCCATTTCCATATGAAAAAGCAGATGGCAATGGTAAGCCCAGCGGCCGAGCGCATCGGCAGTGACGCGGTAACTACGCTTCGAGCCAGGCGGCATATCGATAGTGTGCTTACGCACCATGAAATTGCCGTGCTCATCCTCGAGATCGCTCCACATGCCATGGAGGTGGATGGGGTGCGTCATCATGGTGTCATTGACCAACGTGATACGAACCCGCTCGCCGTATTTGAGGCGCAGCGGTTCGGCGTCAGAAAATTCAATGCCGTCGAAAGACCAGGAAAATTTTTCCATGTGTCCTGTGAGGTGCAGTTCGATCGTTCTACCCGGCTCGCGGCCGTCCGGGTCTGGGAAGGTGCTTTTCAGGTCGGCATAGGTCAGGGTTCGGCGTCCGTTGTCGCGTAGCCCGATACCTGGATCGTCCAACTTGTGCGTCGGCGTCATGGTCTGCATATCGACCAGCGGATTGTCCTCTTCAGAGGCTGGGTGCGATTGCATTGCTCCCATCCCAGCCATTTCTCCGTGATCCATACCAGCCATCTGCCCATGGTCCATGCCGGCCATCTTGCTGTGATCCATTCCGCCCATGTCGCCTTGCATCTGCCCATGATCCATGCCCGACATGTTGCTGTGGTCCATTGTGGCCATCTCGCCCTGCATGTCGCCATGGTCCATTCCAGCCATGCCTCCCATGCTGCCGTGGTCCATACCCATATCGGCCATGCTGATCTCGGGGCGTGGATCAGTCTCGGGTACCGGGGCACTTAACCCATCCCGAACGGCCAAGGTACCGCGGGCAAAACCAGTACGGTCCATGGACTGGGCGAAGATGGTGTACGCCTCCTCGGCGATGGGCTCGACGATCACATCGTAGGTCTCGGCCACCGCTATACGAAACTCATCAACACTGACCGGCTCAACGTGCAAGCCGTCAGCGGCGACTACGGTCATTTTCAACCCTGGAATACGCACATCGAAATAGCTCATCGCCGAGCCATTGATAAAGCGCAACCGTAATTTTTCGCCGGGCTTGAACAGGCCGGTCCAATTGCCGTTGGGAGCCTGGCCATTCATAAGGTAGGTATAGGTATAGCCGCTAATATCAGCGAGATCAGTCGGGCTCATTTTCATCTGTGCCCACATCTTGCGGTCAGCAACCGTAGCGCCCCAGCCCTTCTCCTTTACATCACTGATGAAATCGCCAACGGTTCGTTTGTTGAAGTTGTAGTAATCCGACTGTTTCTTCAGCTTGGCCATGACGTCATCCGGCGTCTCATCGGTCCAGTCAGTCAGCATTACGACATAGTCGCGGTCATATTCGAACGGCTCCGGCTCCCGGGCATCAATTACCAAGGGCCCATAAACGCCTGCCTGTTCCTGAAAGCCGGAATGGCTGTGGTACCAGTAGGTACCGTTCTGATTGACCTGAAACTTGTACTCGTACATGCCATCCGGTGCGATGCCATGAAAGCTCAAGCCGGGAACGCCGTCCATATTCGCTGGCAGGATGATGCCGTGCCAGTGAATGGAAGTGTCTTCGCTGAGCCGGTTCGCAACGCGCAGGGTGACGGTGTCGCCCTCACGCCAGCGCAGAAGCGGGCCTGGAATAGTGCCGTTGATAGTCATCGCGGTGCGGGGCGCACCCGTGATGTTCACCGGCGTTTCGCCGATAACCAAGTCAAATTCGGCTCCCGTTAAGACCGTGGGCTGGCCGGGGCTGGTCAAAGCCCAGACAGGTGAACGCCACAACCCAAGCCCTCCAGCCAATCCGGTTGCGACTAAACCTTTGACGAAGGTCCGTCTTGAAGTCTTGTATTGCATGCCCTTATGTCCCGTCGTTATGAATTCGATTAACCCAGCGAATGATTGCCTGAAGAACGCTTAAATCTGCCATATCTCTACCCGGTGCGTGATTACATTTGCGTCAGGTTTATTGCGCTTCGGTCGGGCAACGCGGCCCGTACGGGCAAAAAAAAGCGCCACGGAGGGCGCGAAACATCTCCACAAAAAGGAGTAAGAACTTGTAGAGAGAAGGAGCCCACCCAAACAGCAGTCTCGTCAAGGAAGATACCAGACGAGTATGTCGCCCGCCTGATCGGGACATTACAATCCTGTCAGTTAGGTCCTCAGGGTAAAACTTCTCTCCTCTCCTTTAATCACAAGCATGTGCCCGCCCGACTAGCGAGGCGGCACAAACCAACCTTTACAATGGAGAGACACACATGAATTCCGAATTTGAATCATGCATCCAGGCCTGTCGCAACTGTGCGATCGTATGCCAAACCTGCGCCGCTGCGTGCCTCGGCGAAGACGATGTGAAGATGATGACTCGTTGCATCAAGCTCGATCTTGACTGCGCGGATATCTGCCAACTGGCCGCTAACTTCATGGCCCGAGACAGTGAGTACGCCAAGGAAGTTTGCCGAATCTGTGCTCAGATCTGCCGCGCCTGTGGCGAAGAGTGCAAAAAGCATGAAGCAGATCATTGTCAGCGCTGTGCAGAGGCTTGTATGGCCTGCGCCGAAGAATGTGAGCGGATGGCTGGTTAAGGTCGCTTGGCGCGTTCGGGACAAGTACGGGCGCGCCAATCCAGGCGAAAACTGAGCAAAGATGATACGTTAAACTCAACCTCATTACATTTCTGAAAGGAAATGGCTTCCCCCGGCGGAGATCGGCACAATGAGCTTTCGCTTAGGAGCTTAATTGTGAAAATTTTGGTCGCAGAAGATGAGCCGAAGACCGGCATTTACCTGAAAAAGGGCTTAACTGAAGCAGGGTTCGTGGTTGACCTGGTCACGAACGGCATCGATGCGGTCCAGCAAGCCCTTGACGAACAATATGATTTGCTAATTCTGGATGTGATGATGCCAGGTCTGGAGGGCTGGCAGGTGCTTGAGAGGGTGCGTGCCGCTGGTAGTGAGACGCCTGCGTTGTTTCTCACGGCCCGAGACAGGGTCGAAGATAGAGTCAAAGGTTTGGAGCTCGGGGCAGACGACTATCTGATTAAACCCTTCGCTTTCTCCGAATTGCTTGCTCGGGTGAGGTCGCTTTTGCGCCGGAAAAACGGTGCCACCGTGCAGACGATCATGGCCATCGAGGATCTCCGGGTCGATCTGCTCAAGCGCAGAGCAGAGCGCGGTGGGAAGCGCATCGACCTTACTGCCAAGGAATTCATGTTATTGGAACTCCTGCTTCGCCGACGTGGTGAAGTGCTATCCAAATCGCTCATCGCCTCGAAGGTGTGGGATATCAATTTTGACAGCGACACCAACATAATCGAGGTCGCCATTCGCCGGCTGCGGGCCAAAATTGACGACGATTACCCGGTAAAGTTGATCCATACCGTGCGGGGCATGGGCTACTTTATCGACGGTGCGGACCCCAGGTAGGTTCCACATAGCGGATCAGGCTGCGGCTGCAGGCAACTTCATCTCAAAGGTTGTGACACCCTCAGTTGACCGGCAAACGATCGATCCTTTATGCGCTTCTACTATTGTGCTGGTGATGGCCATCCCCAGGCCGGCATTCAGGGTGCTGCCTTCTCGTCGGGCACTATCCACGCGGTAGAAGCGATCGAATAGCTTATCGATATGTTCGCGCGGGATCGTTGGGCCTTGATTGCTCACGCTCAGTCCCGCCCACGGGCCAGCTTGCGAGACAGTGATATTAATTGACGTGTCTGTCTTCCCATAGCGAACCGCGTTCGACATCACGTTTGAGATCGCCCGGCGTAGCATAAGGTTGTCTCCCCTCACCGGCGTTGGGCCGTCGCTATGAACGACGAGTTTGATCCCTTTTTCGTCGGCGGCATACTCGTAATATTCCAGCACGCTCGAAGCAATCGCAGTCAGATCGTGATCTTCGAAATCAGGCGTAATCATGCCATTATCCGCTTTGGCGAGAAAAAGCATTTCATCAACCGTGCGCGCCATTCGACGCAGCTCTTCAAGGGTCGAGAAGAGAGTGTCCTTGTAGTCGGCATTGTCGCGATCCTTCATCAGCGCTACTTCAGTTTGCGTCAGCATGCTATTTAGCGGGGTCCGCAGTTCATGCGCTATGTCAGCGGAAAAGTCTGATAGACGCAAGAAGGACTGATCCAGTCGCTCAAGCATTGCGTTGAAGTTATCGACGAGTTCGTGCAGTTCAGTTGGTACTGACTCAGTTGAGATTCGGGTATCCAGACAATTAGCAGTGATGATGGAAGACGTTCTGGACAGCTTGGATATTGGCTTCAACCCCCTGCGAATGAAGGCGAAGCCAAGCGCACCACTTAAAATCGCACTGACCACGAGCGTGTAAATGAACCACTGTCGGATCATTTCATAAAAATGCGTGCGATGCGTGACATCGAGTGCCAAGTGGATTGTCCCCGCCTCCCCGTCGGCCCACCCTGCAATTCTTTGTGTAATTCCGCTGTAGCGATTGGGCCCAACATCAATCAGCCATCGGTCGTCCTGGCCGGGGCTTATCGATGACATCATCTTTTCGGACAGGTTGTGATGGGAATAGATCACTTGGTCTCCGGCCAGGATCGCGGCAGCGAAGCCAAAAGAGGTGTCGATCAGTCGATCAATGTCCGAAACCATCGAAGGGTCCAACCCGCTCCCGCGCGTCAGGATGGCTTCCAGCGCGGAAACCTTGCGGTCAAGAAGCTGCGCATCTTGTCTGTCGAAATGAAGACGACAAAAATAGTCGAAGCTGACGGCGGCGAGACTCAGCACTGCTGTCACCACGATTACAAAAAGAAGCGCCATCCTGCCGCGTAATGACAACCTGCTCATTGCTGCCTCTCGTTAAGTATTGAGCCAAAAGTGAAGATACATCTTATCCTAAACCCTGCGCTGGGGTTCAGCTTGTATACGAGTAGTCTTGAGGGCCCGTGGTATCAAAGTTATTTTGGTATTTCTAATGAGTCGCCCTTGCCTGAACGATTTTCGCTATTTGGCGGCCTAAATTGCCGGAACGTCATTCGACTTGCGCAAAGTGATGCAAACTGCTAACGCAATATATATACAGAAAGAAACCAACGGAAGGCGCTTGTCATGTCCTGTAAAGCAGGCCAGTTGGGAGGCTTATGCAATAAATTTATATTATTCTTTATTTTGATGAGTTCGTCAGTAGTTCGTGGCATTAATCCAATGTAATGTCTGTGTCACCTTGGTGACAGGTATAATGTGACACCATCTGCTCTGGATATTTTTTATAGGCAGACACGCATGGGCATTCGATCAAAAATTGCTGCATTTTCAATCAGTTTTGTTTCTCCGTTCGTAATGGCAGACGGCAGCAGTGATCCCGTTTATGGCTCTATGATTAAAGAGAACGAAAATAGATGGAAGGAGCATGCATTATCAACTGACCAAGCCCCCCCGGAGATTGTTCATTACCGCTATGGAATGAACCTGGATATTGAGCGTGTCATACATATCACATCGACACGTATTGGCTGCGGTGTAATGCCTGCCCAGATGACGTACAAAGATTCCAACGGGGATCTGAAAATACTTGAGTATCGTGCCTCTGGCACGAAGTGCCGAGGAAACGAAGGATGATTCAATTGGCTTTCTTCTTTAACGGGGCGGGCGCAAAAACCGAGTGCAACACCTGACCTTTCCGGTACGGTGCTGCCGCTATCTTATTCCGAACTCAGCGTTGAAGAACGCGCCAACATACAAATCGGTCATGCCCCAGGCTTGAGCCTGGGTAAGATCACCCGATCCCCTTCGACCATCAGCCGGGAGCTGCGCCGCAATCGAGATACCAGTGGTGGCTACTCGGCCCGCGTGGTCCAGCAACAGATGCAGGCCGTCGCCAGGCTTGTCGACCGACACGAAAGCTGTTTCCCGGTAGCAAGCGCTTCGAGTTGGTGGTCTATATGACTGTGTTGCCCTCAGCTTCTGCAACCGCCTTTTCGATGCCCTAACGATATGTTGCGTGGACCAAACTCAGCAAGTTTTACCAACGCTGCACCAGGGTCTATTGTCGCGAGCCGCGTTGTTGCTCAAATAACGGCAGCCAATGAGCGTTCGGGCGGATGTTGTGTCGCTAGGTTCAGTGCTCAGCTTTCAACTGCTTCTTGGGCTAATTGCTGATTTTGCTGCGGCGACTCCTGCAGCATTTTTGGCGCCTGAGCACGGGGTACGCTAGTCAGCGCATAATCACTGCCATCTTCCGCCATCGCTACTGAAGACGCGAACGCCAGAACTAGCGGGATAATTACTTTAGTTAGTTTGTTCATTTGTCACCTCATTGTTGGGAATGGCTATAGATTACCCGGCTAAGGCTGACGACAAGCTGTTGGGATCCTTACAGTTGCGTAACGTTCAGCTAGCCGGGCTACCGCACCAGCTGGCGGTAGCCATCGGCATGGTTACAATTGCTTAAGCGAAGTGATGGATGAACTCATGCCTTTCGAGGTGAATTCGAACTCAATCTCGTCACCTTCATTGAGCTGCTCAAGCTGTTCGGCCGTAGCCTTGAAGCCCATCGTCATGGGTGGCCAGTCAAGCGCCGGCACGGCCCCGTGTGCGATGGTCACGGTTCCTTTTTCCTGATTGATCTTGCGAACAGTTCCAGTTGCCTTGGCTGTCTTCGTTGTCGTATCGTTTTGCTCCATTTTCATTTCGCCCATGGGCATGCTCTGTTTCATTTCCATACCCTTCATTTCATCGGCGAAGGCTGCCGGAGTCAGTGCCAGGCTAAGAATGAGTGCCAGTTTCGTTTTCATTGTGAATCTCCAACTTGTGGTTTGGCTTGCTCAATGGATCGGCGCCTCATCAAGAGATAAGCAGCCGGGAGTACAAACAGGGACAGAAGAGGCGCGGTGATCATGCCGCCAACCATTGGCGCGGCTATACGGCTCATGATTTCACTACCGGTGCCACTGCCAAGCAGGATTGGCAGCAGACCAGCGATGATGACCGCCACGGTCATCGCCTTGGGTCGAACTCGCTGCACGGCGCCCTCACGGATCGCTTCCAGTAGAGCTTGTTTATCCGTACGTCCCGCACCCTGACGCTCGGTCCAGGCATTGGTCAGGTACAGCAGCATGATGACGCCGAACTCGGCCGACACCCCTGCCAGCGCAATGAAGCCGACACCGGTCGCTATCGAAAGGTTGTAATCAAGCAGGTACAGGAACCAGACACCGCCGGTCAGGGCGAACGGGAGTGTTGCCATGATCAACAAGGCTTCGCTGAACCTGTTGAAAATCAGATAAAGCAGCACAAAAATGATCAACAGGGTGGCCGGTACGACCAGTTTCAGTTTGGCGTTGGCGCGCTCCATGAACTCGAACTGCCCCGAGTAGCTGATGCTCATGCCCGATTCAAGCGTCACCTCCTCGTCAATCCTTGTACGCAGATCATCCACCACCGCCGCCATATCCCGGTCGCGCACGTCAACGTATACCCAGCCGGTGAGTCGGGCATTTTCGCTTTTGAGCATCGGCGGGCCATCCGTCACCTTGACTTGCGCCACGGTGCCCAGGGTGATCTGACTTCCCTGCGGGGTGTAGATCGGCAGATTACGTAAATCGCTCAGCGAATCACGCCATTCGCGCGGATAACGCAGGCTGATTGGATAACGGGCCAGCCCCTCGACGGTTTCGCCGATATTGGCACCGCCGACCGCACCAGCCACGATGGACTGCACATCAGCTATGTTCAGCCCATACCGCGCAGCTGCGGCTCGATCAATGTCGACATCAATATAGCGTCCGCCGGTGATGCGGTCGGCGACAGCTGAGCTCACGCCCGGGACCGTCTTGGCGACGCGCTCAACGGATTGGGTCGCCTTGTCAATCTGGGCCAGGTCCGCGCCGTATACCTTGACCCCGATCGGGCTTTTGATCCCGGTGGCCAGCATATCCATGCGGTTCCGAATGGGTGGGATCCAGAGATTGGCCAGTCCTGGAACTTGCACCGCCTGGTCCAGCTCTTTTACCAATTTTTCCGGCGTCATGCCTGGTCGCCATTGGTCTTTCGGCTTGAACTGGATGGTTGTCTCGAACATGGTTAAGGGTGCGGGATCGGTTGCGGTATCGGCACGACCTGCCTTACCAAAGACTCGCTTCACTTCGGGAACGGTTTTGATCATGCGATCAGTTTGTTGCAGAAGCTCTGACGCTTTCTGAACCGACAGACCCGGTAGCGCAGTCGGCATATAGAGCAGGTCGCCTTCATCCATTGACGGCAAAAACTCTCCACCCAGGCGAGAGATCGGCCAGAGAGCTGTAAGGAAAACGACTATAGCGACTGCTATGGTGACCTTCGGCCAACGGAGCACTGCTTCAAGGGCTGGCTGGTACGCCCGGATAAGTCCACGGTTGATGGGATTACGATGTTCATCAGGGATTTTCCCACGGATCCAGTACCCCATCAGCACCGGGACCAGGGTGACCGAGAGCCCTGCGGCTGCAGCCATGGCATAGGTTTTAGTGAATGCCAGCGGGCCAAACAATCGCCCTTCCTGAGCTTCCAGCGTGAACACCGGAATGAATGACAACGTAATGATAAGCAGGCTGAAGAACAGAGCCGGACCAACTTCGATCGCGGCATCGGTTATTACTTTCCAGTGCTCGGCGCCCTCAAGCTTCTTGTTGAGATTGTTCTTATGCCACGCTTCGATGTGTTTATGCGCGTTTTCAATCATTACGATAGCGGCATCAACCATGGCGCCGATTGCGATCGCAATGCCACCCAAGGACATGATGTTAGCGTTGACGCCTTGTCGTTGCATGATGATAAAAGCGATCAAGATACCGACCGGCAACGACACGATCGCTACCAACGATGAACGTAAATGCCAGAGGAACAAGGCACACACCAACCCCACGACGATGAACTCTTCCAGCAGCTTATAACTGAGGTTCTTTACGGCGCTATCAATCAGCTCGCTGCGATCATAAGTGGTGACCACCTCGACCCCATCGGGCAAACTTTTCTTGAGATCTTCCAGTTTGGCCTGCACGGCGGTAATGGTTTCACGGGCATTTTTTCCGCTGCGCAGAATCACTACACCGCCCACCACTTCGCCTTCGCCGTCCAGTTCGGCAATCCCACGGCGCATTTCCGGGCCAAGCTGAATATGCGCGACGTCACCGAGTGTTACCGGCACACCATTCGTATCCAAGCGCAGTGGAATAGCGCGAAAGTCCTTTAACGAAGCGAGATAACCCGAAGCGCGGACCATAAACTCGCTTTCTCCGAGCTCTAGTACGCTCCCGCCTGTTTCTTGGTTGGCCCCGTCGATCGCCTGTATGATTTGCTGCTGCGTTATCTGGCGGTTAGCCATGCGCACTGGGTCGAGCATCACCTGGTACTGCTTGACCATCCCCCCGATCGCCGCTACCTCGGCCACGTTTGGGAGAGTCTTGAGCTCATAGCGCAGGAACCAGTCTTGCAACGAGCGCAGCTGGGCTAGATCGTGCTGGCCGGTACGATCAACCAAGGCATACTGATAAACCCAGCCTGCTCCGGTGGCATCCGGGCCAAGTGCTGGAGCGGCTCCGTCGGGCAAGCGACTTTGAACCTGGCTGAGGTACTCAAGGACCCGAGAGCGCGCCCAGTAAAGGTCAGTCCCGTCCTCGAAGAGCACATAAACGTAGCTGTCGCCAAAGAATGAATAGCCCCGTACGGTCTTCGCCCCAGGTACCGATAGCATGGTTGTCGCCAGCGGGTAGGTGACCTGATTTTCAACGATCTGTGGGGCTTGACCGGCATAGGGCGTGCGGATGATGACCTGAACGTCGGACAGATCAGGCAAAGCATCAACGGCTGTGTTTTGTATTGACCATATGCCCCAGGCAACTGAAAACAGCGTGCCAAGCAATACCAGAAATCGGTTGGTTACCGACCATCGAATGATGTTAGTGATCATGGCCGCCCCCGAGTTGTTCGATCTGCTCAATAAGAAGGCCTTCGTCGCTTTCGCTAACGCCCACACGGACGCGATCCCCTTCGGTAAGTCCTTCCAGCAGGGATTTGTCTGCGGCAGGGAACGCCATGGTCATGCCGGGCATGTTCAATGTCTTGAACGGACCGTGGGCCAAGCCGACCATGCCGTCTTCCAGGCTCATGATGGTGCCCTCGGCCTCGTGTAAGGCTTGTCCTGTGGTTTGCGTTGATTGTTTCAGCTGAGCAGTCAATCCACGCAGGCTGGCTTCGGAGTCAAGCAAGAATTGCCCTGACGCCACCACTTGCTGGCCTTCCTCCAAACCGGCCAACACCTCTGTCTTGTCTTCGGTCTCACGGCCGGCTTGAACTTCTACCGGGCGGAACTTGCCCTCGCCTTCGGCGAGCATGACGAGCGTACGTCGACCGGTTCGAATCAGTGCCTCGGTGGGCACAACCAGCGCAACGTCTTTATCGCGACTGAGAGTGACGTCTGCAGTCATTCCAGGGCGCAGGCGTAGGTCAGGATTGGGTAGTTCGATCCGAACCCGTACCGTTCGGCTATCCAGGTTGGCCTGCGGTAATACTGCCTCGATAGAACCCTCCAGGCTGTCGCCCGGGTAGGCGGGTAGCCTGGCTTCGACGGTTTGACCAACGTTTAGGTTGGCCACCTGTGCTTCAGGTACGGCAACTTCCAGCCAGACGTTTTCCAGTCCGTTGATGCGGGCAAGGGACGCGCCGGCAGGCAGTGTCATCCCTTCGCGGACGTCAAGGGAACGGAGTACGCCACTGATGGGACTCGTTATAGTCCAGGTTGACCTGGCTTTGCCGCTGCGCTCGAGTTGCGCAATAACGTCAGACGGAACACCAGCGAGGCGAAGACGGTGGCGAGCGGCAGCGACCAGCTGCGGTTCGTTTATGCTGCGCAAAGCAAGATATTCTTCCTGCGCAGCTGCCCACTCCGGTACGAAGAGATCGGCCAATGGCGCATTTTTCGCTATCACGTCTTCCGGCGCTCGATCGTAGACCTTCTCGACGAAGCCACCGCTGCGAGCCTGCACAATGGCGACGTCACGTTCATCGAAAGCCAGAGTACCAACCGCCTCGACGGTCTGACTGATAGGTTCGCGTGTGACTGAGGTGATCCGCATTCCCAGGTTCTGCATTACACCGGGGTCGATGGTCATCGATGCGCCATCGCCCCCTTCGTCGGCATAACGCGGCAGAAGCTCCATATCCATGAAAGGAGAGGGGCCAGGTGCGTCAAAGCGCTGTTGCGGATACATCGGATCGTACCAATAAAGAACTTCTCGCTCGTTCTGCTCGGCAGACTGAGCCCCGGCGTTGCTTGCCATTAGAGCTAGCCCGGCTAGTCCTGTATTCAGCAGCATGGGTAGGCTAATCAGCAGAGCCAGTCGCTTGATTCGAAATGTCATGGCTGGATGTCTCCAAAGGCGAAATGTAGGCGGGCGTTGGTCAGAGAGCGGTCACGGGCGAGATCCACACGGCGCAAGCGCATTTCGACAAGCTCCTGCCGTGCATCAATAACGGAGATGAGCTCACCATTTCCGGACCGGTAATCCGCCATGGCCAGACGCACCTTTTCTTCAGCGAGCGGAAGCAGTGTTTCATCGAATCGAGAAAGCGCTCGATTGAGCCGTTGCAGCTCTGCGGCATCGGCTGCAAGCTCTTGGTTATACAGGCGCAGCCTTGCTTGCCGCTCGGCCTCCAGCTCCGCCAGACGGGCGCGCTCAGCGGCGATTTTCGGTTCTTGTCTGGAACCTGCGAACACCGGCAGATCGAAGCTGACACTGAGACTGACCATGTCGCCGAACCCGCCCCCCCTATGTTGATAATCCACGCCCCACCCCCAGTCGGGCCTTTTATCCGAAATGGCTTCGGCAATCTTCGCCTCAGCGCGGTCACTCAAAGGATCGAAGGCCAACAGCTCGGGGTGGCGGTCAAGATTGTGCCGGTATTGATCGAGATCACCCCGCCACACTGGCCAGCTTCCCTCCAGCGGCACGCTAGCAGCCTCGCCAATCCAGCGCTGCAGCTCCGCACGGGCAACAGCTTCGTTGCGCACCAGCACATCTTTTTGTTCGGCCAAAAGAGCCGCTTCCTGCTTTGGTAGAACGCTATCGCTCGCCATTCCGCGAGCACCAGCGATTCTTGCTTTAACGGCCTGAGATAAGAGACGATTTTCTGCATAGAGCTGGTCAAAAATGCTCAGCTTTTGCTCCGCTGCCAACGTGGCAATCCAAGCCTCAGCTGTCAGCTGACGAACCTTAAGGCGCTCGATTTTTTGCTGGGCATGCGCCAGTGCCACAGTTGCTTCAGCGGTTTCTACGCGTGCCCGTCGCTTGGCCCGGTTAGGAACCTCTTGCATAACGCCGATCATTTGCATAGTCATGGGCTCAGCGCCCAATCGCAGGCTGGATTCACCTTCGACAGGGAGGCTCTGGAGACCAAGCTTCAACTTTGGGTCCGGTAGCTCACCCGCCGGGGCCACCGAACTTTGAGCGGCTTGAAGGTTTGCATTGCGCGCAGCCAATGAAGGGGCTTCCCGCTCAGCCAGACTGATGGCTTCTTCAAGAGTGAGTGCTGCCGACGTACTGGGCACAGCCAGTAGGCCAAACAACAAAGCCGCTGCGTAGGAACGCACCCCGAGGATTCGGTAATTCATGTCTTCGATTCCGTTGATGTTCTAGCGCACGCCATCGGCATGCCTTAACCGCCCACCCCAAGGGGTCAGGCGAAACTAGGGAACACGAGCGAAATCAGCTACGGGGAGGATGCCAGACAATGTCAGGTGCGCGAGTCGGGACCTGACCAGGAAGGGAGACAGAGGGGCGTGGGCTGAGCGCCGGCACAGTGACCTTGCCGAACGCGAGCTGAAACAGACTAATGGTTTTGCATTCCTGACCGTTTTCGCAGACTGAGGCGGCGGGGTCTTGTGCACAACAGTCATGTGCAGAGGTGGCCATTTCGGACGCGACTGTGCTGGAAGCAAGGCTCGACTGGTTCATGGCATGATGCGTGTCGGGCGTCATGGTTTGCGCCGTCCCGGTGAAGGGAAGCGCAAGCAGCATGAGAAAAACAAGAAGCAAGTTCCGACACGTGATCATAGATTTATGGCTAGTAGCATGCGAAGAGGACGTAACAGATCCCTTTCTACATATTCTCCGGTCAGTTGATACAGCTTAGATTATCAAACCTTGCTGACAGAAAAGTGAGCCTAAAATTACTTTTATGTCAGTTTCAAAAGCTGGACGCGTGCGCAGGGCACGCTAGCGCAAGCGGAATGAGCGAGATCACCTTTTCATCCAGACAAGATCGCATCCGCTGGCGAAGTGCGTAGCGACTGATCATCAGCTTTTGTCTGCTCAAACATGAATCAACATCGGCCACTCCGCGCATCCATAACCATTACAGTCAGGTTAAAAAGACCTACCGCGCCTGGTCGTATTACAGAATTGTAATGCTGCTGCAATCTACCCGCAATTCTGAGAGGAATACGATAAAACGTTCGTTCCAAAAAGCCTCCTAAAAAGACGAAAATCATATGAATAAAAACATCAGCCGCACGTTGATTGCCTCGTCGATATTTTTTGCCGTTCACTCCGAAGCGGTATCAGCACAAGAACGTATTGCATCTGGCTTCGTAGATGGAAGCAACCTATCGGTGCTGAACCGAAATTTCTATTTTAATCGAGACGACCGTCATGGTCAGTTCAGTCCGAAAGGGACAGGATATTCTGAAGCGTGGGCGCACGGCGTAATAGCTAATTTCGAGTCTGGGTTTACCGAAGGTACCGTTGGTTTTGGCTTGGACGCTTTTGCAATGCTGGGCCTGAAGCTTGATACTGGCGACGGACGAAACGGCGCACGCAGCACCTTTGACGTTCTTCCCACCGACAGTCAAGGCGAAGCTGAGGATGAGTACACAAAGTTCGGCGCGGCGGCAAAATTAAGTGCTTTTGACACGGTCGTTAAAGTCGGCGACGTGTTTCCGACGACCCCTGTAGTCCATTATGGAGATTCCCGGCTACTTCCTGAAAGCTTCCGAGGCGTTACGCTCGTCAATACTCATATTGACGGGTTGACTGTGCAAGGCGGTCGACTCACTGGCATGAGCCAACCAACCAGCAGCAGTATGCATGATGATTTCGCGACATTTTACGCAGGTCCTGTCGACTCCCCATGGGTGGCTTATTTCGGAGGGGACTATATCCTCAATCCCGCATTAGGGTTCAACCTATACACAAGCCGCCTTAAAGACGCCTGGGATCAAACGTATGTTGGTATTTCCAGTGAGCTGCCGGTTTCTGAACGGCTTTCGCTGTTTGGCGGCATAAATTATTACGACGCCCGCGATGAAGGAAAAAAGCTACTTGGAGAATTTAGCAACCAGATATGGAGCGCTAAAGTCGGAATCGCGACTGGTGCCCACAGTATCGCGGTGTCCCACCAGCGCAACCACGGAGATGACGATTTCGATTATCTGCGGCAATCCGATGCAATCTTTCTCGATAACGCATCCCAGTATAATGATTTCAACGCACCAAAAGAACGGTCGTGGATGCTTCGTTATGATCTGGATGTGACTGAGTATGGCGTGCCAGGACTTTCATTTATGACCCGTTATGCCAAAGGAAGCGAGGCCGACTATTCAAATGCTAACGCGGTATATATGAGACGGGATGCTGGTGGCGACCCGCTTACTGACCAGAAGCGTTGGGAGAGAGACATCGAAGCCCAATACATAGTGCAGTCCGGAAAATTCCATGGCCTGTCTTTTAGAGTGCGCCAGGCTACTGCACGTGCAACTGCTTTTGAGTCGGATCTAGATGAAGTCAGGATTATTATAGAATACCCGCTTGATATTATCTGATCTGACTTGATATGGGCGCCCAGGGGCGCCTTTCGTTTTCAATGGCCAATCGTTTTCGCGTCGCCACATTCTCCCGATGTAGATTCCACATCTAACGTAACATGATGAATGGAAAAGGTATTTTTGAGCATTTTCTTGACATCATTCTTTATGTCCTCACTTCGGCTCATCAATTGATCCTCAATCACAACGTGGGCCTCAAGTGATGTCCGGTGTTCATCTATGAGCCAGATGTGCAGGTGATGAACGCCACACACCCCTGAAATGGCCAACGACCTTGATATAACCTCCTGGGGATCTATATCTTTTGGTGTGGCAGACATGAGTATGCGTATGGCGCCGCCTATTTCTGTAAACGCTTGCCACAATATATACCCAGCTATCATTAGCGTTATCAGGGGATCTACAAATACCCAGTCATACAAAATTATCAAAGTCCCTGCAATGATGACCGCAACGGACCCCAATGCATCTGACACGTTGTGTAAAAACGCCGCCCGAATGTTCATGCTGGACTTTGATAACGAATAGGTCAACATGGCCGTTATCGTGTCAACCACTAAAGCGACAGCTGCGATAATCACCACCGTCCACCCCTGAACGGGCTGCGGTTCGAAAAAGCGAAAGATCGCTTCGTAAACCAGGTACAGGCCGATCACAATCAAGGTGGTGTAGTTTATAAGCGCTGCAATCATCTCTGCCCGGACGTACCCGAACGTCCACTCTTCGTTGGCTGGGCGCCGAGCTATTCTCCTGGCAACGTAAGCGATAGCCATCGAGATGGCATCGCTCAGGTTGTGGATTGCATCGGCAACCAGCGAGAGGCTCCCTGAAAATATCCCCCCCGCTATTTGCGCCACGGTCAAGACAAGGTTGACGGCTATCGCCCACCAGACGCGTTTATCACCAGCCTGTTCGTTATGTAGATGTTGATGTCCCACGTTGCCTCCTGTCGCTAGTGAAATCACAGTTTGTATCGGGTGATGCACCCTGCCATTTTGCCGTGGCGATCCCGACGTTATGTCGTAGCCCCTTCGACTGCCTTGTGCTTGCGATCGTTTCGATTGAGTAGTGAACACAACATGGGCAAAACGAACAACGTTAGAAGCGCCTCCCGACGAAGCCGGGAGCGCTACTCCAAAAGCCACGAACTTCATCAACGCGGCTCGTTTATCAGACGACAGTGCTATCCTCGACACCATCCTCGATCCGAATTGCCCGTCTGACATCGCTGACGAAAATGCGCCCATCACCCCGTAGCCCGGTATGGGCCACGTCTTTCAGTACCTGAACCACCTCGTCCACGTACTGGTTATGACACACCACCTCGATTTTTACGTGCTTGACGAAATCCGCCGTGCCGTCAATCGGGTTGGCCGCGCTGGTATGGGCCTTGCTCCGCCCAAAACCACGCACCTCGGAGACACTCATACCGCTGATACCGCTCACCCGGTGCAACGCCAGGGTCACTGCTTCGAGCTTGTGGTTCTTGATATAGGCTTTGATCTCTTGCATGGAGTTATCTCCTTTCAACGGGTTTCGCCGATATCAGCTGGTTTATCAGCGAACCATTGATAAAGAGCGGGAATAACCAACAGGGTAAGAATCGTAGCTGTGACCAGTCCGCCGACCACGACGGTGGCCAGAGGCCGTTGCACTTCGCTGCCGGCGCCGCTGGCGAACAAGAGCGGAAACAGCCCAAGCGCCGTTGTCACAGCAGTCATGATCACCGCTCGCAGACGTGCACACGCCGCCCGGACACTGGCTTCAGCAACGGAAACGCCATCTCTGACCAACTCATTGAGATAGCTGACAAGCACCAGACCGTTTTCCAATGCGATACCAAAAAGCGCGATGAAACCAATTGACGCAGGTACTGACAAGCTCTGCCCCGTCAACCACAAGCCAACGATACCGCCCACCAGAGCCAACGGGATGTTGAGCATGATCAGTAAAGCGTTACGCAGCGAACCAAAGTTTGCGTAAAGCATTATGAACACCAGCGCCAGAGTAATCGGCACCACGATCATCAGGCGCTTGTTGGCCTGTTGCTGAAGCTCGAACTGACCACCCCACTTGAGAAAATACCCCGGCGGCAAGTCGACCTGTTCCGCAATAGCGGCATCGGCTTCGGCAACAAAGGAGCCGATGTCCCGATCACGCACGTTGGTTTGAATGGTGATGAAACGCTGATTGTTTTCTCGGGTGATTTGCCGTGGCCCGACAACTTCTTCGATACTTGCCAGCTCCTCCAGGGGGATCCGCTGGCCGGAGGCGTTTTCGAGAATCAACTGCCGAATGACTTCCATCTCGTTTCGCGCCTCCTTTTTCAGACGCACATATATATCGAAACGACGAATACCCTCGAACACCTGTCCCGCTTCGCTACCACCGACCGCCACGCTCAACGTATCGTGAATATCACTCACATTGAGCCCGTAGCGGGCGATCGCAGCCCGGTCCAACGTAATGCGCAGTTGCGGTGTGCCACCGATCTGATCGCGTTGAACATCCTGAGCTCCACGCACTGTGCCCATCACCTGTTCGATCTCTCGTGCTTTTTCAACAAGCACATCAAGGTCATCACCAAAGAGCTTGGCTGCAAGTTCGGCCTTGGTCCCCGTCAGCAACTCATCCACAGCTGCGGCGATAGGTTGTGTGAAGTTGAACTTGGCACCGGGGAAATCTTCAAATCTCTTGCTCATTGCGGCGTAAAGACCGTCCAATGTATCCGCGCTTACCCACTCCTCCTGTGGCTTGAGAGCAACGAATATCTCGGCGTTGTTTACCGGATCGGCGTGAGCGCCAACTTCACCCCGGCCAATACGCGAGACTACCTGCGTTACCTCCGGAAAATCCTCCATCAATTGCCGTTCAAAAACAGTGATAGTGGTTTTGGCTTTCTCCAGCGAGATAGAAGGCGCCATGGTAGCGCGAATCAACAGGTCACCCTCATTCAGACGCGGCACAAATTCCGAGCCCAGACGCGGCGCTACTGCAGCGCCCACGGCCAGAACGACGACCGCCAGCGCCAACGCGATCCAGCGGCGAGCAACCATTGCCTCTACCAGTGGTTTATAACCTTTGAGCAGAAAGCTGATGATGTCCTTGCGTGGCTTGTCCTCACGAACCTTGGGACTCCTCATCAGGAGCGAAGCGGCTACTGGAGCGATCACTAGCGCGAAGATCAGCGATCCAAACATCGCCACCGCCACCGTGTAGGCCAGCGGTTTGAATGTCGCACCTTCCACGCCCTGTAAAGTGAATAGCGGCAAGAACACGACAATGATAATGCTGATCGCAAACAGGATCGGTCTTGCGACCGACTGGCAGGCGCGCATCACGATATGCAGACGCGACTCATCAGGCTTGGCTTCGCGCAACATGCGATCAACGTTTTCAACCACCACAACCGCGCCATCCACCATCATACCGATAGCGATGGCAAGCCCACCCAGCGACATCAGGTTCGCGGATATTCCGAAAATTTTCATCGCAAGAAAGGTAAAGCCGACCGAAAACGGAATGGAGAGCGCCACCACCAGGCTTGGCCTGAGACCACCCATAAAAGCCAGCAGAACCAGGGCTACTAGAATGATGCCCTGCAACAGAGCATTGATCACAGTGGTTACGGCCGCTTTCACGAGCGTAGCCTGGTCGTAATACGGCTGCACCTCGATGCCTTCAGGCAGGTTGTCGTTGATTGTCGCCAACTCCTGCTTTACCGCATTGATCACGTTGGAGGTGTTGCTGCCGATCAGCTTCAACACCATGCCGACAACCACCTCGCCGTTGCCATTCTTGGTGGTCAGTCCGCGGCGAATTTCTCCGCCAATGTCCAGATCGCCAAGTTGGTTCAAATAAACGGGAGTCCCGTCGATGGTCTTCACCACAATGTTGCGAAGAGACTCGAGATCTGTGGCAAGACCCACCGACCGCACAATGTACTCTTCGTCATTTTTGACGATGAACTGGGCGCCGGCATTGGCGTTGTTGGCTTCAATACGCTCCTTGATTTCCGGCAAACTGACGTCGTAGCGAAGCAGCGCGTTCGGATCGACATTCACCTGAAACTGTTTCACTTCGCCGCCAATCGAAAGAACTTCGGTTACGCCCTTGACGGTCTGCAAATTGAACTTGACGATCCAGTCCTGAATCTCACGCAGCTCGGTAGTGCTGTACTGACCGCTGGTGTCCTCGAGTACATAAAACAGTATCTGCCCAAGCCCTGTAGTAATAGGCCCCATGACCGGCTCGCCAAAACCGGCGGGAATCGACTCCCGGGCGACCTGAAGCCTCTCGCCCACCAATTGCCGGGCGAAATAGATATCAGTTCCATCCTCAAAATAGATATTGACAACTGACAGCCCAAAGTTGGAAATCGAACGCACATGGTCGAGTTCTGGCAGACCATTCATTGCACTTTCGATCGGATAGGTGACGTATTTTTCCACTTCTTCGGGTGCCAATCCCTCAGTTTCTACGAACACCTGGACCAATGCCGGCGAAATGTCAGGGTAGGCGTCCACCGGCAGGGTGCGATAGGCGAAGTAGCCGCCCACCAGGGTCGCCAGAGCTAGCACGACTACCAGTAGCCGGTTATCCAGCGCAAAACGGATAATGCCTTGCATACTGTTCTCCTGGGCTAGTGGTTGTGACCGGATTCAAATTCATTCTTCTGCAGCTGCGCCTTAAGCACGAAACCGCCCTCGGCAATGTAACTTTCTCCGGGTTCAAGACCGCTCAGGACTTCGACCATTTTTCCATCGTCGCGACCGAGCTTCACTGACCGCGGCTCCCAGCGCTCGCCTTCCTGTACAAAAACCGTTGGCTGACCCTCCAAATCAATGATCGCACCCTCGGGAACTACGACGTCTACCGGGTACTCGCCAATGGCAATATCACTCTGAACGAACATACCCGGTTTCCATGCGCGGCTCTCATTTGGCAGGAAGACTCGAGCCAGGCCAGTACGCGTGCGCTCATCTACCGACGGGGCCACATAGTCGATGCGAGCATCAACCGGCTCTGGGCCATAGCTGGTACTGAGACGAACCGGCTGACCAACCTCCACCAACGGTACTTGCTTGGGATAGAGCGCTATGTCAGCCCAGAGAGTAGACACATCCGCGACCACGAAGGCAGTGTCATCCGGTGACAAATGTTCTCCCAACGTAACGTCCCGATTGATCACCACGCCGTCGATCAGCGATGTGAGGTTGAAGCGTGCAAGCGTTTCAGAACTCTCTGCCACGGCAAGGGTTTCGCCGGCACTGACCTTGTCGCCGATCTTTGCCCGCACCTCAACGATTTTCGCCGCAAAACGCGGACTGATGTGAGCGACGGCTTCCTTGTTCAGTTGGATCTCGCCTGGCAATGACACCTGCTGGCGAATGACACCCGCGTCAGCAACGGCAATTTCACCACCGAACTCGCGTAACAGATCAGCGCTAAGGGTCAGAACCGGCTCTTCGTTCTCCTCGTGGCCTTCGTGGCCCTCAGCCTGACCTTCTTCGGCATGACCGTCATGATCGTCATGTCCTGCTTCTTCCGCAGCATGGTCACCTTCCCGCTCACCGTGCTCCTCTTCAGAATGTTCTGCTTCAGCTTCTGGTTCTTCCGATTCATGCTGATGCGAAGCTTCCTCCTCGGTGTGAGCGGCTCGTGTTTCCACTTTTGGATCGGTTACCGCAATTGCGCTGTGAAGCGGCAGCCCTGCCAGGAGCAAACTGCCAAGTACCAGATTCAATAGTTTGTTCATCGAGATTCTTCCTGTCGTGACGTTTGCTCTGCACCAGCGGATCCATCCAGGTAGGGCAGACGGAATTCGGACGACACACCGCTTGCGGTATCGGCTCGGGTAAGAATTTGTCCGCTTCCCGTCAGAGGCTGGCCCGTCAGGGTTTCAAGGGTAATAAGGGTTTGATGGAAGTCGGTGGCGGCGACAACCGCGTCGTTCTCGACGGCCAGCACTTGCTGCCGGGCCTGCACGAGTTCGAGATAGGAGAAGCGCCCCACCCTGTAACCGTCCTGAATCAACTCGAGAGTCTCCCGTGCTTCGGGCAGGATATCGTTACGCAGTACCGTGACCTGGTTACGTGTCTGTTCCAGTTGTGCGTATGCATTGTGTAGCTCGGTAAAAATCTTGACCCGTGTTGCCTCCTCTTCCAGATCGAGCTTCGCTAGGCCCTCACGGGCGGCCTGGATATTTCCCTGATTCTGGTCATTAACGCCCAGCGGCATGGAGAACTGCAGCACCATTCCGATATCGTTCGTTTCCCGAATGTGTTTGAACCCGGCGCCGACCTCAATGTTCTGTCGGCCGCGAGCGGTAGCGAGTTCAAGCTCGGCCTCGCGTAACCTGCCCTGTGTCAGAAATCGCTGCAATTGCGGTGCTTGCTCGAGTTGAGTACGAATACGGGCGAAGTCCGGAAGCTCCACCAATGAAAAAAGTTCCGCGCCCACAATCGCAAAATCCGGTTCACTGTCCCCCCACAAACTTGCCAGGCGGCGCTTGGCATTCGCCAGCCGAACCTCGAGATTGCTAACCGCCAGCGCAGCCTGCATCGCATCCGTTCGTGCGCGACCAAGCTCGGCCCTGCTTGCGCTACCAGCGTCGAAACGTCTATTGGCCACGGATTGAGCGGCTAAAGTCCATTCAACAACCTGCTCGGAGAAATCCAACAATCTCTGGGTTTGCGCCACTTCCAGATAGCGGCTTGCAGCTGCCGCCAGAACATCAAGGCGAGCAAGCTCGTAATCACGCTCCACCGCCTGGCGCTGCCAACTGCCGACGTCGCGCCGCAAGTTGCGTTTATTACCCATCTCAATGACTTGGCTCAATGCCAGGGTGGTTTCCATTGCATCAACCCCCGAAAATGCTCCGTTGCCAAGAACATTTTCGACTTCCACGGAAAGAACAGGATTGGGTCGCAGGCCCGCCTGCAGGGTTCGCGCTTCGGCGGCACGGATTTCATAGGGATAAACAGCCAACTCGGGGCTGGACTGCAGAACACGAGCTAGTGCCTTAGGCAAGGTCAGTATTGCGGTCTCGCGGTCGGCTGCCCAAGCAAGGTTTGACAACCCCAACATACTGCAGACAAACAGGAGCCTCGCCTGACGCGGCCATCGGGCCGGACGTAGACGACAAATAAGGGCGAGCATAAACCACCTCACATAAGGTTGAACCACAATTGGAATGTCGTAGGGCCGGCTGTGCTGGTATTTACAGTCACGCTGCCTTGATGGATCTGCATGATCGAACGGACGATCGAAAGACCAAGTCCAGTCCCTCCTTCGTCACGTGAGCGCCCGCTATCCACGCGAAAAAATCGCTTGAATATCGCTTCGGTGTGCTCTTCGGGTATACCGGGGCCATCGTTTGTCACAGACAACACGATAGATTGACCTTGACTCTCGATGAGTATCGGAATGTTGCTGTGGTGAGACGCGTGTCTGATGGCGTTCGATAGTAGGTTCGATATGGCTCGCTGCACCATCAGCCTGTCGCCCACGATAACGCCGTCTCCCTGGACGGTCAGCGATATTCCCTTTTCTTCAGCCATAATATTAAACAGGTCGACTACCTGTTCAGCTTCTCTTTTTAAGGATATTTGATCTGACAGATCAGCTGAATCCGACTGAAGAGCTTGCGAAAGGTAGAGCATGTCTGAAACGATCCGAGATATTCTGCCGAGCTCTTCTACACATGATTCTAATGTTTCTTTGTATTCGGAGGATAATCTGTCTCGAGAAAGAGCCACCTGCGCTTTCCCCATTAGATTAGTAATCGGAGATCGCAATTCGTGGGCCAGATCATCCGAAAAATCGGAAAGTTGTTGCACGCCGCCCTCAAGCCTTCCCAACATGAAATTTACGCTGTCTGCTAGCTCTTTAAGCTCCACGGGCAGACCAGAGGTTATTATTCTTCCATCAAGATCATTTGTGGTAACGATGGAAGTCAGCTCTCTGAAGTTGCTCAGCGGAGCCATTCCTCGTCGGGCAATCCACCAGGATCCGAACCCAATTAATACCAGGAACAGCGGCACCGCTAATATGGTCGAATTCAGGTATGCACTAAGCAATTCGGAATCATCGGAACGATTACTGAAGAGTACTAGCAGAAAACTCTCATTGCTCCCGGCAATGCGCACGATGTTAGATTCTATTAGCGCCTCGATGCCATGCTGAGAGAGTCGTTTTTTATATGTATCAGGTTCGACGGTACAAGTACTTCCAGTTAGCAAATGACTTGGCACCGAGCCAACCGTAAAATTTAGTTTATTCGGCCTTTGAGCATCGCATACTAGCAGGCCTAGATCTGGATGGCCGGACACTAAGTCGCCCAGCGGGTGCGAGCTAGTATCTTTGACAAGCGACAGGTTAGACTCTGATATTACATGTTCGATTTGATTTAACTTTTGTTCTAACCTGGACTCGGCAATTATTCCCAATTGATTGCGCAGCGTCATCCAGGATTGACTGAATATCAAAATAACGAGAATTGATCCCATAACACCTACAGACAATCCAATTCGCAGCGACAAACTCAAAGGCTTGGTCATCCGCGATCCTCAAGGACATACCCTACCCCGCGCAGGGTGTGGATTAGCTTCCTGTCAAAGGGTTCGTCTATTTTGGCGCGCAACCTTCGGACAGAGACGTCAACTACGTTAGTGTCACAATCGAAGTTAATGTCCCATACTAACGAAATTATTTGAGTTCTTGTCATAACGACACCAGAATTTCGCATGAGCAGATGTAATAAGGAAAATTCCTTAACAGTCAGATCGATGCGCTGCCCTGCTCGGTATGCACGATGTCTGGCGGGATCAACCTCAAGGTCAGCCACTTTCAGAGAGTCGGTTTCAGTCAGTTTCTCACTTCGCCTCAGAAGCGATCTGATTCTTGCCAGCAATTCAGGGAATTCGAAGGGCTTAACCAGATAATCATCTGCACCCAGGTCCAATCCTTTCACCTTGTTCGACAGCCTGCCGCTAGCAGTTAACATCATTACGCGCGCATCGCTAGTGCGGCGAATATCCTCCAATATCGACCAACCGTCCATGCCAGGCAAATTTACGTCCAATATTACTAAAGCATACTGCTGGCTTTTGAACAGGTGTATTCCATCCGTTCCCGTTAAAGCGTAGTCAACGGTGTAACCAGATTCGCTTAGACCTTGTTGCAAATATTCGGCTGTCTTCAATTCGTCTTCGATGATCAAGACTCGCATCGTTGCACCTTTTTGGCCTTCCATCTTCGTGTTCTGATGCGCGGGCGTCGCTAATTGTAAAAAAAGGCGCCCAAAGGCGCCTAAAACATCTCTTGTTGAAGGAGTAACTACCCAAGAGATGAAACTGAAATTATCTGTTCGCTGGATCTGATTTTTCTGTCGTTTTCAAGAATAACTCATCATTATTCAGGATACGCTGCTTACGCTCTTTTACTTCATTGCCCTTACGCTCATCAAGAGGCAGACCATATCCGTGACGATCGGCAAGCATCGTCCTCAATTTCAAGCTCCCATCTTCAGCCTGCACTGCTGTACTGGCTCCCATCAAGACAAAAGCCATGCTAAATACGGCCATCATGTTGCGATATGTCATAGCGCCCTCGGCTTGGCATTGGGTATGAATTCCATGCCGCTATTATCCAGTTCAAGCCTGACGAGAGGATTAGCCTTAAATGACAATTTTGTCATTTAGGGCTCCCTCGCTTTTTTTCTGCTGCATCTGCTCTCGGATGGGAAATGCCCTGTCTGTAAAAAGCCTCTGTCGAACCCGTTCCACAGCAAGTGTCTGCGGGCGTTACGGTGCGGCTTTCGCAACAGCCGGCCGGTTGTGCCACGGCATTCGTTTCACAGCCGGCCTCTTGCTTCGTCACGGCATCAGGTTTACAGCAGCTACTCGATGGGGCTACGACACCAGCTTCACTGCCAGCGCCTTGCTGTCCATCGCGACCGCGCCACTTTGGCCAAGCATCCCGCCCGACCTGAACGGAAGAGTGCAGGTACAGTAGCGCGAGTGCCACCCCAACGATCAGATCCGGCCACTGCGACTGGGTCAGCATGACTAGCCCGGCCGCGCCTAACACGCTTAGGTTGGCGATAACATCGTTTCGCGAGCACAACCAAGTCGAGCTCATATTGATGTCGTCGCTGCGGTGACTATAAAGCAACGCCAGGCAGCTCAGGTTGGCGGCGAGCGCAACAAGACCGATCAGACCCATCCACCCCGCCTCTGGCACCACGCCCAAGAAGCTCTTACGGATGGCTTCACCGATAATTAAGATGCTGAATAGTAAAAGAAAGCCACTTTTGAAAAGGGCAGCCCCCGCCCGGGCGCGAGTGCCACGGTGCAGCACGAAAAGCGAGATGGCATAAACCAGGGTATCGCCGAACATGTCTAGCGAATCGCCGAGCAACGCGGTCGAGTTCACGACCCAGCCGGCCGTAAACTCGACAACGAACATAACAGCGTTTATGGCAAGCACGATGTAGAGCACCCGGCTCTGCTTCTCGCGCAGTTTGGCAAGCTCACTGCCCTTGCTGTCGCAGCAATCATCCATTGTCAAACCCTCTTCCAAGATAACGTTCGATGTTAGAATGCAGGCTATAGTGACTATAAGGTCAAGCGGCATGACAACGGAACGGTGCAGTTCGACACACTACACGGTCGGTCAGCTGGCGAAGGCCACCGACACAAAGGCCGTGACCGTCCGGTACTACGAGGGCTTGGGGTTATTGCCTCCGGCCGGCCGCTCCGCCGCCGGCTACCGCCTCTACACGGATAAGGAGCACGATCGTCTGCTCTTCATCCGGCGTAGCCGTGCACTCGGTTTCAGTCTCAATGATATTCGTGTGCTTCTCGGGTTTGCTGACCGGCGCGAAGCTTCCTGTGCGGCACTCGATGCCAAGGTGCAAGAGCAGCTCGAACAGGTTCGGATGCGTCTTCGTGATCTGCATGCGATGGAGCGTGAACTTCAACGCTTAAGCGCGTGCTGCGAAGGCGGTGTCATCAATGACTGTAGAATCGTTGAATCTTTGTCCGGGCGCGCCCAAGACGCCACGCCACTCTTTATCACGCCTTGAGCGCCAAAATGCGCCGGGCACCGTTGAGTACGATAAGACCCACGATCGTGCCAATAATCAAATCCGGATAGCTGGAGCCCGTCCAGGCGACCAATGCACCTGCGGTGATAACGCCCAGATTGATCAGCACGTCATTGGCTGAAAATATCCAGCTGGCCTTCATATGCACGCCGCCCTCACGATGTTTGAATATCAGCAACAGGCAAACGGTGTTAGCGATTAATGCAATGAAGCCAACGATCATCATGACCAGGGACTCAGGTTCACTGCCAAACAGGAAACGGCGCCCCACCTCCATCAACACGCCAAGAGCCAAGACCAATTGGAGCACGCCAGCAACATGAGCGGCGCGTGTTTGCAACCGCAAACTGCGGCCTACGGCATAGAGAGCAAGACCATAGACGGCTGCGTCGGCAAACATGTCCAGCGAGTCAGCAATCAGCCCAGCAGACTGGGCGATCAAGCCTACGGTCATTTCGGCTAGGAACATGATCGCATTGATGCCGAGCAACCAGCGTAGAGTGCCGGACTCTTGAGCGTCCGAGGTTGCAGAGGATATGGCAGCCGTGACCGTCCCTGTGTCGGCAGTGCTCGTTTCCTGAAGAGATGCACCCAGCCCCAGGGTCGTCAGTTTTGCCGTTATGGGCTCAACCTCCCCATCGTGCACGACCGTCAATCGTCGATTCGACAAATCAAAGGAGAGCGCTCGAATGTTATGAAAACTATTCAGCGCCAAGCGGATCATTCGTTCTTCCGATGGGCAGTCCATCTTCGGCACGGCAAAGACGCTAACTGACGCATCGCCGGACACCAGCATATCGGGGCCATTTGCAGGCGTCGCCTCACAACCACATGAGTCACCACGATCCTTTCCCACAGTACGCCTCCAGTCGGACCAGAAATAGAATTGTGATAGTTAAAACTATGTAGTGGCTATAAGGTCAAGGGAGCTGGATTACCGGTTGAGATTTGGAGTAAGCACGATGCGTATTGGTCAGTTAGCAGAGGCAGCAGGTATCGACACCCAAACGATTCGGTTCTATGAGCGGCAGGGCCTGCTTGACCCGCCAAGCCGGCAGGACAACGGTTATCGTATCTATACCGAGCGACATGCCAAACGGCTCGCTTTCATTCGTCGCTGCCGAATCCTGAACCTGTCACTGGCAGAGATTCATGACCTCCAAAGCTATAAGGACGATCCTCACCAGCCTTGTGCAGCGGTGAACACGATGCTCGATGACCACATTGTTCATGTGCGATCGCAGATAACTGCTCTACATGAACTTGAGAGACAGCTTGTTGCACTGAGAGGGCGTTGCTCGGATAAGCGCGAAGCAACCGATTGTGGGATCTTGGCGGGAATCAGTGAAGGAAGCGAACCGGCTGACAATTGTCAACGCAATTAAAGTAGATAGGATTGATTATTTAGTCGGTATATTATTGTTTTATATAGGTTTACAAAAATTGGCCTGCACATTGACATAGAGAACGATATGGGAAAAGCGCGGGGGATGGGAATCCCGCCGGAACAGATGCCTCAATCCGGGTTACTAGATGACCGGAGAGCGCGACCTCGCCGATGATAACTGCCTGGTTCATAGCAATCCCTATACTGTTCATCCATACAGTATAGGACGGCAATGCCTCTCGGTTCTAGGGTTGTCGTCCTGCAAACGATGGATTGCTACTGATAGGGCCTTCAGCGCACCCTAGAAACGGAAAAGCCCGGCATAGAGCCGGGCTGTGATGCTGACTGGACGCTTAGAAGGCGTATGTGAGGCCTACACGAACAAGCGGATAATACTGAAGCCTGTCCAACTGGTCCTCGACGTCACCCTCTTCGTTTCGCGCTGCCTCGTTGAGTCTGTTGCGGATAAAGGGGCTCGCATTGTCGGCCCCTGAAACCCGTACGGTCGCATCCGGACGCCCCAGGAACATCACACCGAGGTCCGCATTCACTGACAAGGCGCTGCCCTTGAAGGTGTTGCCATAGCTCACACCCAGGTACGGAGCGATCCGCCTAACCTCAACCTCAGCGTCTACCTGCCCAACTGTATCGGCTGTGAAGACGTATCCGCCGATCTCAACCAGTCCGTTTACGTTCGGCTTTCCGCTACCAGTGAAGTCATTGTTATTGAACATCACACCACCTGTAAGGCGGAATCCTGAATCGAATGGGAAGTAATCTACCAGCGCTTCGACACTGCTCATTTTTAGGGAACGTCTGAAAAAGACTTTCT
>NZ_VTVA01000024.1 GCF_008638345.1 Pseudomonas saliphila | reverse complement strand
CCATTCGGGCTAGGGGGGATTCGCTTTTCAACAAACCCCATCAAACCACTTCCTTGACCTTCTGCCACATCATGCCCAGCGCCAGCAGCGGTGCGCGGAAACGGTCGCCGCCGGGGAAGGTCATGTGCGGTATGCGGCTGAACAGATCGAAACCGCGGCTGGCCTGCCCGGTGATCGCTTCGCTGAGGATTCGTGCTGCCAGGTGCGTGGCGTTCACGCCATGCCCGGCATACGCCTGGGCATAGAACACATTGGCTTGTCCCGGCATCCGGCCGATCTGCGGCAGGCGGTTGATACCGATGCCGATCATGCCGCCCCATTGATAGTCGATCTTCACATCGGCCAGCTCGGGAAACACCTTCAGCATCTTCGGCCGCATATAAGCGGCGATATCCGCGGGATCACGGCCGGTATAGTGGCAGGCGCCGCCGAATAACAGGCGGCGGTCGGCGGACAGCCGATAATAGTCCAGCCCCACGCGTTGATCACATAACGCCATATTCTGCGGGATCAAGCGCTGCGCACGCGCTTCGCCCAATGGCTCGGTGGCGATGATGTAACTGCCGGCCGGGATAACGGTGCCGCTCAGCTGTTTGTCCAGATCGCCCAGGTAGGCGTTACAGCCGATGACCAGGTGCTGCGCGCGTACCTTACCGCTGGCGGTATGCACCCTGACCGTCGCGCCATGCTCTATGCAAGTGACCCGGGAATTCTCGAACAGCCTGACGCCCAGACTGTCAGCCGCGGCCGCTTCACCGAGAGCCAGATTCAGCGGGTGCAGATGCCCGGAGCCCATGTCGCTCATGCCGCCGACATAGACATCCGAGCCGACCACGCTGCGCATATTGTCCGGCTCGACAATGCGCAGCTCATGCGGATACCCCAGCGCTTCCAGTTCGGCCTTTTCGGCACGGAATTGCTCCAGATGGCGCGGCTTGTTGGCCAGATCGCAGTAACCCCAGGTCAGATCGCAGTCGATATCAAACTCGGCTACGCGGTCCCGCACGATCTGTACCGCCTCGATGCCCATGCGTTTGAATTCCCGCACACCTTCGGCTCCGACCTGGTTTTCGAACTGCTCGAGATCGTGCCCGACGCCGCGTATCAGCTGGCCACCGTTACGGCCGCTGGCACCCCAGGCGATCTGATGCGCCTCCAGCAAAATAACCGAGAGCCCGCGCTGGGCCAGTTCGATGGCGGTATTGAGTCCGGTAAAGCCCCCGCCAATCACACAGACGTCAGCCTCGGCGTCGCCCTTCAGCTGGGGAAAGGTCAGTGTTCGGCTGGGCGTGGCCGCGTAATAGGAGGGCGCATGATGGTCGGTATGGCAGAGCATGTGAGCGTTCCAGTCAGATGGGAGAGATCCTGTTAACCAAAATACCCGATCCCCCCGCGCCGGGTACAGTCGCCGCACCGTCTGACTGCATGTGCATATCCCCGCACCCGTTCTGGTCTGGTAATCTAGGCGCCTGCCGTCCTCCCCGGAAACCACCGCCATGCGCCCAGCCCACGCCCTGATCAACCTTGCCAACCTGCGCCACAACTACCTGCTGGCCAAACAGCTCTCGACCAGCAAGGCGCTGGCCGTGGTCAAAGCGAATGCCTACGGCCATGGCGCGGTAAGGTGCGCGAAGGCTCTGGCGGATCTGGCCGATGGGTATGCCGTAGCCTGCATTGAAGAAGCCCTGCAACTTCGCGACGCCGCGATCACGCAGCCGATACTGCTGCTCGAAGGCTGGTTCGAAGCGAGCGAGCTACCGATGATTGCCGAGCAGCAGTTGTGGACGGTCATCCATCATCACGGGCAACTGGCCGATCTCGAACAGGCCAACCTGAGCCAGCCTATCCACGTTTGGCTGAAACTCGACACCGGCATGCACCGCGTGGGCTTTACGCCGGAGGAGTATCCGGCGATATGGCGCAAGCTGCAGGCCAACCCGCAGGTCGCCAGCCTGACCAAGATGACGCATTTCTCCCGCGCCGACGAACCTGAGACTGGCCGCACCGAGCAGCAACTTGCGGTGTTTACCGAGACGACACGGGATCTCGAGGGTCCCAGCAGCCTGTGCAATTCCGCAGGGGTTCTGGCCTGGGCGCAGGCGCACGGTGATTGGCTGCGTCCGGGCATCATGCTGTATGGCGCGACGCCCTTCGATTTCGCCCAGGACAGCGCGACCACGCTGAAACCGGTCATGCAGCTGGACTCAAAGATCATCGCCGTTCGTACCGTGGCCGCCAATGAACCCATCGGCTATGGCTCGCGCTTTGTCACCACCCGTGAGACGCGGGTTGGCGTGGTTGCGATGGGCTATGCCGACGGCTATCCGCGGCATGCCCCCGACGGAACGCCAGTACTGGTCGATGGCCTGCGTACCACCCTCGCCGGACGCGTATCCATGGATATGCTGACGGTTGATCTCACCGACCTGCCCGATATGGGTCTCGGCAGCCATGTGCGGCTATGGGGTGAAGGGTTGAACGCCAGCGAGGTGGCTGGCTGGGCCGGCACCATCGCCTATCAGCTGCTCTGCAATCTGAACCGTGTGCCCCGTCATTATCAGCCATGAGGCGCGTTGAAAATTCCGAACGGCCGTGCAATGATGCGGCTCATTCACCCCCCAGTATTGATTCGCCTTAGGAGCCTCTGAATAACGTCGCGAGCAAAGTCGCAGTAGTTATTCAGAGGCTCCTGAGCTCCCGGAGGATCCCCATCTTGGACGTTGGCGCCCGTCTTAAAACCATTCGGAAGCTGAAGGGTCTGTCCCAACGTGAACTGGCCAAACGCGCCGGCGTCACCAACAGCACCATTTCCATGATCGAAAAAAACAGCGTCAGCCCCTCGGTCAGCTCGCTCAAAAAAGTGCTCGCCGGCATTCCCATGTCGCTGGTGGATTTCTTTACCTCCGAAGCCGAGCAGAGCAATCAGCGCAAGGTGATATTTCGCAAGGACGAACTGCTGGAAATCGGTTCGGGCCAGGTGTCCATGAAGCTGGTGGGCATGAGCCATCCGAATCGGACCTTCTCCTTCCTCAACGAAACCTATCCGCCAGGCACCGATACCGGCCCCGACATGCTCAATCATGAAGGCGAAGAAGCCGGAACCGTAGTCGCCGGCAAGCTCGAGATAACCATTGGTAACGAGGTGTACGTGCTGGACACGGGCGACAGCTACTACTTTGAAAGCAGCCAGCCGCACCGTTTCCGCAACCCCTTCGACACACCCTGCACCCTGATCAGCGCCACCACACCGGCCAATTTCTAGCTCCGCTCTGCAGCCTGCGCCCGGCGTCTGTGATCAGTAGGGCGGATAGCCTTCCAACACCTGCCGTGCCATCTCATGGGTACTCTGGGTGCGATCGGTCGGCGAACGCTGGCGGCTGTTGAGCACCTCACTGGTACTGCCACGCCAGACCAGCTTCCCATCACTGGCGTCGGTCATATCGATCTGCATGGTCGCCACATCATAGGTAACCGTGCGGGACTCGCTCATCATCGGCCCCATCATGCCCCAGCGCCAATAGTGTGCTCCGCCATAATGGGTGGTCACGTTATCGTGGCGCTGCTCGACAATCATATACACCTTGACCAGCACATCGGGGTCGCCATCGTTGGACGGTCGCAATCCGCGTGCATCCAGCTGGGCGCTGACCGCATCCTGGATACGCTGGGTCGTCAGGTCGCTGGTAATGCGCGGGTCATCGGCAGGCCTATAGCTGACTGCCGGCTCGCTCCAGCTCCAGTCGCGATACAAGGTGAAGTCACGGCTGCTGTCGAAGTCGCGCTGGCCCTGTGTGGTCTGGCAGGCGCCAAGCAACACCACCAGGCTCAAAAGATAAACGAAGCGCAACATTGTCCTACTCCGCTGCAATGCCGGCCAAATGGCCTGCTCTTAGTCTTGAGATATAGCAGAGATGGGCATTGCATCAAATGCCTGGTGAGATAAATCCGCGACTACACAGCCGGGCAACTCGTGCAGACTGCACGCAGGCACATAGCCATATCGTGCAGAGTGCATAGCAAGCCCATCCGGGCATGTAGCTAAGCGATTGAAACTTAATAAGAATGATCAGAGTCCAACTGGCACGGACATTGCTCCATTGCTGTAGCAACACTCACGGAACTGATAGAAGAGGAATCGCCATGCATAAGTTGAAACAACTCGCAGCAGCCACCGCAACCGCGGGCTTGATCGCCCTGTTGCCGATGGCCGCCCATGCCGATGACGGCGACATGAGTCGCCAACTGGACGATGCGCGCGCAGAAGGCTCGGTATCCACTGCAATTGCCACCAACCGCAACCTCAGCCCATTCTCCATCGACGTCGAAGTCGAAGGGGACACCGCAGTGTTGACCGGCGACGTCGAGTCAAACGTCGAGAAAGACCTGGCCGAACAGATCGCGAAGGATATCGAAGGCATTGAAAAGGTCGATAACCAGCTGAGAGTAGGCACCGAAGGGGATCGCAGCAAGGCAGGCGAGCGCACGCTGGCCGAGCGTATGAGCGACTCCACTACCACGGCCACCATCAAATCCAAGCTGCTGTGGAACAACAGTACCGAAGGCCTGAATATCCACGTCGATACCCAGGACGGTTTGGTGATACTGACCGGTGAAACCGATTCGGCCGCCTCCAAGGAGCTGGCAGAACGCCTCGCCGAGGATACCGATGGCGTCCGCGAGGTACGCAACGAACTGCAGGTCACAGGCGAAGATGCCACCGAAGCCAAGGGCACGGTAGCCAAAACGGCCGATGACGCCGGTAACGTGATCAGTGATGCATGGATTACCAGCAAGGTGAAGTCGAGTTACCTGTTCAGCCGCAGCCTCAGCGGGCTGGATATCTCCGTTGATACCAATAACGGCAAGGTCATTCTGGACGGTGCGGTGGATACCGAAGCCGAAAAGGATCTTGCAGAGCAAACCGCGAAGAATATCCGCGGGGTGCGCGAGGTAGACAGTTCGCAGTTGAGCGTCGCCGAGTAGGCGCATCGGGCGCTTATGAACCGCTGGGTAACCAGCGGTGATCCCCGTCTGGTGCTCTATCAAGCGCGTCAGACGCGTGAGAACGCTGAAGTCTGAAGATCAGACCAGGAGATGAACCATGCTCGGTTGGGCTATTACCTTCCTGATTATCGCTATCATCGCCGCCGTGCTCGGCTTTGGTGGCATCGCCGGTACCGCGACGACTATCGCCAAGATACTGTTCGTCGTGTTGCTGGTGCTCTTTGTCATCTCGCTGGTAATGGGCCGTCGCGGTCCCCGACCCTGACCTGAATGAGATCGCCGTCAGCCCGTCACGTTGGCGGGCTGAATGCGCCTTCCGGCGAGTCTCAGATCAACTCAAACCGTGGCGAAGCGTTGTTCGAGATAAGCAATAATCGCCTTGGATTCGTACATCCAGATAGTCTGACTTTCTTCTTCGATACGCAGACAGGGCACCTTGACGCGTCCGCCCTGTTCAAGCAGCGTCTGTCGATCCTGTTCATTATTCTTCGCATCATGCAGCGCCACCGGAACGTTCAATTTGTGCAATGAGCGACGCACCTTGACGCAGAACGGACAGGCCTTGAACTGATACAACGCCAGCTGTTTTGCGGCCTCGTTCACGGCCGACTGGGCGTGCGCCGAGCGCTTGAGAGGAGACGGGCGGCTGATCAAGTCACCCGCCACGATCAGATTGCCGAGGCCGATTCTGATTGCCTTCATGATCATCGAAACACACCTTGAGTAGTAAAGAAGGGCGCACAGCTTACGCCAATTGCCCAGGGTATCGGGCATAATCGCCCTATTTCTTCGCTGGCAACCGGAACCACCCATGAAGCGTCACCTGCTCCTCGACACCGCGCCCATTCCCAACACGGACGAGGCCCTCTGCCTGTTCGAGTACGGCGATGATTTCGTCATCAAATTGCAAAGCGGCAAGGGCGGGCAATTGATGAACACCCGCATGCATGGCTCCGAAGACGCGCTGGCGGAGATCGCCTGTCGCCCCCTGACCGGCCGCAGCCAGGTGCGGGCGCTGATTGGTGGATTGGGTATGGGCTTTACGCTGGCCTCGGCATTACGGCATCTTGCCCCCGATGCCGAAGTGATGGTGGCCGAGCTGGTACCCGGCGTCATTGAATGGAACCGCGGCGCACTCGGCGAAAGAGCCGGCAAGCCGCTGGACGATCCGCGCGCCCGGGTGTTGAATGAAGACGTGGCTCTGATTCTGCAGGACAAAGCCCAGCGCTTTGATGCGATCATGCTGGATATCGACAACGGCCCCGAGGGCCTGACCCGTAGCACCAACAGCTGGATCTACTCACTGGACGGGCTGAGGGCCTGCGCCCGGTCTCTGAGAGGCGACGGCGTGCTGACAGTCTGGTCGGCCAGTGCCGACCGCGAATTTTCCAATCGCCTCGGCAAGGCCGGCTTTCGCGCAGAGGAACGCCAGGTCTATGCGCACGGCAACCGGGGTCCCAAACACACCATCTGGGTCGCCACGCCCGGGGCAGCTTCCAAGCCAGGGCGGGCAGCGCAGTCATCAAGACCAACGAGGGCAGGGCAATGACATCCACCAAAAGCACCTACGCCAGCCGCGAAGCCAGTTACCGCGAAAGAGCGCTGAAGATGTACCCCTGGGTTTGTGGCCGCTGCGCCCGTGAATTCGATGGCAAGCGCATCGGTGAGCTGACCGTACACCACCGCGACCACAACCATGACAATAACCCGGAAGACGGCTCCAACTGGGAGCTGCTGTGTCTGTATTGTCATGACAACGAGCATTCGCGCTATACCGATCAGCAGTACTTCACCGAGTCGTCCACCGCTACGCCGGTAGCAGGCAAGGCTACGCACAAGGCATTTGCCGACCTGGCGTCGCTATTGAAGAACAAGGACGGCGATGCCTGAAGCGGCTTGCGAGCTGAATGCGCAAAATTCCGGCCAGAAGCGCGCGGACTCAGTCGCCCAATATGCTCTGCTTGAGCTCCACGCCCTCGCTGTCCACTACAGTCAACTGAACCGGCAGGCATTGGGCGACACTTTGCGATACGGTGCAAAATTGCTCGAACTGATCCAGAATCCGCTCCAGCCGCTCGATCTCCGCCTGGGCATGCCCCAGATGCACGGTGACGTTTACTTTGGCCACGCGTAAGCGCTTATCCGCATTGCGACCAAGCTCGGCGGTGGCTTCTGTGCGAATGCCATCGATGGGTTGCTTGAATTTGTTCAGCGCGAATATCAGGCTATCGGTAAGGCAACTGGCAACGGCACTGACGAGCAGCTCCACCGGGCTTGGGCCAGCCGCGGCGCCGAGCGGCGCGGGCTCATCGGTGAGCATGGCGGGCGTGTCGCTGCTGAACTGGACCTTGAAGCGATAGGCTTCCTCCTGAGTCAGACTGATTTCAATAGTGCCTTCACTCATGGGTGTCTCCCGATAAAAACCGTGGATTAGAATGAATACATTCTATTTATATATATTGTAAGTCAACAGATTGATTCAGGCAGCGATGCACTCTGCAGCCAATCCGCTGGACGCACACAATTAAAAGATAAGGACAGCGCATTCTGAAACGAATCACCCTCGAACGACATCAGGTGTGGGTCTACCTCACCGGATTACTGATCGGCATCGTAGTCGGCAGCCTGCTGCCCGAATCGGGCTCCGTGCTGGAGAGGCTGATCTGGCCGTTGCTGGCTATGTTGCTCTACGCGACCTTCCTGCAGGTACCCCTACTGCACGTGCGGGAGGCATTCTCCGATCGCCGCTTTGTCAGTGCGGTGCTGACCGGTAACTTTGTGCTGATGCCCCTGGTGGTCTGGGCGCTGCTGCAGTTCCTGCCGGATAACGCGCCCCTGCGGCTGGGCGTATTGCTGGTACTGCTGGTGCCCTGCACCGACTGGTTTATCAGCTTTACCCAGCTTGGCGGCGGCGATGTGCCCCGCGCCGTCGCCGTCACACCGCTCAATTTGTTGTTTCAACTCTGTCTGCTGCCCGTCTATCTCTGGGCGATGACCGACGCGCAGCTCACCGCCGTGTTATCGCTGGGTGACGTCGCACCGGCATTGCTGATCGTGCTGCTGCCCCTCGCCGCTGCAGCCATCAGCGAGCGCTGGATTGAGGCCAAGGCGAGCCGCGAAGTGCTGCGAGATACCCTGGCCTGGTGGCCCATCCCGTTGCTCGGTCTGGTTATCCTGCTGGTCGCTGCGGTACAGGTGTCGACGCTACAGGCCGCGCTAGCCTGGTTGCCCTGGGTTGTTCCTATATATGTTGCCTACCTGGTAATCGCCGCGCTGATAGCCAGGCTGCAGGCAAGGCTGTGGCACCTCCCGCACAGCCAGGGCCGCACCCTGGCGTTCAGCCTCGGGACGCGCAATTCCTTTGTGGTATTGCCCTTCGCCCTCGGCTTACCCAATGGCTGGGAGGTCGCCGCGCTGGTTATCGTGGTGCAGTCGCTGGTCGAGCTGTTCGGCATGCTCGCCTACCTGCGCTGGATACCGCACAGGCTGTTCGCGACTAACAAGACCGGCTGAACCGGCAAAGCAGGCAAGCCCGGCTGAACCAGCATCTTCAGCAGGGGTTCTGCTACTATTTCTGACGACCCGCGCGCCGGGCTCGCGCGCAGATTCATCTGCAGGTCAAAGGGAAACCCATGCAAAACAATATCTTTACGCTGCCTGCACTCGACGGCTACCTTCTCGGCGCCACGCTGTATCCGGCGGAAAAACCGGTAGGCAAGCTGATTGTCGCCGGGGCTACCGGCGTGCCCCAGGGTTTTTATCGCCGCTTCGCTGAACATGCGGCGCAGCGCGGCTATACCACGCTGACCCTCGATTACCGCGGCATCGGCCGTTCCGCGCCAGAAACACTGCGCGGTTTCGATATGCAGTATCTGGACTGGGCCTATCTGGATCTCGCCGCCGCGGTCGATCACATGAGCGCCGACGCGCTGCCGCTGTATATGGTCGGGCACTCCTTCGGCGGTCATGCGTTTGGCCTGCTGCCCAATCACCAGCAGGTCAGCGGCTTCTACACCTTCGGCACCGGTGCCGGCTGGCACGGCTGGATGCCGCCGCTTGAGCGCGTGCGTGTGCAGGCAATGTGGGAGCTGGTTGCGCCAGTGATTACCCGAACCAAGGGCTATCTGGCCTGGAGTCGACTGGGTATGGGGGAAGATCTGCCCATGGGGGTGTACCGTCAGTGGAAACGCTGGTGCCGAAACCCGCGCTACTTCTTCGAAGATCCGGAGATGGCGCATGTGCACCAGAGCTTCGCCAGTGTCACCACGCCGATTGTCGCGATGAACGCGACCGACGACCTCTGGGCCTCGCCGCGTTCCCGCGACGCCTTCATGCCGGGCTACAGCCGGGCGCCCTACCAGCCCGTGACGCTGATACCGGCTGAGCGTGGGCTGCCTACGATCGGACATATGGGTTACTTTCGTTCCACGGCACAACCCCTGTGGGAAGACGCACTGGACTGGTTCGGATCACTCGACCGCCGTGACCTGGCCTGACAAGGAACCCCTGATGCGAAAACTGCTGTTGAACTGCGATATGGGCGAAAGTTTCGGGGCCTGGAAGATGGGGCTGGATGAAGAGGTGATGCCACATATCGACTGCGCCAACATCGCCTGCGGCTATCACGCCTCCGACCCGGGCACCATGCGCCGTACCGCCTTGCTGGCGCTGGAGCACGGCGTGCGCATTGGTGCGCACCCGTCCTACCCGGACCTGATGGGTTTCGGACGCCGCTCGATGAATTGCTCAGCCGAGGAAATTCGCGACATGCTGCTGTATCAGGTTGGCGCGCTGGATGGCATCTGTCGCGCCGAGGGCGGGCGGGTCAGCTATATGAAGCCGCACGGCGCCCTGTATAACGACATGATGCGCCGACCGGACATTCTCCGCGCCGTGATGCAGGCGGCGAGTGATTACGATCCGGCACTGCCCCTGGTCGTGCTGGCGCAGCAGGATGACAGTGAGGTGCGCAGCATGGCCGCTGAATTTGGTCTGGAGCTCATCTTCGAAGCCTTCGCCGACCGCGCCTATGACGCCGCCGGTCACCTGGTGCCGCGCGATCAACCTGGCGCCGTACACCAGAGCGCTGCGCTCATTCTGCAACAGTCGCTGATCCTCGCCCGGGGGGAGCCGTTGCGCGCCTCCGACGGCAGCTCACTGACATTGACGGTCGATACCCTGTGCGTGCATGGCGATAACGCCGAATCCGTTGCGGTCGTCCGGCAGATCGCCGCTGCGCTGGACGCCGCCGCGCGGATATGAAACTGCAGATCGAGCGGGCGGCGGTCGATACTCTGATGATTCGTCTGTTCGACCGTATCGAGGAGGGCAATATGCCCTGGTTGCTGGCCGCGGCCCAGCAACTGCGCCGGCAGTTCGGTGACCAGCTGATCGACCTGGTCCCGTCCTACACCACCCTGATGCTGCACTACGATCTGCGTCAGCTGGATGAGCACACCGCGCGTGAGCACATTTTTACTGCGCTGGCCGGATTGCAGCCGCTACCGCCCGAGCACGCCGGCCGCAAACATGAGATTGCAGTGTGGTACGACCCCAGCGTCGGGCCGGATCTTCAGCGTCTCTCAGGCTTGACTGGTCTGGAGGTGAGCCAGGTAATTGCGCTGCACAGTGACCATGAGTATCAGGTGTTCGCACTGGGCTTCGCCCCCGGTTTCGCCTATATGGGCCTGCTGGATGAGCGGCTCGCCGCACCGCGCCTGGCCACGCCGCGCAAACGCGTGCCAGCGGGCAGTGTTGCCATAGCTGAACGTCAGACTGCGGCCTACCCCTTGGCCTCCCCGGGCGGCTGGAATCTGGTGGGGCGCACGCCGGCGCCGCTATTCGACCGCGACCGGGATGGCTACAGCCTGCTGCAACCCGGCGATCGCGTGCAATTCGTGCCGGTCGAGCACGCCGAATTTGTCCGCCTGGGCGGTGACGACACGCCCGTATCGGGTGACACGTGAGCAGCCTGCTAGTTGAGCGCACCCTCGGCCTGGCCCAGCTCCAGGATGGCGGGCGTTTTGGCGTTCGCCATCTCGGCGTCACCCAGGGCGGCGCACTGGACTGGATCGCCCTCGGCTGGGCCAACTGGCTGCTGGGCAATGCACCAACGGCCTGCGCCCTGGAAATACCGCTGGGCGGGGTGACGCTGCTCTGTGAAGCGGATACCACCCTGGCGCTGACCGGTGCTGATCTGGCCGCCATGCTGGATGGCAAGACCATCGCCCCCTGGCGCAGTTTTACCGTGCGCCACGGCCAGCGTCTGCAATTCAATTCACCTCGCAGCGGCGTCCGTGCCTACCTCGCGGCACCCGGAGGATTCAGCGCCCCACAAGTGCTCGGCTCGGCCGCTACGGTAACGCGTGAAGGTCTGGGTGGGCTCGACGGCTCAGGCCAGGCGCTCCGTCGGGATGACCGTTTGGTATTCGAAGGCATGGCGAGCTCCACGCGTACCATGCCAAAGCAACGCATACCGGCATACAGCCAAGCTGTGCGCCTGGAGCTGATACCCGGTGCGCAGATTGCTGGCTTCACCGGCGAGTCGTTGTTCCGAGCCTTCAATCAAGTCTGGCGAATCGACCCCCGTTCCGACCGCATGGGCATACGCCTGGCCGGCACGCCTTTAGGTTATTCAGGCGAGCCATTGATCTCCGAAGGCATCCCCCTCGGCGCCGTGCAGGTACCCCCGGACGGGCTACCCATAGTGCTGATGAATGATCGCCAGACCATCGGCGGCTATCCACGCCTCGGCGCCCTCACGCCCGCCTCGGTGGCACGGCTGACCCAGTGCGCAGCAGAAGATGAGATCCGCCTGATGGCCGTCGGGCAGGGGAAGGCTCGCGAGGAGCTGATTGCGTTGCTGGATTGGTGGGAATGACCGAAGAGCGTTCCGCCAAGGCTCAGCGCTGCGACACGCTCAGAAAAGGCGCTGAGTCCTAGGCGCGCTGCGTTGGCACTAAGGCGCAGGCTCACCGATCAAGGGCGGGAACTGCTCGGGTGTGAGGGTCTCATTCTCGAGCAACAGTCGTGCGCCCTGATCAAGCACGTCACGGCGCTGCTCAAGCAGGGCACGCGCATTCTGATACGCATCGTCTATCAACTGGTTGATCGACAGGTCGATTTTCTCAGCGGTTTTCTCAGAGTAGCTGCGGGCCGGCATCATGCCTGGCATGTCGCCCAGAAAGGGCGATTGTTGTCGTTCGAAAACCGCCTGGCCGACTTCTTTGCACATGCCGAAGCGGGTAACGATCTGGCGCGCTATGTCGGTTACTCGGGCAAGGTCATCTGCGGCGCCGGTGGAGATTTCGTTGAACACCAGATCCTCCGCCGCTCGACCCGCCAGCAGGACAACAAGACGGTTTTTCAGCTCCTGGGCAGTAATCAGGTACCGGTCTTCGGTTGACCGTTGCAGGGTGTAACCCAACGCGCCAATGGAGCGCGGAATGATGGAGACCTTGTGTACCGGGTCCATCCCGGGCAGGGCCGCGGCAACCAGAGCGTGACCCAGTTCATGATAGGCCACGACTTCCCTTTCATGCGGTTGCAGCAGCCGGCCATGCCGTTCCGAGCCGGCCACAATACGTTCGATTGCCTGGGTAACATCTTCCATACCAACGCTATCGGCATCGCGCCTGGTGGCTACAATGGCAGCCTCGTTGACCAGATTGGCAAGGTCAGCACCGGTAAAACCGGTGGTCAGGCCGGCGATCTTGTCCGGATCAATGTCGGGATCACAAACCACTCGCTTGAGATGCACCTGCACGATGGCCGCGCGGCCAACCCGGTCCGGACGGTCGATGACCACCTGTCGATCAAAGCGACCTGCCCGCATCAGGGCCGGGTCGAGTACTTCAGGGCGGTTGGTCGCGGCCAGCAGCACCACGCCCTCCCGCGGATCAAACCCGTCCAGCTCAGCCAATAGCTGATTCAGGGTCTGTTCCTTTTCATCATTGCCGCCGCTGAAGTGGCCGGCGCCACGCATTTTGCCCAGGGAGTCCAGCTCATCGATGAAAATGATGCAGGGCGCCGCCTCGCGGGCCTGAACAAAAAGGTCGCGAACCCGCGCGGCACCAACGCCGACAAACATCTCAACGAATTCCGAGCCGGAGATCGAAAAGAACGGCACCCCAGCCTCACCTGCGACCGCTCGGGCCAGCAGGGTTTTACCCGTACCCGGCGGGCCGACCAGCAGAATGCCCTTGGGAATACGTGCGCCCAGACGACCGAAGCGCGGCTGATCCTTGAGAAACGAGACGATCTCCTGCAATTCTGCCTTGACCTCGTCGATACCGGCCACATCCTTGAAAGTCACACCCGTATCACGCTCCACGTAAACCCGCGCGCGGGACTTGCCGATATTGACCATCCCGCCTAGCCCCTGACGGTTGGCAATGTTGCGGAACATGAATGCCCAGAAACCAATGATCAGCAGTAGCGGGAACAGCCAGGACAGCAGATTGCTTAACCAGGTATTGCTCGGCCGGTTGCGAAATTCAGCCTCGTGACGCGCCAGCAGCTCCGCAAGATCGGTATCAACGCGCTGGGTAACAAAGCGCGTGTGGGTGCCGGCCGATGAGACAAGCCGACCCTGGATGTCGTCCTGACCAATCACCAGATCGGTCACCGTCCGCTGTTCGAGCCGCTCAAGGAACTCGCTGTAGGGCAACGTGACAGTGGTCTGTTGCGTGCCCCACCAGCTCTGAAACGCCATCAGCAAGACAAAGGCAACGAAGAAGTAGCCGAGATTCCATTGATGGGTCTTGTGCAGGGCCATACGTACCTCGGGCGGTGGAGACAATCCGATTAAAACGCGTAACGCCCTGCGGCGGCTTGATCGGCATCAATGTATGGGTTGCCTATCGTTTTCCAATCACCATCGGCAGGTGGCTGAAACCCCCTGTCGGGAAGTGCGCCCGTCTGGGCTGGTTGCCGGCGGCCAGTTCCAGGCGGTCGACCCGGGAGAGGAATTCCTGCATCAGAACCGTCAGTTCCATTCTGGCCAGGGGTGCGCCTGGGCAGACATGAATGCCCGCCCCATAAAGCAGGTTGTGCGCACTGTTCTTCTGCGGGCAAAACGCATCCGGATCGCCGAAAACTGCTTCGTCACGGTTCACCGAAGCCCACAGGATAGTCAGTTTCTCGCCGGCAGGGATCAGCCTTCCACCCATCTCGACTTCCCGCGTGGTTATCCGCCGATTGGACATCAGCGGCGCGTCCATACGCAGTATTTCATCGATGGCATCTGACAGTTCCTTTTCACTGGTCTCGCTGGCGAGGCGCTGCCTGAGATCCGGATGCGCGGACAGGTAGTTCAACACAATCGATACGCTCGAGCTGATCGTGCTGAGTTCACCGGCCGTCCAGTTCCGCAACAGGCTGGTGAGTTCTTCATCGGTCATCAGCCGGCCATTGACGGTCTCTTCCATCAGCGACGTGGTGACATCCCTGGGGGCGTTGGCTCCGGCCTGGCGGCGGGTGTTCAGCAAGCCTTTGATGTAGCAGTCAAACTCGTGCGCAACGTCCGCCATGGCCTGGCGGTCGCCAGCAAGAGTGGCCCGGTGGTTCTTCTTTACCCACTCGCGCAGGGGCTCGTTCAGGCTTTCAGGCCAGCCCATGAAGGCGCATTGTATTCGCAACGCGAACGCCTGACTGAACCCTTCGACCACATCAAACGGCTGGCTATCCGGCAGATCATCAACCAGGTTGCGCGCAATCTCGCGACATATCGGCTCAAATGCGTCCATCGCCTGGGGCGAGAAATAAGGCTCAATCAGCTGGCGATACGGGGTGTGCGCGGGCGGGTCCATGCCATTCGGTACGGAAAGATGGCTCGATGCCGCGCTGCTGAAGGTTTCATGATCGTCCAGAACCCGCTTTACGTCGGCATGCTTGAACAGGGTCCAGTGCTGGTATTCGCTCCAGGCGACCGGGCACTGCGCCCGCATGGCGTCATAGGCCTGCGTCTGGGCGGATAAAACCTCATCTGCTCTGGGATTCCAGTCAGGTTTGCGGGTTTCGTCAATCATGGGTAACCCTCGAAGAAAAATGTGTGGCGTCGTCGCCAAGACCTTTCAGTAAGCATCACAGTCCTATTGCGCCCGCGTCCGCGTAACGCGGTCCACCAGATAGACCAGGCCATGGTAATCGACCCCGCCGTGCTGGCTCAGGCCAATCTCGCAGGTGCGGCTGGTGCTGATGCCCTCTGCGCAGTGCTGCAGTGCGTCCTTGAGATGACGCAGGGCGTGGGCGTTCAGTTCGGGCGTGGTGAAACCCTTGTCGCCGGCAAAGCCGCAGCAGTGGATGCCCTCTGGAATCACCACCTGGGTGGTACAGCGCTTGACGATGTCGATGAGCCCCTGGGCCTCGCCCAGATGCTGGGTGCTGCAGGTGACGTGCACCGCGACCGGCGCCTGCTGCGGCGTGAAGTCCAGGCGCTGCAGCAAGTTTTCGCGGATAAAGCGCACCGGATCATAGAGGTCCAGCCGTGGGTCGGCTCCATCCTGCAACAGCCGCAGGGTGCAGGGGCTGGTATCGCAGTAGATGGGATCCAGGCCGCCGCGGCTGGCTTCGAGCAAGGCCGCGATCATCTCCTGCCGCTTGCGTTCGGCCTGCTCGGCGTAGCCCTTGGACGCAAACGGCTGTCCGCAACAGAGCTCACTCAGCTGTGCCGGAAACACCACCTGATAGCCGGCTTTTTCCAGCAGGGCGCGCGTCTTGTCCAGCACCGGCATCTGTTCCGCATCACCGGCGGCTGGCCCCATGACGCGGGAGACGCACGCGGCCAGGTAGACGACCCGTGGTCGGGAATCGGCAACGGGGGGCGACGGACGCATGCCGCGCACCGGTTGCGGCATGGCGGCGGTCCAGCGGGGAATCCGCCCGCTGCTGGCCTTGCTCAGCGCTGCCGTGCTGCGGGCGAGCAACGGCGCGCCGAGGGTCAGGCGCGCCCCCTTGGCGGCGTATAGCATCAAACGGGTAGCGCCCATGGCACCGCTAAAGTGATCCGTCAGCCAGTCGGCGATGCGCGTGTTGGTCGCATCGCGGCCGCGCAGCTTGCGCATCAGGTCGCCGGTATTGATGCCCACCGGGCAGCGCTGGGCGCACAGCCCGGTGGCGGCGCAGGTATCAATGCCCTGATATTGATAGGCGCGTTCCATGGCCGTGGTATCGTTGCCGGCGCGCTTGTTCGCCTGGATATCGCGCCAGATAACAATGCGCTGGCGCGGGCTCAGGGTCAGCCCATGGGACGGACACACCGGCTCGCAGAAACCGCATTCGATGCACTTGTCGATGATCTCGTCGGCGGCCGGCAGCGGTTTGAGATGCTTCAGGTGAATCTGCGGATCAGCGCTGAGCACTACATCCGGATTGAGAATGCCCTGCGGATCGAGCAGACGCTTGATTTGCCACATCAGCTGGTAGGCATCGTTGCCCCATTCCAGCTCGACGAAGGGCGCCATGTTGCGTCCGGTGCCGTGCTCGGCCTTCAGCGAACCACCGAACTCCACTGCCACCAGCTGCGCCACATCCTGCATGAAGGCGTCGTAGCGGGCCACCTGCGCCGGGTCGTCGAAGCCCTGGGTAAACACAAAATGCAGATTGCCTTCCAGCGCATGGCCGAAAATGATCGCCTCGTCATAGCCGTGGCGCTCGAACAACTCGATCAACCGGTTGACCCCGTCGGCCAGTTGCTCGATGGGGAAAGTCACGTCCTCGATGATCACCGTGGTGCCGGTCTGGCGCACCGCGCCGACGGCGGGAAAGGTGTCCTTGCGGATCTTCCACAGCTGGTTGTAGACAGCCGGGTCTTCGCTGAAGTCGACGCGCTTTTCCAGGGTGAAGTCGGCAATCGACGCCATGATCAGTGCTAGCTGCTCATGCAGCAGCGATTGGCTGGCCGCGCGCGATTCAATCAGCAAGGCGCAGGCATTCGCCGACAGACCTTTTACCCAGTCGGGCATGCCCGGCTGGTTCTCCACCGAGCGCAGGCTGCGCCGGTCCAACAGCTCCACCGCCGACACCGGCTGCGGCTTGAGTACCGTCACGGCGCGGCAACAGCTGTGCACATCGGGGAATACCAGCAGCGCGCTGGCCTTGTGTGGGTAGTCCGGCACCGTGTTGTACGTGACCGAACTGATAAAGCCCAGCGTGCCCTCGGAGCCGACCATCAGGTGACTGAGGATATCCAGTGGTGCATCGAAGTCGACCAGGGCGTTGAGGGACAAGCCGGTGGTATTTTTCAGTCGGTATTTGTGACGGATTCTATCGGCCAGGACGGTATTGGCCCGGGTCCGGCGGCCCAGTTCTGCCAGTTGCCCAAGCAGCTCGGCGTGGCTGCTTTCGAAGGCCGAAACGCTCTGCGGATCTTCGCTGTCCAGTACGCTGCCATCGGCTAGCACCAAACGGATCCCAGCCAGGGTGTGGTAGGTATTCTGCGCGGTGCCGCAGCACATGCCGCTGGCATTGTTGGCGACGATTCCACCAATCTTGCAGGCATTGATCGATGCCGGATCGGGACCGATCTTGCGGAGAAAGGGCGCTAGCGCGGTATTGGCCTGGGCGCCGATCACCCCCGGTTGCAGGCGAATCTGCCGACCCTGATCACGTACCTCGCGGCCGTTCCAGTGATCACCCAGCAGGATCAGCACCGAATCGGAGATCGCCTGGCCGGACAGGCTGGTGCCGGCAGCGCGGAAGGTCACCGGTACCTGATGACTACCAGCCAGCCTGAGCAGCTGCACGACTTCCGCTTCCGACTCGACCCGTACCACCAGCTTGGGGATCAGCCGGTAGAAACTGGCATCCGTGCCGAAGGCCAGGGTGGAAAGCGGATCGTCGAAGCGTCGCTCGCCGGGGATCACGCGTTCGACAGCGGTGAGGAAGGCTGTTGGCAGGCTAGAGGCGGTCATGGCAACTCCGGTCGTCATCAAGGGTGCCGGGCTCAGCGGCCGAGCTCGCGTACCAGGGAATCGGCGCTGATGTCCGCGATGGTTTTAGCGCCGGTCAGGACCATGGCCACGCGCATTTCCTTGTCGATCAGCTCCAGCAGATTGCTCACTCCAGCGCCGCCGGCCGCGGCCAGCGCGTACACATAGGCGCGCCCCAGCATTACGGTATCGGCGCCCAGTGCGAGCATGCGCACCACGTCCAGGCCGGTGCGAATGCCGGAGTCGGCCAGGAGGGTCAGATCGCCCTTCACCGCATCGGCGATGGCCGGCAGGGCGCGGGCGCTGGACAGCACACCATCAAGCTGGCGTCCGCCATGGTTGGAGACCACGATCCCGTCGGCACCAAAACGCACCGCGTCGCGCGCATCCTCGGGGTCAAGAATGCCCTTGATGACCATAGGGCCGTCCCAGAATTCGCGGATCCACTCCAGATCCTTCCACGAGATGGACGGGTCGAAGTTTTCCCCAAGCCAGCCAATGTAGTCCGCCAGTCCAGTGGGATTGCCACGGTAGGTAGAGATATTGCCCAGGTCATGGGGCCGACCGAGCAGGCCGACATCCCAGGCCCAGGCGGGGTGCGTCATGGCCTGCAGCATCCGGCGCATAGGCGCATTGGCGCCGCTCATGCCGGAATGCGCATCCCGATAGCGCGCCCCGGGTACCGGCATGTCAACGGTGAAAACCAACGTCGTGACGCCGGCGGCCTTGGCGCGCTCCAGTGCGTTCTTCATGAAGCCGCGGTCCTTGAGCACGTATAGCTGGAACCACATGGGGCGGTCAATGACCGGGGCGACTTCCTCGATAGGGCACACCGAGACCGTGGACAGGGTAAAGGGAATGCCTTTGTCCGCCGCCGCTTTCGCCGCCTGCACCTCGCCCCGTCGTGCGTACATGCCGGTCAGCCCGACAGGCGCCAATGCCACTGGCATCGACAGGGTCTCGTTGAACAGGCGAGTCTCCAGACTCAGCTCGGACATGTCGCGCAGCACCCGCTGGCGCAGCGCTATGTCGGCCAGATCCTCGACGTTCCGTCTGAGGGTGTGTTCGGCGTAGGAGCCCCCATCGATATAGTGGAAAAGAAATGGCGGCAGTTTGCGTTGCGCCGCGACGCGGTAGTCCGTTGAGGCTGAAATGATCATGAGCATCACTCTGAAGCTGAATAAAAGCCGGAGATCCGGGGGAACAACCGTGCGCTCCGGCCCAGCCGGGTCGCACCCAGGGTCAACCGGCCACCAGTGGGTCGCTGATACCCATTACATACACCGCAAACAGCGCAATCAACCCAGTGAACAGCACGTAGTACAGGGTTGGCCATATGGTCTTGCGCAGGATGTTGCCCTCGCGTCCAAGCAACCCCACGGTGGCTGATGCCGCTACCACGTTGTGGATGGCGATCATATTTCCGGCTGCGGCGCCGATGGCCTGCACGGCGACGATCAGCGCACTGGAAATGCCCAGGCTACTGGCCACGCCGAACTGGAACTGGCTGAACATCATGTTGCTGACCGTGTTGGATCCGGCAATAAACGCGCCCAGCGCACCGATACTTGGCGCCAGCAGCGGATAGATCCCGCCCACACTGTCTGCCACCCAGAGCGCCATCAGGATGGGCATGCTGGCAAGATCTGCTTCATTGACGCCGGAGTTGATCAGGATACGCACCATGGGCAGAGTAAATAGCAGTACAAAGCCGGCGCTCAGCAGTACGCTTGACGACTCCTTCACCGCTGCGCTCAGCTCCCGGGCTTTCATACCGTGCAGGAAGAAGGTGGCGATGACCACCGCAACCAGAATACCACCCGGCAGGTACAAGGGCATGAAGCTGGCGCTGACGCCGGTCTCGCCCAGAATGTCCGGAAAACTGACCGCAACAGCCTTCAACGCTGCATCCACCTCCGGCACCACGCGGCTGATGACCAGCAATAGGCCAACCAGCACGTAGGGCAACCAGGCGCGGACGCTGCTCATGGATTTCGCGGTCAATTGGTCCAGCTTCATTTCCACCGTTCCCAGCCACTCACTGGGCCAGTCTTTGGCCGGGGCAAAGTCCCAGGTGGTTTTTGGCAGCAGGAAACCCCTGCGCGCAGCCGTGGTGACGATGGCCAGACCGACCAGACCGCCGACCAGCGAGGGAAATTCGGGGCCGAGGAAGATACCCGTTGCCGCATAGGGCAGTGTAAAGGCCAGGCCGGCGAACAGCGCGAACGGCAGCACCTCAAAGCCCGCTTTCCAGCTCTTCTCCTTGCCGAAGAAACGCGTCAGCATCAGCACCATGATCAGCGGCATGGCGGTTCCAACGATGGCATGGATGATCGCCACTTCGCTGGTGATCAACTGCAGGAACTGCGCCCATGACGAGCCCTGCTCGAGCAGCTGCGCGCCAATGACAGTGGAGTCCAGTCCGGTGCTTACCCCAACGATGATGGGCGTACCCACCGCACCGAAGGATACCGGCGTGCTCTGTACCAGCATGCCCATCAGCACCGCAGCCATGGCCGGAAAGCCAATCGCGACCAACAACGGCGCGGCGATTGCCGCAGGGGTACCAAAGCCCGAGGCGCCTTCAATAAAACACCCGAAGAGCCAGGCGATGATGATTGCCTGAATGCGGCGGTCGGGACTGATGGTGGCGAAACCGGCGCGGATTGCGGTAATCCCGCCCGAATGCTTGAGCGTATTGAGCAGCAAAATCGCGCCGAAGATGATCCACAGTAACCCGAGCGTAATGACCAGCCCCTGTAGGGTCGAAGCCAACACCCGGTTGAGCGTCATGTCCCAGGCGAACAGGCCGACACCAGCAGTAACCAGATAGACCAGCGGCATGGCGCGTCTCGCCGGCCAGCGGAGGCCTACCAGCAGAACGGCGGCCAGAAGGATAGGCGTAAATGCCAGGAGAGCGAGTAGACCAGAGGACATGGTAGTGCGCCCCTTATCGCTGAGCGCGGTGGCGCATACAGCCCACAGCACGGTAGACGGGAAGAATGGAGTTCGACATGGGAAAACCTCAGCACGTTGTTGGAATTATTCTCAGGCTTTGCATTGATTGGTAAGACCAATTTACAAATAACAGGATTCAGACTAAGAGTCAGATGTTTAGCTGTCAATCGGTGGGGTATACCTCTTTGGTCGAAGAGACAGCCCGGCACCGCCGTTGCCGGGTCTTCAGTGGCTGGTTAAACTGATTCGTTAGCGGTACCGAGCGCGAAGCAAGGACCGGCCACAGTGGGGGAGAGATATGGGCTTCGGTCAGATAAAGGTGCGCCGGTTGTCGGACGACATCGTCGCCAAACTGGAGGGCATGATCCTTGAAGGTACGCTCAGGGCCGGTGAACGCCTGCCCGCCGAGCGAGTACTGGCAGAGCAGTTCGGCGTCTCCCGGCCATCGCTGCGCGAAGCGATCCAGAAACTCGCGGCCAAGGGCTTGCTGGTCAGCCGTCAAGGCGGCGGCAATTACATCGCCGAGTCGCTGGGCTCAACGTTCAGCGATCCCCTGTTGCCCTTGCTGGAAGACAATCCCGAGGCGCAGCGCGACCTGCTGGAATTTCGCCACACCCTCGAAGGTGCCTGTGCCTACTACGCAGCGCAACGGGCGACCGAGCCGGATCGCCAGCGGTTGACCGAAGCCTTCGAGGCGCTACAGGCCTGTTATACCGGGGCCGGGAAGGCCAGCCGGGCCGAAGAGGGCGCGGCGGATGCCCGCTTTCATCTGGCCATAGCCGAGGCCAGTCACAACGCCGTGCTGCTGCATACGATCCGCGGCCTGTTCGACCTGCTCAAGCGCAACGTGGTGACCAATATCGGCGGCATGTACGCCCAGCGCACCGAAACCCGCGACATGCTGATGAAGCAGCACAACGAACTGTATCGGGCAATCATGGCCGGTAAGCCGGACGCGGCGCGGGAGCTATCCGACCAGCATATTCACTATGTGCAGGAAGTGCTGGCTGACGTGCTGGATGAGAGCCAGCGGGTAGCCCGGGCAGAGCGGCGGCAGAAGTTCTAGCCAGAAGTTATCAGGCCGGCTGGACAGCTATTCCGCTCACGGCGAAGCGCCTGGGCGCCTCGCCGTGAACCGCAGCCTTACTGACACACCGCCCCGTTCACAGTCGGAACCTGCGCCGGGGCGTTGCCCTTGTTAGCCTGGAAGCCGAACTCCATGGTCTGGCCAGGCTGCACAACAGCGTTCCAGCCAACATCGGTCGCACGGTAGGGATCATTGCCCGACAGTTTGGCATTCCAGACATTGGTGATCACGGTTCCATCATCGTAACGCCACTCCAGGCTCCAATCCTTGACCGGCTCGCTGCCGTTATTGACGATGCGAACCGCCGCGGTAAAGCCAACGTTCCACTCGTTTGACACCACGTATTCACACTGCACCGGGCCACCGGCGGTGGGCGGCGGTGGATCAGTGGGCGTCTCATTATCAGGCGGCGTGTCGGTATCCGGTGGCGGGCTTACCGGCCCCCCTTCAGCGGCGCCGGCGTAATCGTTATAGAAGGCCAGTACCCAGGCCAGCGCGCCGTTCCAGTTGATGGTGATCTCGTTGGTCGACCAGGCATCGATCTTGTCGATGTAGCAGGTTGCCGGACGCGCGCCACAGCCGCCCAGCGCAGCCTGGGACACGCCGTCTTCCAGCCCGGTGTTAGGTCCACCCGCCAGGGCACCCGGTGGCAACCAGGGGTAATTACCGTTCAGCGCGCCGGCCCAGAAACGGTGGTGTGGCTGTTTCAATGCATGCTCACCGTGCCCCGATACAAAGGAGAAGGACAGGGCGTTGCGGCCGAACAGATAGTCCAGCGCCTTGCCGAAGGCATCACCATAGCGGCGGTCCTCGGTGAAGTCATAGGCCAGGCCGACCAGAAACAGCTTGTTGGCCATGACGTTGTTGGAGCCCCAGTAATATTCGTGCTGGCTGGTCGGTATGAGATAACCCACGCTGTTGATGGTATTGACGTGGTTATCCGCAATTTCAGCGACCTTGCGCTGGGCGCTCGCGCGCAGGCTGGTGGTATGCGGCGTGGGTACTACGGCGAGGGACATCAGGCCGGGGAGTTCGGTATCCGGCCAGCCAAAATCAATCCGATTGATCTGATAATTGTTGATGGTCGGCAGATAACGCTGGTCGCCGGTGGTGATATACAGCTCGGCGGCTGCCCAGTAGAACTCGTCCGCTGCGTTGCCGTCGCCATAGGCCCCGCCGCCATCGTCGTAGCCACCGTGGTAGAGATCATTGGGGTTGCGCCGCGCGGCTTCCCAGGCGGTCTGCGCAGCAGTGAGGCAGCGGTTGGCATAGGCACTGTCGATATCCTTCCAGAGCCGCGCACACTGTGCACCGGTGGCAGCGAGATTGAGCGTTGCGGTGGTGCTTGGCGGCACCAGTGCGCGCTCGTTACCGTCTTCATGGGGCGCCAGCGGCAATCCGGTCCAGCCGATGTCATGCACCTTGTGATGCGCCATGCCGGCCTTCGGCTGACCCTCCGGCACCTGCATCGACAGTATGAAATCCATCTGCCAGCGCACTTCATCGAGGATATCCGGCACCCCGTTGCCGCTTTCCGGAATGTTCAGCGTACCGTCGGCGAAGGCCGCGGCGTTGTTGCCCAGGTGCAGCGCGCGCTCGTTCATGTTGAGCAGCTTCCACACCGAAATCCCGCCGTTCACCACGTACTTGCCGTGGTCACCCGCGTCGTACCAGCCCTTGGTCACGTCGAGCGAATAGTTGCAGGTGCCCGGCCAGCACTGCACCTTCTCATCGCCGCGGTTGGCGCCCTGGTTCAGATGCCCGGCCGGGCGCGCCCAGCGGCTGTCTGCGGCGTAACTGGAATTGCCGCCACCGGTAAAGCGCGTTTCGATCGGGATGCCGCTACGGTTGTGATAGAAGTATTTCAGTGAGTCGTAGAGCACACCACTGAAGAGATTCTCGTCGACCGCAAAGGATGACTCTGATCGCCGCCCACGTGCAGGGTGAGGTTGTCGCTGGGTTGGTCAAAGTCGCTGAGATCGATGTGGTGCAGATTTTCCCCGCTGGCGCCGTCATGACCAAAGGGATTGGTCTGACCGCTAGCCAGGACAGTGTCGCCGCGACGCAGCTGCCACGCTAACGGCGCGTTGCTGTTCGTGGCGTAGACGGCGATTTTCGGTCCGGCCGGAATATAACCAAGCTGGTTGACCCGCGGATTGCCGGTCTCGGCAACGGCTGCGCCGGCGCTCGCGCAGACTAGCGCCGCGGCAATAAGGGTTTGTCGAAAAGGCGTGGTTCTGGTAGCTGACATGGAGAGGTCTCCTGTTGGTTCATCCCGTTGCAGACGGGCTGGGCGCAACCTGGTAATGCAGGAGATTTCGGAAGGGCAGGCTTCCTCTTCCAACCAAGGGATGGCGAGAGTCAGGCAGTATATGCGGGCTGTTTTCTTGCGCTACTGGCGCTTGCGAGCCGAGTGTTAGTTTGTGATCAGGCTCCCACGCCACCACATGATGCGGAACTTCTGCCGAGCTGGACGGCCGTGCGCTCCAGGAGAATATCGAGGTGTAACAGAGGCTTGGCGCAGCGCAGGCGCGCTACACCCCCAGGTAGGTTTCAAGACGGAACTGAGGCGAGATGGCGTAGCGCGGATGCACTACGCCTTCAGGGAGATTATTTCAGCGTGCGATCAATCACCGTGCGGCATCGCTCTGGCAGGGGAAATCCCGTAGAACAAGCTATACAACACCGGCAACACCACCAGGGTCAGCACGGTGGCAAAACCCAGACCGAACATGATCACCACCGCCATGCTCTGGAAGAAGCCGTCCGTAAGCAGCGGCGCCATGCCGAGGATGGTGGTCAGGGCGGCCATGGAGACCGGGCGGACCCGGCTGATCGCCGAGGTGACCAGCGCATCGTAGGCGTCGCGCCCGCTGTCCAGCTGCAGACGAATCTCATCGACCAGCACAATGCCGTTCTTCACCAGCATGCCGCTCAGGCTGAGAAAGCCCAGCAGGGCCATGAAGCCGAAGGGAATCCCGGTCAACAAGAAGCCAATGGTGACGCCGATGATCGCCAAGGGCACGGTCAACCAGATCACGATGGCGCGCTTGAAGGAGTCGAACAGCAGGATGGTGATCAGGAACATCGCCAGATAGCCCAGCGGCAGCGAACCGAATACGGCGCGCTTGGCTTTTGTCGAGTTCTCAAACTCACCACCCCACTCCAGGCTGTAGCCTCGGGGCAATTCGATGGCTTCAATTTTCGGTCTCAGCCGCTCGAACAGCTGGGCGGCGGTCTCACCGCTGGTGATTGCCGGGTCAGCCTGTACAGTAAGGGTGCGCTTGCGATCGCGGCGCATGATCAGCGGATCTTCCCACTCGGTCACAAAACCGCTGACCACCTGTTCGATCGGCACGTAGGTCGCCCGCCCATTGCTCCACACCAGCAAATCCGACAGCCCCGAGGCATCCAGGCGCTCGTCGGCTGGCGTGCGGGCGACGATGGGCAGCATGCGCGTGCCGTCGCGATACAAGCCCACGTTCAGGCCGCTGAAATTCATCTTCAGCATGCTGTCCATGTCGCGCTTGTCGACGCCCAGCTCGCGCGCCTGAGACTCGACGAATTGCGGACGGACCAGCTTGGTCCGCTCGCGCCAGTTGTGCATCACCGCGTCGGAGACCGGATCCTCGCGCATGATAGTGGTTGCCTGGGCGCCAAGCTGACGCAGCACGAGCGGATCGGGCCCGCTAAAGCGCGCTTCGATCTTGCTGTCCGTCCCCGGACCCAGCATCAACTGCTTGATCTTGGCCTGCACGCCGGGATGTTCGTCATGCAGATAGCTATCGAGCTGCCTGATCAGCGGCTGGATCTGATCGCGGTTCTCGGTGCGTACCAACAGCTGCGCGTAGTTGGCGTGCCGACGCTGGGGGAAGTAGGTGAGGATGAAACGCAGCGCGCCCTGGCCGATGGTCGTGCTGACCTGCTGCACGCCCTCCTGCTCGAGGACATAGCGATCGATCTGCGCGACGATCTCCTCGGTGTGACGAATGTCGCTGCCCTTGGGGAACCACAGATCGACAAAAAACATCGGGGTGTTGGACGGCGGGAAAAAACTCTGGCGAACCTGGCTAAAGCCGATGATCGAGCCGACCATCAGTACCGCCAGGATCGCTAACGTCAGTATCCGCTGCCGCAATGCCAAACCGAGCATGGCGCGGTACGCGGTGAAGATGATCCCGCGATAGGGATCGGTCGCTTCCGGCTGCTCCGCCCCGGGCGCCGCATCCTTGAACAGCAGGCTGGCAAAAAACGGGGTCAGGGTGATTGCGGTGACCCAGCTGAGAAACAGCGAAATCAGCAGCACCTGAAACAGCGAGATAGTGTATTCGCCGGTCGCATGATCGGACAGGCCAATTGGCGCGAAGGCGATGATCGCGATGACCGTGGCGCCCAGCAGCGGCATCTTCGTCTGGCTGACGATAGTGCGGGCGGCCTGCAGTGTGCTCTCGCCGCGCTGGCGTCCCACCAATATGCCTTCCACCACGACGATGGCATTGTCCACCAGCATCCCCAGCGCAATCACCAGCGCGCCGAGGGAAATGCGCTGCAGTTCGATGCCCAGTATCTTCATGAAAATGAAGGTCCCCAGGACTGTCAGCGCCAGCACCATGCCGATCAGCAAACCGCTACGCAGTCCCATGAACACCAGCAGCACGCAGATGACGATGGCCACCGAGGCAAGGAAGTTGAGCACAAAGCCGCGAACCGAGCTCTGCACCTCGTCCGCCTGGTTGTAGAACACTGCCATCTGCATCCCGGCCGGCCGATCCTGATCCAGCTCTGCCAGGCGCTGTGCTACCGCCTCGCCAACATCCACCACGTTGACGTGGGCAGCAAAGGCTACGCCCAGTCCCAGCGCCGGCTCGCCAGCGGAACGGTAAAGATTGCCTGGCCGTTCGGTGAAGCCACGCCGCACGTCCGCAATATCGCCCAGATAGATGCGCTGGGCGCTGCCGGGCTCGCTGATGATCAGTTGCTCCAGTTCACGGACGCTCTGAAATTCGCCCGTGGGATGCAAGCGGATCGATTCGCTGCCGACCAGCATATGGCCGGCGTCGGACACTACATTCTGATTGCTCAGAACCTGCTGCAGACGCTGGGGCGCGATACCCATACTGGCCAGACGGGCGCGGGAAATCTCGAGATGGATTTCCTCCTGCGGCGCGCCTGCCACCGATACCTTGGCCACCCCAGGCACCAGGACCAGTTCACGGCGCAGGTAATCGGCGAATTCGCGCAACTCGGTAAAGCTGTAGCCTTCACCACTGAGCATCAGAAAGGTACCAAACACATCACCGAAGTCATCGTTGATCTGCGGCTCACCCACGCCGGGCGGCAGATTGGGCCGCGCGTCGTTGACGTGCCGGCGCATCTCGTCCCAGATCTGCGCCAACTCTTGCGCCCCGTACTGACTCTGGATCTCGATGGTGATTTGCGACAGACCGGCGCTACTGATGGAGGTGATTTCTTCAATGTAAGGCAGTTGCTGGATGGCGTTTTCCAGCGGGTAGGTGACTTCCTCTTCCACCTGTTGCGGCGAGGCGCCGGGATAGGGCGTCACCACCATGGCCATTTTCAGCGTGAAGGCGGGGTCCTCGAGACGGCCAAGGCCGAGGAAGGCGATCAGACCACCAATACCCAGGATTAGCGCGATCAGCCAACTACTGACCCGGCGGTTGATAAAATAACCGGCAACGTCCATTTACAGTCCCCGCTCGCGTTCCCAGGCCCGCACCCTGCGGCCCTCCGACAACTCGGCGCTGCCGACCGCGACGATCCGCTCGCCCGGTTGCAGTCCGTCCAGAATTTCAATGCCATTGCGGGTGAGTTCGCCCACCTGTACATCCCGCGCACTGACCTGCAGCCCTTCCTCGGCGTCGCTTACGACCCAAACCCGGCGCTGCTCGGCAGTACCTGTGTCGGGACTGAACACTGCCTCGACCGGCACGGTTACCGGCAGATCGGCGCTGTGGCGCAGCTGCGCAAAATCGATGATCACCTTGGCGCTCATACCCGGCAGCAGAATCAGCCCTTCCGGCGGCTGCACACTCAGGGTGACCTGGTAGGTCAAGGTTTTCGGATCCGGCTGGCTGGCGTGTTCCTTGTACCGCGCATCAAGATCGAGGTCCGGCAGGTTTTCCATACGCACGCGGGGATGATAGTCGGTGACGTTCATGTCGCGGCGCAGTGAGGACAGCAGGTTCTCCGGCACCTGGAAGACCACATCCATGCTGCCATCAGCATATACCGTGGCGATCGGCTGATTGGCCTGCACCACCTGATAACGCTCTACATGGGTGCGCGCGACCAAGCCGTCGAACGGCGCCACCAGACGGGTATAGGCCAGTTGCTGGCGGGACAGTTCGAGCGCTGCCTCGGCCTGATTGAACTGCGCCTGACGCTCGTCGACCTCGGCCTGCGAGACCATCTTGCGGTCGACCAGCTGCTTCATTCGCTCAAGCTGCGAGCGGGACAGGTTATAGGACGACTGCGCGTCATTCAGGCGCAAGCGGTAATCGGTATCATCCAGCTCCGCGACCAGCTCACCCTGAGCGATACGCTGACCTTCGCGCACGGCCAGGTTCTGCAACTGCCCGCCGATGCGAAAGGACAGTTCGGCTTCTTCGGGGGATTTCAGCCGGGCCGGAAACTCCCGGACCTGATTACTGGCCGGGTTGCCAACAGTGAAAATCTTGACCGGACGGGGAGCTTGCTCAGGCTCCGGGGTGGGTTCCGAGCAGGCGGCGGCCAGGGCAGCGACCAGGGATACTGATAGGGCGCGAACCCAGCGGTTTAGACACGACATGAGGTCCATCTTCTTTGGCGTTGAACGTGTCGCGATTATAGGGCAAAGCGCGGGCAATTCAGCAAACATAACGGTTAATCACGGAAAACGTCGCACACCGCGCAGGCGCTTTGCTTGCCCGTCCCGGTTCCGGCGGGTAGCCTTTCGCATCGTCGATTTCAGGAGTGTCCGTGGTGATGCAGGTTCGTGTGTGGGATCTTCCGTTGCGTTTGTTTCACTGGTTATTGGTGGTCGCAGTCACCGGCTCGCTGGTCTCCATCTATCTGGGGGGGACCTGGATGGTCTGGCACGAACGCTTCGGCCTGATGGTGTTGGGGCTGCTGGTGTTTCGTGTGCTCTGGGGGCTGGTCGGCTCGACGCATGCGCGCTTCAGTGAGTTCCTCCCCACGCCGCGCGTCATGCTTGCTTACCTGCGCGGGCGCTGGCACGGGGCCGGACACACGCCTGTCGGCGGTTTATCGGTGCTGGTTATGCTGGGTCTATTCGGCTTCCAGGCGCTGTCCGGTCTGGTGGCGACGGACGACATCGCCTTTTCCGGGCCGCTGCGCAACCTGGTGTCTTCAAGCTTGAGCAACACCTTGAGCAGCTGGCACCGCTGGACGGAGGAGTTGATCTATGTGGTGATCGGGCTGCACATTCTGGCGATCGCCTTTTATCAGCTGCGTGGCAAAAAATTGGTGGGCGCGATGCTGCATGGAAAGAAGAACGTCAGCCGACCCGCCTCCGATACCCGCAATGGAGGCTGGATCGCGCTGGTGGTTGTGGTGGTTATTTCGGGACTGGCCATTTGGGCGGCATCCGGTGCCTGGATTCCGGCACCAGCGCCCGCGCCTGCTGCGCCGGCCTGGTAATCGGGTTAACTACTTCTGGCGATACTTGTCGTGGCACGCCTTGCAGGTATCGCCCACTTGACCGAAGGCGCTGCGTACCTTGCTCTGATCGCCTTCAACTGCCGCGGAGACCAGGTTGTCGGCGGCCTTGGTCAGGTCCCCGGATAGCTTGATGACGTCAGGCGTGTTATCGAACATTTCAGGCTTCACCCGGGTGACCTGATCGCCCACGTTCTGTTCAGTACCGGGCCCGAATAGCGCCCCCATGCCGGACTTGGAAATGGCCGAGATAGCGTTGGCGGCGGCCAGCATCTGATCCGGATTGTAGGTGACGCTTTCGTCGATCACCTGCTCCTTGATCTTGCCCATATTCCAGCTCATGAAGCTATAACCGGCCTTGCGTAACTGAATCTGGTCTTCCGGTGAAACCTCTGCCTGCGCGGTCATGCTGGCTGCGAACAGTGAAGCGCATAGTGCGCCGGCGATTGCGATCTTCATCCTTACTCCTTATCAGGGCTTTTTTTGCAGTGCCCGCGGATTATAACGACACGCGAATAAAAGTCCGCGATAGCACAGCGCTCCACCGCTTATTGCTCTTCGGCGTCGGCTTCTTTGGCGGCGCGATGGATACGGTTCAGCCCGCTCAAGGTGTTGAATGCAATATCGGTGCTGGGAAACACCTCACCGACTTGCTGGCTGACCCAGTCGGTCTTGTTCAACTGATCCATGACCGGCCCTTTGACTTCCGCCAGGTGCACCGTGATTTCGCGCTCAGCCAGGCCTTCGGTCAGCTCGCTGAGCATATCGAGCCCTGTGCCGTCGATATGATTGACCGCCGACATGATCAACAACATATGCCGGGTATCGGGATAGTCGATCAACGCCTGCAGCACGCCCTGCTCGATGGCCTTGCTGTTGGCAAAGAAGATACTTTCATCAACACGCAGCGCCAGCAGATGTGGCTCGATTTCCACCAGATGGCGACGGGTATTGCGAAAATACTGGGTGCCCGGCACCCGACCGACCACGGCAACGTGCGGCCGACTACCGCGCCATAGCTGCGACGCGATGGACAAGCTGACACCCAGCACGATACCGCCTTCGATACCGATGAAAACCACACCCAATGCGGTACTCAGCAGGGTCAGCCCTTCTGCGCGGTCGTAGCTCCAGGCCCGCCTGAGCCCGACGATGTCGATCAGCGGCGTCACCGCCACCAATATGATTATTGCCAATACCACCAGCGGTAGACTGGCGAACACCGGCGCGATCGTCAGCAGAATCAGCGCGATCACGCTCGCCGCGATCACGCCGGCCAGTGGGGTATTGGCACCGCCTTCGACATTGACCACCGAGCGGGAAAAGCCGCCACACACTGCGAAACCGCCGGACAGTGCCGCGCTGAGATTGGCGGCGCCGAGACCGAGCAATTCACGGTCGGCATCAATGCGTTGGCGCTTGCGGCGCGCCAGCGATTGGGCCAGCGACACGCTCTCGACGAAGCTGACCAGGCTGATCAGCGCGGCGGGCAGGAATAACGATCGTATACTGGTGAAATCCGGCGTCGCCCACTGCAGGCTGGGCAAACCGGCCGGCAGCTCACCGACCACCGGCACACCCTGGGCCGCCAGATCAAAACCGAGCGTGACAGCCATGCCCAGCACCACTACCAGGATCGGCGCGAGGCGGGAGGTCAGCCGGGCAATATCCGCGCGCATCCCGAGCTGCTGCAGATGATCGGCCATGCCGCTGCGTGCGTAGATCAACCACAACAGGCCCAGCAGGCCCATTCCCAGTACCAGAGAATTGATCGGCCTCCAGTTATCGAGGACCTCCTGTGGACTGCCAGGCATGCCACTCAACCCGAACAGGTGCGGCAGCTGGCTGAGAATGATCAGAATCGAGGCACCGCTGATAAATCCGCTGATCACCGGATGGCTGAGGAAATTGGCGAGGAAGCCCAGGCGCAGCAGACCCAGCACGAACAACATCACCCCTGACAACAAGGCCAGCCAGATAGCCATTTGCAGATAATGCTCGCTGCCAACCGTAGCCAGCGGCGCCAGCAGGGTGGCCGTCATCAGCCCGGTGACGGCAACGGGCCCGACCGAGAGGCTCATGCTGCTGCCCAACAGCGCATAGGCGATCAGCGGCAGGATGCTGGCATACAGACCGATTTCCACCGGCAAGCCCGCGAGCATCGCGTAGGCCATGCTCTGTGGAATGATCATGATACTGACGATGATCCCGGCGGTAATATCGCCGCCCAACCAGGCTTTGCGGTAATTGCGCAGCCACGCCAGATACCCATCGCCACCCGGTGGCTGCAGCCTGGGGTTGGTCAGCATAGGCGTCTCGATCGGATGTTATCAGCGAGCAGCAAGCGCTGCTGGAGTGGCATTGGCCAGGACGTCCTATGGGCTGGGATCATTCAACCTCCGTCGAACAGTACAGCCGATACAGGGTATCGATCACCGCCAAGGCCTGGGGACTGGCGATACGGTAATAGATTTGCTTACCCTCGCGCCGCGTGTCGACCAGACCTTCCCGGCGCAGCACGCCCAGCTGCTGCGAAAGCGTCGGCTGCAGAATGCCGAGCGCTGCCTCCAGCTCGCCGACGCTGAGTTCGTCCTCAATCAGCCGGCACAGCAACAACAGGCGGTCGGGGTTAGCCAGGGTTTTCAGCAGCCGCTGGGCCTGATCGGCAGCAGCGCGCAGCTTATCGAGGTCCAGGTTCGGCGCGGGTTCGGGCATGGCGGTTCCGGTAGGCAGCATAGTGTCGTTCTTGATTATACGAATAGATAGATTGTAGGCGAATACGCCCTGGTCGATCACCGGGATATGATTATTTGTACCAATACTCGGATATATGCCGTTGAGATAGAGCCGAAACTCCCCGGCGTAACACATGGCCACGCTGCTGCGATTGGTCGATACTGGACGCCTTGATTACCGCTACGTTACCAGGAGTACTTCAACAGATGAGCGCAGACCGCTTCGACCTCACCGGCAAAACCGCCCTGATCACCGGCGCCTCAAGCGGGCTGGGCGAACACTTCGCGCGGATACTGGCTGCAGCCGGTGCGCGGGTCATCGTTGCCGCGCGGCGTGTCGAACGCTTGCAGGCGCTGGTCGCGGATCTGCAGGCGCAGGGTTACGAAGCCCTGGCGGTGGCGATGGACGTAACTGATTCGGACAGCGTGAATGCCGGCTTCAGCCTCGCCGAGCAGACCTGGGGCGTGGCCGACGTTTTGGTCAACAACGCCGGCATCAGCAATCCGGTGCCCTTCCTTGATCTCACTGAAGGCAACTGGCGCAGCATGCTCGACACCAACCTCGACGGCGCCTGGCGCGTCGCGCACCGGGCAACGGTGGCGATGGCCAAGGCAGGCAAGGGCGGTAGCGTCATCAATATCGCCTCGATTCTGGGTCTGCGGGTAGGCCCGGCCCTGAGTCACTATGCAGTGGCCAAGGCCGGCGTCGTGCAGTTGACCAAGGCCATGGCGCTGGAACTGGCACGTAATGACATCAGAGTGAACGCGCTGGCGCCGGGTTATTTCCGCACCGAGATGAACACCGATTACTTCGATACCGAACCGGGGCAGGAATATGTCCGGCGCAAGGTGCCGATGCGCCGGCTGGGTGATCTGGAGGATCTCAGCGGACCGCTGTTGCTGCTGGCCAGCAATGCCGGCGCCTTCATGACCGGTACCATCATCAACGTCGATGGCGGCCATGTGACCAATAGTCTCTGAGACCAGTCTCCGACTGACTCGCTCTTTCCGAGCCGCGTATTACGGAAATCGCCCATGCTGCCCAAGCTGTTACCCCACAATGAACGCCTGCTGCGCATAACTGGCGCGGTCCTGCTGGGTCTGTTGTTCGCGTTCTTCGCCTGGTCCAGTCAGGTGAAGCGGGAGCAGTCCTGGGAAACGCAACTCGCCACCCACTCGCAGATGCAGCGACTGGCGGTACAGCAGTCGCAACACGCCATTCGACGCCAGGCATTGATGGCCGCGCATAGCGTGGCGGCAGACCCCGATACCCAGCGCCTGATCAGACGGATCAAGCTGCTCACCGAACGCGAAGGGTTTAACAGCCCGTCGGTCGTCAGCCTTCGCGCGCAGCTGGAAAGCGATCTCCAGCGCTTCTGGGTGGTGCTCAAGGAGTCCGGAGCCGACCAGCTGAGTGTGCAGCTCAGCCCTGGAGTAGTCAGTCTGCTGCGTATGCATCAGCCGGACGCATGGAACGATTCAATGGCCGAGAGTCGCCCCATGGCAGATCAGGTGCAACGCACCGGCATACCCCTTAGCGGTCTCGATGTCGGGCGCTTCGGGGTGGGTACCCGCGCTATCGTACCGGTCTTCGCGGCAGATGATGATGACGAAACAGTCGTCGCCACTATCGAAGTGGGCTTTGGGATTGGCTCGGGCCTGCACCAGCTGGATGAAGAGCTAGAGTCGGGACTGGCCGTGCTGATCAACGCGTCGTCAACCAAGGAAGTAGTGACTGATCAGCCCAGCGCCGGTCGATTCGCGCTCGCCGGCACCGAGTGGCTTGTCGGAGATTACTCGCGACCACGCATGCTGCCATGGTTGTTGGCGAACAACCTGCCAGCCAAAGTGCTGCAGGGCCATGCGCGGCGAGTCCAGGTCGATGGCCGACACTATCTGCTCACCCCCATTCTGCTGCGGCATCTCAGCAATACCGACAACGATGCACTACCACAGGTGGTGATGCTGACCACGCGCGATATCACGCCGCTCTGGATGAATTACCTTCATGGCAAGCGGCTATCGCCGCTGTATTGGGGTTTGGGCTACCTGGCTGCGCTGGCGCTGATGGGCGCACTCATGCTGGGTACGCGGTTTGTCGTGCGGCGCCAGGAGCAGGCCTGGCGGGAAAGCCTCATGGCAGAGGCCGATCAGCGCGAGGCCAACCGCAAACTGTCAGACATTATCGTCGCCACCCAGTCGGCCTATATCACTGAGGACAACCTCAACCAGAGCTTCGACTACCTGCTGGAACAGATCCTCAGGGTAACCGAGAGCCAGTTCGGCTTTGTCGGGCAGGTATTACGCGATGAACAGGGTGAGCCCTATCTGAAGACGCACGCCATCACCAACATCGCCTGGGATGAGGACAGCGCCTCGATGTTTCGTCAGCGCGGACCGCAGGGCATGATTTTTCGCCGCCTGGATACACTGTTCGGACAGGTGTTGGTCAGCGGCGAGGCCTACCTGTCCAACGATGCTGTCTCAGACCCGAACAACAACCGTCTACCGCCCGGCCATCCACCCCTGGAGACCTTTGCCGGCCTGCCTATCTATTTCGGGGAACAGATGATTGGCATGCTCGCGCTGGCCAACCGCAGTGGTGGCTACGATGAGCGTTTCACCGCATTTCTCGCGCCCTTGCTGAGCAGCCTGGGGCAGTTGATACACGCTCTGGTCAAGAACAACGAGGAGCGCACCACAGCCCAGCGTCTGGAACATCAGCGTCAGGCGCTGCGCGCCATGAACGAGATTGCTGGGGTCCCCGAGCCGGATGTCATCAAACAGCTCAAAAAGGTTCTGGAGCTGGGCTGCCGTTACCTGGGCATGGACACGGGCATAGTCAGTCGGATACAGGGAGACGACTACCAGGTGGTCGCACAGAACAGCAGTAACGGAATCATAGTAGAGGGGCAGCATTTTCCGCTGGGCACAACCTACTGTGTGCTGACCATGCAGCACCATGACGTGCTGGCCATCAATGACATGGAGCATTCTGCTTATAGTGCTCACCCCTGCTATCAGGCCTTCGGTCTGCGCAGCTATATCTCGGTTTGTCTGCAGGTGGGCGACGAGCGCTACGGCACGCTCAACTTCTCTTCATCCACGCCGCGGGCTGAACCCTTCGACGAAACCGATCTGGAATTCGTCCGGCTGCTGGGCCCCTGGGTCAGCGAGGCGCTCAGGCGCGACCTGATGCAACAGGAGCGCGAACAGCTACTGGCGCGTTTCGACAAGCTGACTTCCCACCTGCCCGGCATCATCTATCAGTATCAGCAGGATAGCGCCGGACACGGCTGGTTCCCCTATTGCAGCCAGGGGTTGATTGAGATCTGCGGCGCCACCATTGAGCAGGCGCAGCACAACGCCGATACCGTTTTGTCGAAGATCCACGCAGATGATCGTAAGCGCGTCACCCAGAGCATTCAGCATTCCGCCAGCACGCTTGCAGAATGGCAAGGCGAGTTCCGCATAGCCCACCCCCAGCTGGGCGAGCGCTGGGTCGCTGGCGTGGCCAGTCCTGAAGCCTTGCCGGACGGCAGCCTGATCTGGCACGGTTTCGCTGCGGACATTACCCAGCGCAAGCAGATGGAAATGGCTTTGAAGCTGGAGCGCGCGCGGTTCGCCAGCATCCTGCGGGGCGCCAATCTGGGCACCTGGGAATGGAACGTGCAGACCGGCGAAACCCTCTACAACGAGCGCTGGCACGACATCAACGGTTACCGCCCGGCAGTGCTGCAGGCAACCTCGATTGATGTCTGGCAGCAGCTGATTCATCCGGAGGACCGTCCCGAAGCAGATCGACTGATGCAAGCGCATCTGGATCAGAAGCTGGAACATGTTGATTTCAGGTACAGGATCCGCCACCAGGACGGTCATTGGGTCTGGATCCATGATTGCGGCCAGTTGATCAGCCGCGACGCAGAAGGTAGACCGCTGTGGGTGAGTGGCACCTGCATGGACATTACCGAGGAAATGCGCCGGGAAACAGAGGTTCGGCAGGCCAGAGCGTTTCTGCGCGCGGTTATTGATGCGTCCACTGAAGTCGCGGTGATTACCACCGATCTGGACGGCAGCATCACCCTGTTCAATACGGGTGCCTGCAAACTGCTCGGCTACTCCGCCGAAGAGATGGTCGGCAAGCACACGCCCGTGAGCTACCATCTGGACAGTGAACTGGAGCGCCGCGCGCAGATGCTCAGTGCCGAGCTGGGCTACCCGGTTGACTATCGCGAAGCCCTGCTGGCCAACGCGCGCCGCGGCAAGCCGGAGACCCTGCCCTGGACTTTCATCAACAAGGATGGCAGCCAACGTCTGGTCAACCTCACGGTAACTGGTATCCGTGATCAGTATAACGAGCTGACCGGCTTTCTCGGGGTCGCCACCGATATTACCGACCTCATTCAGGCCACCCGTGAGCTGCAGCGCAGCGAAACCCGTTTCCGCAATATGGTCAGCAATCTGCCCGGTGCGGTTTACCGTTGTGCGGCGGACGAGCACTGGACCGTCACCTATCTGAGCGACGAGATTGAGGTCATCACCGGCTACCCGGCGGAAGACTTCACCCACAGCACAGTGCGCAGTTACGGCAGCATCATTCATCCGGACGATACGCCGCGCGATAAAGCCGGCGCCACGAGCCTGGCCCAGGGCGCAAGCTTCGAGCTGACCTACCGCATCATCCATGCCGATGGCCACGAAGTCTGGGTCCGCGACAAGGGCCGCGGCGAGTATGACAGCGAGGGCCAGTTGCTGTGGATCAGCGGTTTCGTCTGGGATGTCACCGAACGTCATCGCATCGAACAGATGAAATCGGAATTCGTCTCGACCGTCAGCCATGAGCTGCGCACGCCGCTTACAGCGGTCACCGGTGCGCTCGGCTTGCTGCAGGGCGGTGCGCTGGGCGAGCTGCCCGAGTCAATGCACAGGATGTTGGCGATCGCGCTGAACAACAGCCGCTCGCTGACGCACCTGGTCAACGACCTGCTGGATCTGGACAAACTGGCGATCAACAAGATGCATTTCGATATGCAGTCCCTGGCGTTGCAACCGCTGCTTGAAGACGCCCTGGAGGCCAACCGCGGTTACGCTGACCAGTACGATGTTACGCTGCGCTGCGGCCACGTGGACCGCGTCAGGATTGACGTTGACCAGCGGCGGTTGGCGCAGGTATTGGCCAATTACCTGTCAAATGCGGCCAAATTCTCCCATGAGGGCGGTACCGTGACCCTGGATGCCCGGTACGCCAACGGCCGTGCACGCATCAGCGTCACCGACGAGGGCGATGGCATTCCAGCCGAGGCCCATGAACGCCTGTTCGAACGCTTTTCCCAGGTGGACAGCTCCACCACCCGACGGCGCGGCGGAACGGGATTGGGGCTCGCCGTTACCAAGGATCTTGTCGAGCAAATGGGCGGACAGGTCGGGTTTGCATCCGCACCCGGTAAAGGCTCGGTCTTCTGGTGCGAGCTGGATGCAGAACTCATCGACGGAGATGAAGCGTGATGAACAACAGTCAGCTGCCATGCAGCGTGGATGCGCGGGGAGCCACCGCCGGAGCCAATCAGATGAAACAGCTTGAACGCATTTTGCACATCGAAGACGACGTTTCGATCCAGGAAATTGCCCGGGTGGCACTGGAGGTGCTCGGCGGATTCATGGTCTTGACCTGTGCGTCCGGCGCTGCCGGTCTTGCTGCCGTGGCATCCTTCCAACCAGAGCTGATCCTGCTGGATGTGATGATGCCGGAAATGGATGGCCCGGAAACCTTGCGTCAATTACAACAAATGCAGGTGCTCGCCGCCTGCCCCGTAGTGTTCATGACCGCCAAGATTCAACCCGCCGAGATAGACGAATATAAACGTCTGGGCGCCGCCGATGTCATCGTCAAGCCCTTCGACCCGATGACGCTATCGGATCAATTGCGACACATCTGGAGGACCTGGCATGGACAAGGCTGAACAACTCAGACAGCAGCTGGCGGTGCTTGCTGACGGGTTTCGCGAACGTCTGGATAGCGAGCTCCCCGCTCTGGAGCAAATGGTGCGCGAACTGCCCGACTCATGGGCATTGGCGTCAGGCTCGCTGCAGCGCATCCGCGAACAGTTACACAAGCTGGCCGGCGCGGCTGGCACCTTTGGCTATCCGGCGCTGGGCTCCCGCGCTCGCGAGCTGGAGCTGCAAGTCCGCGTGCTGACCGAGCACCAGCAATGTGACCACCCTGCGCAACAGGCACTGCTCAAGGGTATCGCCGAGCTTGCCCTGCTGCGACGCAGCGAAACGCAGGAGTCGCCGCTCGCTCCGCCAAAAGGAGTGGATGACCGCGTCGATCGACCGCACTGTATCCATGTGCTGGAGCAGGATGCTCACTTTGCCAAGCGCCTGAACCATACCCTGGAGAGCTTTGGTTATCAGGTGGTGCTGCACACGCAGGTTGGCGAACTCCGGCACGCCTTGAACACGAACCAGGCAGACGCACTGATTCTGGATATCGCCGCTGATGTGCAGGGCAGCACAGTGCTCGGGCAACTGGGTCCAATGCAGGCGGGACGCAGCACGCCTTTGCCGTTGATCCTGATCAGCGACAACGAAGACTTCGATTTCCAGCTCAGCGCCGTGCGCGCCGGTGCCCAGGGCCTGTTTTCCCGGCCAGTGGATCTGGCCAAGCTGGAAGACCGGCTCGAGCGCTGTCTCAACAGCCTGCAGAGCGAGCCGTTTCGGATCATGCTGGTGGATGACGATGAAACCCTCGCCCAGCGTTATCAGGCCGTACTGATCAATGCTGCCATGCGCGTCGAGATCGTCAACGATCCGCGCCGGCTGCTAGAGCAGATGGACGCCTTCATGCCTGATGTCATCCTCATGGATATCAATATGCCGGACTATTCCGGCCCCGAGCTGGCGCAGATGATTCGGCTGGACGACAACTGGTTGCGCGTGCCGGTGGTGTATCTGTCGGCAGAGACTGACGTCACCCGGCAGAAGGATGCGCTGCTCAAGGCCGGGGATGATTTCATCACCAAGCCGATCTCCGACAATGCGCTGGTCAATGCGGTGTATTCCCGGGCCCAGCGCGCCCGGCTGCTGAGCCAGGCACTGGCGCGCGACAGCTTGACCGGCCTGCTCAAGCACGCCGATATCAAGGAACAGGTAGAGATCGAACTGGAACGCGCCTGCCGGACCCACCGCCCGGTGAGTATTGCCATGATCGATATCGATCACTTCAAATCAGTCAATGATCAGCACGGACACGCGGTGGGCGACAACGTGATCCGCGCGCTGGCCAACCTGCTGCGCCAGCGTCTGCGCAAGATCGACCGGCTGGGGCGCTACGGTGGCGAGGAGTTCGTCGCGGTCCTGCCTGACTGTCACGCAGCGGATGCCAAGCGCATCCTTGATGAAATCCGCGTGGCCTTCAACGAGCTGCAATTCAGCGGCAGCAATGGCCTGTTTCGCTGCAGTTTCAGCGCGGGTATCAGTGCCTGTCAGGCGCCCATCTGGGAGGCCAGCGAACAACTGGAAAGCGCCGACGCCAAACTCTATCTGGCCAAATCCCAGGGCCGCAATTGCATCATCGCGGCGACCGAGCGCAGCGACGCATCGTAAGTAGCATCACCGGACTCGCCGCCTGAGGGCACTGGCCCACTGATTCATTTCGGCCGCAGCACACCGCCAAGCATCTGCTTGATTGTCTGGGTGATAATGCCACGCTGGTTCGGGTCGCCCTGCAGCAGTGTCGAGGCATACATTTTCGCCTGCTCGAACTTGATGTGCGGCGGCAACGGTGGAACGTCCGGGTCAGTCTTGAATTCGATCACTACCGGGCGATCCGAGGCGAGCGCTTCCTCCCAGGCGGACGCCACCCGGTCTTCGCTGTCGACATAGATGCCCTTGAGCCCGATCAGTTCGGCAAACTTGTGGTAGGGCACATTGGGGATCTGCTGGGCTGCTGCGTACTTGGGATCACCCTCCATCACGCGCTGCTCCCAGGTCACCTGATTCAGATCCTCGTTGTTGAAGACCGCACATATCCACTGCTTGTTGGTCCACTCCTGCCAGTACTTGGCGACCGTGATCAGCTCGGCCATGTTGCTCATCTGCATCGCGCCGTCGCCTACCATCGCTACGACTGGCCGGTCCGGATGACAGAACTTGGCGGCAATCGCGTAGGGCACTGCGGCACCCATCGAAGCCAGCCCGCCTGACAGCGAGCACATCATGTCCAGGCGAATCTTCAGGTCGCGGGCAAACCAGTTGGCGGCAGAACCCGAGTCGCAGGTGATGATCGCCCGGTTGGGCAGACGCGGCGAGAGCTCGAATACAACCCGCTGCGGATTGATTGGATCGGCCGACATCATCGCGCGCGATTCAAGGGTCTGTTCCCAGTCCGCGCGCCAGCCTTCGATTTTTCCACGCCAGCTGCGATCGGTCTTGTCCTGTAGCAGTGGCAGCAGCGCCCGCAAGGTTTCCGCCGCGTCGCCCTGCAGATTCACTTCCATTGGATAGCGCAGGCTGAGCATGTCCGCCTTGAGGTCGATCTGCACGCCACGCGCCTGGCCTTCCTCAGGGAGAAACTCCGAATAGGGAAAGCCTGAACCAATCATCAACAAGGTGTCGCATTCGGTCATCAACTTGTAGCTGGGCTCGGTGCCCAGCAGGCCGATGCACCCCGTCACCCAGGGCAGGTCATCCGGCAGCACAGCCTTGCCGAGCAGCGCCTTGGCTACTCCGGCGCCAAGTTTATCCGCGATCTGAATAACTTCGTCAGTGGCCTGCAGCGCGCCAGCACCCACCAGAATGGCGACTTTCTTGCCTTGGTTCAGCACCTCGGCGGCCAGGCGCAGGTCTGCATCAAACGGCACGACCTTGGGCCGGCTATAACCGATACCGGAATGGATAGTCCCGTGGGATCGCTCAGGTTCGCTGTATTCCATTTCCTGCAGATCGTTCGGCAAAATGATTGCCGCCACTGTGCGCTCGCCATAGGCAGTGCGGATGGCGCGGTCCACCAGATGCCGCACCTGCGACGGCGCGCTGGCCTGTTGTACAAAAGCACCGGCCACATCCTTGAACATGGAGACCAGATCCAGTTCCTGCTGGTAGTGACCGCCCATGGCGGTACGTGCCTGCTGCCCGGTAATAGCCAGCACCGGCATATGATCCATGCGCGCATCGTAGAGCCCGGTCAACAGATGCGAGGCGCCAGGGCCGGAGGTGGCAATACAGACGCCGAGTCCGCCGGAAAACTTGGCATCAGCCGAAGCCATGAATGCGGCCATCTCTTCATGCCGCACCTGGATAAACTTGATCTTGCCATTGGCCCGATCGAGTGCGCCAAACACGCCATTGATGCCATCGCCGGGGTAGCCGTAGATACGGCGAATGCCCCACAGGTAGAGCCGTTCGATAAAATATTCGCTGACTGTTGCCATGGAACCCTCGCTTGAGCTGGACGTGACCGCGCGAAAAAGGGAGACGCGCGTCAATGCCTGCCATGAGGTTGTGACCGGTTGGAGCTGGGAGGGTTCGCTGATTTGATTAAAGCCGACGACCGCGCGCGGTCAACCCGGGGGTGTAGCGCGCCTGCGCTACGCCAATATCTGCGGCTAACCTGTCGTCGAGCCCAAGGCGCTCGTCCCCGAGAAAAGGGGGGTCAGCTAGCCAGCTCCGGCCGATCGCGGAAGTACTCCAGCGCCTCGGGGTTGGCCAACGCATCGGTGTTCTTCACAGGCCGCCCATGAATCGCCTCGCGAACCGCCACTTCGACGATCTTGCCGCTGACCGTGCGCGGGATATCGGTGACTGCAAAGATGCGCGCCGGCACATGCCGCGGGGTGGCATTGGCGCGGATGACCTGGCGGATGCGTTGTTCCAGCGCCGCGTCCAGCGCTACGCCGTCGCGCAACCGCACCGCCAGCACGATTCGCTCATCGCCTTGCCAGTGCTGGCCGACGGCGATGGCTTCCAGCACTTCGTCGACCTTTTCCACCTGTCGATAGATCTCGGCGGTGCCGATACGCACGCCGCCCGGGTTGAGTACCGCATCGGACCGGCCGTGAATGATCAACCCGCCGTGCGGCGTTTCTTCTGCGTAGTCCCCGTGCGCCCAGACACCGGGGAACCGCGCAAAATAGGCCTTGTGAAAACGGCTGCCGTCCTCGTCACGCCAGAAGCCAACCGGTACAGAGGGGAAGGGTCGCGTGCAGACCAGCTCGCCTTTCTCGCCGCGCACGCGCTTGCCCTGCTCATCCCACACCTCGACCGCCATACCCAAGCCCGGGCACTGCAACTCGCCTGGCCAAACCGGCAGTACCGGACTGCCCAGCGCGAAGCAGGAAACGATATCCGTGCCGCCGGAGATGGAAGACAGGCACAGGTCCGCCTTGATATCGCGGTAAACGTATTCAAAGCTTTCCGGCGCCAGCGGCGAGCCGGTCGACAGCAGCGCTTTGAGCCGGCTCAGCTGATGGGTTTCGCGCGGCTTGCAGCCGGCTTTTTCCAGCGCGGCGATATATCGTGCACTGGTACCGAACACGCTGATGTCTTCGGCGTCGATCAGGTCCATCAGCCGTTGCGCTTGCGGCTCGAAGGGGGAGCCGTCGTACAGCACCAGCGTGGCGCCGACTGCCAACCCCGAGACCAGCCAGTTCCACATCATCCAGCCGCAGGTGGTGAAATAGAACACGGTGTCCTCCTGCCCCAGGTCGGTATGCAGGCCATGTTCCTTGAGGTGCTGCAGCAGCGTGCCGCCGGTGCCGTGCACGATGCACTTGGGCACGCCCGTGGTACCGCTGGAGTAAAGGATGTACAGCGGATGATCAAAGGGTACTGCCACAAACTCCGGCTCGCCGCCGGCCTGGTAAAAATCCTGCCACAGGCTGGTCGGTACCACGGATTCGAAATCCGCTGCGCTTGCTTGGGCATGGGTGTAAGGCACCAGCACCAGTTGCTCCAGCGAAGGCAGTTGCGCGAGGATGTCTTTGAGCTTGTCGGTGAGGTCGATCTGCTTGCCGGCGTACTGGTAGCCAGCGCAGGCGATCAGCACCCTGGGCTCGATCTGACCAAAACGATCAACCACGCCCTGGGTGCCGAAGTCCGGCGAACAGGATGACCACACCGCGCCCAGGCTGGTCGCGGCGAGCATGCCGACCACCGTCTGCCATGTGTTGGGCATGCAGGCGGCAACCCGATCACCGGCCACCACGCCCGCTTCGCGCAGGGCACGCTGCAACCCGGCGACGTGGGCGCTCAATTCGGTGTGACTGAGCTGCTCGCGATGGCCGCTTTCGGCAACGGCGATCAGTGCCGGGTGCTCATTCCGCCGGCGCAACAGATGCTCGGCGAAATTCAGCGTTGCGCCGGGAAACCATTGAGCGCCCGGCATGGCTTCAGCGTCGAGCAATGCGTCCCTAGGCGGCGTCGCAAAGCGCACCCCAAAGAAATCGAGAATGGCCTGCCAGAAGGCGCCGCGCTGCTCGATACTCCAGGCATGCAGCGCAGGGTAATCAGCGAGTTCAACCTGATGGCGCTGTTCAACATAACGCCGGAAGCGGTCCATGCGGCTGGCAGCAATGCGGTCGGGTGAGGGCGTCCAGAGCGGTGCGGGCATAGCGGGATCCTCAGGCCTTGGCCAGGATGGCCCGCGCGACACGCGAACCGTTCGGCTTGTCGAGCAGGGTGCAGATACGTTGCCCGGCGGCGATTACCTGATCCAGGTTGACGCCGGTATGGATGCCCAGTCCGTTGAGCAGATACAGCACGTCTTCGGTGGCGACGTTGCCCGTGGCACCCGCGGCATAGGGACAGCCGCCGAGTCCGGCGACCGAGCTGTCGAATACGCTGATACCTTCGAGCAGTCCGGCGTAGATATTGGTCAGCGCCTGGCCATAGGTATCGTGGAAGTGGCCGGCCAGCTGCTGGCGCGAGATGTCGCGGCCAACAAAATCGAACAGGCTGCGTGTCTGGCCGGCGGTGCCCACGCCAATGGTATCGGCCAGGCACACCTCATAACAGCCCATCGACAGCAGTTCAGTGGCGATGCTCGCCACCTGCTCACGCGGCACCGCGCCCTCGTAGGGGCAACCCAGCACGCAGGAGACATAGCCGCGCACGCGCATGCCGTGTCGCTGCGCCTGCTGCATGAGCGGAGCAAAACGCGCCAGGCTTTCGGCTATGGAGCAATTGATGTTTTTCTGCGAGAACGACTCCGAGGCCGCGGCAAACACCGCGACTTCCTTGACGCCGGCCGCCAACGCCGCGTCCAGCCCCTTGAGATTCGGCGCCAGCGCCGCGTAGATCACGCCGGGGCGCTGCCTGATACCGGCGAACACCTCGGCGCTGCCAGCCATCTGCGGCACCCACTTGGGCGAGACGAAGCTGCCTACCTCGATATAGGGCAGGCCAGCGTCGGTCAGGTCATCGACCAGCCGCACCTTGTCCGCAACGCTGATCGGCTGCTTCTCGTTCTGCAGCCCGTCACGGGGGCCTACTTCAACGAGGCGTACCTGGGTGGGAAGGCTCTGATTCATGCTGTTGGTCCTTTAATGATGCTCAGGTTTCGCTACGCTATTAGGCTTCAGCCGGGCTGTGCAAATCGATCAATACCGCGCCTTCGGCCACCATCGCACCTTCAGCATAGAAAATCTCACGCACCTGTCCGGCGGCCGGGGCACGAATACTGTGCTCCATCTTCATTGCCTCCAGCACCACCAGGGGCGCACCGGCGGCCACCTCATCCCCGGCCTGCACCAGTACCCGAACGATGTTGCCGTTCATTGGCGCGGTCAGGCTGCCCTGCGGCGCAAGGGACGCCTGCACTTCCGCCAGCGGATTGACCGTCCGTACTGCCAGCCAGTCGTGGTACCAGTGCAGGTACAGCGTCGCGCCCTGGCGAATGTATTGTGCGGCAGCGGTTGCCGCGTGATCGGCGCAGGGGACTATTCGCTTGCGTTCGCCGGCGCAGTTCAGATGCAGCGGTTGGGCATTGCTCAGGCCCGCGCGCCAGCCATCAAGGCGGGCCCAGGGCGAATGCATATCATCGTCCCGCTGGATCGGCGATTCAGTGGCCAGCCAGGCGTCGGCGGCCGCCTGCCAGAACGCATCAGGCAAGGGCTCGGGCGTGGGCAGCAACTGCGCCTCGTGACGCGGGATGAAACCGGTATCCAGCTCCGCTGCGGCAAAGGCCGGGTGGGCTATGACCCGCATGAGAAACGCCAGATTGGTGTGCAGCCCGCCAACCACTGTTTCGCCGAGCATTTGCAGCAAGCGGCGTCTGGCCAGCTCCCGTGTCTCGCCCCAGGCAATCAGCTTGCCCAGCATCGGATCATAGAAAGGTGACACCTCATCACCCTGCTCGATGCCGCTGTCGATCCGCCGGCCGGGGCCGGCTGCCGGCTCGCGGTACAGATCAAGCCGGCCGGTGGAGGGCAGAAAGCCGCTGGCAGGATCCTCGGCGTACAGCCGCACTTCGATGGCGTGACCATTGAGCGGCACCTGGGACTGGCTCAGCGGCAGCGGCTCGCCCTCGGCAATGCGTATCTGCCAGGCGACCAGGTCCAGCCCGGTAATGGCCTCGGTCACCGGATGCTCGACCTGCAACCGAGTGTTCATCTCCATGAAGAAGAATTCGCCGCGCTCGTCGAACAGGAACTCGACGGTACCGGCGCCGACATATCCGATCGCCTGTGCCGCCTTGACCGCCGCCTCGCCCATGGCGGCCCGCAGCGCGGGCGTCAGACCAGGCGCTGGCGCTTCTTCAACGACCTTCTGATGCCGCCGCTGGATGGAGCAATCGCGCTCGTTGAGATAGATGCAGCCGCCATGCTGATCGGCAAACACCTGGATCTCGATATGACGGGGCTTGAGCAGGTATTTCTCAACCAGGATCCGCGCATCACCGAAGGATGACCGCGCTTCCCGTTGCGCCGAGGCCAACGCCTCGGCCAGCTCGGACCCGGACTCGACCACTTTCATGCCTTTGCCACCACCGCCGGCGCTGGCCTTGAGCAGCACCGGATAACCGATGCGCGCGGCTTCATCGCGGAAGGTGTCGAGACTCTGATCCGCACCGTGATACCCCGGCACCAGCGGCACACCGGCTTCGTGCATCAAGGCCTTGGCGGCGGATTTACTGCCCATGGCGTCGATGGCCGACGCAGGCGGACCAAGCAGGATCAGCCCGGCGGCTTCGATGGCGCGGGCGAATTCGGCGTTCTCCGAGAGAAAACCGTAACCCGGATGAATCGCCTGACAGCCGCTCTGGCGCGCGGCCTCGATGAGGGCGTCAATGCGCAGGTAACTGTCGGCGGGCTTGGCGCCGCCCAGCGCGACTGCCTTATCCGCTTCGCGCACATGCCGGGCGCTGCGGTCGATGTCACTGTGCACGGCAACAGAGACAATGCCGAGCTCGCGGCAGGTGCGCATGATCCGGCAGGCGATTTCGCCGCGATTGGCGACCAGCACGCAACTAATCATGCTTGCCACACCGGTTTGCGTTTTTCCAGAAAGGCCTTCAGCCCCTCTTGGCCCTCAGGACTGACGCGGATGCGTGCGATGGCGGCCTCGGTGTAGCGGCGCAGCGGCGTGGAAAATTCGCCCTGTTTGACCTCAAGCATCAGTAGCTTGGTCGCACGCATCGCCGCTGGGCTGTTCAGCAACATATTGTCGACCCAGCCCTGCAGGGCCTGATCGAGGTTTTCAGCCGGGTAGCATTCGGCAAGCAGCCCCAGTTCGCGCGCCGTCCGGCCATCGAAGCGCTCGGCGGTCAGCGCGTAACGTCGGGTGGCGCGTGCGCCCATGGCCTGCACGACAAAGGGACTGACCACGGCCGGAATCAAGCCGATACGTACCTCTGACAGACAGAACTGCGCCTCTTCTGCGCCGATCGCCATATCGCAACAACTCACCAGCCCCAGCGCGCCGCCGTAGGCAGCACCATGCACCACGGCCAGCGTTGGCAGCCGAAGCTGGCTCAGACTGGCCATCAGTTGCGCCAGCTCACGGGCGTCGCTGAGATTGGCGTTGTAATCCAGTTCCGCGGACGCCTGCATCCAGCTCAGATCCGCGCCAGCGGAGAAATGCCGGCCACGTCCGCGCAGGATCAGAAAACGCAGCGAGTCATCCGACTGCACCTGATCAATAGCCTGCAGCAATTCGGCAATCATCTCGGCGTTAAAGGCATTGTTCTTGTCCGGCCGGTTGAGCCACAGCGTGGCGACGCCCTGTGCATCACGTTCAAGCTCAATGGTAGTGAAATCCGTCATACATCTGTCTTCCGCTGTCTGTGGAGCCGTAACTGGCAAGGCGCTTACATTCTGAATACACCGAAGCGCGTCGGCTCGATCGGCGCGTTGAGGGCGGCGGAGATCGCCAGTCCGAGAATGTCCCGTGTCTGCGCCGGGTCGATCACGCCGTCATCCCAGAGCCGGGCGCTGGAATAATAAGGGTGCCCCTGATGTTCATACTGATCGAGAATCGGCTGGCGTAGCGCCTGTTCCTGCTCGTCGGAAAACGTCTCGCCGTGGCGTTCGGCCTGCTCGCGCTTGACCTGCACCAGCACGCCGGCGGCCTGTTCGGCGCCCATCACGCCGACGCGGGCATTCGGCCACATCCACAAAAAGCGCGGATCATAGGCCCGGCCGCACATGCCGTAATTGCCGGCGCCAAAGCTGCCGCCGATGATAACCGTGAACTTGGGCACGCGGGCGCAGGCCACGGCGGCGACCAGCTTGGCCCCGTGCTTGGCAATGCCACCGGCTTCGTATTTTTGCCCGACCATGAAGCCGGTGATGTTCTGCAGAAACAGCAGCGGAATGCCGCGCTGGCAGGCCAGCTCAATGAAATGCGCCCCCTTCTGCGCTGACTCGCTGAACAACACCCCGTTGTTAGCCAGTACCGCCACCGGATAACCTTGCAGATGGGCGAAGCCGCACACCAGGGTGGTGCCGAACAACGCCTTGAACTCATCAAAGGCGCTGTCATCGACCAGCCGGGCGATGACTTCGCGTATCTCGAGCGGATGCTTGGGATCGGCCGGGATCAGCCCGTACAAATCCTCCGCTGGAAAGCGCGGGGCAATGGCCTGGCGGCTATTCAGCACGCCTTGCTTGCGCCAGTTGAGATGGGCAATACAACGCCGGGCTAACGCCAGTGCGTGCTCGTCATTCTCGGCATAGTGATCGGCCACACCCGAGGATCGGCAANCCTGATTACGCACCATGATGGCTTCGTCCGCCATGGCCGGCACATAGGCGCCGCCGGCGGTGCAGGAGCCCATCACCACGGCGATCTGCGGAATGCCTTGGGCGCTCATGTTGGCCTGGTTGAAGAAGATGCGCCCGAAGTGTTCGCGGTCGGGGAACACCTCGTCCTGCCGCGGCAGATTGGCCCCGCCGGAATCGACCAGGTAGATACAGGGCAGCCGGTTTTCGTTGGCGATGGCCTGGGCGCGCAGATGCTTTTTGACCGTGATGGGGTAATAGGAGCCGCCCTTCACCGTCGCGTCATTGGCGACGATCATGCACTCGACGCCTTCGACACGGCCGATGCCGGCGATCAACCCGGCGGCCGGCACGGCTTCATCGTAGACCTCATGTGCCGCCAGTTGCCCGATCTCGAGAAAGGGCGAGCCGGGGTCGAGCAGGGTATCGATACGCTGGCGTGGCAGCAGCTTGCCGCGGGACAGATGCCGCTCCTGCGCCTTGGCACCACCGCCTTCGGCAATGCGCGCCAGCAGCGTGCGGAGCTCGTCGACTAACGTACGCATGGCGTTGGCGTTCTCGATAAAGTCGCTGGATTGTGGGTTGGTATGGGTGTTCAAGATCATGAAATGCTGGCTCGCTGCAGACCTATCTGGGGGTGTAGCGCCTTGGTCCGCACTCGGGCGCTACGCCGAGGGTTTGTGCCGCAGCGAGACCCGCTATCCCGACGGACCGCTATTAATCCCCATCCAATGCCGGGGCGAGTGCTTTGCTGCAAGCTGTCGTCGAGCAGGCGCTCGACAACCCCAGGGATGGAGCCTCGATACTGCAGTGCGCTTTCCTGGGGGTGTAGCGCGCCT
>NZ_VTVA01000023.1 GCF_008638345.1 Pseudomonas saliphila | reverse complement strand
CAGTCTCGCCTGCGCTACGCCAATCTCTGCAGCCACACCAAGGCCCACTCCTGACTCCGAACACGATCAGAGACACTCAAAAAACGCAGGCAAATCGTCAGACCGAGACCGGTGCAGCAAGAAACCCCACAACCTCCCCCGCCGCCCGCTTCGAATCCTCCAGCATAAAACAATGCCCACCCGGCAACTCCCGCGCGGTCACGCACGGATTCACACGGGTGAGCCGCCGCGTGGCCTGCTTAACAAAGGGATAGGTCGCATCCCCGTGCAGCAACAGAGTCGGCGTGTGTATTCTGGGCAGCCAGTACCAGAGCTTACTCGGCCAGCTTTCGAACACCTCCGCTTCCCGACTGGGCTGACACTTCAGCTCTACGCTGCCGTTTTCAGCTTGTCGCAAGCCGTGCTCGATATGCGCACGGAAGGCGCTCTCCTCCCATCCGCGAAACATGCCGCGATTGTGTAGCGCCTTGTAGGCGGCGTCGCGGTCGGGCCATTGATCCCGGCGGGTGCGTGTCTTTTTCGATAACGCATTGCCGCGCTGCCCGATCAAGCCCAGCGCTCCGCGCAGAACCAGCTGCTGCTGGGGGAATAACACGGGATCAAGCAGCACCGCCTTCTCGAAAATACCTGGATGCTGGGCCAGCATCAGGCTGGTGAGCACGCCGCCAAAGCTATGCCCGCAGGCGTAATGCGGCACGTCGCCGAATTGCTGCTTACCTGCATTGAAGGCGTCGAGAGCCAGCTCGGCATTGCGGTTCCAGCCGAGAAAGTGTCCACCGTGATCGCTGTCGCCGTGCCCCTGCAGATCGCAAAGCCACAGATCAAAATGCTCGGCAAGGTGTTCGAGAAAGGGTTCGTAGGTTCTGCAGCAAAACCCGTTACCGTGCAAAAACTGCAACAGCGGTTTGTGGCTAGGCGGCGTATGCCAGCCGCGCAATGTAAACCCGGCACTCGTTTCGTGTGCCCAGGGCAACAGCGTCATAAAGGTGTCCCCGAAAAGTAATGGCCGGCGCTGTTCAGCCGGCGCAGCTGCCTGTCAGCGCAGGCTGTAATCGATACTGGTAACGACTCTCACGCGCTTGACCTGTGGCGTGTAAGGGTCAACATCTTCGATGGAAAAATACCCCTGCGAAGCGCGGCGTATGCTGCCCACTTCAGCGTCGGCATCCCGCGCAAACTGATCGGCGGCAGCCCGGGCGTCGCGCGTTGCATCAGCGATCATGTCGGCCTTGATCAACTCCAGCCGGGTAAACAGAAACCGCGGTTGGCTATCGTAATTCTGGGTCAGCGCAACGCCGGATTTAACCAGTTCGCCAACGGTCTGCATGCCGCTCTGCACACTTTCAATATCCTGGGTACGCACCAGCACCGTGACCTCGGCGCGATAGCGTTCCGGCGGCAGCGTGTTGCCATAGGTATTGGCGTGTTGATCGGTAATCTTCGGCATGGATAGCTGGATATCGTCTTCAACGAAACCCCGCAGCAGCAGGAACGAACGCACCAGATCCTGCTGCTCCTCGATCTTGCCCTGCAGGCTGTCGAGGCTGTTATCCGCTACCGAAAAGCTGACCGGCCACAGCGCCAGGTCGGCCTCGACGTTACGTTCGGCGAGGCCTTTAACGCTCACCACACGGTCCGCGCCGCCAAACTGCAGCAGCCCGCTCTTCAGACTCATCGCCATCAGCACCAGCGCTGCAGCAACGATCAACGCGGCCAAAATGCCTGTAACTGCGTTCACTACCGGCTTGCTCATGATGACTTCTCCCTATCATTTCTTCTTATTGACTATCTGGTTCTGCCTTCGACATCACGCGCCAGCGGGGTAACCGCGCGAGGCGCTTATATCGTTTATAAAAAGGAGCCCAGCCCGGTCGCCTGACGTACCTTGGCCATCAACACACCGGCTTCAGCGCGGGCGCGTTCGGCACCTTTTTGCAGGACGCCTTCAATATACGCCGGGTCTTCGAGCAGCGCCTGATATCGTTCGCGTGGCTCGCGCAGGTAGAGGTTCAGGTACTCGAACAGCGCGTCCTTGGCCTCGCCCCAGCCGATGCCTTCAAGATAACGCGCGCGCATGGCCTGGGATTCTTCGGGTGTAGCGAAAGCGGAATAGATCTGAAACAGGGTGCAGGTATCCGGGTCCTTCGGCTCGCCCGGCTCCAGCGAATTGGTCTTGATCTTGCGGACCAGCTTGAGCAGTTTCTTCTCAGGGGCGAACAGCGGAATGGTGTTGTCGTAGCTCTTGGACATCTTGCGTCCATCCAGACCGCGCAGCACTTCTACGCTTTGGTCCACTACCGCTTCAGGCAGGGTGAAATACTGCCCCTTGAACAGGTGATTGAAGCGACCTGCCATGTCACGCGCCATTTCGATGTGCTGGATCTGATCGCGCCCCACCGGCACCTTGTTGGCATTGAACATGAGAATGTCCGCCGCCATCAGTACCGGGTAGCCGAACAGCCCCATGGTCACGCCCTTGTCAGGATCGGCCTGACCGGCAGCTTCGTTCTCGGCAACCGATGCCTTGTAAGCGTGCGCGCGGTTCATCAAACCCTTGGCGCAGACGCACGACAGCATCCAGGCCAGCTCAGTGGTCTCGGGCACATCGGACTGCCGATAGAACACCGCATTATCGGTATCCAGTCCCAGCGCCAGCCAGGTAGCGGCAATTTCCAGGCGCGACTCCTGAACTCGTTTTGGATCCTGGCATTTGATCAAGGCATGCAGGTCGGCAAGGAAGTAATAGGACTGAACGTTGGGATCCTGGCTGGCAGCGATAGCGGGCTTGATGGCACCGACATAGTTGCCGAGGTGCGGAGTGCCGGTCGTGGTGATACCGGTGAGTACGCGAGTCTTTTGCATTGGAAGGTGGTTCTACTTGTAAGCGGTGACATGAATGGAGGTAAGTGTACAACGGCGGGACTTTTCAAAGCGACCGCGCGCCTCGATACGGGTGCCTGCACTGCTGATGACCGCCCATTGCATTGCCTGATACCCGCCCTCGTCGCTGGTCGTGCTGACCCGGTTCCGATTAGACTGATTGCCCTGTTGATCACACTGAGGAAGGCACGATGTCGTTCGCTGAGGAACTCAAGGCACAGCTCGAGATACCTGTTATTGCATCTCCCATGTTCATCATCTCCAACCCGCTCCTGGTGGCCGAGCAGTGCAAGAACGGCATCGTCGGCTCCTTCCCCGCACTCAATGCGCGCCCGGCCGAGGTGCTGGAGCAATGGCTGCAGCAGCTGACCACCGAGCTGGCCGAGTACAAGGCCGCCAACCCCGACAAGAAGGTCGCACCCTTCGCTGTGAACCAGATCGTCCATCATTCCAACGATCGGCTCCAGCACGATCTTGAGGCCTGTGCGAAGTTTCAGGTGCCGATCATGATCACCAGCCTGCGCGCGCCGCATGAGGCGGTGAAAGTCGCGCACAGTTATGGCGGCAAGGTATTCCATGACGTCATCAGCGTACGTCACGCCGAGAAGGCGATCGAAGCCGGCGTCGATGGTCTGATTCTGGTCTGTGCCGGTGCTGGCGGCCACGCAGGCACCCTCAGCCCCTTCGCGCTGGTATCGGAGATTCGCAAATTCTACGACGGCCCGATTGCGCTGTCCGGCTCCATTACCCAGGGCAAACAGATTCTTGCCGCCGAGGCGATGGGCGCGGATTTCGCGTATATCGGTACCCGCTTCATCGCCACCCACGAAGCCAACGCCGACGAAGCCTACAAGCAGATGATCGTCGACAGCGCCGCCACCGACGTCATCTATTCCAACCTGTTTACCGGTGTGCATGGCAACTATCTGCGCGGCAGTATCGCCAAATCAGGGCTGGATCCGGACAACCTTCCGGAAGCCGACAAGAGCGCAATGTCCTTCGGCAGCGACAAAAGTAAGGCCTGGCGGGATATCTGGGGCGCGGGTCAAGGCGTGGGCGGGATTGGCGAGATTACTTCGACTGCGAAGGTCATTGCTGAACTCAAGCGCGACTATCTGGCGGCTAAGCAGCGGTTGCTTGGCTGAGTCTTGCTTAGGTGTGAGCTACCGCGTGACTTAGAGCTCGAGTTGGCTGTGGGAAAATCGGTGGTTGATCTACGAGTTCGCAATCTTGAAAATCAAATCCCCCTAGCCCCCTTTGCCAAAGGGGGGACCGGTTCTGCGTTATTGGTTATGTCGGTGTGATTCTGGTGGTCATCGAGAGCCTCACAACTCAAGGGCACGCGTCAGACGCTTACACGAGCAGTGTCTCGGACAATTCCCCTNCGCTTACACGAGCAGTGTCTCGGACAATTCCCCTCTTTGAAAAAGGGGGGCTAGGGGGGATTTGCTTTTCGCTATTTGCTTTTCGCTATTTGCTTTTCGCGTTTCGCTATTTGCTTTCACTCGTCCCGCCGCAATTCATCCGGAATAGGCACATCCGGCACAGGCCCGGGGCGCTTGCCCTCGCCTGCTCGGTACTGTCGCAGCTGGAATACGTAGGCCAACACCTGGGCCACGGCCAGATAAAGCCCCGCCGGAATTTGTTGATTGAGTTCGGTGCTGTAGAACACAGCCCGCGCTAATGGCGGTGCCTCAAGGATTACCACGTCGTGCTCGCCAGCGATCTCACGGATTTTCTGCGCCAGGAAGTCTCCTCCCTTGGCCACAACCACCGGGGCGCCGGAATTGATCGGGTCGTACTTCAGTGCCACGGCAAAGTGCGTCGGGTTGGTGATGACCACGTCGGCGTTGGGCACCTCGTCCATCATGCGCCGCTCGGCCATCTCACGTTGCAGCTGACGAATCCGCGATTTCACTTCCGGCTTGCCTTCGGAATCCTTGTACTCATCGCGCACTTCCTGCTTGGTCATCTTCAGCTTTTTCTTGTTGTCCCAGAGCTGGAAGGGCACATCCACGGTGGCAATCAGGATCAGTGAGCAGGCCAGGATCAGCAGTGAGCTACCCAACACCCAGGCGCTATGAGCGATCGCGTCAGGCAAGGGTTGCCGGGAAAGGGAAAGCAGATCGTCCTGGCGCAGGTTGAGGACCAACAGCGCCACGGTGAGCACCACCAGGAACTTGGCCAACGCCTTGAGCAGCTCGACCAGCGCCTTGACCGAGAACATCCGTTTCAGGCCAGCGAGCGGATTCATCCTTTCGAACTTGGGTGCCAGCGATTTGGCGCTGAACAGCCAGCCACCCAGCAGTAGCGGCCCCACCAGTGCAGCAATCAGCACCATGAAGAACAATGGGCCGAGCACACTGAACCCCTGCTCCACCGAGGCCAGCAGATGCAGCGCCATGGTATCGGTGGAATACAGCACTTCGCGGTCCAGGCTGAAGTTGAAGACCATCAGGTTCATCAACTTGCCGACCATCGCCGGGCCAAGCATCAACAGACCAACTGCCGATACCATGACCACGGCGAGGGTGTTCAGCTCCTTGGAGCGGGCGATCTGGCCTTTATCACGGGAATCCTTGAGGCGTTTCTCCGTGGGTTCTTCGGTTTTTTCCTGGCCGCTGTCCGGTTGATCAGCCATCAGCGCACCCGCACCATTTCACGCAGCCACTCGAGGGTCTCAGTAGCCAATGAATGATATTGAGTGCCGACGTCACCCAGCACGACCCAGAGAATGAACAGGCCAAACACCAGTGTCAGCGGGAAACCGATCGAGAAGATATTCAATTGCGGCGCGGCGCGCATCATCACGCCGAACGACAGGTTGACGATCAATAGCGCGGTGATGGCTGGCAGACCGATCAGCAGCGCAGCGGCCATCACCCAGGAGAACCGCAGCACCAAAGTATGGAAATCCGTGGCCAGCAAGCCCTCGCCAATCGGCAAGGTGATAAAGCTTTCGGCCAGCACCTCGATCACCACCAGATGGCCGTCCATTGCCAGAAACAACAGCGTCACCAGCATGGTGAATACCTGCGCCACCACCGCTACGGAGATCCCCATGGTCGGATCGTTCATCGAGGCGAAGCCCAGACCCATCTGCATCGCTACAATCTGGCCGGCCAGTACGTGGATCTGGAACAACAGCTGCAACATGAAGCCCATGGCGGCGCCAATCAGGATCTGCTCACCAATGACCAGCCAGGTCGCCAGGGAGAGCGCCTCGAACGCGGGCACCGGAGGAATCATGGGGGTGATGAGCATGGCGATCATCAGTGCGAGATACAGGCGGATGCGTACCGGCAGCATTTGCGTGCCGAACACCGGCATGGTCATCAGCACACTGGCCACCCGGAAGAGGACCCACATGTAACTGGCAACCCAGCGGCTGACCTCGGCGGCAGCAAACTCGAACATTCAGCCGATCAGTCCGGGGATTGCCCGGTACAGGTTTTCGGTAAAGTCGATCACCTGCGTGACCAGCCAGGGGCCGAGCACAATCAGGGTGATGAAGGTGAATAGCAGCCGCGGCAGAAAGCTCAACGTCTGCTCGTTGATCTGGGTGGCCGCCTGAAACATCGCCACCACCAGGCCGACCATCAGGCTTGGCAGCACGATCACCGCGACCATGACCGTGGTCAGCCACAGGGCCTGGCGGAACAGATCAACCGCTACTTCTGGCGTCATGTTTTCTCCTGGGTTAGGGTCTGTTGCCGTTTCATCGCGAGCCGCGTTGCTGTGTCAAATGACGCCAGGCCGGGCGGCGTTCCGCAAGGCGCGGGACGCAGGTAATGGTTACTCCCTTGCCAAGTCCTGCAACGCCGCATGGCGTCATTTGACGCGCAACCTAGGCGGCCCCACCCGAAGGGACAGGGCCCGTTTAGCGCAGCACGGCGTTACTCGTCGCTCATTTGGAACAACCAAATTACACTCCTCGCGCCTTGCTCTTCATTAAACGGGCCTCCGTCGCGGCCGCGATGAAACGGCAACAGACCCTAGGTAACGGCGAAGCTGGCCGCGAGGGTGCCGATAATCAGCGCCCAACCGTCCACCAGCACGAACAGCATGATCTTGAACGGCAGCGAAATGATCAGCGGCGACAGCATCATCATACCCATCGCCATCAGTACGCTGGCGACCACCAGGTCAATGATCAGAAAGGGAATGAAGATCATGAAGCCGATCTGGAACGCGGTCTTCAGCTCGGAGGTAACAAACGCCGGGACCATGATATGGAAAGGCACTTCCTCCGGGGTGGCTATGTCGGTACGCCGCGCCAGCCGTACGAACAGCTCGAGATCAGTTTCCCGGGTTTGCGCCAGCATGAACTCACGCAGCGGAATACTGGCCTGTTCCAACGCCTGTTGCGGCGCCAGCTCCTCGGCCAGATAAGGCTGCAATGCGGTTTCGTTGATGCGCTCGAAGATGGGCGCCATGATGAAAATAGTCAGGAACAGCGCCAGACCAACAAGAATCTGACTCGACGGCGTCTGCTGCAGCCCGAGCGCCTGCCGGAGTATGGAGAACACAATGATGATGCGAGTGAAGCTGGTCATCATCATGACGAACGCCGGAATGAAGGTCAGCGAGCTCATCAGCAGCAGAATCTGCAGACTCACCGAGTAGGTCTGCTCGCCGTCCGCATCGGTGCTCAGGGTGACCGCAGGCAAGCTCAGCGGATCACCGGCCGTTTGGGCCAGCGCCGCCGGCGCCAATAATGTCAGAAACAGCAACATCCAGCGCATCACTGGCGGTTCTCCCGTTTAAGCAGAGACTGCAGCTTGCGCGCGAAATCGCTGTCGACCGCGCCACTCGGAAGCTCCGCCACAGCCTCATCGAACACGTGCAAGGTGCCGATCCGTCCCGGCGAGGCGCCCAGTAGCATCTGCTTGCCGCCCACATCCACCAGTATCAACCGATCGCGGGGGCCCAGCGGCAGACTGCTGACTACACGGATATGCTGCGCGCCCTGTGGCGACAGAGGGCCGACGCGGCGCATGAGATACCCCATGACAAAAATCAGCCCCACGACCAGCACCAGACCGAGGCCGAGCTGGGTCAATTGCCCGATAAGCGAGGTTTGCGCAGCACTGGTGGTGGCCGAGGCAGCAGGCTCTGCGGCGAAGACGCCTGCCGGCAATGCGCTCAGCAGTGCAACCAGGATCGCCCGCATATCAACGCAACTTCTTGATGCGTTCGGAGGGGCTGATCACATCGGTCAGGCGAATACCGAACTTTTCGTTCACCACCACCACCTCGCCGTGGGCAATCAGCGTTCCGTTGACCTTGACGTCGAGCGGCTCGCCGGCCAGCCGGTCGAGTTCGACCACTGAGCCCTGATTGAGCTGCAACAGATTGCGAATGGTAATTTCGGTGTCACCGACCTCCATCGAGATCGTCACCGGGATATCCAGAATGACGTCCAGATTGGGGCCATCGGTGCCCTGGAAAAAATCGTCGGACGTTCTGGCTGGCTTGGGAAACTCTTCCATGGGCATGGGTTTGGAGCCATTGTTACCGGCAAGCATGGCATCAATGTCGTCCTGGCTCGAATCGCCGGCCTCCTCCATCGCAGCAGCCCACTCATCCGCCAGCGCCTGCTCTTCAGGACTGATTTCGCTGGAATTCTTGTCATCAGACATCGTGCCGTTCCTCTACATTAGCGTTACGTATTCGTTGGGTTATCGCGGCCGCACAATCGGGCCAAGAATTTGCAAACCCAGGTTGCCCTTCACCGATCCCAACTTGGCCTTGAACGTCGGTACACCATTGGCGCAGAGCACCATATGATCCGGCATCTCGACCGGAATCACGTCGCCGGCCTGCATGCTGAGCAGATCCTTCAACTTGAGTTCGCGGCGCACGACGGTGGCGCTCAGCGGCACCTTGGCGCAGGTAATCTCTTCACGCAGCGCACGCACCCAGCGCTCGTCATGCTCATCCACATCGGACTGCACACCCGAATCCAGCACTTCACGCAGCGGCTCGATCATCGAATAGGGAAAGGTGACATGCAGATCGCCGCCGCCGCCGTCCAGCTCGATATGGAAGGTCGAGACCACTACCACCTCGCTGGGGCTGACGATATTGGCCAGCGCCGGGTTAACCTCGGAATTGACGTACTCGAAGGTCACGTCCTGCACCGCTTGCCAGGCTTCCTTCATGTCAGCAAAGGCCTGATCCAGCACCATGCGTACCACGCGCAACTCGGTCGGGGTGAATTCACGGCCTTCAATCTTGGCGTGGCGGCCGTCGCCGCCGAAGAAGTTGTCGACCAGCTTGAACACCAGTCGTGCATCCAGAATAAAGAGTGCGGTGCCACGTAGCGGCTTCATTTTCACCAGGTTGAGACTGGTCGGCACATACAGCGAATGCACGTACTCTCCGAACTTCATTACCTGTACGCCGCCCACCGCCACGTCCGCCGAACGGCGTAACAGGTTGAACATGCTGATACGGGTGTAGCGCGCGAAGCGCTCGTTGATCATTTCCAGCGTGGGCATACGACCGCGGACAATGCGGTCCTGGCTGGTCAGGTCATAGCTTTTGACTGTGCCCGGTTCGGCATCGTCTTCCATATCAATCGCGCCGTCATCGACGCCATGTAACAGCGCGTCAATTTCGTCTTGCGAGAGCAGATCCTGAACGGCCATGGGGTTTCCTATTGCAGAACGATATTGGTGAACAACGCCGACTCAATCACCGGGTTGCCGAGTTCTTTTTCCATCAGCGCCTTCACCGCAAGCGAGGCCCGTTCACGCAGAGTTTCCTTGCCCTCAGGACTGAACAACGCGTCAAATTCTTCACTGCTGAACAGCATGACCAGTTCATTGCGAATCAGCGGCAAGTGGGCGCTGAGCTGACTCATGAGCTGCGGGTCGCGGCCCATCAGCACCACGTTGACCTGCATATAGCGTTGCCGACCGTTATGCACGTAGTTGACGACAAAGGCCGGATCCAGGGATTGGTAGACGGCGGCCATTGGCTTAGCGGTCGCCACGACGGGCGTTTCCACCGAGGCTTCGTCCTCACCGGCCAACAGAAAGTAGGCCGCTGCGCCGACCGACAGCAGTAACGCAAGCAGGCCAGCGCCTATGAGGAGGAAGAGTTTCTTGCGACTAGCCGGGGGGCTGTCGGGCGCCACTTGGGCAGGTTCGGGCTGTTGTCGGGCCATGCCAATATTCCGTCAGTAATGCGTGAAATCAACTGTTTCGGATATTGCTTGCATTGAGCATGCCAATTGGGCGCGACGCCTTTGGGGATTCGGATTTTCGAGAAGGTCTAAAGCTGGGGTTTCGGCGCGGGATTGCCGGGCCAGGGTGTCTGGGAGCTTGCCGTAGCGCAGGCGCGCTACAGCCCCAGGAACCCCCGGCCAATAATCAATCAGGCGTAGTAGTCGACCAGGCGTTCGGCCGACACTCTTGCCGCCTCTGCGGTGGTTAACAGCGACTCGGACTGGCCGGAGGTTTCGCCCTGCCCGCCCTGGCCCTGCTGTCGCCCTTCACCGGAGGCGCCGGCGTGCGCTTCGCGTCCGGATTGCTGACCTGCCGAGCCATCGGATACCGTCACGTTGACCTGATCCATACCCTGCTGGCTGAACATTTCACGTAATCGGAACATCTGCGCTTCGAGGGCTTCACGTACCGACGGATTCTGGCTGACAAACTGAACCTGATGCTCCTGCCCACGGTTCTGGATATGGATTTCGAGCGGACCCAGCTCTGCCGGATCCAGCTTGATCTCCACGCTGCGCAGGTTCTGACTGGACATCCACATGACTTTTTCGACTGCGGCCTCGCCCCAGCTTTGCTGCCCAAAGGGTACCCCGAGTGCCTGGGCCGCCGCATTGACCGGTCGCGCAGTCAATGCAGCCTGGGCCGTAGCTGGCTGCGTGGACATCGCGGGCCGGCTGAGACCGTCCTCACTCTCCGAATCGGTCAGCAGTGGCTCGTTACCCAGCGCCTTGGCATCAAGCTGCCCGGCCAGTTTCCCGGCGAATGCGGCCTGCATGTCACCCGACTGCGCAACTGCGACAGTACGCTGCACGGGCACCGCCGCGTCGATCGGCTGGCGCAGCGATTCTAGCTGTGCCGTTACCGGCGTCTCAAGCTTGGTACCGAGCGACGCCAGGGCGGCTTTGCTGTCGAGGGGCTGTTTCGGCTCCGATGGCGTCAAGGAACCGCGCGCCTCGTTCAGCCACTTCATCCAGCGTTCGGATAATTCCGTCAAGGATTCGTCAGGTTTCGCGGCCGTTGTCGCTGCAGGCAATTGGTCCTGCGGCATCCCAGACAACGCATCGCGGGCATCGCCAAGATCGGCCAACTGGCCGAGCCAATCCTGCACGGCGTCCGGCAACGGCTTGCCGTCCCCGGCAAGTGCAAGGTCTTCGATTGCCGTCATCCCGCTCTGCTCAAGACTCTTCAGCAAGGCATCGAGGCGTTCCGGCTGCTGCTCGGCCAACAGGTTGGCGAAATCCACTTCCTCTGTGTCGCCCGCCGTAGAGGACATGGCGCCGCGGATGTTGCCCGCAGGGCGCACTTCGGACGGGGATAACGCCAGCAGGGCTTGGCTAACTGACATTGAATGATCTCCATGGCGTGTGAGCAAACTGCTCCGTTGCCTGTTACAAGCAAACAGCGGGCCAGATGAAGGTCAAAGCGAAGATTATTCTGAAATGATGGGCTGAAGCTGCGGCTTGACCCGTTCGAACAGCTGCACAAGCCGCTCGAAGGCAACCAGTGCGGCCTGGCTATCCGCCTCGGCACCCGCCTGCTCGGCCTGCGCCGCCGCCTGATGCAAAGCCGGCGCGCCGATATTCCCGCAGCTCCCGCGCAAACTGTGCGCAGTCTGCCGGTAGTCCTGCCAGTTTTCTGTCAATAAATAGCTACGCAGCAGTCCAAGGCGCATCTCGGTATCGCTAAGAAAGATCTCCACCAGTACTTCATAGTTGTCCTGCATCAGCTCCTTGAGCGATGCCTGAACAGAGGGGTCCAGATCCGGCGGATTTTCCAGCATGGGTAGGCGATCCTTGAGGATGGTTTGGGAAGCGGCCGCAGAACCTAGGGCTCGACACCCCAGCTAAACACAGCTCGGGCGCGGTTGCCCTGTGCATTGTATTTGATCTCGTCGGCCAATGCGGTCACCAATGCGAGACCTCTGCCAGCATAGCCGTTCTCGGGAAAGGCTAACGCTGGGGCAAATCCCTTGCCGCTGTCGCCGACTTCGATTCGCAGCACGCCGCCGCGCTCGGTCGGCGAATGATCGAGCACCACCTGAATCCAGCCATCACGCAGGGTCGAGAGCTGCTGGCTGCGCTGAGCGTAGTAACGGGCGAAGCCCATGGAGTCGCGCTTCAGCTTGGAATCCAGGCTTAGCAGACCATGCTCAAGGGCATTGCTGTACAGCTCGCTGAGGATGACAAAAACGCTGCCAATGTGCGGACGCAGGCCGGGGATATCCATCAGCGCCTCAAGCAGAAAGGGCAACGGATTAAAATTCCTGACCGAGGCGGCGCGGAAGGTATAGGCCAACTGCCAGTCCTGCGCCGATTTCGCATGGCCGCCCATTGCAGACGCTGTGGGGCGCTGCTGAGCGGGCTCCAGCATCACCATTTCCAACAGGCTGATGTCGTCCTGTGGCGCACCGTGGAAGGCTTCGATTGCGCGCAGCAAGCCATCAAAGAACAGCTGTGGCCGGCCAGCATAATCCTCCAGCAAGCGCAGCACACGCTGCTCGCCGAAGGGCTCGCCACTATGATTGCGGCTCTCGATGACGCCATCGGTCCAGCACAGCAAGCGGTCACCCGGATCCATCGCCAGCACCACCGGATTGGGATCGAAACGCTCGACCCGGGCGACGCCCAGCGGTAGATGCGTAGAGGGAATCCGATGTAGCAGCTCGGCCTGACGCCCGATGATCAGTACCTCCGGCAACCCGCCATTCCAGATCTCGACCAGGCCCTTGGCGGGATTGACTTCGGCCAGCACCGCACAACAGAAGATACCCACCGGCAGGATCTGCGCAAGCTTGCCATTGAGCTCGATGATGATGTCGCGCAGGTTGAACCCCCGCGCACTCATTGCATAAAACACCTCAGCCAGCGGCATCGCACCGATGGCCGCCGACAGGCCATGCCCGGTGAAGTCCCCCAGCAGAAGATGCATTCCGCCGGACGGCTTATAAGCCGCCAGCAGAATGTCGCCGTTGAACATGGCGAAGGCCGATTGCAGATAGCGCAGATTACTTGCCGAGAGACATCCCGCATGCGCAACGCGGTCGAACACCGTTTTCGCCAGTTCCTGATCACGGACAAGCCGTTGGTGCTGGCTGGTGATCAGATCGCGCTGGGCTCGCAAGGTATTGTGCATTTCATGCATGCGGCCGAAGGCACTGATCTTGGCCTGCAACACCACTGGGTTATAGGGCTTGGAAAGAAAATCATCGCCGCCGGCTTCGAGGCATTTCAACAGCGCATCGGATTCGCTCAGGCTGGTCAGGAAAATGATCGGCACCAGATCCTCGCCCGCCAGCTCCTTGATACGCCGCGCAGCAGCAAAGCCATCCATCACCGGCATCAGCGCGTCGAGCAATACCAGATCGGGCAGGCGCGCCGAGAACTGCTCAACCGCCTGCATACCGTTTTCGACACTGATGACTCTATGGCCAAGGCGGCTCACCAGCCGGCCGAGAATCATGCGGTCAGCGGGATTGTCATCAGCCACCAGCACCGTCAACTCGGCGGATTGGCGGGACTGAAGAGGGAGCGACACAGGTTACTCGATGCTGAAGAGCTGTTCGAAGTTGGAAATACTGAACACTTTCCGCACGTCGGGGTTGCAGTGCACGATCTGGATAAGCGCCTCGTCCCCGCCGGCATGATCGCGCAGCAACAACAGCATGCCCAGCGCGGAGCTATCGATATAGTCGGTGTCCTGCAGGTCAACCACGTACCGTTGCGGCGTCAGCCCGCTACGCTCGTAGGCCTCGCGAAATTCCTGATGGACGCCAAAGTCGAAGCGCCCGCTCACACGAATAGTTAACACCTGACCATCGGTGGAATGACTTGCCTGAATCGCCATACTGGGTTCCTCGGCTGTTCACAGGTAAACCTCAGCATAGCAGGAGCAATCAGCTAACGTCGCGGCGGATGCCGATGGCCCTTTGAGAGAGTTCATCCAGCAGCTTTTGTTCCTGTTTGTCGGCCTTGACGCGCGCTTCCTGTTGATAGCGCTCGATCAGCTTGCGCATGGCTTCCAGCCGTTGATAGCGCTGACGCCACTGCTCCTTTGAGCGGTCCAGCGCGCGAAGATGCCAGGTCACGGTGTTCTGTTGTTGCTCGATGGCCGTCTGCATCTGCGCCATGAAGCGCTGGTAATTCAACAGCCAGTCGCGGCCAACGCCCTGTTCGCCCCGCTGGATCCAGCCCTTTTCGTACTCGCCGCAGTAGAACTCCAGATCCTGCAGCCGCGCGCTGGCGGTATCGAGTTGTTTCTGCGCCTCGCCAAGCTGTTTGGCGGCCTTGCGTTCGTCTTCCAGCGCCATATCCAGCACCGGCGCGAGTCGGCGTACCCGACTGTCACTCATGGCTCACCAATTGCTCCAAGCCGGCCTGGCTATCCGGCAGGCTGACGCTTTCATGTAGCGCCTGGCGCAGAAACCCCTGCATTTGCGGCATTCTAGCGATAGCCGTATCGGTCAGCGGATCTGAACCGGCGGAATAGGCACCCACGCTGATCAGATCGCGGCTTTGCTGGTAGCGCGCGTACATCTGCTTGAACATCTGTGCGCGCTGCAGGTATTCGCGGCTGACAATCTGCGGCATCGCCCGACTGATCGAGGCTTCGATATCAATGGCCGGATAATGCCCCTCTTCGGCCAGGCGCCGCGACAACACGATGTGCCCATCAAGAATCGCCCGCGACGCATCGGCGATCGGGTCCTGCTGGTCGTCACCCTCGGATAACACGGTGTAAAAAGCAGTGATCGAGCCGCCGCCCTCTTCGGCGTTACCGGCGCGCTCCACCAACTGCGGCAGTTTGGCAAACACTGACGGCGGATAACCCTTGGTCGCTGGCGGCTCGCCAATCGCCAGTGCAATTTCGCGCTGGGCCTGCGCAAAACGCGTCAGTGAATCCATCAGCAGCAACACGTTCTTGCCCTGATCGCGGAAATATTCGGCAATGCGCGTGCAATACATCGCGGCGCGCAGGCGCATCAACGGCGCGTCGTCCGCCGGCGAAGCAACCACCACCGAGCGCGCCATGCCCTCCTCGCCGAGAATCTGCTCGATGAATTCCTTGACCTCCCGGCCTCGCTCGCCGACCAGACCAACGATGGTGATATCGGCATCAGTAAAGCGCGTCATCATGCCGAGCAACATACTCTTGCCCACGCCGCTACCGGCGAACAGGCCAAGACGCTGCCCCCGCCCAACCGTCAATAAACTGTTGATCGAGCGGATGCCGACGTCGAGAGTCTGCTCAATGGGGTGGCGCTTCAGCGGGTTAATGACCGGGCCGTTCAGGTCGACCCAATCATCGGCCTTGAACATGCCCTTGCCATCCAGTGGGCGACCGATACCGTCCACCACCCGGCCGAGCATGCCAAAGCCCATCGGCAGTTTGCCGCCGCCGGCAGACGGCACCACGCGGGCGCCCGGTTGCAGGCCCTGCATGTTGTCGACCGGCATCAGATAGATCTTGCTACCCGAGAAGCCCATCACCTCGGCCTCAATCTGCGTGCTGCCCTGGGGCGTCTCGCTGATCACCATGCAGCGTCCGCCCACTGGCGCCTTGCAGCCTTCGGCTTCCAGCGTCAGGCCGACCATGCGGATCAGCCGTCCCTCGACGACAGGTTCGGATGAGAGATTGAGTACCGGCTGATAACGACTCAGCCGGCGGGCAAAGCTGATACGTTCAGGCATCCGGCAGGCTTTCCTTCAAGGCAGCGGGAATCGCCAGATCCGCCTCGGGTGGGTGCGCGCGCTGTTCGAGGCGGGCATCAAACAGTTGCTCCACGATCAGCTTCAGTCGCGTCTCCAGTGACGCGTCAAGCTGGCTGTGCTCTGTCTCGATACGGCAACCGCCGGGCAGCAGCGCGTCATCTTCCAGCAGGCGCCAGGTTTCTTCGTGGCGCTCACGTAGCGCCTTGACGGCATCAAAATCGACAGGGTTTAGATAGATACGGATATTGCCTGCGCCCATCGGCAGAGCCTTGAGCGCGCCGCGCAGGACCAGAAGAATCTGGCTGGAATCGGTCTTGAGTTCGCGCTGGATGACCTGACGGACCATGGTTTCCACCAGGCTCAACAGCATGTCTTCGACCTGCTCATCCTGATCCTTCATCGGCTCCATCAGTTGAGCCATCAGGGCTTCCAGCTCGAGCAAGCGGGCGTCGGTTTTGCTGCGCGCTTCCTGCTGAGCCTTGAGCTGCCCGGAATGAAAGCCGTCTTTCTCGCCAGTCGAGAAACCTTCGTTGTAGGCCTCTTCACGGATCTGCTCGAGTTCCTCGACGGTAAAGGGCTTGGCCTGCTCGATCTCTTCCTCAGGCTCAGCCATCAACGTCGATTTATCCAGCTCGGGCTCGTCCGGCTCAACAACCAGCGGCACCTGATTCGGCTCTTCGTCAAAGCTCGGCAGATTCCACAGACTGAAGGCCTCCGGCTTGCTGCCACGGATCAGGTCACTGTCTTGTTTGCTTTTCATGCAGAGCCTCTGGACGGATAACAGCTGCCGAGCCCAAGCACACTCAGGTCGACACGCGCGGGCGTCAAATCATTTCCTCGCCGCCCTTGGTGCCAAGCACGATTTCGCCGGCATCGGCCATGCGCCGTGCGATGGTCAGAATTTCCTTCTGCGCCGCCTCGACTTCACTGATGCGTACCGGGCCCTTGGCTTCCAGGTCATCCAGCAACAGCTCCGACGCACGCTTGGACATATTGCGCAGGATCTTGTCCTTGATCGCTTCATCCGCACCTTTGAGCGCCACGATAAGAATCTCCGTTGAGATTTCGCGCAACAATGCCTGGATGCCGCGATCGTCTACGTCCGAGAGGTTATCGAAGACGAACATCAAGTCCTCAATCTTGACCGAAAGGTCCTGATCAATATCGCGTATGGCATCGATCAATTGCGTTTCGGTGGTGGTTTCCAGGAAGTTCATGATGTCCGCGGTGCGCTTCACGCCGCCCATATTGGCGCGGATGGTGCTAGAGTTCCCGGCGAACTGCTTCTCGAGAATCTCGTTCAATTCCTTTAATGCAGAGGGTTGTACGGTGTTCAATGAAGCCACCCGCAGCAGCACATCCAGACGCACCTTGTGATCGAAGTAGCCAATCACCTCGGCCGCCATATCAGGATCGAGATAGGCCACCACAATGGCCTGGATCTGCGGATGCTCAAAGCGAATCACATCCGCCACCGCACGCGGCTCCATCCATTTCAGACTGTCCAGGCCCGAGGTGCTGCCACCCAGGAGAATCCGGTCGACCAGATTGTTGGCCTTATCTTCACCCAACGCCTGGGTGAGCATGGTGCGGATATAGCCGTCGGCGCCGACGCCAAGCCCGGTCTGATCGCCGACCACACTGATAAAGTCGCCCATCACCTGCTGCACGTGCTCACGCTGGACGGTGCGCAGACCGGCCATGGCAGTGCCCACGCGCTGCACTTCCTTGGGTCCCATATGCTTGAGCACCGCCGCCGCATCGGACTCGCCCAGGCTCAGCAGAAATATAGCCGCCTTGTCGAGCTTGCTCAGCTTTTGCGGGCGCTTGGCATCATCACTCATCGTCGTTTATCCACTCTTTGACTACCTGGGCAACACGGCCCGGATCTTCCGCCAACAGCCCCTTGATTGCATTGAGCTGCTGTTCGTAACCGGCGCCGGGAGGAGGCAATAACGCCGGCGTCGGCGAGCTCGATCCGGTAAGGCTGACCCGGTCATCGCGCAGGTCATCATCCATGCCGCCCAGGTCGTCCATTGTCGCGGGATACCCCCCGGCGGTAGCCGGGCTGCGGTTGTTGGCGGTCAGATTCTTCAGCACGGGGCGCAGCACACCGAACACCAGGATCAGTACAAACAGGATACCCAGGAACTGCTTGGCCAGGTCCCAGATCCAGGGCTGCGTCCAGAACGGCGGCTCGGCGATCAGTTCCGGCTGGCCCACTGGCACGAAGCGGCTGTTGATCACACTCACGCTGTCGCCACGGGCTTCATTAAAGCCCACAGCATCCTGAACCAGGCGGGTCAGTTGCTGGATGTCGGCCTCAGCAAGCGGAACCCGCACCGACTCACCGGTCTGCGGATCCAGCTGCAGGGTGTCATCCACCACTACCGCGACGGAAAGCCGACGCAACCTGCCCTGTTGCTGGCGGGTGTAGCTGATCTCGCGATCGAGTTCGTAGTTGCGCGTCGATTGCTCGCGGATATCCTTCGGCGTCGCTGCGATAATCGGCGCGCCGGTTTCCGGATCGAACACCTGCTCAGGCACGCTCACCGTGCCCGGGGGTTGATTGCTCAGCGCACCGGGAATGCCCTGCGGACCCGCCGCGCCACTGGCACGTTGCTCATTGAGAATCTGCTCACTGCGTATGGATGACTCAGGATTGAAACTTTCGGAGGTGGATTCCACCGCGCTGAAGTCCACGTCCGCCGAGACCTCGGCCTTGTAACGGCCATCGCCCAGCACCGGTTGCAGAATATTGTGCACGCGGCGGGTATAGGTGTCCTCCAGGCGCCGCGCATGATCGAACTGGCGGCCAGCCATGGTCAGCTCGTTCAGCTCGGCCTGATCAGAAAGCAGATTGCCGTTCTGGTCGACAATAGTGACCTGATCCTTGCTCAGCTCGGGGATGCTGGTCGCCACCAGATTGACGATGGCCATCACCTGGGACGGATCGAGACTGCGACCTGAGTACATTTCCAACAGTACCGACGCGCTGGGTTTGCGGTCATCGCGCACAAACACCGTCGAGCGCGGCATCGCGATATGCACCCGCGCCGCCTTGACGTTGTACAGACTGGAAATGGTCCGCGCCATCTCGCCTTCCAGGCCGCGGCGATAGCGGGTGGTCTCCATGAACTGACTGGAGCCCAGGCCCTGCTCGCGATCCATGATTTCGAAACCAAGGTTACGGTCAGTCGACGTCACGCCTGAACTGGCCAGACGCATACGCGCGTCGGCATAATCTTCACTGCGCACCAGCAAAGCACCGCTGTTGGGCTCGACCTTGTACTCGATGCGGCTCTGCTGCAGCACTTCAAGCACCTGAGCCGAATCAAAATTATCCATGCTGCCGTACAGCGGCCGGTAATCCGGCTCCTGCGACCACAAGACTACGGCGAATCCGACCGCTACACTCGCCGCCAGCCCGACCAGCAAACCAAACTGCCGCAGCATCGGCAGCGCCGACAAGTTATCCAGAAAAGCCATACCCAGCAGGGGCTTACGATCCGGAGCAGAGTCCGGCGCGTTGCGCGTGGCAGGAGTATTAGGCGTAGCATCCATGAAAACTTTCCTCGATCAATCAACGGCAGACGGTGACAGGAATAGGGTCAGATCGGCATCTTCATGATGTCTTCGTAGGCGCTGATCATCTTGTTGCGCACCTGCGTCATTGCCTGAAACGCGACGCTGGATTTCTGCGAAGCGATCATCACCTCAGTCAAATCAATGCCCGGCACGCCGCGCTCGTAACCGCTCTGCAGATCACCGGTAGTCTTCTGGAGTTCGCTGACCTTGTTGAATGCCATCTTGAGCATGTCGTCAAATGCCGGGCCGTCGGCGGCCTTCTCAACCTGCTGCGGCGCCTGGGGCTTGCCCATGGCTTCCAGCTGCATGCTGCGCATCTGCAACATCAGACGATTCATCTCAACACCCTGAGTCATAGCACTCTCCGTAGCCGTAAGAATTTTGACGGCGCTTTCGGCTTTGGGATTACTGAAGCAATATTGGTGCCAGATGACTGTTGCCGTTAGGACCTATACTCGGAAGCAAGATTGAAACTACCCGCTACCAACACAGCACAAACTAACCCGTGGGAGGCGCGACCCGCGGCGATTGGGACTAGCCCCCCCTAAAAAGCCAAACCACTTCACAGCCTCCGCAACCACAGCCACCTGCCCTAGACCCACATCACAAACCCGAGCCATACCACCCAACTAGCAAAGCCGAACCTGATCAAATAAAGCCCAGTGTACTGGTCAAATGATTTCGGACACCTCAATAGGTGGTTTTAAGCGGCTTGCTGCTCATATCCGTTGGGCGGCAAATAGCCTAGCGTTGAGTGCAGTCGCTCGTCGTTGTAGAAGCGTACGATGTAGTCGGTAATGTCCTTGGTGGCCTCAGCGTGGTTCGCGTAATTGCCTCTCCAGACGCGCTCCATCTTTAGGTTCAAGAAGAATCGCTCCATGACTGCATTATCCCAACAGTTACCTTTCCGACTCATGCTGCAGCGCATGGCGTGTTTCGTTAGAAGCTGACGATAGGACAAGCTTGCGTATTGGCTGCCTCTATCTGAATGGGCAATCAAACCGGGGCCGGGCTGCCTCTGTGCGATTGCCATTTGCATTGCGCTATAGACCAGCTCTGAGCGCATATGTGGTGCCATGGCCCAGCCCACAATCTTGCGAGAGCACAAGTCCATGACCGCCGCCAGATAGAGCCATCCGCTACCCGTTCGGATGTAAGTGATGTCTGCCACCCAGGAATGATTAATCCTCTCAGGATTGAACTGGCGATTGAGCAGATTCTGCGCCACCGGGAGATTATGATTGCTGTCCGTCGTGTGAACGAACTTGCGTTTCCAGACAGCTCGCAGTCCATTCTCCTTCATCAAACGGCGCACCTTGAACCGTCCAATTGAAACCCCGCTCGTGCGCAGCGCCTTGAGTAAACGTCGGCTACCGTAGCAGTCATCTGTCGCAGAAAAAATAGCCTTAAGCTTGACTGCAACCGCGCAGACAATTGAGGGCCTTTGCCGTTGGCGCCGAGACTCATAGAATCCTGATCGACTGACCCGCAACACCCGGCACAAGCGCATCACCGGGTAGGCCTTTCTTCGTAATTGATGAACCACCTCGTGGATTACTTCAATTCGCGGGCAAAGAAGGCCGTAGCTTTTTTTAATATATCGTTATCCATCTTCAGCTCGCGCACTTGCTGCTCAAGCTGACGGATACGCTGCTGTTCCGTCGTTAACGGCTTACCGATGCCTGAGCCACCCAGTTGCTCAGCTTCGTACTGCTGAACCCAGCGACGAACCGCCGTCTCGCCCAACCCCATATCGCGGCAAACCTGAGCCACACTCAAGTCCTGGTCCAGGATCATCTTGACGACCTCCAGCTTGAAGCTGGTGTCGAATTTTCTATATTTTTTAGTCATGTGTATTCCTCGATAGGTGTAGTTTCACCTATCGAGGTGTCCGGAGCCATTGGACCAGCTCACAGCCCACATGCCCACCCCCCCATGACCCCCAACCCCCACTCCCAATCCCTACGCAAAGGCCGACGATCCGAGCCCGGCCACTACTACCTCGTAACCGCCGTCACGCTTAATCGCCAACCGATCTTCAAAGACCTAGAGTCTGCTCGGCTGCTTATCAGGATATTGAGAGAAGCCTCACTCCGAAATCAGGCGCAAACCTGGGCTTTTGTTGTCATGCCAGACCATTTTCACTGGCTGCTGCAGCTGGAAGAGACCAGTCTTTCGGAAACGATACGAAGGGTGAAACGTGTAGCGTCAGCCCAACTTGGCAAGCGTGTCTGGCAGGATGGGTTTCATGATCGGGCTGTTAGAGGTGAAGAGAATCTCAAAGCTATGGCGAGATATGTCATAGCGAACCCGGTTCGTGCCGGACTGGTGGAAACGGTAGGGGATTATCCGCACTGGGATGCTGCTTGGCTTTGAATTGGGTACTGGCTAAATATTGGCTGCCAGGCCCAATCGCCGCGACGGTGCGGCGATCCGATCGTGCCTCGTGCAAATGAGTTCATGTTGGGTTCGTGAACTCTGCGGGGATGCTGCTAGGATTTGAGATAGGTACTGGCTAAGTATTGGCTGCCAGGCCCAATCGCCGCGGGTCGCGCCTCCCACGGGTTGGTAGCGTGCTGATTGCGGGTTCGTGCTTTGAATTGACAATGGAGCTGTACCAAACCCCGCCCTCATCTAATGCACCAACCAACCCGTGGGAGGCGCGACCCGCGGCGATGTGACACACAGCAATAAAAAAGCTTTAACCAAAACACAAAACAGTCCGCCGAATTAAACCCCACCCCCCTCAACCACAAACCCGGCATCGCGCATTCTGGCCAGCTTGTACCGCAACGTCCTCGGACTAATCCCAAGACGCTCGGCGGCCTCCTTCCGGCGGCCACGTTCCGCACGCAGCACCTCCAGAATCATCTGATACTCCCGCTCTTTGACGCCCGACTCCAGATCACCGGCAACAGGTGCCGCAACAAACGCGGAGGGCGTGGACGCGGCATGCGATGGCATAGACGGCTGAGCCGGAATCGCCCCGCCCGGCACCATCCCCAGACACAAATCCTGCGCCCGAATCACCCCGCCCTGCTGCAGGATCATGGCGCGCTGCACGGCATTATCCAGCTCGCGCACGTTGCCTGGCCAGGGATGCTGTCGCAACGCCTGACGCGCATCATCAGCGAACTGCACGCGCGCCTGATTCATCTTGCGCATATGTTTATTTAGCAGACGCTCGGCTATCGGCAATATATCGCCGGGCCGGCTGCGCAGCGGCTCCCATTGCAGCGGGAATACACCAAGCCGGTAATACAGATCCTCACGGAACCGTCCGGCAGCCACCTCAGCGAGCATGTCGCGGTTGGTGGTGGCGATAACGCGGATATCCAGTTTGATCAGCTTGCGCCCGCCGACTCGCTCGACCTCCCGCTCCTGTAACACCCGCAGCAGCTTGGCCTGCAGCGCCAGCGGCATTTCGGAAATTTCATCGAGCAACAACGAGCCGCCATTGGCCTGCTCGAACTTGCCCGGTGCCGCGGCAATGGCGCCGGTAAAGGAGCCTTTTTCGTGGCCGAACAAAGTGGCCTCCAGCATGTTCTCCGGAATGGCAGCGCAATTGATGGCGATAAAGGGCTGGTCTGCGCGGGGGGAATGCTGGTGGATGAACCGGGCCAGCACTTCCTTGCCTGTTCCAGACTCGCCGGAAATCAGCACAGTGGAATCACTGGCTGCTACCCGCGCAGCCAGCTGTAACAACTGCTGACTGGCAGGCTCGACCGCTACCGGCCCGTTATCATCGAGCGGCTGCAAGCGACCCTGGCTATGTTGGGCAATCAGATCGAGCAGGGCCTTGGGCGCAAAGGGTTTTACCAGATAGTCCACGGCGCCGTCGCGCATGGCAACGACCGCCTGCTGCACAGTTCCATAAGCTGTCATCAGCAAGACCGGCAGTTGCGGATACCGCTGGTTCAGGATGCGCAGCAGATCATGCCCATCCATCCCCGGCATGTTCTCGTCGCTGACCACCATTGAAACAGCTTCGCGCTCCAGCAACTTCAGTGCGGTTTCGGCATTTTCCGCTTCCAGATACTGATAACCACCCAGCATCAGCGTATCGGAAAGCGCCTCACGCAGACCGCGATCGTCCTCTACCAGCAATATGCGGGGCGTCACTGACTGTCCTCCCCAGACAACGCAGCGCCCTGCGCTGGTCGGGCGAAGGGCAAGAGTATCTCGGCGCAGGTGCCCCACCCGGCCTTGCTGCGCATATAAAACGCGCCGCCATGCGCCTGGGCAACGGACTTGACCACCGAAACACCGAGCCCTGTGCCCTGCGCGCGGGTGGTATGAAAGGGTTCACCGATGCGGGAGAGTTGTGCATCGGTCATGCCGGCTCCCGCGTCCACCACGCTGAGACTCAGCTGATGTTCGATCAGACGCGCGCAGACCTTCAGCCGTGCGGCGGGTGTGCCGGCCTGGATGGCATTCTCGATAAGATTGTTCACTGCACCGACCAGCGTCTCGCGGTTGCAGCGCAATTGCAGATGATCAGGGCAACGGTTATCCCACCGACACACTGCACCGCCCTGCTCCATCAACGGCTCGGCCTGCTGACGTAACGCAGCGAACAGCTCGCTGACGCTCAGGCGGTCGTCCAGGGGCAGATCGCCCTTGGCGAACAGCAGCATGTCGCGCACCTGATGCTCAATGGTTTCCAGGCGACCCTTCAAGCGCTCGCTGAAGCGCTGGCGATTACTCTCGACCAGCGCGGGATCAGTCAGATGGCTGGCATACAGCAGCGCTGCAGACAGTGGCGTGCGAATCTGATGCGCCAGCGAGGCGACCATGCGGCCCAGTGCCGACAACCGCTCGTGCCGCGCCAGCTGCGTTTGCAACTGGCGGGTTTCGGTCAGATCGGTAAGCAGGATCAACTGCCCCGGCTCGCCGACCAATGAGCGCGTCGCCATGGATACGCGGCGACCGCTACGCAGTGAGACCTCGTGGTAATCGTCCTCCCGCGGGGCAAAGCGCTCACGGATAAGATCGCGCCAGAGCATGCCCTCGATAGGTTCGCCGAGCAATTCGCGGGCAGCGGGATTGACCTCACGTACCACACCACGACCGTCCAGCACCACCACGCCGCCGGGCAGCAGATCGAGCAGATTCTGTAGCCGACCGGCCAGGCGCGCCTTTTCGGCCAGCTCGCGGGTACGCTGCTGACTGACATCGGCGAGTTGGGATTTGAGCGTCGTGACCTGCTGTTCGAGCAGGGCATAGGATTCGGTAAGCTGACCAGAGAGGTTGCTGAACTGCCGGTAAGCCTGTTCAAGGCTGGCGCCGTCCCGGGTTTCAGCGTCAGCGCTGCCGGCGGGCAATCCATTGTCTTGAGCCAAGTGCTGAGCAGGTACGACCATGTAAATCCCCTGGTGACGAAATAGTGCTTCAACAGGGGATATAGCAAGGCCTATGCCAGCAGACGTGAATCCTTGTAAATCAGTTAGTTACACACCATCCGCACAGGGAGGCGTCATTCTTCTGTCAGTCTTCAGTCACTTCGGCAGCACGGTTCAGACCGTATTTGCGCATCTTTTCGACCAGCGTGGTACGCCGAATACGCAAGCGCTCCGCAGCACGGGCGACGACTCCCGAGCACTCATCCAGCGCCTGCTGAATCAGCGTCTGCTCCAGCCCGCCGAGGTACTCCTTGAGGTCCAGCCCTTCAGGGGGCAGGAAGGCAGGACTGTTAAGTCCGACCAGTCCGTTGAAGGCGTCACCGCGCTCATCGTCTTCTGAATTCTGATGCTGACCACGCAGGTCATCGTGATCGTCTTCGACATAACGGAACTTGCGCGGCAGCTCGTTCACGCCGATCACGCCGTGGGGATGCATGATCGCCATGCGCTCGACCAGATTGGCCAGCTCCCGGACGTTACCCGGCCAATCATGCTGACACAGCGACAGAATTGCCGAGGTGCTGAAGCGAATCGAACCACGCTTCTCGCGTTCCAGACGGGTGATGAGTTCGTTGAGCAACACGGGCAGATCCTCCACCCGCTCGCGCATCGCCGGCATCTCGATCGGGAACACGTTGAGGCGGTAGAACAGATCCTCGCGGAAGCTGCCCTGCTCGATCATGTCTTCGAGATTCTTGTGCGTCGCGGCGATTATCCGCACATCGGCAGTCTGCACCCTGTTGCTGCCGACGCGCTCAAAGGTCCGCTCCTGCAATACCCGCAACAGTTTGACCTGCATCGGCAATGGCATGTCGCCGATCTCGTCGAGAAACAGCGTGCCGCCTTGAGCCAGTTCAAAGCGTCCGGCGCGGGTGGTAATTGCACCGGTAAAGGCGCCTTTCTCGTGACCAAACAGCTCGCTTTCCAGCAACTCAGCCGGAATCGCACCGCAGTTGATCGGAACAAAGGGCGCTTCTCTACGGGAGGAATGGTAATGCAGGTTGCGCGCGACCACTTCCTTGCCAGTGCCTGACTCCCCCAGAATCAACACCGTCGCCTCGGTATTGGCAACTTGCTGCATCATCAGCCTGACTGACTGAATGCTGCGGCTGGTGCCCACCAGACTGCGGAACAGATTGGGCTCGCGCTGACTGCCGCGCTTGTTCCGCGAATCCAGCACCTCGCGATACACCTGGGCGCGGTGCAGCGAATCCAGCAACTGGTTGTAGCTCAGCGGAGGCGTCAGCACTGCCAACAAGCGTTGGCGCAGATGCTCGGGCCAGGGCGATGATTCATGCCCATCGAACAGAATAACCGGCAGGTTAGCGTCCCACTTGTCGAGCTGGGTCAGCAATCCCTGGGTGCCTTGAGCATGGTCGCAACGTCCGACAATGACACAGCGCGCCGCGGCGGGGCTGTCGAGCACCGCCTCGACATCCACCTGCCATGTTTCGGAACAGGTAATAACCGCGTCTTCGCCCAGGAATTCGAGAATGACCTGCAGGTCACGCCGGCTTTCCGGGCAGTCTTCGATCAATAGAATGTGATTGTTAGGCAGCATAAGGGAGTGCACTAGTCCTGTTCACAGGCAGCCGACCGCTGGCTTGATGGCTAATTGCCACGCCTTCTGAAATATTGGTCAAAGATAGCCAGATTTGTGATGGGAGTCAAATAGTTGGCGCAACCAGAATGACATAGAAGCCAAATGCCTGTATGCGCTTCAGGACAGGTATTTCAGCTGAACATCTGATAAACCCTGGCGCTCTGCTTGCTGCGTTGCAGCCCATGCAGCTCGTCCGCCAACTTGCCCTGTACCGTTTGGCACAGCGCAATCACTTCTTTATAGGTCTCGGATAACGAAGACAGCGTCTCGGCCAGCGCCTGCTCGTTGCGGTCCGGCTGCTCCATCGCCTGGCCAACCAGCAACCGGCACAGGGCATCCAGCTCACCGACCTGGTCCCAATCTCCGCCTCGCACCGCGGCGATCAGCGCTACGTGCGCCTCTTCCAACTGCTTGACTGCAACAGCCATGTCCGTCTCCTCAGGCCTGGATCGAATCCCAGCCTTCTTTGATTTCGCGCAACAGATTAGCCACTTCATCAAGCACGGCCGGATCATTCTTCAGATTGGCCTGGCTCAAGCGCTGAATCATGAAAGCATAGAGATTATCCAGGTTAGCCGCCATCTCGCCACCCTTCTTGATATCAAGCGACTCACGCAGCCCGCTGACGATACCAATGGATTTACCAATCAGCTCACCCTTCAGCGCAACATTGCCATACTGCATCGCGCCCTTGGCCTGAGCAATACGCTGCAGCCCGCCTTCGAACAACATCTGAATCAAACGATGCGGATCAGCCTCAGTCACCTGGGCGTTAACGTTGACGGTCTGGTACTGCTTCATGGCGGCGTAAGCGTTCATCACGAAATATCCTGGAGTGTATTGAAGATGCTTGATATATCGGCAGAACGGGGAAAACTTGAAGGGTATTTCGGATGTTTGTTGCGGGTAGATACAGTCAAACCAGAACTCTAGGGGCGACGCTGTTCGAAAAGCAGCAATGAATTCGAAATCGGCACGGCACCAACCCGTGGGAGGCGCGACCCGCGGCGATCAAGCTCACAGCCACTCCCAACTCTCAAACCCGGAACAACCACATAGCCACCTGGCGTCCCGCCTTGCAGCATGGGAACGCCCTGGGGGTGTAGTGCGCCTGCGCTACGCCGAGCTCGCAAACCACACCAAACCCCGCCGGCGCGCTCGAACGCAGCCCGGAGCACCACACCACAAATATTGCCCTCCAAAAACAATAAACCCCGGCCTATAAGCCGGGGTTCGACATTCCAGCAACACTCAGAGCCCTACTTAGGCTCAATCCAGTCCCAACCTTCCTTGATCTCCTCCAGCAACCCCTGCACTTCATCCAGCGACCTGGGCGTACCATCCAGCGCCACGCCGGCCAGCTTGCGGGTCATGTAGTCGTACAGCGAATCCAGATTCTCGACAATCTCCCCACCCATATCCTTGTCGAGCGCGCCTTGCAGCGCACCAATGATACTGATGGTGCTGCTGACCGCGGTACCACGACGTTCGAGGTTACCCGTAGCCTGGGCATGGCGGGCGAGCTTTACTCGCTCGATGGCGCCGTTAAGCAGTAACTGCACGGCGCGGTACTGGGAAACTTCCTGGGCGATATTGACTTGTTTGTAGATGTCGATCGGGCTTGCCATTTATTTATCCTTTTTGACAACGCCAGGCAGGTTGGCGAGCGCGCCTACCAGGAAATCGCTGGTCTGGCCCATCTGCCCGAGCAGCGAATCCATCTTGTTGAACTGGGCCAGCAGACGCGCTTCAAGTTTTCCGACTCGACGGGTAAGAGACTCACGCTGGTCGTCCACGCTGCTAAGTGTGTTTTGTAACCCCTTGGTGCGGCTTTCGAGAATCCCGTCCGTCTGGGTATAAGGCTTAACGGTGTTTTCGAGTCGTGACATCAATCCGCTTTCGCCGGTCAGAAAACCGGATAGCTGACTGAGGTTTTCATCGAGCGCCTTGTCCAGCCGGGTGTCATCGATCTTCAAAGTACCGTCGCGCTGGGTTGAGATGCCGAGGTCCGCGAGGATCTTCATCTCGCTGGTACCAGCTGGGTTACCTAGATCGCTTCGAATGCTCGACATGAATGAACGGACCGAGGCATCGCCAACCAGTGCCCCCGTAAGAGGCGTGCCGTCATCTCCCCCGACTGCAGTCACTTTGGTCAACGAGCCGACCGTACTCATCAATTTGTTATAACCGTCAACGAACTTCTTCAGCGAAGACTTTACCGCCGCGCGATCCTCACCAACTGTCAAGCTGACGGTAGTGGCCTTATCGATTTCTTCCTTAGATTGCGCTGACTGCAGCGTCAGGGTTACGCCGTCGATTGCATCAGAAACGGTATTGCTTTGGCTGCTTATCGTTATGCCGTCCACGGCCAGATTGGCATCACGAGCGTAACTGATGACCTTGGGCGCTCGCGGATCGGTAACGTCGGGCGGCGTAAAGGTTGCGTCCGGAGCCGGTGGCGTAAAAGCAAGGTCGTTTAGCGTTCCGCTGTAATCGCTCGCAACGACTGAAATGTCGTTACCTGTGCCCGACTTGGTGGAACTGAGCACCAGACGAGAGCCACCCGTACCACCCGGATCGGTCACGATGGTCGCGCTGAGCCCCTGCTCCTTACCGGCAGCATTGATTGCGTCGCGGATGTCGGTCAGGCTGCTACTGCCTTCGGCAATATCGACAGCCAGACTCTGTTCACCCACGCTGATATTGAGCTTGCCTGAACCTAGCGACGCAGCCGGGTCATCCACGCCCTTCAGCGCAACCTTGCTGGTCTGCGCGACATTGAATACCTGCACGCTGTAATTACCGGCAACCGCCTTGCTGTCAGCGCTTACGCTGAATACATCGGGTTTGCCGGAGGTAGCAGTACGCTTCTCGAACAGCGCGGCACTGTTCAGGTCCTTCACGACGGACTGGAAATCAGCCATGGCGCTACGAAATTGCCCGAGTCCGGAAAACTTAGCGGTGGTCGCCTTTTCCAGACGATTGAGCTGCGCGGTCTTCGGCGCAGCCTCGGCATTGACCAGGGCATTGACCATGCCCTGAATGTCCATGCCCGAACCGATTCCTGTAATAGCCATGTTGATATCCTTCCGACCAAAATTTTGACGGATATTGAATCCGAACAGCGTTACCGGTCACACAGCAAGTTACATGCCAGCAAAACCGGCTAGAAAATCAGGCTTCCGCCTTGAACAACAAACTGCGGATTTCGGAAATACTCTCTGCTAGACGCAACGCGTCTTCAGAGGGGATCTGGCGAATCACGTTACCGCTCGAACGCTCGGTGACATTGATGACGACCTGCCCCGTGGAATCATCCAGCTGGAAATCGATATCACGACTGACCGACTGCGTAAAATCCTGAATATCGATCACGGCCGAATCCAGCGCATTGCGATCAACTTGACCGGATTGCTCTACTGCAGTTGGAGATTGCGTCCCAACCGGCAACATTGCCGATTTGAGCTGCGCCGCTTCCATCGATCGATTCTGCGTACGGCTGTTGAGGCCCGCCTCGACCGGCGCAGCACTGATGCCGCTACGGTTGATTTCCAACGGTTTGAAAGTGCCCATATCCATGGTACTCACCTCGCATAGGAAAAAGCGGAGAGAAGGTCACCCCTCTCCCCGCATCGTTACCGCCTGTTGCCTTAGCCCAGCAGGCTAAGAACAGCCTGTGGCAGCTGGTTCGCCTGGGACAGCATCGCAGTACCGGCCTGCTGCATGATCTGGTTCTTGGTCATGTTGGCAGATTCAGCGGCGTAGTCAGTATCAATGATGCGACTGCGTGCAGCTGATACGTTTTCGGAGATGTTCTGCAAATTGCTGATGGTCGACTCGAAGCGGTTTTGAATTGCACCGAGGTCAGCTCGCTGGCTGTCGATCATCCCAATCGCGCCGTCAATAATCTGAACAGCTTCTTGCGCTCCGTCTTGAGTAGTAATATCGATGGCGTTTACGGATTTGGGTTCTGAAACTTCATCGATATCTGCGCCTGCTTGCGTCCCAGCAGTGATACCGCCAGTTGCTGTAGTGGCTACAGTTATACTTGCGTCAGTTGTTGTAGTACCTTCGGCTAGGGACGAAGTGAATACAATATCCGTCCCATTCTTCTCTGCGCTCAGGCCAGTAACGCCGCTATCGGTAATTGCCGTGTTAATTTTAGCAAGCGTAGTATCGATATCGTCAGCCTGAACCAGGTCGACTGTAATAGGGTCATTCGAGCCCAAAGTAATGGTTGCAGCACCATCTACAGTCACTGCAGCAAAGGCCGAAGTAAACGTAGCGCCCACGCTGGCCTCAGTAGTTATCACATCGCCCTGCAGCGAGGCGGTATCCATCTGTCCGACCGTCAGCGAGATGGTCTCATTGGCGTTAGAGCCAACCTGGAAATCTTTGGTGCCGAAGTCTCCGTTGAGAAGCTTCTGGCCGCCGAAGGAAGTGGTTGTGCTTATGCGATCCAGTTCTTCCTGCAGCTGAACAACTTCTTTATTCAGTGACTCGCGGTCTTTAGCATCATTCGAGCCATTCGCTGACTGCAAAGCCAGATCACGCATACGCTGCAGAATGCTGGTCGATTCCTGCATCGCGCCTTCAGCAGTCTGGGCGATGGAGATACCGTCATTAGCGTTTTTGACCGCGACGCCCAGGCCATTGATCTGGCTGGTCAACCGGTTGGAGATCTGCAGGCCAGCAGCATCATCCTTGGCACTATTGATACGCGAACCAGAAGACAGACGCTCAAGGGAAGTCTGCAGGTTGCTGGAAGAAGTACCCAGGTTACGCTGGGCGTTAAGCGAAGCTACGTTGGTGTTTACTGTAAGTGCCATGGGTAATTCTCCATTAGAGCGAAAAGGTATGCCTGATGCGACTCATGGGCCGGCTATTCCAGGCACCCATTATGTTCGCGTTCAGTTACTGTATCGGCGTGGTGGCCAAGAGCTTTAGGCTTTTCCTGAAAAAACATTTTTTGCTGGCTTGACAAAGGGTTGTACAGCAAGAAACGTACGCCGCGCCGATGGGAGGGTCATCGGTTGGGGGTGGGAAAGCTTTAATTGGGGGAAGAATCAGTACGAGCTGGTGCTCGAACTTCCCAGGAGCGAAACCCGGTGCGTGGTCATGTGCTTCTTTGTTTGCTGGTTTGCTGGTTTGCTGGTTTGCTGGTTTGCTGGGAACGTCGAGCACCAGCTCGATGGGCGCACTGGCAGGACAGGGCCTACCAACCTTGGCAAACCTCCCCCGCACCGTCATCATGGCCGGCCGCCATGTCTGAAACGGATTTACGATGCACGGAAAGCTGTTTGTTGTATTCGCGCTAACCCTCCCCCTCCTCGGCTGTTCCATTCAGCAACAGATCGAGCCTGTACGTAAGCGGCTAGATGCGCCCTTGTGCGTGGTGAACAATCCCGGCGTGCGCAGCGGTGTGCTGGATAGCTTGTTGCTGACCTTATCGTCTAGAGATGTGAATTACCGTCTGGTGCATAACAGGTCGGCGGCGCAGGCCTGTGATTGGGCGCTGACCTACGATGCGCGGTGGTCTGTCGATCTGGGCAGTTATATGTCCTACGCGGCGATACAGGTAGTTCGCGGCGGCACGCCGGCGGGGCACGCGATTTACGATGCGCGCAAGGGGCGTGGGCATCCGGAGAAGTATGTGCAGGTGCAGCCGAAGATTGTTGAGCTGGTGGATGAGTTGTTCGCACCTTAAAACAATCGCCTTATATGACAGCCAGATGAAGTTCGACCAGCGGGACCGCTCTGCAACGCCACTGTCATCCCGATTGCGTTAACTAGGAGCATCTCAATTGGCGCGGCAGACGGTCGCGCCCGGACGGAGGTGCTTCATGAATGCTAACAAGGCGGTCGTTCGCGTGCACCGCGACCTGCAGGTGCACACCAGCTACTATCCCTGCGCGGGGGCGACCAGCACGATTATTCTGGTGAACGGCTCGCTGGCGACCAGCGCATCCTTTGGCCAGACGCTGCGGTATCTGCAACCGCTGTTCAACGTGGTGCTGTTCGACATGCCCTATGCCGGTCAATCGCGCCCGTATAACCCCTGCCCGCCTTTGATCGGCAAGGAAGACGAGGCGCTTATTCTGCTGGACCTGATCGAACATTTCGAAGCCGACCGGGTGATGTCGTTTTCCTGGGGCGGCGTGGCGACGTTGCTGGCATTGGCCCAGCGGCCGGAGCGGATCAAACAGGCGGTGATCAGCTCATTCTCGCCGGTACTCAACGCGCCCATGCATGATTACCTGGCCTCGGCTGAGGATTGTCTGGCTGCACTGGACCGCGAGGAAGTCGGCCATCTGATCAACCGCACCATTGGCGAGTACCTGCCGCCGCTATTCAAGCGCTGCAATTTCCGTCACGTCAGTACGCTGGGCGACCACGAATATGAGCAGATGCTCTATCACGTGCGGCAGATCAAGAGTCTGACGGCGGATAACTATATGCGTTGTGTGGGCAACATCGACGTGCCGCTGCTATTTATCAACGGCGAATGGGACCAGTACACCAGCCCGGAGGATGCGCGGCAGTTTGGTGAGTTAGCACCGCAGTCGGAGTTCCTGACCATTCGCCATTGCGGGCACTTTCTGGAGATGGAACATCGCACCGCCTGGTGGGAAGTTCGTCGCGCGGTTGAGGGATTCCTGCTGACCAAACCCAAGCCGACACCCGTCCAGCAACCGGCACCGGTGACAGAGCAGCAGAACGTGGTGCCGTTCAGACGGGTAGCTTCGGTTGGCTGAGAGGTACTGCCCCCAGCGCCGCACCGATTGAAGCGACGCCGGGGTTGTTACTGCTTAGGGATTCATCGAATCAAATACGGTCTTTTCAGCACCCGCTGCTTCGGCGCGCAGCCTGATCAGGTCCTTGATCTTGCGGTGTGGGAAGACGTAGAACTGGTCATCCTCAACCGCCTTGAGCGTCATCTCGGCAATATCTTCTGCCTTGATACGGCCTTTGGCGACCGCGGACTTAATTGCGGCGGTGCGTTCGGCGGCGATCTCATTGCGCTCGATGGTGTCAGCCATATCAGCCGGACGGTTGCGCGCAGACTCATGGATGGCAGTGGGGAAAAACGCCGGGCAGAGTACGGTGACGCCGACGTGGTCGGCACCGGCATCGTGCAGATCCAGCGCCAGGGTTTCCGACAAAGCAACTACCGAATGCTTGCTGGCGTTATACACCGCCATGCTCGGGCCGTTCAGCCAGCCTGCCGCGGAGGCGGTATTGACGATATGGCCTTCGCCCTGCTCGATCATCATCGGGGTAAAGGCCTTGATGCCCCACACCACACCATAGAGGTTTACACCCATCACCCATTCCCAATCGGCCTGGGTGTTCATCCACACCGGCCCGCCAACGCTGACGCCGGCGTTGTTGAACAGGATATGCGCGCCGCCGAAGCGGCTTTTGGCCAGCGCGGCAAATTCCTGCACCTGTTCGAGTTTGGAGACGTCCAAACGCATGGTGGCCGACTCGGTGCCGGGTGCCTTTTCTTCTACCAGGCGCAGGGTTTCCTGCATGCCCTGTTCATCGACATCGCCCAGCACCAGGTTCATACCACGGGCAGCGCAGCACAGCGCCAGCTCACGACCCAGGCCGCTGCCCCCGCCGGTGATTACCGCAACCTTGCCTTTGAAATCCTGCATGTGAAATCTCCTGTCACGGGGCTCTGAACGATTCAAAGCGCAGTTGATCGAATTTGGTGTGAGAGAATGCCCTGCCGTTCCGGTGGCGGCTACTGCTATGCGCCTGGTTGATTGAGCTTTAGCAGCATGACTTATTGCCCGGATGTGCTTTTGGATTGATGCTTGCTGGGCGGTCGCGTATTGATCGAACTCTGGTAAACCGAGCCCTGCTCCACCGCGCGAAATTTGGAGACTGCGATGCGTGCGTTTCTCTTATTAACACTACTGCTGGCTGGCTGCGTCTCTCAACCGTATGAGCCGGTGCCAGCGGATGTCGTGCGCATCAATCTGGACACCATGCGCCCCGGCGATCACCTCAGTGCTTATCGGCTTGATGGGGAGCTGGTGCGTGGCCTGCAATTTGATGACATTCCACCGGGGAAGCATGAGCTGCAGGTGCGCTTTCGCTATGAGAGTTCGGCCCGCGCCTCTGCCAGTGGGTTGCTGGGTGATATCCAGCGGCGTAGCTGTATTTTGAGTGTTTATTATGATGGCTTTGAGGCGGGTTATGAGTATCGGCTGGTGGTGAATCAGCTGGGCTGGTCGACTGTGGGCTGGTTGGAAGCGCCCAGTGGGGAGTCGTTGGCCAGTGCCAGGGTGTTGAGGTGTGGGCCTGGGGTTTGAAGGTCAAAAGCAATCGCCGCGGCTCGCGCCTCCCACGGGTTGGCGTGAAGTGGGTTTGCTAACCTTGTAATCCTTCGATACCTCGCGACTAACGCCTTCGTAAGCCAGACGACTGAGATCAATAGCGGACCACGTTCATACCCCAACCACACCCAAAGATTTGGCCCTCACCCGTGGGAGGCGCGACCCGCGGCGATGCTGGCCCTAAGGCCAGCTGGTTTGTACTAACCCGGGGCGTCCTTCGGCCGCCGTCGCGCCGGGGTCGACGCTCCTACCGTTAGATAGCCACGATGCTCCAGGTTCAGTCTACGGGCTTGGTCTTCAGCCTTTCACACCGCTTGCCTCCCTTCCGCGATGCAGTAAACTTGCGCCACGCCCTGGCTGGCCTCGACACCCGGTCAGGAGTCTTCCGCTATTGAACCGGAGAAATACATGTCGATGATTAAACGTCCGCTGGCCGTGATGGCTGGTTTGTGCCTGTCTGTTGCTTCCATTTTCCCTGTTGCCCACGCTGCCGATACCGAGGTTTTGCGCGTTTCCGCTATTCCTGATGAGGCACCCACTGAGCTGCTGCGCAAGTTCGAGCCGCTGGGAAAATACCTCGAGCAAGAGCTGGGCATGGAAGTGAAATTCCAGCCAGTATCCGATTACGCGGGCGTGGTTGAGGCGCTAGGTTCCAAGCGGCTGGATATGGCCTGGTTGGGCGGTTTTACCTTTGTGCAGGCACGTTTACGCACCGGCGATGCGATCCCGCTGGTACAGCGCGAGCAGGATGAGGTGTTCACCAGCACCTTTATTACCGCCGATAAAACCATTACCCAGCACACTGACCTAGAAGGCAAGAGCTTCGCGTTCGGTTCGGTTTCTTCTACCTCAGGCCACCTGATGCCGCGCTATTTCATGCAGCAGGACGGTATCGCTCCGGACGACTTTTTCAGCCGCGTCGCCTTCTCCGGCGCGCATGACGCCACCGTCGCCTGGGTTGAATCCGGCCGTGTGGATGCGGGCGTGCTCAACGCATCGGTGTGGGACAAGCTGGTTGAAGATGGCAAGGTCGATACCGACAAGGTACGGGTATATAACCGCACGCCGACCTATTTCGACTACAACTGGACCGTGCGTGGCGATCTGGGCGAAGAGCTAACCGAGAAGATCAAGCAAGCCTTCCTCAAGCTGGACCCGGCAAATCTCGAGCATAAAGAGATCCTCGACCTGCAACGCGCCTCGCGCTTTATCGAAACCAATGCCGAGAACTACAAGGGCATCGAGGAAGCTGCACGCGCTGCCGGCCTGCTTGAGTGAGCATCCGTCTCGACGGGGTGGGTCTGACCCATCCCGGTGGTTTTCGGGCACTTGAAAAGCTTGATCTGACAATCGCCGCCGGTGAACGGGTGGCGATTATCGGCCCGTCCGGTGCCGGCAAAACCACGCTATTACGCTTGTTGGGCACCGGCCTGAATCCCAGCGCCGGCCGCCTGAGTCTGTTGGATAACGATCCGACGCAGCTGCGTGGCCGCACATTGCGCACGCTGCGCACGCGTATCGGCTTGATTCACCAGAGCCCGCCGCTGCCGCCGCGCCAGAGGGTGGTAACGGCAGTATTGGCCGGACGACTCGGACAATGGTCGCTACCGCGTGCCCTCGCATCGCTGTGTTATCCACTGGACGCAGAAGGCGCACGCGCAGCGCTTGAGCCGCTGGATCTGGCGGACAAACTCTATGCCCGTTGCGATCAACTCTCCGGCGGCCAACTGCAGCGGGTGGGAATTGCCCGGGTGTTGTATCAGGGCGCTGATTTGCTGTTGGCCGATGAGCCGGTATCCGCCATGGACCCGGTGCTGGCGGACCATACCCTCGCGCTACTCAACCGCATCGCTGATGAACGCGGGATTACCCTGGTTGCCAGCCTGCATGCAGTGGATCTGGCGTTGCGGCATTTTCCGCGGGTGATCGGTCTGCGGGATGGCAAAATCCTGTTCGACTGCGCTGCTAGTGATGTAACCGACAACGACCTGAACGGCCTGTATGCAAACGACAGCCTGCTAGGCGCCGCTAGCGAATCCGCGCCAACCATCGCGGCCCTACAGGAAAACCTAATCCGGACAGCGCCGCGATGCTTCTGACGTCATCGGCGCAGTCCCATCGCGACCCGGCCGCCCTGCCCCGCCTGCTTATTACCGTGCTGGCTATCGCACTGCTTTGGCCCGGTCTGGTAATCACTGAATTTGCTCCCGCCGCCCTGGTTGATCCACGCAATCTGGACGTTTTCAGCCACTTTCTCGCCGGGTTCTGGCCGCCCAACACCTCCCCGGAATTTCTCGCCATGCTCGGCAAGGCGACGCTGGAAACCCTGGCCATGGCAACTGCCGGCCTGGCGCTGGCGCTGCTATTGGCGATTCCGCTCAGCCTGCTGGCCAGCCGTGCATTGTCTGTTTCCGCCCTGCTGACCGGTCGCCCTTCACGCTGGGCCAGCGCGGCACGCTATCCGGTGCGTTTGTTGCTGATTCTGCTGCGCAGTATTCCGGAAATCGTCTGGGCGCTGTTGTTTGTGCGGGCGGTCGGGCTCGGCCCCACCGCCGGCGTGTTGGCAATCACCATTACCTATAGCGGCATGCTCGGCAAGGTGTATGCGGAAATTTACGAGTCGGTCGACCAGCGCCCGGCGCGCGCATTGATGCAGGCTGGCAGCTCCCGCTTGGCCGCATTCTTTTACGGTGTAGTGCCAGCTGCCGCGCAGGAGCTAATGTCCTACACCATTTACCGCTGGGAATGCGCCGTGCGCGCTTCGGTGATTATGGGATTTGTTGGCGCCGGCGGTCTGGGGCAGATGATTGACCTGTCGATCCGCATGTTTGCCGGCGGTGAGGTGGTCAGCATCCTGCTTACCTTCCTGGTGCTGGTGTTGCTGGCCGATCAACTGAGCACGCTGCTGCGCCGGAGGCTGGCATGAGTCGGCGGCTCGAAGCGCTGCTCTGGGTCAGCGCCATAATCGCAGCGCTGATCGCCTCATTTAGCTACCTGGGCATGGATCTGCTGGGTCTGTTTCGTGGCGACAGCCCGGAGCAGATGCTCAGCTACGCGCAGTCATTTTTTCCGCCGGAGACCGCCCCGGACTGGCTATCAAAAATCGCGCGCGGTGCTCTGGAAACCCTGGCGATTTCCGCTATCGGCACCTTATTGGCGGCGTTGGCGGGCGCGGTGTTAAGTCTGTTCGCGGCTGGCCGGCTTGGGCGCATTACCAAGAGCCTGTCGCGCCTGCTGCTCAACACCCTGCGCTCGGTGCCCGACCTGGTGTGGGCGGCGTTGATGGTATTGGCCGCGGGGCTTGGCCCCTTTGCCGGCACGCTGGCCATCGCGCTACACACCGCTGGCGTACTGGGGCGATTGTTTGCCGAAGCATTGGAAAACGCACCCGTTGAACCTGCGCAGGCGCTGCGCGACGCGGGAGCCGGCCCGGTTGCCGCATTCTGCTACGGCACCCTCCCCAACGTGATGCCGCAATGGGTCGCGTACAGCCTGTATCGGTGGGAGAACAACATCCGTATGGCGGCGGTGCTCGGGTTCGTAGGCGCTGGCGGGCTGGGGCAGATGCTGTATGTGACGCTCAGTCTGTTTCAGCAGTCGCGGGCGATGACCGTCATCCTGGCGATGATCATCATGGTATTGCTGGTGGATGCCTTGAGCGCCTGGCTGCGAGCGCGACTCGGCTAACCTGGTTTCTGGGAGGTCCGAGCACCAGCTCGTACCAAGCTAACCGACAACGCGGAAGTTGCGGTGAACTTCGTTCCTGCCCAGTCTCGCGCTAGTTGCGTTCCTGCACCACCACCCATGGCCGCACCACCACCGCCCACAAATTATCCGGATCACGCTCGTGCCAATCCTGCGCCTGCGCATCCGTCGCCAGCGCGACCAGGTTCTGATCCATCCAGCCTTTAACCGCCGCACTGTCATCCTTGATCAGCGCCTGCGCGACCTCGACCAGATCGAGCTCCGTTGCCGCCCACAACACCTGGCCGCGAGCAAAATGCGGCTCCAGCGTCTTCCATTCGATTCTGGCGGTGGCGCCGAGAATGGCTGCGTAGGTATCAGTGGGTTCGGTCATGGGCTTCTCCGGCGGAAAATGTGCCGCGCATATTAACGTTCTGGCGCGGCGAAGACGAGCTTGCCCGATCGTTGCCGCCAGCTATTCAGAGCGCGCCAGTATATTGATGTTATTTCGCAGGCGTTCACGCGCGGTCCGCGCTACTGTTGCTGGCACTTGGCGACTTTTTCGCCGCTCGGTTTCCCAGCTGCGCAAGCCGTTGCTAGACTGCTGCTAACGAGTTCACACATAACATTGCGTTGCGACAGCCTGCAGGCCCCTTCAATCGTACGGATAACAGTGAGCAGAACAATGAAAAAACCATACAGCAAAGCGCTTTCCCGGATTATTGCAGTTGCCGCCATGGCCGGCGCCTCTGGTTTTGCCATGGCCGCCGATAACATCAAGATCGCTCTGGCCGGGCCGGTGACCGGGCCTGTCGCGCAGTATGGTGACATGCAGTTTGTGGGCGCGAAAATGGCCATCGAGCGGATCAATGCCGCTGGCGGGGTCAATGGCAGCCAGCTCGAGGGCGTGATATTCGATGACGCCTGCGATCCGAAACAGGCGGTCGCCGTAGCCAACCGTATCGTCAACGACGACATCCAGTTTGTGGTCGGCCATCTCTGCTCCAGCTCTACCCAGCCCGCCTCCGATATCTATGAAGACGAAGGCATCCTGATGATCACCGCGGCCTCCACCAGCCCGGAAATCACCGAACGCGGCTATGAACTGATCTTCCGCACCATCGGCCTGGACAGCCTGCAGGGCCCGACCGCCGGCGAGTACATTGCCGAACAGGTCAAGCCGAAGAAGGTGGCTGTGGTGCATGACAAGCAGCAGTACGGCGAAGGCATTGCGACGGCTGTGCGCGATGTACTGCGCGAGAACGATATAGAAGTAGCCTTGTTTGAAGGCATCACCGCCGGGGACAAGGACTTCTCCGCACTGATCTCCAGACTGCGTCAGGCCGATGTCGACTTCGTGTATTACGGCGGCTATCACCCGGAGCTGGGGCTGATTCTGCGTCAGGCCAGAGAGCAGGGCTTGAAGGCGAAGTTCATGGGACCCGAAGGCGTGGGTAATACCGATATTTCAGCGATTGCCGGCGAAGCCTCCGAAGGCATGCTGGTCACGTTACCCAAGGCATTCGATGAAGATCCGAAGAACGCTGATCTGGTGCAAGCCTTCAAGGACAAGAACGAAGACCCCTCCGGCGCATTCGTCTTCCCCGCCTACGCCGCAGTGCAGGTAATTGCTGATGGCATCAAGCTGGCGGGCAGCACTGACCCGTTCGATGTAGCCGAGGCGCTGCGCTCAAACAGCTTCGAGACCCCCACCGGCACGCTGAGCTTCGATGAAAAGGGAGATCTCAAGGACTTCAATTTTGTGGTCTACGAGTGGCACGCCGACTCCAGCAAAACGGCACTCTCCGAGTAACATGCAAAACCTGACAGGCCCGCTATCCGGGCCTGTCTTGTGTGCACATAGCGCTACCCGCATTGACCGTCCTGTCCCTTTCCAGGTGTTGTGGCCATGCCCGATTCGCTTTATTACTTCATCCAGCAACTGCTGAACGGGCTGACCGTCGGCAGCACCTACGCGTTGATCGCGATCGGCTACACCATGGTCTACGGCATCATTGGGATGATCAACTTCGCCCACGGCGAGGTGTACATGATCGGCAGCTATATCGCCTTCATCTCGATCGCAGCGCTGGCGATGTTCGGTATCGACTTCCTGCCGCTGATGATCATCGGCACCTTTCTCATCAGCATGATAGTGACCAGCGCCTACGGCTATAGCATCGAACGCGTCGCCTACCGTCCATTGCGCGGCGGCAACCGGTTGATTCCGCTTATCTCCGCCATCGGCATGTCCATTTTCCTGCAGAACGTCGTGCGCCTGGCACAGGGCTCGCGTGATATTGCCATGCCGAACCTCATCCCCGGCGGCATCAATATCGGGCCGCAGGAGGGCTTCAGCGCGACGCTCTCCTACATGCAGATGATCATCTTCGCGGTCACGCTGATATCCATGACGCTGTTGACGCTGTTCATTACCCGCTCGCGCATGGGCCGCGCCTGTCGCGCCTGCGCCGAAGACCTGAAGATGACCAATCTGCTGGGCATCAACACCAATGGCATCATCGCGCTGAACTTCATCATCGGCGCTGCGCTGGCGGCGGTGGCTGGCGTGCTGCTGGGTATGTATTACGGGGTGGTGAATCCGCATATCGGTTTCATGGCCGGACTCAAGGCCTTTACTGCTGCGGTCCTCGGCGGAATCGGCAGTATCCCCGGTGCGGTGCTGGGCGGCTTGTTGCTCGGCGTAACCGAGGCCATGACTGCGGGCTATTTCAGCAGCGAATACAAGGATGTGGTCGCCTTCAGCCTGCTGATACTGGTGCTGTTGTTTCGCCCCAGCGGCATTCTCGGTCGGCCGGAGGTAGAAAAGGTATGAGCCGCTATAACCTGAAAGCAGCAATTATCTCTGCGGGCGTCGTGGTTGCGCTCACTGGTCTGCTCATGGGTGTGCGCCTCGGTCAGTCCGGCGGTGGTCTGATCATCACCGGTGCCGGGCCGGACGTGTACTGGAAGATCGCCGCCGCTGCGCTGTTCATGTTTCTGTTCAACCTGTTCCGCAATCAGCTGAATGCGCTGTGGCGAGCCTTGCCCGGCATGCCCAAAAGTCCCGCCGGGCTGACGGCGGTAACCGAAAAGCCGGTCATGCGCAGACTGTTCTGGTGTTTTCTCATTGCCGCGGCCTTGATCTGGCCCTTCTACGCTGATCGAGGCGGCACCGATCTGGCGACCCTGGTGCTGATCTACATCATGCTGGGGCTGGGTCTGAACATCGTCGTGGGTCTGGCCGGCCTGCTGGATCTGGGTTATGTCGGCTTCTACGCGGTCGGCGCCTATACCTATGCCCTGCTGGCGATGTATTTCGACATCGGCTTCTGGCCAGGGCTGTTTGCCGCCGGCGCGATGGCGGCGCTGTTCGGATTCCTGCTGGGCTTTCCGGTCCTGCGGCTGCGCGGCGACTATCTGGCGATCGTGACGCTCGGCTTTGGCGAGATCATCCGTATCCTTTTGAACAACATGACTTGGCTGACCAACGGTCCGAACGGGATAGGCGGGATTCCCAAGCCGACCCTGTTCGGTCTGGAATTCAGCCGCCGCGCCGGTGACGGCATGCAGACGTTTCATGAATTTTTCGGCATCGAGTACAGCTCGGTGCACCGGGTGATGTTTGTGTATTTTCTGGCTCTGGTGCTGGTGCTGATCACGCTTTATGTGATCAACCGGCTGTTGCGTATGCCAGTGGGTCGCGCCTGGGAAGCGCTGCGCGAAGATGAGATCGCCTGCCGATCGCTGGGCATCAATCCCACGGCCATCAAACTCAACGCCTTCACCATCGGCGCCACCTTTGCCGGGTTCGCCGGCTGTTTCTTCGCGTCGCGCCAGGGCTTCATCAGTCCGGAATCCTTCACCTTCATTGAGTCGGCGATCATTCTGTCCATCGTTGTGTTGGGCGGTATGGGGTCGCAGGTGGGGGTCATTCTGGCGGCAATCATCATGACGCTCCTGCCGGAAGTGGCCCGCCAGTTCGAGGAGTACCGCATGCTGCTGTTCGGCCTGCTGATGGTGCTGATGATGATCTGGCGCCCGCAGGGACTTTTGCCGATGAAACGCCCGCACATGGAGTTACGGACGTGAGCGCCATTCAACCCTTGCTCGATGTAACCAGCCTGACCATGCGCTTCGGCGGCCTGCTGGCGGTCGACGGCGTTGCGCTGAAAATCATGCCGCAGGAGATCGTCTCCATGATCGGCCCTAACGGCGCGGGCAAGACCACGGTATTCAACTGCCTGACCGGGTTCTACAAGCCCAGCGCCGGGCGCATCCTGTTCCGCGGAGAAGATATTCAGGGGCTGCCGGGCTTCAAGGTCGCGCGCAAGGGCATGGTCCGTACCTTCCAGCACGTGCGACTGTTCAAGGAAATGTCGGTAGCCGAGAACCTGCTGGTCGCCCAGCACCACAACATGAACACCAATATGCTCGCCGGACTGTTCAAGACTCCAGCTTTCAGGCGCAGCGAGAAGGAGGCCATGGAGCGTGCGGCCTACTGGCTGGAGCGCGTCAATCTGCTCGAATTCGCCAATCGCAAGGCCAATACCCTGGCGTATGGGCAACAAAGGCGACTGGAGATTGCCCGCTGCATGGTCACCCAGCCCACGCTGTTGATGCTGGATGAACCCGCGGCCGGGCTCAATCCGCGCGAAACCGAGGACCTGAAGGAGCTGATCGCCGAGCTACGCAGCGCACATAATCTGACCATTCTGCTGATCGAGCACGACATGAAACTGGTCATGAGCATTTCCGATCGCATCGTAGTGATCAATCAGGGCTGCCCACTCGCCGAGGGCACACCGGAGGAAATCCGGCTAAACCCCGATGTGATCAAGGCCTACCTGGGCGAAACCTGAGGACGCTGCATGCTCTACTTTGAAAACGTTTCGACCCACTACGGCAAGATCCAGGCGCTGCACGACATCAATATCCAGGTGCAATCCGGCGAAATCGTCACGTTGATCGGTGCCAACGGTGCCGGCAAGACCACGCTGCTCATGACGCTATGCGGCGACCCGCGCGCCACCAGCGGCAGCATTCGTTATGAGGACCAGGAGCTGACCTGCCTGACCACCGCGCAGATCATGCGCAAGGACATCGCCATCGTCCCGGAGGGCCGACGGGTATTTTCGCGGCTGACAGTCGAGGAGAATCTGTCCATGGGCGGCTATTTCACCCGGGGCGATGCGTTCGCTGAGCAACTCGAGAATACCCTGGAGCTGTTTCCGCGCCTCAAGGAACGCTTCCAGCAGCGCGCCGGCACCATGTCAGGTGGCGAACAGCAAATGTTGGCGATAGGTCGCGCGCTGATGAGTAAACCCCGGCTACTCTTGCTGGACGAGCCGTCGCTGGGGCTTGCGCCTATCATCATCCAGCAGATATTCGAGATCATCGAGCAGCTGCGGCGCAACGGCGTGACCATCTTCCTGGTTGAGCAGAACGCCAATCAGGCGCTCAAGCTCGCCGACCGCGGCTACGTCATGGAGCATGGCCACATTGTGCTGGAGGATTCCGGCGAGGCACTACTCGCCAACCCGCAAGTGCGCAGCGCCTATCTGGGCGGCTGATCATGGCGCCGCGTCGGTACCCTTATAGGCACAGCCGTTCAGACGTTTTCCATTAAACGACAGCGTTGCCTTCAGGTGGCGGTAGTCGCCACTGTTGTCGAAGCAGGCCTGCGGGTACAGCCACAGTTCGAGATCCGTATCCTCCGCGCCTCGAAAGCTCATTGAGCCATCCGGCAGGCTTTCGGCGATTATCCGCACAGGCCCGGAGTCCTGATCCTCCAGGCCGTCGAAGCGGATACCCTGCTGATCCACTACCAGACGCCAGGACTCATCAAGCCCCCGTGCTATCCACTGGCCACTCTGCGGTTCCTCAGCGCAGCCGCGGCCACTGGACTGCATACGCAGTACCTGAGTGGGGTGCAGCCTACCCTCGCCACGAACGCTGCCCTCAATATCGGCAAAGATAGCGAGCTGTCCCGGTTGCGCTACGCGCTGGAACAACTGATCCAGAGCGCTCGCCTCTTCCAGGCCAACGCGGGAACCCTCGCGGCATCGCTCGATCGTCCAGCTATCCCCGTTTTTTTCGAGAAGCCCGACCACCCTCTCACTCTCCCCGGACGACCAGGGCAACGATGAACAGCCGGACAGCAAAACAGAACTGCCGCACAACGCAAGGCAAACAGCCCTTAAACCAGGACGCATATGTGAACCCCTTCTCTAATAACGCTTTCATCTAGGAAAAGACTGGCTACAATTGGTCACAGAGTTGCGCCAGAATGCTACCCTTCGGCAATGTGGAGTCTAGATTAAACTCCAGTTGTTTCTCCCAAGCTCTTGATTTTTGGACGCGTGCATGAAAACCATAAAAGTCGTTGCCGTTTTCGCCTTCAGCTTCGCCATGACAGCCTGTTCTTCCAAGGCCCCAGTACCTGTTGCCGTCGTTGCCAAGCCGTGGGCTGAGCCCCGCGTGGAGCATCTCACCAAAGTAGCCGAATCTCAGGGTTATGAAATAGAACGCGAAGGCGAGCAGATTCGCCTGATCATTCCGGTGGATGGCAATTTCCATCCCAAGCGTACCCTTCTGCTACCTTCAGGTCTGGTTCCCTTGAGCAAGATTGCCCAGGCGATCCGGGACGACGAAGAAACCTTTTTCTCCGTGATCGGCCATAGCGACAGCGCCGGCGCAGAGGAGCTGAACGAAGATCAAAGCCTTGAGCGTGCTCAGGCCGTCGCCAATGTCCTTATGTTAGGCGGTGTCAGCCGCAAGCGCCTGCAGCTCAGTAGCATGGGCGAAGAAGAACCCCGTGCAGACAACAGCACCGAAACCGGCCGCCACAAGAACCGTCGCGTCGAGATCGTAATGACCCCCGCCCTCACAAGCATGGCGATGGCTGAGTAACGTACTTCTGGCCGCCCCGGCTCCGGGGCGGCCACCCCCCTTCAGCTTTTTCTTACTTTCAAATCACAGGCAGTTCTCCCCCGGGGGTGTAGTGCGCCTGCGCTGCGCCAGGGTCCGCAACACTGGCCTATACGCACAATGCTGCTTACACTTGCGTCCTTTGCGTCCCGACGGAATCCACATGAAAGAACGTCCCCAGCCCCGCGCCATCGCCCTGCTCCCGTTACTGCTGTTTCTGCTGATCTTTCTTGGCAGCGGGACCTACTATTCGCTGATCGGGACCGAGTTCGCGTTCTACCAGATCAAGGCACCCGTCGCGATATTGCCAGCCATCGTACTGGCGATTCTGCTCGGGCGAGAGGGACTTAATCGCAGCCTGGATACCTTCATCTCTGGCATCGGCAACAGCAACATCATCACCATGGTGCTGGTCTTTTTCCTCGCTGGCGCCTTCGCCACTGTTACCGGTGCGATTGGTGGCGTGACGGCAACAGTGAACATGGGTCTGAGCTTCATACCGCCGGCTTTCGTGCTGCCCGGTCTGTTCCTGATTGCTGCGTTCATTTCCACTGCCATGGGCACCTCCATGGGGACCATCGGTGCGGTCGCCCCCGTTGCGCTAGGCTTTGCAGAAGCCACCGGCATCTCCATTCCGCTGGCCATGGGCGCGGTAATAGGCGGCGCCATGGCCGGCGACAACCTGTCGATCATCTCCGACACCACCATTGCTGCCACCCGCACCCAGGGCGTCGCCATGCGGGACAAATTCAAACTCAACTTGCTGATCGCGCTGCCCGCTGCAGTGTTGACCCTGATATTGCTGTTCATACTCGGAGACACAGCCACCGAGCCTGCGCTGGCCGACTACCAGTTCATGCTCGTGCTGCCCTATATCGCGGTACTGGTTCTGGCGTTGAGTGGGTTGAACGTATTCGCCGTCTTGATGACCGGAATCGTGCTTTCGGGATTCACCGGCATGTTCCTGGGCGATGCGTATTCCGTCGCCAGCTGGGGCAACGATATCTATAAAGGCTTCGAAGGCATGCTGGAAATTGCTGTGCTGTCGATGTTCATCGGTGGGCTATCTGCCGTCATGAAGCGTGAAGGTGGCCTCGCCTGGCTGCGTCAGAGCATTCAGAACATAACCGCAAAACTGGGCCATGCCGGCCGCCGCAGTGGCGAAGCTGCCATAGCCGCGCTGGTGAGTCTGGCCAACCTGTTCGTCGCCAACAACACCGTCGCCATCATCGTCAGCGGCAGCGTCGCCCGCGACCTGGCCGGCCACTACAACGTCGACCGCCGCCGCAGCGCCAGTCTGCTGGATATATTTTCCTGCGTAGTCCAGGGCTTGATTCCCTACGGCGCTCAAATTCTCCTGGCAGGCTCCCTTGCCGGCGTATCGCCGCTGATTCTGGCGGGTCAGGTGTATTACTGCTGGCTATTGGGCGCTGTTGCCATCGTGGCGATTATTGCCGGATTTCCCAGGCCGCGTGGGGAGATTACGGAGGATGCGGGGGAGATTGGGTGATTGCGCTAGGCGCGCGCATAAATTATGGATGTTAGCTAATAAACCGCCAAAGCAAGAGAAAGACGTTTGCAGCTCGTCTCATAGGGAACCGGCAGGAAATCCCGACGCAAATATCCCATCCGAATTGCTCTGCCAAACTTAGCGCGTGTCCCCTGAGCTGCTCGACTGCACTAGCTCGCTCTCGATATCAATCAGCCGGCTGGTTGGACCGTCCGGCTTCAAGCGCTCCAGTACTTCGTCAGGCCAGGTATGGTGGCTGCGCTTGATAGCGGTGTCGCGGGTAAAGTCCCAGAGGGCAGAAGCAGGATAGAGAATGATATAAAAACAGACCTGGAACAGATGACCTGCACTGCGCGTTTCTTTGAAACTTCTCCATGGAAGCTTTATGTCATCTCGCCGATGATGTTGGTTAAGCTTGATCTGCTGTTTCACATATTCAGGTGAGCTTGTGGTGTTGCCCTGCTCATCAAGCCACGGACCACGATCCATATAAGACTGCAGGTAAGCCCAGACGTGCTGTTGTAGTTCCAGCGTTTTACCCATTGGTAAGCCCAGGGCAACAAAAATGTGGTCGTCAGGTTTGCCAAAGCGCTGCATCAGTATCTCAAGCGTGCTGTTGGTCATGGCACCGATATTCTGGTGCACCATTTTATATTCGTAAGCTAAGGCTCTGATGTCGTCCCAGGGGGTGTGGTAGAGCTCTCCTTCATGCTGGAAATAGATCTCTCGGGTTCGGCGACTTAGGAGGATTGGAGCCGAAGAAGGAGTTAATACTTCCCAGAGGAAAGGAACAATCAACATAGCCATGGCTACCAAGAAAACTTGCCAAGCAAATTCGATGTCTCCATCGAATAGTAGATAGCCAGTAATTAACAAACACATCGTCCCACCATATCCTCCCAATGCACCTGTCCATATACCTTTGAGCATTCCATCGTTAGGCCGAAGCGATAACAGCTTCTCGTTTTGCTCCTGAACCTCAATTGGCATCATCGGAGCAACTTTGCCTTGGTCTGATGAGCTCAGGATTAAACTGAGCTTATGCTGTGCAGCATGGGATCGCAGTAACGTGGCTGCCTTTAAATCCATGCCGAGTCCTTAATCTCAACCGATGGCAATTCGAACCCCTCGATAGGTGAGTAGAAAAGTGTGCCCTCCACTTCAACCAAGCGTCCTTTGTCAGGCTCCTGGTGGTATACGCGCCGGTATCGGGTGACACCCGCCTCTTGTGGCCTGCGTGTACCCCCATCTACTTCAAAGTCCGACTCTGTCCAATTCACAGTTATAGGCTCGAGTGACCGGTCGAACCAGCCCGTACCACTCCAAATTTCCTTGCCTTCAAAGCGAAGCATACCGTCACGGATCCCTTTCTGGCCTTCGAGACGTAGGATTAACCATGTAACCTCAATATGGGCTCCGGTGCGCGGGTTCAGCTCGGGGTAGCGCTGGAGGTTAAGGGTAACGGGGTACAACAGCGCATAAAGCTTTTCCATTTCACCTCTGTGGCTGCCAGACCAAGGTTCTGGCTTAACACCATACCGAGTATTGGCTACCCAGCGTTCCAGGGGAGTATTTTGAGTATATTGACGGACGATCACGCCACTAACGATCAACGCTGCCACACTGGTAAGCGCAAAAGTAAGTGGTCCTCCGAGTACCGCAGTGCCAGTCCTGATCGCTGTTACCTGGCCTAACATTACTGCTGCTCGTGCGAGGCGGTAGGTGCGATAAGCTTTGACTTGTAAGGCAAGTTGGCCTGCTGATGCGACCATCAACCCGACATCGAGCCCGGCTGTATTCAGGTCGCCATGGCGGTAAGCATCAACCGCCTCAGTGCCAAAAAACACTATGTTAGCGGCCGATACGATACCGCTGAAGCTTTGCGACCATGCAGCGGCGGTAAGTGCATTAGCAAGCTGGCGCTTCGTTGCTCCTCCTAGCACTCCCGATATTTGAACTTGTTGTTTCCAGTCTACGTTCGAAAGCTTTTCCACCACAGCTGCCATCCCTGCGATGAAACTAAAACCGGCACCCACAAACTGGCTTAAGGTTCCTATTTTTCTTTCTTCTAATAGATGATCCGTGGAAATAATCAAATTCACTGCCGCCAACACAGCAATCGCACTCCGGACCGGAGCGTCCTGGATCGCCCTTGTGCTGAGATTCAACAGCTGAGGGCTGCGCGGCATTGATTGAACACTATTCGCTGCTGGTCCCGGCAAGGGCGTTGATGCCTGCGGGGACGCTGGCGAAAGCGGGTTGGGAGGCGTAACGGCTGTGCTAGAAGCTTTCAGCGTGAAGTGAGGTATCGCTGCATCACCGGTTGAAGGTAACTTGGCAGTGGTCGGCGCTTTACTGCCGGTTATCTCACCCAACCACATGCCAATTTCTTTCTGGCTGGCGGGTACGACTTCCAATTGCTGCCCGCTCCGGGCCAATGCCGCAGCCATAAAGATTTTACTTGGTGAGTCTGCCTCTTGAGGCCAGCTTCTCATGGAGAGAGCTGCTGCGGGAGCCATCGCAGCAAACATGTGTTGCCTGGGAGCTGTAGGTCCTAACTCTTTTATCTTGATTGCGCTCAAATTAATTGCAGCACTCAAGGTTAATGCCTGGGTAAGGCGGGTGGCTTCTTGCGCCATCTCTGGGGTCGCATCCGCTATGTTCTCCGCTACCCCCAATATAGAAGCGAGGCTGCCTGCATCCAGACGCTCTCTCAACCCAAGCAATGACCACAGTAACCACGGCTTCTGTGGTTCGGGTGGTAGCGTCATGATTTTCCGAACCGCAACGATGCCTTCAGGTTTGTCTGATGGCCCAAGACAAGCCGCTGCAAAATGATCTTCTAGTGCATCACGATGTTCGGCTATGGTGATATCGAAATGACCACAGGCGGTATCCAGACTGGAAGGCCCTTGCCCATGTACGGTGATAAACCAGTCGGCCCAATAACCTGTGAGAGAGGCAATTTCCTCGGCGTAGCCGTCTTCTGCAGTATCCATGGCCTGCCACACTTCATTCAATCGCCGAGTATCGGCAATCCGGTTCATCTTTTGGCCGAGTTGATCATCGCTCTTAGCCAGGCTCCGCAACACCCCGGCAGTAGCCCAGTCTTCCGCGTTGTCCTTGAGATAAACATCATGCGCTTGGTGACGAAGACGGGTCAGCGCGGCGAGGTCCTGGACGATCCCCCAAGGATCGTCGACTATCGCCCATGCCTGTTGCTCGCAGTGGTTCATGGCGAAGATGGTTCTAACCATGTCAGGACGGCTCCCGGTATCCGGCGCAGTGCTCCAGCCATAGCCGTCGGGACTTGAATAATCACCAATGAGTAAATTCGCCGGTTGCCGGGTAATAAAGTCACTGTTCGGTGCACCGCCGAGGGTGACGCTGCGCATGATTCTGTTCCGAACGTCAGCGCGGCTTTTTGCAGTATCAAATTGAGTGTCCGTCCAGCGCACCGGGGACCATACGAGTTTTCCGCCCTCGCCCGCAGGGATGATGAAATAGGGCAGATTGCGCCCGTCAATCACCGGTCCACCCCGATCAGTTTCTGCGAGGCTGGCATTGTTTACGCCGTACTCCGCCAGGCGCCCTTGGTTCTCCAGCCAAAGATATAACCAGCCATCTCTCAGTAAACGTTGGCTGTATTGCATGGGTCTACCAGACGGCACACCAGATTCCAGCGTCGGAAAGGTACCAGTCAGGGCAGGCAGGCCAAGAGCGCCAGCATCAACACCCCGGTCAGCACCGATTGCGTAGCGTAAAGGCCAGACTGCGACTAGGAGGGGGCACACGGCTCCTTGTGCTGGATAGGGGTATGTTTGCATCGGGTTTACTGGTGCATTCATGCCTGACTCTCCTTGTCCGTGCCAGCCAAGCTGTCCAGAAGGTGCTGCCCCAGCGTGAAGAATGAAGTGATGCGCCCGAGGCTTTTCTGGTTCGGTATTTTATCGAGGCGCTCTGGCGGAGCCCGCCAGGCCTCACTCGGCCCTTGATCAGTATTGAGCCAAATAGCATCAATGCCGTCCCAGAAACCATCTGGCCAGCGGTTGTGAGAGTCAAATACCCGTTTTAAGGGACGGCTATCCGCAAGACGTAGCCAGTAGTCCTGCCTGTGAGCGTTGGATACCTGCAGGCGTGATTGAATGAAGTCCAGCACTGCCAAGGGAGAGAGCTGGGATTCCAGCCACACCCCATGACGAATAGGGCTGCCCGGACCCTGCCACAGTAGATCCGCCGCATCACCGACACTGGCTTGAATCAATACAGGTCCCAGTTCTGCCAGTGCGTGGTAATCCGTATCGAGTAAAACGGGTAATGGTTGGTGGTCTGGTAAGTTGGTGTAATGCCAGCGCAGTGCTCGCTCCACCCAGCACCCATCGTATAGCAGATATCCGTCTGTTCGCATCAGCTAGCCCCCACGGTCTTAGTCGCTTCGCAGACCTCGCAAATACCTTGACCAGTGATTGCCGCCTGGCGCATCACCAGGCTTTGTTTGATGAGTGCTTCAGTCGGCTTGCCCGGTTGACCTGCCTCCGCCAGTGCCGCCTGTCCCGGCAACAACGGCGCCGCCCCACTCCCCTTGCCCGCACTCCCACCCGAATTCATCTTCACACTCGGGCCAACCAAGGTCACACCGCTTGGATCGAGTTTTACAAAGCTGCCGCCGACCTTGAAGGTGATTTCACTACCGGCTTCGAGCACTATCTTCATGCCGCTGGACAGGTGAATCTCCTGTCCGGCTTCGATGAACTGACTCTGGCCGAGCTTGACGTGCTGACTGCCAGCCACGGTCAGGTGGTCGTCGGCTTTGATTTCGGTGCGGCGGTCGCTGTGGGTGGTATGGTGTTCCTCGGCGAGCAGTTCGCTATAGCTGTTGGCTTCGACGCGGTCGTGGCGTTCGTGGCCGACGCGGATGCTCTGGTTGTGCTGGATGTTCTGCTCCCAGTCGCGCTGGGCGTGGATGAAAATCTGTTCCTGATCCTTTCTGTCTTCGATGCGCAGTTCGTTGAAGCCGTCGCCGCCGGGGCTGCTCAGCGTCTTGAACACGCTGCGGGTCTTGTTGGCCGGCAGGTCATAGGGGACCTGATGTTC